>VSPE01000009.1 GCA_009775225.1 Muribaculaceae bacterium | reverse complement strand
ACGGTATTGGTGCAGCAGTGCTTGTCCGTGCGCAGGAACATCTCGAAGTCGGAGATGAAAGCCGGGGTAAGCTCTTTCAGTGCGATGTCCTTCACATGGTAGCGGATGTCAAGGAACTCTTGCAGGTGTTTGTAAACGGTGCGGTACTTCAGCAGCGTGCCTTTGGCTTTCATGCCTGCTTCCACCTGTTTTTCATAGTCCTCGTTGTGCTGGCGGAACACCTGCATCAGCGTGTGGTAGCGGTGCTCCAGTCCGAGAAAAGCGTTCTTGACCTTCTCTGCCGTGACGAAGTTGTCACGCTCCATGATTTCCTGATAGTGCTTGTTGATGCGCACCCGCATCTTGTCAAGCATACGGTTCGTTTCGAGTGCCGCCGTGCTTCTGCCCGTGACACGCCCCCCTTTGGTGTCCCACAGCTTCGGATCGACACTCAGCTTGCAACTGAATTGTGTCTGGTTGCCGTCCACCGTGATACGTCCCATGACGGGAACTGTCCCGTCTTTCTTCACTACCTGCCGTTTGAGATAGTAGATAACTGAAAATGTACTCTTCATCGTCCTTAATTTTTTTGGTTTCAAAATTAGTTGGTGAAGAGTCCTTCTCTGGTACGCAAAACGGTGAGGAACGGCGCAATCTTTTTCCGTAACCGGATTTTTCGCGTGAGTTGTGGGTAACTCACTATCCCTCTGCGCCTTGTTTCTCTATCCGTACCCGTTTGTCGCATTATCGGGCATGGTTACGAACAAGTAACGTTGCGGCGTCAGGATTTGGCTTCGGCAGGGATTGTAATGGCTTCACGAATTTTCGCCACTTAAACCAAAACCCTTGTAACTCAATTCTATCACTATATCTTTCCGCATTTCACTTTTTTGTAGTAACTTTGTCATATGAAGTCCCCAAAGTTAATAAATATTATGCAAATATACGATAAAAATGCGGGGGAGATTTTTAAAACCGCCCCCCGCATTTGTCGAAATTTTTAATTCGTAATCTCTAATTTTTAATTCTTATAGAGAAGGTATGTACCAAGAGGAGCAAGTTTGCCCTCGATACGGCCCTTGGCCACATTAAATACGGTACCCGATACGGCATCGGTATAGCTGCCGTCGGGGAGCGTGGTAGACATTTTGAGCTTCTGTGCCTTGCCGGAGAAGTTGACAAGCGCGATGCCCTTGGTGCGGTCTACCATAGCGACAGCGCCGCCGTCGGAGAAAGTGACAGCCTCGGGCTGCGATGCCATTGCATGACGGAACTTATTTACCGCCACCACTTCGGGAGCGAAGAACTCGTCGTTGCCACGGTTTCCGATGCGGTTGGTGCCCCAATAGTTTTCGCGTGTGCTTCCTTCGGGTCGGCTGAAGAATAGCGGACGGCCACCCTGACGCGCGGTCAGGAATACCCATGCTGCACGTATCTGCTCATCAGAGAGTCCTGCCGATTCGTGTGCGTTGCAGTATGTGTCGTGGCTCTCAACCCATGTCACAAGCTGCTCGGGACGTGCGGGATGATGCCAGTCCAGAAGGTCGGGAGTGGCAGCGCCGTTTTCGAGTGCCTGACGCAGAACATGGCCGTATGCACTGGCGGTCACATCCATTATAGCGGCGTATTCGGTTTCCTTTACGTTGCGGTCTTGAAGCACCTCGCCATAGATAAATACGCTGTCGGGCATGAGCATGCTCAGACCTTTTGCCGCCTTCTTGCCGGTAGCCACAGCCCAAAAATCGTTCTCCTTAGCCTTGGGGTCGAGGGGGTCGGAGGGCAGACCGATGTGCCTGGCGGTATCGTAGCGGAAGCCGCGTGCACCAAGATTTATAAGGTCATTTACATACTGGAGGTAGTAATGCTGGAAATCAGGGTTCTCTGTGTTCACATCGGGTAAGCCGCCCATTTCGCCGGTAGTGCACTGCATACGGTCGTTGTAATCGGTGATAGGCGTAAAGCCGTTGGCATGAAAAAGATTTTCATGACCGCCGACAGCATTGTCGAGACCGGGCAGAACTGCAGTATGGTCGACCGCAGTATGGTTGGGAAGTACGTCCACAATTACCTTTACGCCATATTTATATGCGCTGTCGCACATAGCCTTGAAATCGGAACGGTCGCCCAGCATATAGTTGCCTATAGTCCAGTCGGTAGGCTGATAATAATAGTACCACTTACCCTGCACGCTGTCGCCGGGCTTGCTGAAGAGCGCCATACCGCCGCCGTCGCCCACGAAACATGCTTGCACGGGCGAGGTCTGCACGTAGTTATAGCCTGCATCGGCTATTGTCTTCATATTCGAGGCAATAGTGTCGAGTGACCACGACCATGCGTGCAATATCACTTCATCATTCTGATAACCATGCTTCTGTGCCATTGCCCCGCCAACTGCGGCCAGCGCAAGAGTGCCTGCGACAACGCGGGGAATAAATAGTTTTGTCATGTAATGTATAAGCTTTAAAGTGAGTTGAACCACAAAATGTGTGGTAAAATTAAGGAATAATAATTGAATGGCAAAATATATGCCGGATATTCTTCGTATTTTTGCGCTTGTAAAAGACTTTATTAATGCACAAAGCAATAATTACCCCCATAATAGCCCTGTGCGCCATCGAGGTCATAGCACACACTACCGACAGCATCAAATCACAACCGTCGGCAATAGAAATAACAATCGGCTCTGCTATAGGCCTGGCCACTAATGCCGCGACTACAGAGGTGCTCAAGTATAGCATACACGAAATGCGGCCCGACGGCTCGGGCAACAACAGCTTCCCGTCGCGACACAGCTCCTGGGCCTTTGCCGCCTCGACTCTGGCTTCCAACTATCTTTACCGCCACTCGCCGTGGTACAGCCTCGGCGCACAGTTTATAGCCACGGGAATAGGAGCGCAGCGCATTGTGGCGCGCCGCCATTATGCTTCCGATGTGGTGGCAGGAAGCCTTCTCGGCATAGCATCGGCCGAGCTGGGCACGTTTGTGGCACGCAAGATATTCGGAAGCGGCTCAGGCTTGTCGTTCTACGATGTCGAAAATGATTTCCGCACCACCGTTTCCATGAACACAGGTGCCGCCTACCCGCTTGGCTCGCCTTCCGACGCACACCTGTGCGCGGCATATATGGCAGCAGTCCGGGCCGCCATTCCCATAGACGGGCGCTGGGGCGTATCGGCATCGGTTCGCAGCTTCTTCACCCCAGTAAGGTACGGCGCGGAAGTACACCCGCTCACTGCCACTGGCATCAGCACCGGAGCTGTTACGCACCTGCCGCTTCCGCTGCCTGCGTTGGCTCTTCAGCCTCACGCCGAAATCGGAGCATCATGGCTGACGGGCGCAGGAGCATGGAGGCATAGCCGCATGGCATTTACCGCCGAGACGGGTTGCACACTGTCGTGGAAACTGACCGAGAACTTCGCCACAGGCGCCACAGCCTCTTTCGGGCTGATGACGCTTCCTCGGGCTATCGGCACATTCAATGTGTCGATAAGCTCGGTCGCTGTATTCTGACGCCAGTCACATGCTGCTTTATGCGATAGCCGGTAAAGGCCATGGCAAGCGACATCAGCGGCGACAGATAATTGAATATACAATAAGGCAGATACATCACAGTAGGCACCCCAAGGACTGCCGACTGTGTAACACCGCACGAGTTCCAGGGTATCAGCACCGATGTCACCGACACCGAGTCTTCGAGCGTGCGGCTGAGCAAACGGGGCTCAAGACCGTAGCGACGGTAGGCGTTGCGATACATATTGCCACCGATAATCAGCGAAAGATACTGGTCGGCAGTGCAGGCATTTATAAAGAGACCGCTGCCTACGGTTCCGGCAACAAGAGTAAAGCGCGAGCGCAGCTTAGCCGTAAGCGCACCGGTGAGGCGCGACAGCATGCCCGTGCCTATCATGATAGTGCCGAAAAGCATGGCACAAAGCACAAGCGCTACTGTGGAAAGCATGCCGGTGATGCCGGAGGTGCCGACGAGTTCATCGAACATCGCATTGCCGGTATTGAACTCGGTGGCCCCCCAAAGCAGACGCCCTATCATCGGGAGAATACCGTCGCCCGAAAGCATCTCTACAATACCGGGCTGAAATACGAAAATACCGCCGAGGCCGAGCATAGCGCTACAGAACAGCACTATGATAGTAGGCACCCTGAGCACTATCATGACAATGGTGATGCAGGGTATGACAAGCGTGTAGGGACTGATAACAAAAACCTCGTCGAGCAAATCCACAATATCCGCCTTGGCCATTTCTCCGGCGGTTTCGATATTGAAACCGGCAATGAGGAACACCGCAAGGGCTATCGTCATCGACGGAATTGCGGTAATCATAAGATATTTGATATGCTTGAACAGGTCGACTCCGCAGGCCGATGACGCCACCACCGTGGTGTCGCTCAGCGGCGAAACCTTGTCGCCGAAATATGCGCCCGATATGATAGCACCGGCCACCCATGGCGCAGGCACTCCCATAGCGGCGCCGATGCCCATAAAAGCAAGTCCAATCGTGGCAATAGTACTCCAGGAGCTGCCGGTAAGCACTGATATCACGCCGCATACCACACAGGTAACAAACAGGAACAGCGACGGGCTGAGCATGCGTATGCCATAATCGACAAGAGTGGGCACAACTCCGCTAAGCATCCAAGTCGTAGCCACCATAGCGATGCAGACAAGCATGGGCACGGCCGGCAGTATCTGACGGGCACTGCGGCGAAAACCAACCACAATACCACGTCGGCACAGGCTTCCGCACACCACCGCGAGAGCCAAAGCTACAACGGAGGCTCCGAGAAGTGCCAGATGACTGTAATCTGCAATAGCGTCCGCACCGAGAAATATCACAATGCAGGCGAAAAAACCAAGCAAAGATGCAATTGGCAACGCCGAAAGCCACAATGGCGGCTCTACGGCCCGATAATTCAGGAACTTTTTCAATTCTCTTTTACCTTTACAAAAAATATAACTCTACTGGTAGTAAAAAAAATAAGCTACGGAGGCTGATGTTTCATAGCGGGACAACCCGCGGTTATCGTAAGCCTCCACGATAATTGCAATACAAAAATACTACAAATAAGCCGCTCAGGCAACCCGAAGCGGCTATATATAAATTATTTTGTGAATTTTTAAGTATGTCGTGAAATTTAATTTATATCATTGAACTTACTTGCGACTTAGCGCTGTGCCATAATAGCAATGGCATTGAGCCGGTGCTCAAGCTCGGTAGAGCTGACTCGGGTAGCAAGCTTGCCTCTATGCGCAATCGATATGTTGCCTGTCTCTTCCGACACCACGACCGCCACAGCATCGGTAGCCTGTGCTATACCGAGAGCCGAACGATGCCGCAGGCCCAGCGTGCGGGGAACATCGCTGTCGTGACTCACAGGCAGAATACATCCGGCAGCCACAATGCGCCCGTCGGCAATTATCATGGCACCGTCGTGTAGCGGAGAGTTCTTGAAGAAAATATTCTCTATTAGACGAGTGTTCACGTTGGCATCGATACGGTCGCCCGAAGCCGCGTACGGAGCAAGCGATATCGTCTGTTGTATCACTATCAATGCGCCCGTCTTGCTCTTCGACATGCTCATGCAGGCATACACTATAGGCATTACCCATGCCAGCGACTCGCTGTCGAAACCCTGCTTGTGGTGGTGAAACAGATTGTTGATAAACTTCAGGCGCCGATGCGAACCCAGCTCCACAAGGAAGCGCTTTATCTGGTCTTGAAACAGGATAACAAGAATTATGAGGCCTATAGCCATGAACTTATCCACAATGGTGCCGATAAGCCTCATGCCGAAAATCTCGGAGGCAAGCACCCACACCACAATGAAGGCGAGGACTCCATAAAAGATATTGATAGTACCCGACTCTTTCATAAGCCGGTAGATGTAGAAGAGCATCACTGCGAACAGCAGGATATCTATCACGTCTTTTATTCCGAAGTCAAACACCTTTCTATTCTCCTGTTTCTTGGTTGGAAATCGCAGTCTTCAATTTTTCGTAGAGCACCACGCTCTGGCGGGCGGCTTTCACGTCGTGCACACGGAGTACCGACGCACCGCGGTCGAGTGCATAGGCGCCGAGCACGGCGGTAGGCACAAGGGCGTCGTCGGCCGGAATATCGAGTAGTTTTGTAATCATCGACTTTCGAGACACACCCACAAGCACAGGCTTGCCGAGTATGCCGAACGCATCGAGATGCGACATCAGCTCGTAGTTCTGCTCAAGCGTCTTGGCGAAACCGAAGCCGGGGTCTACAATGACATCGCCCACGCCAAGCTCCGCAAGCGTCCAAAGGCTGCGACTCAGTTCGGCAATGACATCTGCCGTCACACAGTCGTAGTTCGTAAGAGTCTGCATCGTGGCGGGTGTGCCGCGCATGTGCATGAGCAGGTAGGGGCATCGCAACTCGGCCACTGTGACGAACATCCGCTCGTCGAGCGTACCTCCCGATATATCGTTTACAATATCGGCGCCCCACTCTGCCACGCAGCGGCGCGCTACATCGGCGCGGAACGTATCCACCGACACCGGCACATCATCACCCACAGCCGCACGGATGGCTTTGAGTGCGTGCTCCAGTCTCCGCATCTCCTCTTCGGCAGGAACATCGGCCCCTCCCGGCCGCGAGGAATACGCGCCCAAATCGAGCATATCCGCACCGTCGGCAAGCATCTGACGCGCACGCTGCCCTATTGCCTCAGGCTCGCTCACCCGCGAGCCGGCATAGAACGAATCGGGCGTAGCGTTGATTATACCCAGCACGACAGGGCGGTCGTAGGCGACCACTCTGCCATGTAGATTAAGGGTAAACGGTTGCATAAAGCTCTGCCCTGAGGATTTAGAGGTTGTTTAATAATGCTTGTAAAACATCATCTTATCAGCTGCGGTTGGCGCGCTTGCGTTCGGTCTCGTCAAGGATAATCTTGCGCAGACGGATATGGTGAGGTGTTACCTCCACATACTCGTCGCCCTTGATATACTCGAGAGCCTCTTCGAGACTGAATACCACAGGAGGTACGATACGGGCCTTGTCGTCGGCACCCGACGCGCGCATGTTGGTGAGCTTCTTGCTCTTGGTCACATTCACGGGTATGTCGTTGTCCTTGGCGTTCTCGCCCACTACCTGGCCTGCGTACACCTCTTCCTGCGGGAAGATAAAGAAGCGGCCGCGGTCTTGCAGCTTGTCGATTGCATAGGCATACGAAGTACCGCTCTCTATCGCAATAAGCGAACCGTTGGTGCGGCGCTCGATATCGCCCTTCCACGGCTGATATTCAAGGAAGCGGTGAGCCATGATAGCCTCGCCGGCCGATGCGGTGAGCACATTGCTGCGCAGACCTATGATGCCGCGCGAAGGTATGTTGAATTCGAGCTGCACACGGTCGTTCTTGGTGCTCATGGCCACGAGGTCGCCCTTGCGGCGGGTAACCATGTCTATCATCTTCGACGAGTATTCCTCAGGAACGTTTATGGTAAGAAGCTCCACAGGCTCGCACTGGCACCCGTCGATTTCCTTGATGATAACCTGAGGCTGTCCCACCTGAAGCTCGTAGCCTTCGCGACGCATGGTCTCGATGAGAACCGACAGGTGCAGCACACCGCGGCCATATACATTCCATGCGTCCTCGCGTTCGGTTTTCTCCACCCGGAGCGCAAGGTTCCTGTCAAGCTCGGCGGTAAGGCGGTCATTGATATGGCGCGATGTCACGAATTTGCCGTCGCGGCCGAAGAAGGGACTATCGTTGATTGTGAATGTCATCGACATTGTGGGCTCGTCGATTGCAATGCGCGGCAGAGGTTCGGGGTTCTCCGGCAGTGTTACCGTGTCGCCGATTTCGAAGCCTTCGAGACCTACGATTGCGCAGATGTCGCCGTTGCTTACACTTTCCACCTTCTTGCGGCCCATGCCCTCGAATGTATGAAGTTCTTTTATGCGCTGGCGCGATACAGTACCGTCTTTGCGACAGAGGCCTATTTCCTGACCTTCGCGAAGTTCACCGCGGTGCACACGCCCTATGGCTATACGCCCCACGTACTTCGAGAAGTCGAGCGAAGTGATGAGCATCTGGCCGTCGCCGGGGTTTTCCTCGGGGCCGGGGATATGCTCGATGATAGCGTCGAGCAGCGGCAGGATGTTCTCCGACGGCTGCTTGTAGTCGAGGCTCATCCAACCCTGCTTGGCAGAACCATAGAGGGTTGTGAAATCGAGCTGGTCTTCGGTCGCGTCGAGGGCGAACATAAGGTCGAACACCATTTCCTGCACCTCATCGGGGCGGCAGTTGGGTTTATCAACCTTGTTGATGACCACTATAGGCTTAAGTCCCATTTCTATGGCCTTCTGAAGCACGAAGCGGGTCTGAGGCATAGGCCCTTCGAACGCGTCGACGAGCAGCAGACAGCCGTCGGCCATATTGAGCACTCGCTCAACCTCGCCGCCGAAATCGGCGTGACCCGGGGTGTCTATGATGTTGATTTTATAGTCTTTGTAATTGATAGATACGTTCTTGGAGAGAATTGTGATACCACGCTCGCGCTCAAGGTCGTTATTATCGAGGATGAGCTGACCGGCGTTCTGGTTCTCGCGAAAGAGATTGCCGGCGAGAAGCATCTTGTCTACCAGCGTTGTTTTGCCGTGGTCGACGTGCGCGATGATGGCGATGTTGCGAATTTTCTGCATAGTACCCTTGGAAGGCAATTATTAGTAATGAAATTAAAATCGGGAATTAGAAAGTAACACTCATTTACGGACGCTCTTAAGCTCGGATGTGCTTCTTATGTTTCCTTTCTTGTCAGCCTCAATAGTCTTAACCTCGCCGATTCCCTTGGCAAACCACGATGTGCAGTAGTTCTTCTCAACACCTTCGGGGGTATTGATTTTCTGCACATAGCTCATCTTAAAGCAGTTTTCATAAGTGCCGGCAGGTACTGTCACGGTCTCGAACCCGAGATATTTTGCTTCCCAGATATTGAACGACATCGTTTGGGTCGCAATACTCATTTTCAGGCTCTTGTTAGGTATTTTGGCTGTAGTGTCAGGAGCCTCGGGAAGCTCCAGCGAAAGCTCTCCTTTCACTCGGATTGCCTTATCAAGCTCGGCGATATCGCTGTCAGTCACATTCTGACCTTGGCTACGGGCCATTTCAACCATCGTATTGATGAAGTCGTTCTTGAAGTCCTCGGCAGTCATGGGGATGAATACCGTGAGCTGTGTGGCAGGGTCGTAGGTATAGGAGCTGTAGCTCTTGATTTCGGCAAAATCATTGCCGGGAATCTTCTGAACGGTGAGCAAACGGGCCGATACAACACCATTCTCGGCAGTGGTCACTTCCTCTACTGTTGTAGTCTGGTCTACTGTCTCTGTCTTGCCGTCGACAGTCACTGTTTCTGTGGTCGTGAATACCGTGCCTTGCTCGGTGCACAGATATTGTGCCGATGCCGTAAGAGCACCGAGCAGAAGAGCTATCGTGGTTGCGAATATTTTCATTTGAGTGTAATAAAAAGTTTACAAATAAGTACCGGAAAGATTAGGAGCATGCCTTGAAACTCATATCAAGACCCTTCACCGAGTGTGTGAGAGCGCCTACGGAGATAAAGTCCACGCCGGCCTCGCCGTACGCGCGAAGCGTGTCGAGAGTGATGCCGCCGCTCGACTCGATTTCCACTCCGGGAGCTTCGGCTCGGATAAGTTTCACGGCCTCGGCAGTACGCTCGGGTGTGAAGTTGTCAAGCATGATGCGGTCTACGCCGGCTGCTATAGCCTGACGGATTTCATCTGTATTGCGTACTTCAAGCTCAATACGCAGGTCTTTGCCGTTTGCCTTGCAGTACGATTTGGCTGCTTCGACTGCCTGCGGAATACCTCCGGCAAAATCCACATGGTTGTCCTTGATTAGTATCATGTCGAACAGACCTATGCGGTGATTTTCGCCGCCGCCGAGTTTCACAGCCTCTTTTTCTATCATGCGCAGGCCGGGTGTGGTCTTGCGGGTGTCGAGCACCTTGGCAGGAAGCCCTTCGAGTATGCTCTGATATTTATATGTGGTAGTGGCAATGCCGCTCATTCGCTGCATGATATTGAGCATAGTACGCTCTGTCTGAAGCAGCGAGCGCACGGGGCCTTCGACCACAAAAGCGATGTCGCCGGGACACACATGCGTACCGTCGCCTATCATCACTGTCATCTTGAGCGAGGGATCGAATTTCTCAAACACGCGGCGGGCAATATCTACACCTGCCAGTATACCTTCTTCTTTTACAATCAGATGCTGACGGCCCATTGCATCGGGGCCTATGGTGCTCAGTGTTGTGTGGTCGCCGTCGCCTATATCTTCGGCAAACGCCAGTGTGAGCAGGTCGTCTATCAGCTGGTCTTTAGTTTTCATCTGCAATCGGTTTATTGTGTGCAAAGGTAATAAAAAACGCTCAGAAATTGCGTATCTTTGCCGCATGAAAATAAAACTGCTGTGCATGGGAGCCGTGCGCGACGAGGCCATCGCCACCGCTATTTCACTGTATACCAAACGTATACCCTTCTATTGGCCTTTTTCAATGGTTTGCCTCCCCGATGTAAAAACATCGAAGACCGCAGGCACCGACAAGCAGAAAGAACTCGAAGGCGAGCGCTTTCTCGCCGAAATAGCGCCGGGCGACTGGGTGGTGCTGCTCGACGAACGCGGACGCCAATACACATCACGTCAGTTCGCCGATTTCATCTCTCGCAAAGCCGTAGAGCTGCCCCGCTCGCTCATATTCGTAGTCGGAGGCCCATACGGCTTCTCCAAGGCCGTATACGACCGTGCCGACGCTATGCTCTCCCTTTCCAATATGACATTCCCGCATGAGCTCGTCCGGCTGTTTTTTGTCGAACAGATATACCGTGCCGGCACTATCACCCGCGGAGAACCGTATCACCACGATTAGCGACTGTCTGATATCCAATTACCCAATCCTAAATTTTTGTCATTAAATATTAAATAATATTTATCAGACAAAAGTTTTGAGAGGAATTTTACGTTTTTTAAGCTAAAACCGCTAACTTTGTGGGATAGGGGCAATCATTGCCCGACAACTAACTATAAAGCTATACAAATGAAAGCATTACGAGTCGGAGTTCTCACATTTTTATTGCTGCTCGCGCCCACTGTCGGTGCCCGCGGCAAAAAAAGTCCTGCTCCGACACCTGCCGAAAAGCCGTTTATCGTACAGCACGACAAATCCGCGGCACCCAAAGGCCTCGATGGAATGAATATCGCATTGTGGCAGAGCCACGGCAAATACTTCGAGCCGAAACTCAACCGCTGGGAATGGCAGCGCGCACGCGTCATGCAGACAGTAGAAGACCTCTATACTCAAAGCTATGTGATGCCCTTCCTGATGCCTATGCTCGAAAATGCAGGCGCATACGTGATGAGTCCGCGAGAACGCGATACTTCTCTGACCGAGATAATCGCTGACAACGACGCATCGCCGCTACTGACAGGCAAATTCATCACCACCGGCAAATGGAGCACGGCAGACACACCCTCTTTCGCATATACCAAAGCCGAGCTGCACAACGGCGACCATCCCTTTGCCGACGGCACTGCTCTTCAGACTTGTCTTTCAGGCTCTGACAAAGCGACTGCAACGGCATCGTGGCAGGCCGCAGTGCCCGCCGACGGCAACTACGCCGTCTATATAAGCTATGCTTCTCTGCCTGAGAGCACAACCGAAGCGCAATACCTCATCCACGCAGCCGATGGCACACACCCCTTCACCGTCAACCAACGCATGGGCGGAGGCACATGGATATATCTCGGGCACTTCCCTCTTACGGCATCCGACACTCCCGCTACGGTTGTAGAGTTGTTCAACAGAGGAAAAGACCGCAAGGCCGTAGTTACAGCCGATGCCGTAAAAATCGGCGGCGGCATGGGCAACGTGGCACGCATTGTGAAAGAGCCTCTCGACGACATCGAATACGAATACGTACTCAGCGGCAGCCCCCGCTTCGTGGAAGGCGCCCGCTATTTCCTACAGTGGGCCGGAGCTCCCGACAGCGTATTCACTCCTTCCGACTACGTAAACGACTACAACGACGACTACCGCAGCCGTTGCCTGTGGGTCAACTGGCTCGCCGGCGGTTCCTCGAAGCTTCCCTCGCGTAAAGGCCTCGGCATCCCCGTAGACCTCAGCTTCGCCTTTCACTCCGACGCAGGCACTACCCTCAACGACTCCATAATCGGCACTCTCGGCATTTACTGCACAGCCGGCGATACTCTCGGCGACGGCAGCAGCCGCAACGCCTCCCGACTGCTCACTCAGGCTGTCATGGATAACATTGTCAACGACATCAGAGCTTCTTTCGAACCGAAATGGACACGTCGCGATATGTGGGACAAGAGCTACTACGAAGCTCGTGTGCCCGAAGTGCCCGCAATGCTTCTGGAGCTGCTCTCGCATCAGAACCTCGCCGACATGTCGTACGGACTCGACCCCTCTTTCCGCTTCGCGGTATCGCGCGCCATATATAAAGGCATGCTGAAATTCCTTGCAAAGCGCAATGGCCGCCCCTATGTGGTGCAGCCTCTCCCCGCACAGGCATTTGCTATATCGCGTACCGGCGCCGACAGCTTCAGCCTCAGCTGGCAGCCGCGCCCCGACAGATTGGAAGCAAATGCCCTTCCCTCCTATTATATAATAGAAGAACGCATAAATCACGGGCCATTCCGCCGCATCGGCACCACCAAGGCTACCGAGTATAGTGTAACGGTATCCGACGCAGACATCCACTCTTACCGCATCATCGCCGCCAACGACGGCGGTACAGCTTTCCCCACCGAGGTGCTCGCGCTGTGCAATACCCCAGGCGACCGCCCCGACGTGATTGTTGTGAACGGCTTCACACGCGTAAGCGCGCCCGACATCTTCGACACTGGCGATTTGGCCGGATTTACAAGCGCCCGCGACCACGGAGTGCCATATATCACCGATATTTCGTATACCGGCGAGCAATATGAATTCCGCCGCAACATTCCGTGGATGGACGACGACGCTCCAGGCTTCGGGGCCTCGCACGCCGACTACGAGAACCGCGTAGTGGCCGGCAACACTTTCGATTTCGTCATCACCCACGGCGAAGCAATCGCAGAAGCAGGATTTCCCTTCGTGTCATCAAGCCTCGACGCATTCTGCGCCGCCACCGACACTCCCGCGACAGTCGACCTCATCCTCGGCAAGCAGAAAGAGACGAAGCCCGGACGCGCAGCCTACGGCACCCGCTTCAAGACATTCACGCCGGAACTGCAGGCCCGTCTTTCGGCAGTCACCGCAGCAGGCGCAAACGTATTTGCAAGCGGCTCGTATGTAGCTACCGATATCTGGAACAACCCGTGCAGCACCGACTCCGTAGCAGCGCTCGACAAATCATTTGCCCGCGATGTACTCGGCTTCTGCTGGCGCGAAAGCCATGCGGCAGTCACAGGCGAGGCATATCAGGTTCCTTCGCGCTTCAAAGACTTCGGCAAGGGAAGCTATGACTTCCACACCGTGCTCGGCGAGGACTGCTATGCTGTGGAGTCGCCCGACTCATTTTATGCCGCCGACCCCGAACGAGGCTGCACTTTCATGCGATACAAAGAGAACAACCTTGTGGCCGGAACGGCATTCGACAGCGGCAAATACCGCACCGTTGTAATTGGGTTCCCCTTCGAAACTATCAAGGGAGCCGAGAACCGCAATCACCTTATGAAACAGGTACTCGACTTCTTCACCGACCCTTCGCCCCGCCGCAACAGTTCTTCTAAATAAAAAAACAAAACCTTTCATATATCATAAGCCCATGGAAGCTACAATCCACTGTTTTCTCCCCTTCACCTCTCCCGAGCAAGTACACGACTCTGTCGAGAACCTGCGCCAAAATCCTTTGGTAAGCAAAGTTACACTGCTTTCCACCGACCCTGCATCCGAAGCCTGCCTCGGATGCGACCTCATCCACATCGACAATCTTAACTCGTCGGCCACAATGCGTGCCATGGCCGAAGCCGCCGACGCCGACTATATCCTTCTCTACTCCG
This sequence comes from Muribaculaceae bacterium, assembly GCA_009775225.1. Classification (GTDB taxonomy): domain Bacteria; phylum Bacteroidota; class Bacteroidia; order Bacteroidales; family Muribaculaceae; genus CAG-873. The sequence continues at coordinate 60,081 of VSPE01000009.1, read as the reverse complement.
GCCACAACACTCTTGTACCCGGATTTCTCGCCCTACACCGTTTTGCCCGCATCACTGCCGATGCAGGTGCGGCAATGACATACGCCGACCATTACACCGTGGTAGACGGCACTCGCAGCAAAGCACCCGTAATCGACTATCAGGAAGGCTCGCTCCGCGACGACTTCAACTTCGGTTCGGTACTCTTCTTCGACACTGCCGCCTTCAAGCGCGCAGCCGCCGACTTCGAAGCCGACTACAAGGCCGCCGGACTCTACGACCTGCGTCTACGTCTGAGCCGCATCGCGCCTCTCGTTCATATCAACGAATACCTTTACAGCGACGTGACCGTCGACAGCCGCGCATCCAGCGAAAAAATATTCGACTACGTAGACCCCCGCAACCGCGCCGCCCAGATAGAGATGGAACAGGCTTGCACTGCTTACCTCAAGGCGATTGGCGCATACCTCGAGCCTGTATTCGAGCCTATAGTATTCGATAAAGACGACTTCACCAACGAAGCTTCGGTAATAATACCCGTGCGTAACCGCGTTCGCACTATCCGCGACGCTATCCGCAGCGTCCTCTCGCAAAAGACCGACTTCCCCTTCAACCTCATTGTCATCGATAACCACTCCACCGACGGCACAACTGAAGCTATCGATGAATTTGCTTCCGACCCGCGTGTAATACACATCATACCCGAGCGCGACGACCTCGGCATCGGCGGCTGCTGGAACGTAGGCGCCATGCACCCCGAAGCAGGCAAATTCTGCGTACAGCTCGACAGCGACGATATCTACGCCGACGAAAACACCCTCGCAAAAATGGTCAAGGCGTTCTATGACAGCAACGCCGGTATGGTAGTAGGCACATACAAGCTCACCGACATCGACCTCAACACAATACCCCCCGGCGTAATCGACCACAAGGAGTGGACTCCCGAGAACGGCCGCAACAACGCCCTCCGCATCAACGGTCTCGGCGCCCCCCGCGCATTCTACACTCCCATGCTGCGCGACATCCAGGTACCCAATACTTCCTACGGCGAAGACTACGCCCTCGGCCTTGCTTTCTCGCGTCACCACCAGATAGGCCGCGTATACGATGTGGTATACTTCTGCCGCCGCTGGGAAGACAACTCCGATGCCGCTCTCGACATCGAACGAATGAACGCCAACAACCTCTACAAAGACCGCATCCGCACATGGGAGGTAAAGGCCCGACAGGAACTCAACCGCGCCCGCAAAGGCGAACTCTGACACTTGCCATGAATACTCTCGAACAGGTAGAAAAGCTACTCACAGCACAGAAAGAGCAGTGGCCGCAGGCCGCCGCCAACTATGCCGCGCTCGCCAATGTCGAGGTAAAAGAACTGCCGCTCCCTGGCATGAACTTCAAAGTGCAGTTCAACCCCGCCCGCATAGCCTCGACCGGAGCAAAAGTGGATGTAGCTGCAATCAAGGCACGCAAGTGCTTCCTCTGCGCCGCAAACCGCCCCGAAGTACAAAAAGGTATTGACTGGAACGACCGATATACCATTCTCGTAAATCCGTTCCCTATATTTCCGCGTCACCTCACCATTCCCGACAAAGAGCACACCCTGCAGCTTATCAAAGGACGCATGACACACATGATGCAGCTGGCAGCCGAACTTCCCGGATACACGGTATTCTACAACGGTCCCCGCTGCGGAGCTTCCGCGCCCGACCACATGCACTTCCAGGCCGGGAATTCCGACTTCCTTACAATATGGGATGCGGCAGAAGCAGCCGTACTCACTCCGCTGGGCACAGCGTCCTCCGGGCAATCGGCACTGAGTGCAAGCTACGACACGCCTCTGCACTTCTTTGTAATCGACGCGGCCAATCCCGCCGACGGCGAAGAGCTGTTCGACCGCCTGTACAATGCCATGCCTGTGCCCGAAGGCGAACAGGAGCCGATGATGAACGTGCTCTGCCATGCACAAGCCGGCCGCATACGCGCAGTCGTGATACCTCGCAAGCGCCACCGCCCATCGTTCTATGGCGATGGCGACGGCTGCATGCTCGTAAGCCCGGCTTCGGTAGACCTCGGCGGTGTGCTCATCACTCCGCGCAAAGCCGATTTCGACCGGCTCGACCGTAGCACACTCGAAAATATCCTTGCAGAACTCTGTCTCGACAAAGACGAGGCCGCATCTATTGCCAACCGAATCACATCTCACTGAATATGACCACCGACCGCGAACCCACCGTAAAAGTAGGCATAATGAGCGCAGCCGAGCTGAATATCGACCTCCTCATGCCATACACCGAAACCGGCAGCGAAACCGAAGCCCGCGGCCGGCAAACTTTTGCCATTACTCCCGACGGCCGCATCGAATGGCGGGGACTGGAGTTCGACAACCTAAGCTTCACAGCCTCGGCACCCGGTGCCTCTTTTGAAGTGGAGGGTGTCACTATCGGCGTGAACTTCCACTGGGAACGACAGGAAGTGCAGCGCTTCCTCGGCGACATATCGATAATAGTGGAAGGGCGCAAACTCACACTGATAAACGTCATCCCCGTCGAAGCCTACCTCGAAAGTGTAATATCATCCGAGATGAGCGCCTCGGCATCGCCCGAATTCCTGAAGGCACATGCCGTAATATCGCGCAGCTGGCTCCTGGCCCAAATCGACAAGACTCGCCGCATAGCGGCAAAAGGCTCGGAGTTCCAGTCGTTCACAGTCAGCGACAAAGAAATAGTGCGCTGGTACGACCGCGAAGACCACCTCCACTTCGACGTCTGCGCCGACGACCACTGCCAGCGCTATCAGGGCATCACCCGACAGACTTCCGAGCATGTAAAAACAGCCGTGGAAGCCACCCGCGGACAAGTGCTCCTCGACCGCGACGGCATGCTCTGCGACACACGCTTCTCCAAATCGTGCGGTGGCGTATTCGAGCAATTCGAGTCCTGCTGGGAACCTGTACATCACCACTACCTCGAGGCTGCCGGCGACAGCACATCCCGCAACGACTTCCCCAACCTTACCGTCGAGGAAAACGCCCGCCAATGGATACTCGACAGCCCCGATGCCTTCTGCAACACCACCGACAAAGAGATACTCAGACAGGTGCTGAACAACTACGACCTTGAGACTCACGACTTCTACCGCTGGACGGTACGGTATACGCAGGACGAGCTTGCCGCTCTCGTAAAAGAGCGCTCCGGCATAGACTTCGGCCTTATCGCAGACATGGAGCCTTTAGAACGTGGTACCTCGGGACGCATCTGCCGCCTGCGTATCACAGGCACCCGCTGCACCGTAGTAATCGGCAAGGAACTGGAAATACGCCGCACACTATCCTCAAGTCACTTGTACTCGTCGGCCTTCATCGTAGAACCCGACGCAAACGACAGCCGCGGCGTGCCCGCCGCCTTCACTCTGCGCGGTGCAGGCTGGGGACACGGAGTAGGCCTGTGCCAGATTGGCGCAGCGGTCATGGGCGCCAAAGGCTATACCTACGACCGCATCCTCGACCACTATTTCAACAGCGCAAAGCTCACTTCCTTATACTGATACTGAAAAACCATGAGTGCAAAAACAGCAAAATCAAGCCGTCGCAACCCCTGGGCGTGGATACCCACTCTTTACTTCGCCCAAGGTCTGCCGTACGTGGCCGTGATGACTATCTCGGTGATTATGTACAAGCGCCTCGGCATCTCCAACACCGACATAGCCCTCTACACCGGCTGGCTATACCTCCCCTGGGTTATCAAGCCCTTCTGGAGTCCCTTCGTCGACATCATACGCACAAAGCGCTGGTGGACTCTCACCATGCAGTGGCTTATCGCCTTTGCCTTGGCAGGGATAGCCTTCACTATACCCGCGCCGCTGTTTTTCCAGCTCACCCTCGCTATATTCTGGATAGTGGGCTTCACTTCCGCCACGCACGACATAGCTGCCGACGGCTTCTATATGCTTGCCCTGTCGGAGCATGAGCAATCTCTGTACGTGGGTATCCGCTCCACATTCTACCGCGTAGCCACTGTCGCCGGGCAAGGTCTGCTGGTAATTGTGGCCGGTCTTATAGAGACTAACTCAGGCCTCGAGCCTCTCCGCATAAACGTCAACGCCGACCCTGCGGTAGAGTGGTCGGCACCCTCGCTCGACGCTATTGATGCTGCCGAGGCCGACCTTGCCGGCGAACTTGCGTTCTATACACCCGCAACCGACATGAATGTGGCTGTAGCCACACCCGCCGAGGTAACGGCTATAATCGGAGGCGAAGAGCGCACCGTGCCCTTCGGCGCATATTCCGCCCTCATGCGCGACTCCGTAAAGCACCTTAACGAGCGCAACGGCTTTGTGGCCGCCGAAGCCCCCAAAACGACTAAGACCGAAACAGAAACACAGGCCGCGCCTGCCGAAAGTGCTTTCACCCGTTGGGTGCGCGATACATTCGGCGAAGAACGCCGTGAATATACGGCCCGCAACAACAATTTCGCTATCGCCGGACTGCGCCTCAACCGCAAGCCCGCACCAGGCGAGCAGATTGTGCTCAACGTGACACACAAGAGCGGCGACCAAAGCATACGCCTTGAGCAGACCGCACTCTCCACCCGCTTTGTTTTCGACGAAACGAACTGGGATAAAACTGCCTACCTCTTCTACGAAGTCGACCACAAACTCACTTCACCCACCTCGGCAAGCTTCGAGGGGGCCTCGGGAAACATCCCCATGGCGTGGATGGTAGTATTCGCCGTGCTGTCGACATTCTTCTTCATAGTGGCGGCCTATCACAGCTGGGCACTTCCCCGCCCTGCCGCCGACGGCCGCAACGAGGCCGGCACTACTGCAGCAGGCATCATACGCGAGTTCTTTGAGACATTCAAGAGCTTCTTTCGGAAGAACCAGGTCTGGACGGCAATAGCATTCATGCTGCTCTACCGCCTGCCCGAAGCACAGCTCGTGAAGCTCATCAATCCCTTCCTGCTCGACCCAATTGATAAAGGAGGTCTCGGCCTCACCACCGGCCAGGTAGGCATTGTCTACGGCACCGTAGGCATCATCGGTCTCACAATAGGCGGCATCATAGGCGGCATCGTGGCGGCGAAAGGCGGCCTCCGTCGCTGGCTGTGGCCTATGGCATGGTCGATGTCGCTCACCTGCCTCACTTTCGTATATCTGAGCTACGCCACGGCACCGTCGCTGCTCACCGTCAACGTATGTGTATTCATAGAGCAGTTCGGCTACGGCTTCGGCTTCACGGCATACATGCTCTATCTGATTTACTTCTCGGAAGGCCGGCACAAAACTGCACACTACGCTATCTGCACCGGGTTCATGGCTCTCGGCATGATGCTCCCGGGCATGGCCGCAGGCTGGCTCCAGGAGACGATAGGCTACCGCCATTTTTTCATCTGGACTATGGTCTGCTGCGCCGCCACTATCGGCATCTGCGCCTTCCTTAAGATAGACCCCGAATTCGGGCGCAAAAAGACAGAATGACAATGAAACGACTCGTAACAATCATAGCGGCATGTGCCGCACTCAGCCTCTCCGCACAGGTCAAGCCAGGCATAGAAGTACTTCGCGACCGCGGCTTCGACGTACTGCAAGGCAAACGCGCAGGCCTCATCACCAACCCGTCGGGCGTCGACAACAGCCTACGCTCGTCGGTCGACATCCTCGCCGAGGCTCCCGGTGTAAAACTGACAGGTCTCTACGCTCCCGAGCACGGCGTGCGCGGCGATGTGCATGCCGGCGACAAGGTCGACAATATGGTCGACCCCGCCACAGGCGTGCCCGTATACTCCGTCTACGGAAAGACACACAAGCCTACCGCCGAAATGCTCAAGGATGTGGATGCGCTCGTTTACGACATTCAGGATAACGGCTGCCGCTCCTTTACCTTCATCTCCACCATGGGAAAGGCTATGGAGGCATGCGCCGAGCTGGATAAGGAATTCATCGTGCTCGACCGACCCAATCCCGTAGGCGGAAACAAGATTGAGGGCAATATTGTGGAAGACTCCTGCTTTTCATTCGTAAGCCAGTTCGCAATACCGTATCTCTACGGCCTTACCCCCGGCGAACTCGCCACCTATCTCAACGAAGAAGGCCTGCTCCCCGGCGGCAAGAAAGTGCGACTCACAGTAGTGCCGATGGAAGGCTACTCGCGCGACATGGACTTCCGCAGCACCGGCATGCCCTGGGTGCTTCCGTCGCCTCACATCCCCAACCCCGAGACTGCACTCTACTACCCCATGTCGGGCATCCTCGGCGAACTGTACTGCATGTCGATAGGCGTAGGCTACACACTGCCGTTCAAGCTCTTCTGCGCCTCATGGATAGATGCCGGCGACCTTGCCAAAGCTCTTAACGACAAGAACATCCCCGGCATGAAGTTCCGTCCTATCCACATCAAGCCCTTCTACTCCACCGGCAAAGGCGAAAACCTGCAGGGTGTAGAGGCTTATGTGACCGACAAAGACGCAGCACCACTCACCTTGGTGCAGTTCTACGTTATGGAGACTCTTGCCGAGCTGTACCCCGACCGCAAGCTATTCGACATAGCCGACAAATCGCGCCTCAATATGTTCGACAAAGTCTGCGGAAGCAAGGAAATCCGCCGCCGTTTCACACGCCGCTACAAAGTGGCCGATATGGAAAATTACTGGAACAAAGACGCCGAAACATTCCGCGAGACTTCTAAAAAATACTATCTGTACAAGTAAAGCTACATGGCCAACGAAGAGAAATACGCACAATTCGTAAAAGAGATTTCAACTGCCGTAGACCGCGGCCGCATATATACCGACGACCTGCGACTGCTCGCGTGGGGAACCGACGCAGGCTTCTACCGTCTGCTGCCGCGCGTAGTGGTGCGCACCGCAAGCGAGAAAGAAATGACAGCCGTGATGCAGGCAGCATCGCGACTCGGCCTTCCTGTCACATTCAGGGCGGCAGGAACAAGCCTCTCGGGGCAGGCTATTTCCGACTCTATTCTCGTGGTAGCCGGGAAATTCTGGGAGAACTACCGTCTGCTCGACGATAAAGCACACGGCATAGCCCTCCAGCCGGGCATCATAGGACAGCGCGTGAGCGAAATTCTCAAACCCTACGGACGCGTATTCTCGCCGGACCCAGCTTCGAAAAAAGCGGCTATGGTCGGAGGCATCGTCATAAACAACGCCTCAGGCATGAAGTGCGGAACGCACGCCAACAGCGACCGCATGGTGCGCTCTATGCGCCTGATACTTGCCGACGGCACCGTACTCGACACTGCCGACAAGGCTTCGCGCAACGAATTTGCCCGCAGCCACCCCTTCCTGCTTGGCGAAATCGACGTAATCCGCCGCACCATTATGGAAGATGACGAACTGCGCGAGCTAATCCGCTACAAGTACTCCATAAAGAACGTGACGGGCCTTAACCTACTGCCTTTCATCCTTTTCGACGACCACTTCGACATCATCACGCACTGCATGGTAGGCAGCGAAGGCACCCTCGCGTTTATGAGCGAAGTGAGCTTCGATACCGAGGAAGAGAAGCCCTTCGCTGCTTCGGCAATGCTGTATTTCAGTTCTATCCGCGAAGCCTGCGAGGCCGTTGTGGCTCTTAGAAAAAACGGTGCGGTGCAGGCCTGCGAGCTGCTTGACCGCAAATCGCTCTCTTCGGTCAACGACACTACCGGCGAAAACCTCACCGCACTGTTGCTACAGACCGAGGCTTCGACTCAAGAACAACTCGACACTCAGATAGCCGAAGCCATGGGCACTCTCTCCGGCTTCTCTCTCTTCGTTCCCGCGCACTTCTCGCAAGACCCCGCCGAGACAGCGGCCTGGTGGCAGATGCGCTCGGGTGTATTCCCTGCCGTGGGCGGCACACGCCCTCTCGGCACCACGGCTCTCATCGAGGATGTGGCCTTCCACATCGAAGACCTGCCCGAAGCAACCGAGGCGCTCGCCGCACTCCTCGAAGAGTGCGGCTACGACGACGCCTGCATATACGGCCACGCACTCGAAGGCAACTACCACTTTGTGATAGCGCAGTCGTTCGAGACCGAAGCCGACATAGACCGCTACCGCAACCTTATGCTGCGCATCAAAGAACTTGTGGTAGACCGCTTCAAAGGCTCGCTTAAAGCCGAACACGGCACCGGCCGCAACATGGCTCCATTTGTAGAGGCCGAATGGGGTACAAAGGCTTTTGCACTGATGAAGCGTCTCAAAAACGCCTTCGACCCGCAGAACATACTCAATCCGGGCGTTATCTTCAACGACGACCCCGAGTGCTACATCAGCGGCATGAAACCCCTGCCGCTCACAAACCCGCACGTAGACCGCTGCATAGAATGTGGCTTCTGCGAAGTGAACTGTGTGAGCTGCGGCCTCACACTGTCGGCCCGCCAGCGCATAGTCACACAGCGCGAGATATCTCATCTTCGTGCAACAGGATGCGACCCCGAGCGCCTCAAAGCGCTTGAGAAAGGCTTCCTCTACTACGGCAACGAAACATGCGCAGGCGACGGCCTTTGCAGCACTTCGTGCCCCATGGGCATCAACACCGCCGACCTTATCCACGACATCCGCGAGGCACGCATGAGCGAGTCGGGCCGCAAGGTCGGCCGCTGGGCCGCCACACACCTCGCAGGCATATCCCAAGGTCTGCGCATCATGCTCGGAGCCGCCGACATGGCGCACGGCATTATCGGAGACAAGGGCGTGAGAGCCCTCGGCAAAGGCCTGCACAAGACCGGAATGCCTCTTTGGACACCGGCACTGCCCGCGCCCTACAATCCGCGCAAGCTCGCATCGGCCACACACAATTCCGACGCACCACGCCGGGTGGTTTACTTCCCCTCGTGCATCAACCGTACAATGGGCGTGAGCGAGGAAGACGGACGCAACGTGCGCCCTCTGCCCGAAGTATTCGTAAAGCTATGCCGCAAAGCAGGATATGAGGTAATATTCCCCGAAAACATGAAGGGGCTGTGCTGCGGCATGATATGGGAGAGCAAAGGCATGCCCGACATCGCCGACGAGAAGACCGCCGAGTTGGAGGCCGCGCTCTTCAAGGCATCGGACGGCGGAAGAATTCCTGTGGTATGCGACCAGAGTCCCTGCCTGCACCGCATGCGCGAACACATAAAGAGCCTCACACTACACGAACCGGCCGAGTTCATTCACGACTATCTCGCGCCGCAGCTCACCTTCCACCGCCACGACACTCCTATATCCGTGCACATCACCTGTTCGAGCCGACGTATGGGCCTAGGCGACAAAATCATAGCCCTGGCACAGAAATGCTCGTCGAAAGTGCTTGTGCCCACGCAAGTGGGTTGCTGCGGTTTTGCCGGCGACAAAGGCTTCACGCATCCCGAGCTTAACAGCTGGGGCTTGCGCAAACTCAAGCCTCAGATAGAGGCGGCCGGAGTTCGATACGGCTACTCGAACTCGCGGACTTGCGAAATAGGCCTCACCGACAACAGCGGCATACCCTACAAGTCTATAGCCTATCTTGTAGACGAATGTACCACTCCACGACAATAATCCACACCTGTTATCTATAATCAATATGGCCAATCACAACATCACCCCGCCTGCAAAAGGAAGTAGATTGCTCGCGCTTGACATTCTGAGAGGCATAACAATCGCCGGCATGATACTGGTGAACAACCCCGGTTCGTGGGGAAGCGTGTACGCGCCTCTGCGGCACGCCACATGGAACGGACTCACCCCTACCGACCTGGTATTCCCGTTCTTTATGTTCATCATGGGTATCTCCACCTATTTTTCGCTGCGAAAGTTCGATTTCCGACTCACTATGCGGAGTTTCGGCAAAATTGCACGGCGCACAGTGCTCATTTTTCTTATCGGTGTGGCACTGGCATGGTTCTATCTCTTTATCAGGGGCACCCTTTCGGGGGCAAGCCTGAACGATGCCGTCTTTAACTTCGACCGCATCCGCATCATGGGAGTGCTGCCGCGCCTGGCACTCTCCTACGGTTTCGGAGCCGTCTTCGCCCTGCTCATTCCGCAGAGAGCGCTGCCGTGGACTGTTGTAGCGCTTCTCGCCCTGTACGCCGTGATGCTCATTGCAGGACACGGCTACGAGTTCTCGGAGCGCAACATCATATACATCATCGACAGCAGCATCCTCGGCACAAACCACCTCCTTGTGGATTGCGTCGACGGCAACCGCGTGGCTATCGACCCCGAAGGTCTGCTCGGCACAATTCCCTCCATAGCCCACGTGCTCATTGGCTTTATATGCGGAGGCCTCATCGCCGGTACAAAGGACAATACCTTGCGTGTCAACCGTCTGTTTATCGTAGGCACGATACTCACCTTCGCCGGCTTCCTGCTCTCTTACGGGCTGCCCTTAAATAAGAAAATATGGTCACCCACTTTCGTGCTCACCACCTGCGGCCTTGCCGCGAGTCTGCTCGCCCTCCTGATATGGGTAATCGACATAAAGGGCCGGCGCCGCTGGACTTGTTTCTTCGAAGTATTCGGCGTAAATCCCCTCTTCCTCTTCTGCATATCAGGCATCGTCGCCACAATACTCGGCAGCCTGCGCATAAGCTGTGCCACAGCGCCCGAAGGCTTCGTTACAATCAAGGGCCTTATATGCAGCTACGTGCTCGAACCGGTCAGCTTCGGGTGCCCCGAACTCGCCTCTCTGCTGTGGGCAATTTTCTTCATAGTACTTAACTGGCTTATAGGCCTGCCTTTATATCGCAAAAAAATTTATATCAAGATATGATTCTTATAGCCGACTGCGGAAGCACCAAAATCGACTGGTGCCTTCTTAACAACAACAAAGTTGAAAAACAAGTGTTCACCCTCGGGGTCAATGCCGTAATGCTCACGGAAGAGGAGATGCGCCAGCGCTTTGCCGAACAGCTCATGCCCGAGCTGTCGGACTACGCAGCCTCGATAGATGCCGTATACTTCTACGGCGCAGGATGCCTCGCCGCAGAAGTATGCGGCAATGTGGCACGCGCCATACGCGCCAACATTCCCGCACCCGTCATCGAAGTGTACACCGACCTGCTGGCTGCCGCACGTGCGCTCTGCGGACACAAGCCCGGTATTGCATGCATCATGGGCACAGGCTCCAACTCCTGCCTCTACGACGGCAGCAGCATCGTCGCCAACGTATCGCCTCTGGGCTTCATCCTCGGTGACGAAGGCAGCGGGGCCGTGCTCGGGCGCCTATTCTTGGGCGATGTACTCAAAAAACAGCTCCCTGCCGAAGTATGCGCCCGCTTCCTCGACGAATACGACCTCGACCTGCTCGGCATAATAAAGCGCGTGTACAAAGAGCCGCAGCCCAACCGCTTCCTCGCTTCTGTGACTCCCTTCATCAGCAAAAATATCGCGGTACCCGAAATCCACGAACTCGTGCTTAACTCCTTCCGCGCGTTCTTCCGCCGCAACGTGAAGCAGTACGAGGCATACCGCCAGCTCGAAGTTAACTTCATCGGCTCTATCGCATACTACTTCCGCGATGTGCTCGCAGAAGCGGCCAAGACCGAAGGTTGCCGTATCGGCAATATCGTAAAAAGTCCTATGGAGGGTCTTATCAAATTCCACGCAAACTAACCAAGCATCTACATACACATTATCAGACATATAACTATGAGTTTTGTCAAAATCAGCGAACAGTCGTCGCTATACAACGACCTCGAAAAGAAATCTGTGGGCGAAATAGTCCGCGACATCAACAACGAAGACAAGAAAGTAGCACTCGCCGTAGAGAAAGCACTTCCTGCCGTGGAGCGCCTTGTAGAAGAGATAGTTCCGCGCATGAAACGCGGCGGCCGCATATTCTATATGGGAGCCGGCACATCCGGCCGCCTCGGTGTGCTCGACGCCTCTGAAATTCCTCCAACATTCGGCATGGAGCCATCTTGGGTAATCGGCATCATTGCAGGCGGCGACACCGCCTTGCGCAACCCCGTGGAGAACGCCGAAGACGACACCCGCCAGGGCTGGCTCGACCTTCAGAAATTCGGCATCAACGATAAGGACACCGTTATCGGCATCGCAGCTTCCGGCACCACTCCCTATGTAATTGGAGCACTCGAAGAATGTCGTCGCCACGGCATACTCACTGCCGCTATCACTTCAAACCCCGACGCTCCCGTGTCGCAGGCCGCCGACATCGCCATAGAGATGATTGTAGGCCCCGAATATGTAACCGGCAGCTCACGCATGAAGAGCGGCACCGGCCAAAAGATGATTTGCAATATGATTACCACAGCCACCATGATTAAGATGGGCCGTGTGAAAGGCAACAAAATGGTGAACATGCAGCTCTCCAACGCCAAGCTCGTAGACCGCGGCACCCGCATGATTATCGAGGAACTCGGACTGCAATACGACGAAGCAAAACGCCTGCTGCTAATGCACGGCTCCGTAAAGAAAGCCGTCGACGCCTACCGAGGCCACGAAGACACCGAGGCATAGACATAAATATGAAAGCACTCCGACATATATTCGGCGCACTGCTGCCGGCGCTAATGCTTGCGCCGGCGGCTAACGCCGAAAAATTCAACGAGCTGTACTACCAGCGCGCCACTCTCTTCGACACACTCGGCACCGACTCAAACTCAATAGTGTTTCTGGGCAACTCGCTCACACACGGCTGTGAATGGCATGAGCTGCTCGGCATGCCCAATGTGCTGAACCGTGGCATAAACGGCGACATCGCCGAAGGCATAGACCTGCGCCTCGACGGCATACTGCGCGGAAAACCCGCCAAAATATTCCTTATGTGCGGCGCCAACGACGTGAGCCACGACCTCACCGCCGACTCTATAGCCACAGCGGTCGAAGGTCTCGTAGACCGTATTCTCACCGAGTCGCCCGCAACCCGACTATATCTCCAGTCCATGCTGCCCATAAACAACTCTTTCGGCCGCTATAAAAAAATGGCCGGAAAAGAACAGGTAATCCGCGACATCAACACCCGCCTTGAGGCTATGGCTGCGCGCAAAGGCATTACATGGATAAACCTCTACCCCCTCCTCGCCGACGCCGACGGCAACCTGCGCGCCGACCTCACCAACGACGGCCTGCACCTTCTCGGCCCTGCCTACCTTATATGGCGCGACGCCGTGCTACCCTACGTAAAAGAGTGATTTGCCTAAGCAACTAGGATACCGGCTACAACTCCGCGCGGAGGAAGGGAGCGGTGGGAGAATCAGTTGCGGCCACTTCCTCGGGAGTTCCCTCCGCGATGATGCGGCCACCGCCCACGCCGCCGTCGGGACCCATATCCACTACCCTGTCGGCCATGCGCACCACATCGATATTGTGCTCGATTACGAGCACGGTGTTGCCCCGGTCGACAAGCCGGTCTATAATAGACATCAGCGTGCGGATATCGTCGAAATGGAGGCCCGTAGTAGGCTCATCGAGGATAAAGAGCGTGCGCCCGGTATCGCGCTTTGCAAGTTCGGTGGCAAGCTTTACGCGCTGGTTCTCGCCGCCCGACAATGTAGACGACGGCTGCCCGAGTTTGATATATCCGAGGCCAATCTCCTGTAGCACCTTGATCTTTTTGTGTATCGAGGGGATGCCCTGAAAAAATTCCACAGCCTGGTTTACGGTCATGTCGAGCACATCGGCTATCGACTTGCCTTTGAAGCGAACCTCGAGCGTCTCACGGTTGTACCTCTTGCCGTGACACTCCTCGCAGGGAATGAGCACATCGGGCAGGAAGTTCATCTCTATGGTCTTGTAGCCGTTGCCCGAGCACGCCTCGCATCGGCCTCCCGAGACATTGAACGAGAAGCGCCCCGGCTTGTAGCCACGGATTTTGGCTTCCGGCAGCCCTACAAAGAGATTGCGGATGTCGGTGAATACGCCCGTGTATGTAGCCGGATTGGAGCGCGGAGTGCGGCCTAGCGGCGACTGGTCGACGGTCACCACCTTGTCGATATTCTCAATGCCTTCGAGAGCGCTGTATGGCAGCGGCTCGGTCTCCGAGCGGTAGAAGTGCTTGCTAAGTATAGGCTGAAGGGTGCCGTTGACCAGCGAAGACTTGCCCGAGCCGGACACGCCGGACACAACGGTGAGTGTTCCCAGCTGAAGCGTGAAGTCCACATTTTTAAGATTGTGCCCTGAGGCGCCCTTGAGCACCAGCGTCTTGCCGTTGCCGTGGCGGCGCGACTTAGGTGTGGCTATTTCCTCGCGCCCGTTGAGATAGCGCGCCGTCACGGTATCGGTGGCAAGCATCTGCTGCGGCGTGCCCTGGAACACCACGCAGCCGCCTTTGCGACCGGCTCCGGGGCCAATATCGACTATATAGTCGGCCTGTAGCATTATATCTTTGTCGTGCTCCACTACCACTACGGTGTTCGAGGCATCGCGCAGCTTTTCGAGCGAGTTTATTAGGCGGTGGTTGTCGCGCTGATGCAGACCGATAGAAGGCTCGTCGAGAATATACAGCACGTTTACAAGCTCTGAACCCATCTGCGTAGCAAGTCTTATGCGCTGGCTCTCGCCGCCCGACAGTGTGGCTGAGTTACGGTTGAGTTGCAGATAGTCGAGGCCTACGTCGAGGAGGAAGTGCAGGCGCGATGATATTTCCTTGATGATTTCGGCGGCAATCTTGCGGTCGCGCTCGCCGAGCCGCTCCATTACCGTATCGGCCCACTTGCTCAGGTCGGCGATATCGAGGCGAGAAAGCTCGGCAATGTTACGGCCGTCTACAAAGAAATGCAGGGCCTCGCGGTTCAGACGGTCACCGTTACACTCGGGGCAAGTGCAGCGCGAGAAGAACTGGCCGCTCCACTTGCGGGCATGATAGCCGGCATCTTCCTCGGTCTGGCTCTCGAGTATTTTCACTATGCCGTCGAACTCACGAAAGAAATCAAGCGACGAACCGGAGGAGTCGGCCAGACGGGGCACCGAAGCTGTGCCGTTGAATATATCTTCCACAACCTCGTCGGGCAACTCGCGGAAGGGCGTTTTAAGCGTGTAGCCATGCCCCTCGAGAATGGCGCGCAGCTGCATGAAAAGCACCGAGTCGCGGTACTTTCCCACGGGCACAATGGCGCCGGCGTGTATCGAAAGGTTCTCGTCGGGCACAATCTTGGCCCTGTCTACTGTCGTGATATAACCAAGCCCCTTGCAGCGCGGGCACGCACCCTGCGGCGAGTTGAACGAAAAATTGTGGGGGGCCGGGTCGTGATAGGAGATACCCGTGGCAGGGTCTACAAGCTCCTGGCTGTAATAGGCCACTTCGTCGGCCTCCACATCGTATACCATAAGCTCTTTGTCGCCCTGACGCAGTGCGTTCTCCACTGACGCCAACAGCCGCTCGGCATCCTTGTCGGAAACCTTAAGCCGGTCGATAACCAGCTCTATGGAGTGGTTCTTGTATCGGTCGAGACGCATGCCGCGTTCAATCTCGGTGAGGACGCCGTCGACACGCACATTGATAAAGCCTTTCTTGGCAAGAGTCTCGAACAGCTCTTTGTAGTGGCCCTTTCGGCTCTTGACAAGCGGTGCGAGAATATAAATCTTGCGGCCCGCATATTTCTCTATGATAAGCGACACTATCTTTTCGTCTGTGTACTTCACCATTTCCTGCCCCGACACATAACTGCGGGCATGGCCGATGCGCGCGTACAGCAGACGCAGAAAATCGTATATCTCGGTGGTAGTGCCTATGGTGCTTCTAGGGTTGCGGTTCACCGTCTTCTGCTCGATAGCTATCACAGGGCAGAGGCCTGTGATGCTGTCCACATCAGGGCGCTCGAGATTTCCGAGCATGTTGCGCGCATACGCCGAAAATGTCTCGATATAGCGGCGCTGCCCTTCGGCAAAGATTGTGTCGAAGGCAAGCGATGACTTACCCGAACCTGAAAGGCCCGTGATAACGGTCAGCGCGCGGTGAGGTATTTCTACGTCGATGTTCCTGAGATTGTTGACACGCGCGCCTGTCACTACTATTTTGCCCGTGGTTCCATCGTCGGCGACGGTTTGGGCCTGCGTACTGTCTTTCTTCATCGCTGTGGCGGCAAAGTATTTTAGAGGTCAGTCCACTTGGGGTTAAAAGTCTTGTATCCGGCCTTCTTGCGCGAAAGCGACTCGGACAACGGCACCCGCACCGTATACGCCTTGCCGGCTTTGTTTGTAAGCGAGAGCGAGCGTATCCAGGGGTTCTCCTCGCGCAGCGTGGAGTAGCTTATCCCCTGCGCCTTGGCCCAGTCGGCCCACGATGGCACGGGGCCGTTCACCTTCACTTCACGATACTTGCGGGGCTGGTAGAGCTGCTTGTCGGAGAGATGAAAACCGTAGGCCGACGGATTTTCCATAATGGCCTTCATAGCCATGACTCGGTAGGGATAGCGGGTAGTCTCCTCGGCCAGATATAGGTCGAGAGCCGTGTCTTCGCCCTGTTTGCTCAGAGCGTTGGCTATGCGGGTCTGTCCTCCGTTATATGCAGCCATTGCCGAGGCCCAGTCGCCATAGCGCGCATACGCTTTCTTGAGGTAGCGCGCGGCAGCGCGTGTGGCCTTGGGGATATTGTAGCGCTCGTCTACCTCGTCGTTCACCTCAAGCCCGTATTCCTTTGCGGCCGAAGCTATGAACTGCCATAGCCCTGCAGCCTTGGCAGGAGAGTAAGCGCGGGGATTGAGCGAGCTTTCGATGCAGGCAAGATACAGAAGGTCGTCGGGCACGCCTTCGCTGCGCAATATAGGCAGCAGCTCGGGGAAATATCGGTTTGCCCTCTTTATGATGAGCATTGTGGCGCCGTGGGTATATGCCACCGAGGTAAGCTCGCGGTCGAAGCGCTCGTACATATCCACACGGTCGAGGTCTATTGTCTCGCCGCAGAGCGATACTTTGGCGGGAACCACGGGCGAATATACATCGGAGAATATCGGGCGGCTGTTGCTGTCGGCAAAGGACATGGCCGATGCGCCCACAAAAAATATAAGTGCTGTTATCTTTGATTTCATGAGGTATAAACGATTTTGAAGCCGATAGAGTTTATTCGGCCGGGGCCGTCCCCGAGCCGCTTCCCTGCTTGTACTTGATGATATTGATATCTCCGGCCCGTTCATATTCCACGCCGTCGGCTCCGCGGGCCTTGATTACATAGAAATACACCCCGGCAGGCACATACTTGCCACGATACTTGCCGTCCCAGCCCTCGGCGGGATTGGTTGAGCTGAACATCTGCGTGCCCCAGCGATTGAAGATATGGCACTCGTAGGAGATGAGCGATTTGTAACTCACTTTCCATTCGTCGTTCACGCCGGGTGATGCCTCGGGCGAGAATGCATTGGGGATTTCCAGGCGCGACTCGCCGATAAACACCTGATAAGTCTCGCCTATATATTCGCAGGTGCCTGCATCGTTGTTAGCCACAAAACGGACGTAGGTGGTACCTTGCTCCGTGAAGGTGTAGTCGAAAGCAAGCTCGTTGAAACTGTTCTCAAGCACCGAGAACTCAGGGCTGCGCGAAATCTGCCATTCCTTGAACACGACACCCTCGGTGACAACCGCCTCGAAAGTTATGTCGCATGGGGCACTGCCTCCAAGTCCGTCGGTGCCGTCCTCTCGCTGCTCGTTGTCGACATCGCGCTCGGCCTGTGAGGCTCGGGTACTGGCATCGACGCCGAAAGGCACAAATGCAGGCGATGACACACTCTCCTCGCGCCCCCAGGCCCGCAGAAAACGGTCGCCGCTAAGCTCGAAAACAGTGCTGCAATAGGCACCGTCCACGCCGAGCAGCCGGTCGATACCATCTATCGTCTTGGTTTTCATTACGGTATTGTAGGCAAACGAGCTGTCATCGAACTCTTCGGTATGATAACTCAGCACAAGCCCGCGCGAAAGCAGCAATCGACGCCCGTTGATACTATAGTAAGGTATCTCGGCTGCACTGCCTTCAAGCTCGAGCACGGCGCGCATACAGTCCTGCTCGGGAGATATGCCGAGCGCTGTAAGCTCAAGCTCGTGCGCGGAATAGTCCACCAGCCAATAGCAGTAGCGGTCGGTACCCTCCTCTATAATATATCCCATATCGCCTTTCTGCGAGACAAGAGCCACGCGGGTGCCGCTGCGCTGAGGCGCAAGCTCTTCGGCGTAAGCTCCTCCGAGGTTGGAGAAACGGTACCAGCGCACAGCCGACGAAGCCGACCGCGCAGTATACACCATAGTGAGCCCCTGTGTTTCGGCCGCAACATACACTGCCTGCAAACCGGTGGACGCCGCAGGTGTCTCGCTTACGACAGAAAGTGCAGATCCCTCAAAATCAAGGGCGTGTGCGCTCAGCGAAGACAATATCAAAGCCAATGCTGGAAAAATTTTTCTCATAACTACAAAGATACGCCTTTTTCCGAAAATACGCAAGCATAATGCGAGCACACCCACAAAAAAGTAGCTAAAACGCGCCCTGAGACAAATGCACGACAGCTATACAAACGTAGCGACAGGGCATAAACATAAAATAGGAGCAAATATAAAACCTGCTCCTATTCATAGTTAAGTAAGACTATCTTATTTCTATTAATACACTGCCTTTTCCACTCGGATATCGCCTGCGGAGTTGCGCAGTACAACAATGTTTACGCCTTTGACGGGACTGCCAATGCGTCGGCCGTGGATGTCATAGTAAGACTCCACCTCATAGTTGCCGGCATGGATGTCGGCGACACTGCTCTCGTCTTTCACTTCGGCCTTGGCACTGAGACCGCCAAACTCGTTTACGGCCTGCACGCAGTAGCTTGCGCCTGTACACGCCTCCGATACGGCATACGAGGTTTCGGTGGTGATGTCGACCACGAGGTCGCCCTCGCTAACCACATAACATATAGCGTAAGGCACGGCATCCCAGCGGATGACACTTCCGTCAGTGTATGCCTCGGGAGCAGTGCACGCCTCGGTCTTTATAGCAGGCTGCCAGTTGTCGGAACCTGCGAGGACATTGGAGAGCGTGTATTGGGCAGCCTCCTCGTCGGTAAGGCGGTTCTTGGCAGTGCCATACACGCGCTTGCCCTCGGCATCGGTATAGTAGTATGTGTCGCGACGCTGCGAGAGGTCGAGCGGATTGCCCTTTGCATCGTGGGTGTTCCAGTCGGCCCAGATAACGGGCAGGCCGCCCATAGTCTCGTACCAGCCGGTGGCAGGGATGTTTACCTCGGCAGTAGTGTTCAGGAAGACCGTCTTGGGGAAGTTATGCCATGGGCGTCCAAGCCATACGGTGGTCTTTGAGGGGTCGCCGGGCGCTGTAATGGTGCAGTCGCGGAACACATATCCCCACTTAACATCGGTGCCGTGCGAGGGAGCCACGATAAATCCGCCCGAGTCACGGGTGATGAGCAGTGTGCTGTTCTCGCAGTAGAGGTCGCCGCTGTTGTATATAAAGTCGACGGCGCCTTCCACAAGCGAGTTCTTCATATAGGCGCGGTATGCCGACTTGCTTGAGGTAATCCATGTATCCTGATACGAGAGCAGAGCCACATTGTTGAGGATTACACGGTCGCCGGAGGTATTGAGCGCAAGAGCCTGCGGCCCGGTCTTCTTCTCGTGCCCGTAGGAGTTCTCAAGAGTGATGTTCTCGAAGAAACAGTCGTTGGCATTCACCACCACGGTAGCGCCCACGCTGACATGTACGGCGTTCTCGCCACCGCAAAGGCGGTCATCAAGGATTACTGTCTTTTCGCGGTCTTGACCGATGATGTGCATGAATGGTTTTGATGAGGGAATGTCGATATGCTCCTTATAGTTGCCGTTCATCACAAAAATGAGCCAGGGCTTCACACGGACTTCGGGAGCGGCGTCGATAGCAGCCTGAACTGAAGTGTAATCGGCGGAGCCGTTGATGTCTACCACGGCATCGTAGAGACGCGCTTCGGGCTGAACACGCGGCATAGTGGTAAACGAAAGGCGCACTGCGGCGGCCTTATTGCCGCTGCGGTCGGTCACGGCACCCTCGGGAAGCTCAAAAGTATAAGTGGTGTTATACGCCAGAGCGGTGTAGGGGTACACAATGCTCTTACCCGACACTATGGGCTTGAGTACTGTCCCGCCAAGAGTGGCGTCGCCCTTGCCGGGCACAACCTTTTCGTCGAAGGTGAGCACTACCGAGCCGTTGACAGAGGCGCCTGTGGCTCCGTCGGCCGGAATAGAGGCTGTAAGCAGGGGAGCCGTGTCGTCGTTCACGCTCATAGGCTCGGCCAGCACATAGATGTCGGTGATAGCAAGGCCGTCGTAGTCGGTCTCGTTTCCAATAAGCCCGGAGTTCCAGTCGGGATACCAGCGCACATACACCCGCTCCGCATCGGATGCGTCGGCAGGCAGGCCGAAGTCGGCATCTGTCCACGAGCGGTTGCCGGGAGTCATTTCGCCAAGAGTGGTGTAGTTCTTCCCGTCGGTGCTGTACTGCACAAAGAAGCGGCTATAGGTGTTGTACGTGCAGCTGAGAGCCGAGCCTACGGTGATATTGCTGTAGCCCTTGGACGAAAACGATATTTCGTAGAAAAGCTTCGATGTGCGCACTTTCCACACACGGGCGGCATAGCGCCCGTTCTCATCGCCTCGCGACATACCTCGCGACAGCCATGATGATGTCTCGCCGCTTTCGTTGTGAAGCGACAGCAGACCGGCATTGTCGGTCTCGGCCTTGAAATCGGCGGCGCGCTGCGAGGCCGGTTCGTCGAGAGTAAAGTCCCAGCCCACGATATAATCGGCGGCCGAATAGCCGGCGGTAATGTTCTTGGCCTCGTCCATTTTTATCTCGCGCACGGGCGAGGTGCTGTTATCCTCCCAATTCGTAAAAGTGAGAATACGGTTGTTCGAGGCAGTCAGCACAACCTCTGTTCCGGCCTCATAGTAGCGCATACCGCCCTCGATGTGGCCCTCGGGCGATACTCTGACCATGTAGCCGGCAGCGCCGCCGGCTACTTCGAGAGTGAGCGGGTATATGGTAAGTTTTTCGTACTGCGCCACAAAAGCCATGTCGGCAGAGGCTGCGAAGATATAGGGATTGGCAGAGGAGACAGTCTTACCGTCTACAGTCCAACCGCAAAATCGGTAGCCGAAATTCTCGGTGGCCGAAAGAGTGACATTCACATTCTCGTCGACAGTGGCGCTGTTCGGGCTAATACTGACAGTGCCCGCTTCTGGGTCTGAGGCCGAAACGGTAATCGCATAGGACGGCACCTCGATTTCAGTGCCGGAAACCTCACCTTCAATCACCACATCGTGTATAGTCACGGTCTTGCTGTCGGCAAGGCTCCTGATGCCTATATAGAGTGTGAGAGTGTTATCGTAAACCACCACGCCTTCGACCGGCAGCTCGAACTTTGTCTGCCTCTCGCCTGTGTTGTTGCGTTCGGGCACGAGGTCATGCCCAAGCTCGGTGCGCACGCCGTCCACATCGAGCACGGCATTGAACAGGCCGCCGCCCGTACCGTTCTTTGTACCCCAGAACGTAACCTTGCTCGGACAAAAGGTGATGCCATGCTTGGGACGCAGCGTAAACACTACCGAAGCCGCATCGGTATACACGCTCTGATTGCTTACCTTGGGCTGATACATTGTGCCCATGCGGTCTACGGGCTTTGAGGTGCCGGCCACGGTAAGGTCGGCACCAACGGAATAGCCGGTGAAAGCAAAAGCATTGCTCTCCACATCGGCAACATTCGGATTTGAAGTGCCGGCATCGAGAGGCCACGAAAGAGTCACTTCAGAGCTCGCGTTCGAGGTATAGCCTTCGATGCTCACACCTGATATGCGCAGAGGTGTGTCGCATGAGCTTTTGGCCCAGGGATATACCCGCACCAGAAGCGTTTCAGTTTCGGAAAGGTTGAGCTTTACGTTGGCGGCTGCCTCGTTTATCACACCGTCGGCCATTGCCGCCGGTGAGTAGAACGTGTGCGGACTACCGAACCCGGCTTCGGTCGAGTAGCTTACATGGCATTGAAGATTATCGCTGCCGAGAGCGCCGAGCTTCATGGCAATGCGACTTATCTGAAGCAGCTTCTCGGGAGCAGCCTTTATGCCGAATTCCACATAGCGTGTGGGCGACTCGTCGATATCGCCGTCGGGCCATACGCCGCTCACAGGCAGAAGCTTGATGCCGTCGTCGTAGCCCACAGCCTTGAGACCTTCCATACGCATGCCTATAACCTCGGCCTCGCCGTCGAGCACATATTCGGTGCCGCCGAGCAGGGGCCAGGTAAGGCTTACGGCGCCGCTGCCGGGAATATCGGCGGCAATGGCTGAAAGAGCAAGCGTGCTCTCGGAGTTCGACGCCGCAGCTTTCAGCGTACCGGCAAACGAACCAGGTTCGGTAAGCGAGGCCCGCACATACACGGTACCGATGAGAGTGCCGCCGTCGTAGGCCACCGTAGTGCTCTTACCCCAGCTCGACTTGTCGGCCGACACCTCGAAGATGCCGTCGGCACTCACGGTCACACTCCCCTTCTCGGGGCTGAGACCGAAGCCGGTGAGGGTGTACTCGCGGCTGAGGATATTACCCGTGTATGCCTCGCCGAGGTTGCCGTCGGCGGGCGAGAGGCTGATGCCGGCGTCGCTCACATTGATATGGTCGGCAAGAATGTTCTGCGCCACCATCATCTCGGCGCACTGTCGCGCTATCATGGCGGCTCCGGCCACGCTTAGGTGCGTGCCGCCCTGTCCGTCGGATATTATCTGAGAGGTCTTTGCAGGCCCGTATTTCACATACAGTTCGCGGGTAGACTGTGTCATGTCGATAAACGGAACACCCAGTTCCATACCGAGCAGCTCCATCTGCCGGCTGAAGTCCATCGAATGGTCGTCGGCAGGCACTTTGTTACCCGCAACAGGGCCTTCGGGAGTGAGCTTGCTGAAGTTGTCGCCGAGGTCATGGCGCGCAGCACGGCGTATATCGCCGTCGGAAGTAAAGTTCATGCGGCAAATCGACGATGCAAACAGCGGGATGCCGCCCTTGTCGCGAATTTCTTCCACGAGCGCACGCAAAGTCTTTACATAAGTATCGTGAGGAACCGAACCGCGCAGGTCTATTGTAGCAGCGGTCTCACTGTCGCCAATGCTCAGGTAGTAGTCACGGAGCTGACGGCCGTCTATTCCGCCGTGCTTCTCATCGTTGTGGGCGAACTGAAGCAGTACATAGTCGCCGGGCTTAAGTATGTTTTTTATCTTCTGCCAGTAAGCGGCTCCGTAGTAGAAGCCCTGCACGTCCTGGCCGCCCTTTCCGTAGTTGACAACCGTGATGTCGTCATCGAAGAAAGAGCCGAAATACTGTCCCCAGCCTCGTGTCGGTGTGGAGCCGTCGGTAGCATAGTCTGCCATGGTGCTGTCGCCGCAGGTAAAGAGCGTCTGAGCATTCATACTCATGGCGGTGGCGACTGCAAGCACAGACATCAGCACGTTTCTGAATTTTTTCATGGTGAAAACTGATTGATATGTGTTTACACCGCAAAGTTACTCAGCAGTCACGGCCTCGCAACTGCAAAGAATTGACGCTCCACGGGGTAAAATCTATCGCCCCGAAGACGTAAAATTAATTACTTACAATTTTTTTTGATAATGCGGGAGCGCCACTGCATGTAGGCCGTAGGGCGGAATACCTCGCCAATACCCACAAGAACGCCGGCATACACAAGCCCTGCTACAGCGCAGTGCACTACCGCGTGGAAGTCGCCGACTGCCGAAAGCGTATACAGCGCAGCAGCCGAGAACACGCACGCCACGGCCGGAAGCCATATCACAGAGAAGAAAATACCGGCCATGCTCACAGCCGAAAGCTCCGTAAGACGGGCGAAGAAGAACAGGTACACGGCTGTGGAAATCATGACGCCGCCGGCCTGCGTCCATGCAATGCAGAGTATGCCCTTGTCGAAGAACAAGGCAAGCAGCCCGAGCTGCGCAAGTATCTCGACCACGGCTATGCGGCTCACATAACTCGTGCGGTCGTAAACCTTGCAGATAGTCTGGCTGAACAGCTTTATGCACACCGTGAACTCGCACAGCGCAAGGATGCGGAATACGGGTATGGCGGCAAGCCACTTGTCGCCATAGAGCAGTTCTATGCCTGGTGCGGCTATCACGAGCATGAAGAACAGCAGGATTGCGTTGAACCCTATTATCACTGGCATCATGCCGAGGATGAGTCCGCGGCGACGGTCGGGGTCGGGTTCGTTCGATGCCACCACAAAGAACGGCATATTCAGCGACGACTCAGATACCGAAAAAGGCACATTGGCGAGCTTGGCACCCTGATAATAAACGCCCGACAGCGCCGAGGTGTAGAAGCGGCCGAGCACCGAGGTATTGATGTTCTTGCTCACAATATTGCCGAGATAGGCCAGCATGAGGGGCGCTCCGTAGCGGAAGAACTCTTTGAAAGTCCGCACATTGAACCTGAAACCCGGGAACCACCGGGATGCGGCCACGTAGTACACGTAGAAAAACACCGATAGCACCAACTGCGTGCACACAAGCGCCCAGTAGCCGTAGCCAAGTACGGCAAGTGTGATGCCAAGACCGAGCGACGAAACTGTAGCCCCAATTCTCACGAAGCACATCTGCTTCATTTTAAGCTGCTTGCGAAGATATGTCTCCTGCGTGAACGACATACACTGGAAGAAGAAGCATACGCCGAGTACCCGCGTGATATTCAGAAGCTCGGGCTGGTGGAAGAACGACGCCATTAAAGGCGCACCGAAGAAGAAAGCCGAGCCGAAGATGAGACCCATGACGGTATTCGCCACAAAAACAGTGGAATAATCCTCTCGCGTGGGATTTACCTTATGTATTATGCCGTCGGACAGGCCGCAGCTCGAAAGGTCTGCGGCCACGGCTACAAATATGGCAATCATGGCCAGCAGACCGAAGTCGGCTTCGGTGAGCAGGCGCGCAAGCACTATATTGCCGCCAAGGTTAAGGACGGCAATGCCTACACGGTCGATAAAGGCCCACTTATATACTTTCGAACCACTCATAACGGTATCTACACTGATGCAAAATTAACAAATTAAATCCACATGGCAAGCCCCGTCTAATGCCTGCGCCCGGCCTTCTCGGAGTAATCACTTGGCGTACAGCCCATAATATCCTTAAA
This sequence comes from Muribaculaceae bacterium, assembly GCA_009775225.1. Classification (GTDB taxonomy): domain Bacteria; phylum Bacteroidota; class Bacteroidia; order Bacteroidales; family Muribaculaceae; genus CAG-873. The sequence goes on along the minus strand of VSPE01000009.1, from coordinate 35,028 downwards.
AACCATTGCCATATATTGCGGAGTGCTGAAGCCGCAGGCATACGCCACCTCGGCCACAGTGCAGCCTCCGGCACGGAGCATACGCGCGGCAGCACGCACTCTCACCACGCGCAGAAAGTCTTCCAGCGACATTCCAAGATAATTCTTTACCTCCCTACGCAACTCGCTGCGCCCTATACCCAAAGCCTGCGACACATGCCCGGCCTTGATTGAGGCATCGCTGTAGTTAGCGCCTATAAACGCACACATCCTTTCCGGCAGCGAAGCATCGGCCGATGCGTGAGCGGCATCGAGAGCACGCTCCACACACCGCTCGAACATACGCCTCTGCCTGCGTCGCGACACACTTCTCACCACAGCCCAAGCTGCCATGCAAAGCAGAAACACGCCCGCAAAGAACACAAGAAGCTCGCCGGCAACCTCACGCCAAGTACGCGGTACTTCCACCTTAATATCAAGACTGCCAGGCATGCGCGAGCCATAAGCGTCCGTACGGTATACGTGCAGCGTATGATTGCCCGACGGTAGTGACGACAGTCGCACCGAGCGTTCGCGCCCAAGCGATACAGTGGCGGCATCGTCGTCGAGGCGGTAGGAATATCGCACGTTTGCGCCACCGGCATAGTCGAGAGATGCAAAATGTACGGCAAGCTCGCGCACGCCACGAGGCAGCACTATAGTGCTGTCGGCACCAAGCCCGCAGAACCGTTCCGAGCCGTACTCAAAGCCGGTCACAACGAAACCGTTCAAACCTCCGCCCGATATGGCTGCTGGTTCGATAAAAAGGAGACCACCAGTAAGGCCGAATACAAGACGGCCGTCGGGCATAAGCTGAGGCCTGGCCTCCGTGGGGCGCACGGGCCTGCCGAGATTGCCGCTGTCGTAGGTGGCTTTCAGCTCCCAGCCACTACCATAGCGCGAGACTGCATACGCCGAGGCCACCCAGAAGTCGCTGTCGGCAGTCTGTATTACCGACAGTACCGGCTCGGCGTCAAGCACATTGCGTGTGTTAAGATTGTAAATCCGAGGCTCGGCCGACATAAGCTCCGAAGCAGCTCCGACATAGTCTATGCCGCCCGAGAAGGCCGCAAGATACACCTTACCGTCGGCTGCCGGGCATATATCGAGAATATCCTCATTGCTGAGACGCTCCTCAGTAGTCGAGCCTATACAGCCGAACCGCGGATACGTCTCAGCAGGATTGAACGCCGCCACACCGCGTGTACCGGCCACCACCATAAGGGTGTCGCACACAGCGTACATCCGTCGCGCACGGGCTATGGCTGCCGGTTGCCCCTCTGGAAAATAGAATTCCGGCGAGCCGTCGGGCGCCATGTAGCTACGCGCGACGCCTCTGCCGAAAGTGGCAAGCCAGATATTGCCTTTGGCATCTGCGGCAAAGCCGTACACATCGGCACAGGCAAGAGCGCCTGGCGCATCGCTCTGATAATATCGGTCTATGTCGTATCGGCCGGTGCCACGGGGCGAAAGCACCCATAGCTGCCCAGACTTCGTACCCATCCACACACGGCCGAGACTGTCAGTCACAAAGGCGTAGGGGCGCACGCCGCAGCCGACGAGCGGGTCGGGCACCACTGCGCCGTCGGCACGCAGATTGCCCTCGTATGCGCCGTCGGGCCCGTATATCATGACTCGCGAATCGCGCGATGCCGTCCACAAGCGTCCGTCGGGAGCGGCATATAGCGCATGTATATCCTCACCTGTAGTGTCGATAGGAGTGGCGTCGACAAAACGGAACGCGTCCGATGCGAGCGACACATAGTCCACCCCTTCCTTTCTGATGAGCCACATATTGCCGGAAGCATCTACATATCGTCTGCTGCCGGCGGTCGGATAATTCTTCAGCCCTTCACAAAGCTTGTGACGCGCTTTCCGCAGGCCGTCGAAAGCGGTACTGTCGGCGGCACTCGCCATGCTGAAAGCTCCTGTGGCGGAATCGAGGGCATATATGCGCCGTGTATATGTCATCACAAGTATCCTGCCGTCGGGCGACTGCGCCAGCCGCTCTATGCGATTGTTGTCGAGCCTCACTTCATCGCCGGGGTAGGTGCGGAAATGGAGAAACTCGTACCCGTCGAAACGGTCGACGCCCGTCCATGTGGCAAACCACATATAGCCCTGCGAGTCCTGCAAGATGTCGCGCACATGGATATGCGAAAGCCCGTCGGAAGTGTCGTACGAGCGCACCACAACCCGACCGGCAAACACAGGTGCCGATAAGAGAAAAAGCAGAAGCGCGGCGACAAGGCCGGCGCTTCCGCTCTTGTATGAATTGTATGTGATATTACTTCTTCGCAACCTTCTTTTTGGAAGCCTTTCCAGGCTTGCAGGCATCAAAGCCTGAGCCGAAAGTAACGTTGAACCCAAGGTTTACCGATGCCATGGCATGGCCTACGGGGGCAAACTGAGGTGTGAGACGGAAGAACTGGTGGTCGGTGCCCACAAAGAAGTTGAACCCTTTGGGGTGAAAGTTCAGCATCCAGCCGAACGATGAGCCATAGGTCGAGGCGCCGTAGTTGACAGTGGCGTCGAACCACTTGACAGGCTTCACGTTGGCATAGAAGCGGCCTTCAGTCCACGACTGGCAGCCGGCGATATGTGTAGAGAAGAGGAAAGCGCCGGTGAGGTTCTTGTAGAACGGCATCTTGTACTCCGCACCAAGACGAATGGTGGCGTTCAGCATCTTGGTATAGCTTGCGTCGCCTTTGGTACGATGAAAGTTCATCATATCCTGGAAGTCGTCGCCAAGGCGGTCGAGCTGCTCGGAGAGCTTGTTTTCTTCATAATCGTTCTGCGTATCCTTGATTGCCACATTGTCGAAACCATCGAATGTCCACGTTTTGTTCCCGGTTTCGGCTAGGTAGGAGTGCTGCCAGTTCATAAAACCGAAGTCATTTATAGCAGCCGAGAGCTGGAGGTCGGGGAGGAGCTGATATGTGGCACCGAGGTCTACGCCGAGGCCATAGCCGGCAATACCGAAGCTGTCATAGTCCATGTTATCCCAGTCCACGAGGTCAGCATCGGATGGTGTGTCGTATTCGGCACCCGACTCGGCCTTGGTGGGGAGCTTGAGACCTGCGCCGGCAGCCATCTCCATTTTACCGCGGGCATTCACTATCCACGCGTCGGGACCCATGCGCACGTCCATGTCGGTGATATGCGCCGAGATATTGCCGAGACCCACGAGGAACTTGAGCTTGGCGCCAATGGTAAGCTTCTGGTTGATACGGTGGCTGTGACCAAGGGCAATTTCACCGTAAGCGGTGGCATTAGCTTTGATATCCTTGAAGTTATAGTGGGTATTGTCGCCGTCCTGACCTATCTTCATGAAGCGGAAGAAGTCTTTGGGCAGGTTAATTCCCATGTCGGTGTGCACACCTACCGAGAGCGTGTTGAAACCCTTGAACGCCTTGAAGCCCAGCGACAGTACGGTGATGTCGATGTTGGCGTTGATGTGGTTGTTCTTGTTGAGCTTGTCGAGGAAGGTGTTGGCATCGACGGTAGGACTGAGGAAGGTGGTGAGCTTATACTTCGATGCAGGGTCGTTGACCGGGTAAAGGAACGTATTCACACCCACATTGGAGAACAACGATATGTCATAGTTGCCGAGCATGGGGATAGACACGTAGTTGCGCTCGCCCATGAATGCGGGGTTAAGCTCGTGGCGGTAAGAATATCCGTCAAGGAAGTAAGCCGTGCGAGGCGCTTCCTGCGCGTGGGCGGCAATGAAACCCGAAGCCGCGACCACTGCTATGATAAGTTTTGAAAATTTCATTGTTAGTCGTTGAGGTCTATGGTTATGCCGCCGATGATGCGGATAGTGATATTGTCGAGTTTAAGAGCCTGAGCCGCGTTGAGGTTAACACCTGTCATGGCCTGGCCGGTGACGGGGTTTTTGGCCGTTGCCTGGAAGTCGATAGCTATGCCGTCGAGACCCTCAAGGCTGCTGCCTTTGGAGCGAAGGGTGATTTTGAGAGGCGAGGTCGAGGGGGCATCGAGCGTACCGGCGGCCACAGTACCTTCAATTTCAACATCTACCGAATTAATGCCCAGCGCCGTAACGGTGGGAACCATAAAGAGGGGCACGGAGTTTACAGCATCTATGCTTATCTCTACGGTGTCGAAGTTATATTTCTCCAGGTCGCTGTCCCAGCCGTCGTCTTCGTGGGTATAGTGTAGTTCCATCTCGGAGCCGAACGCAAGGGGTATTATCGCGTCGTAAATGGCATTGAATGTGTTGTTTGTACCAAGCTCGAATGTCACGGGAACCTGACGGGCGGTACAGTTCACATTGTCGAACACGATTTCGTCGGGGATAGTGCTGATAATGTCGCCGAGACCGCTCACCACGATATTTACATACTCGTTGCTCGGAACAGGCTCACGCGATATTACGAAAGCTGTGGTAGACATGGGAGGCACGGTGATAGCGCCGGTGCCGTAGGGGGCGCCAATGGGGCAATCCACAGGCTCCTTACCCGATTTGTAAGCCGTAAGCACACCGTCGACATCGAGTGTAAGAGGCGAATTGTTGGTAACTACGAAATTTATTCGCGGGTTCAGGATGTCGAGTCTGTTGCTGTAGTCGTCAAGGAACTCGGGAATGTCGGTAATCTCGAACGAGGTACTGCTTACATTAATCTCGGGATTTACCACACCTGTCACCTCGAGAATGTCGGCCTTAGAAATCTCTACACTGGTGCGGAGCGAGAGGTCGGCTGTGGCGCCAACGGGGAACGAAGCGCTTGAGAGCAGCGACACAGTACCCTCCGAAACGATGTCGGAATTGACTTTGAAGTGGCCCGGAGCATAGAGACCCTGACCGGCGGGAAGATTTTCAAAGTCCATGGCGGTAATGCGGATAGCGGCTTTGAAGGGAGCGTTCGGACGGATTACGACATCGCGGCCGAATGTCACGATATGACCGTCGGTAACAGTGAGATACGAAGGCGAGAGCACTTCCACAGTCCAGTTTTCGGGGAATACAGCCTTGAAGCCACGGTCGATAATGGCATCGCCGTCATATCCCGATGCAGATATATATTCCACGTTAAAGTCCATTTCGACATCCATCTTGGCACGGTGAAGCTGTACGAGCTGGCGGTCCACTTCATCGTCGCTAAGATTTACACCGTTCACAATCGGCCCGGCATGCTCGGTAACGCGGTCGGAACCGGCATTTACAAAGCGGGGTACTGCGATTTCGCCTGTACTTTTCGGGCGACGGCTTATTTCCACAACATTGATTTTGTATTCGGCCGGGGTGGAGCTGCCGGCCTGCAGAAGCACATAATCGCCGACATTTAGGCCATAGTCGCCCTGATGCTCTACTTCTTTGATTGAACTTTCGCTGTCAAGTTCGAGAATGTCGTAAAGTGTAATCAGCTCTGTGTTGCTTGAGGGAATTGTGATAAGCTGACCACCTACATTCACAGTCATATCGATATCTTCCGACAAATCATAGTCGTGGTCGATACACGATGCGAGACCGAGTGTGAGGGCTGCGGAGCAAAACGACTACACACAGTAACGGGGTAGGGAGTGATACATATAAATTACGATGGTTTATTATTTCGGTTAGATGAATATTGGAAAGCCCAATTATTACAGCTGCAAAATTAGCGAAACTTTTGCATATATAACTATAATTCACATAAAAAAACGCGCAGTCTCACACTTTTAACGCTTTTAACGTTCGCAATCGCAAGTACGCGCACCGACAAGGGCCGAGGCTAATGGAGAGTACCTGCATTGATTATCAGACCGACTCCGTAAGCGAACCTCAGCCCTCAAGCACCGCAAAAAAGCTGCGGCGATAACTCTCACCGACAGGTATACATTTGTCACCCAGAATAATAGAGTTTCGTTCTATGAGCCGCACCTTGTCGGTATTGACGATATACGAGCGATGCACTCGCATAAACAACGGAGCCGGAAGCGTCTCCTCCAGTGTCTTCATGCTCATCAGCGTCAGCACGGGCTTGCTCTCGCCGGCGAGACATATCTTTACATAGTCTTTAAGACCTTCTATATACAGTATATCGTCGAGTGGCAGGCGCAGCAGCCTGTACTCGCTTTTAACCGTAAGGAACGACGTCCGCGCCCCCCTGCCCTCGCTGCTCAGCGTGGCGGTCGCCCTCTGCTCAAGGACTACGGAATCTCGCACGCGGCTCGCCGCTGCCAGAAACTCCTCATAGCTCACAGGTTTAAGCAGATAGTCCACCGCTCCTACGCGGAACCCGTCGACAGCATAGTCGGCATAGGCTGTGGTAAACACCACCTTAAGCCCCGCCGGCAGCAACCGTGCAAGCTGCATACCCGAAAGACGCGGCATGCGTATGTCGAGGAACAGCAGCGCCGTATCGGTGTTTTCGTCAAGCAGACGCATGGCCTCCTCGGCATCATGCGCCACCCCTGCAAGCTCGAGGAACGGTGTCCGCTCTACATAGGTGCTTATAAGCTTTGCTGCCAACGGCTCGTCATCGACCACAATACATTTCACCGTAACACTCATCGCTCTGAATTATAACGCTTTGAAAGAGGCAGTACAAGCTCGGCGGTAAAAGTATTGCCTTCCGTCGATGTCGAGAACGAGGCAGCGCTGCCGTAAATAAGATGCAGGCGGCGACGCAGGTTTGCAAGCCCGATGCCCGACGAGCGCTCGCCGTCGGGAGCATTGCCGCCTATTGTAAACGAATTGCGCGTACGGCACACCACAGTGTCTGCTCCGGCCTTGAGCGAGATGTACACAGGTTCGTAGTCCTGCGACTGGGTACCATATTTGAACGCATTTTCTATCAGCGGTATAAAAAGCAGCGGAGGCACAGGCGCATCATCATTGTCGCCAAGCTCCACATCCACTACTACCTCGCGGTTCGACAGGCGCAGACGCATCAGAGCCACATAATTATCGATAAAGTCGGCCTCCTGCCGCAGTCTCACGGTGCGCACATCCTCGTAGAGCATATATCGCAGAAGGCCCGAAAGGCGGTGAAGTGCCTTGCGGGCATCATCGGGGCTGATGTCGACAAGAGCGTAGATTGTATTGAGCGAATTGAACAGGAAATGAGGATTAAGCTGGTTCTTGAGGCTATCAAGCTCAGTAGCTCGTTGGTTTGCAAGCAATTCCTGCTTCTGCCTGTCGATATCCTTCCATTTAACCGACAGTCGCAAGGCCACCGAAAGACCTATGGTAAGGATGAGCATAACGGCATCGCGCAGCAACAGCGATGCCGTCTTGAGCATCTGCGACCATACCGTCACCACCACTCCGGCTCTTGGCGGTCGGGACGGATACATGAAGCGGGATACAAGATAGCTCATAGTGAGACCTGCCGCGATTACAAGCAGATTAAGCAGCACAAAATTTATGATACTGCGGCCACGGTCGCTGCGGCCAATCGTTCGGTCGATAATAAGGAAATAGTTCAGATAGAACGCCGTAATGAATATCAGCGTCTTGAAATAGAAACCAGGGTAGAAGGCAAAGTGGTGGCGGTGCGGCATGGCAATTGCCATCACCAACTCGGGCAATACAAAGATGATGACGATAAACAAGAGGTGCGACAGTGAGGTGACAATCTGGCGTCGTACGCTCCGCGGCTTGTCATGTGCAGTCATAGGAGTGATTTTGTGTGCAAAGATACACCTTTTAGCCGAATGTAAGTGCGGACTGTCATTTTTTTTGCACGTCACCGAACTGCCACGGCCCGCAAAACGTATTTATAATATAGATATTCAAGTCATGAAAGCTGAATTTTTACCTATTATAGTAGCCCTCGCAAGTGCTTCCGCAGCACAGGCCCACGAACCGTGGAGCCCTGTATTGGGTGTAAGGGCCGGCATGGAAGTGAGTATGCCCGCAGGAGCACGCAACATGTACAAGACCGGCGCCGGGCTCAATGTGGGATTAACAGTGCGCATGCCATTAGCCCGACACTTCTTTTTCGAGCCGGGCGCCTATTTCGACTTCATGTCGATGACTGCCAAAGACCTCATAAGCTTCGACGAAGAATACCTCTATGAGGGCGCAGCCAACCTCTACAGTCTGCGTCTGCCCATGAACTTCGGATATTCCCTGAGCCTCGATGACAATTGGGTTCTCGACATATCCACAGGCCCGGCGGTCAACTTCAACATTTCCGCCCGCCAGAACCTCGACCCGAATTTCGGTGCGCCGGAAATCGTGCCCGACCGCACTATCGACCTGTTCGACCACGGCTGGAAACGCGTCGACGTGAAATGGGGCTTCGGCATCAGCGCCACATTTGCCGAGCACTATATGATAGGTCTCACCGCCGATATAGCCGTATCGCCGCTCGCGTCGTTCGATACAACCTCCGGCAAAATACGCATACACCGCAACTCGGTAGCCTTAATGCTTGGATATAATTTCTGAACCGACACTTGTTTTCAGCCCGTAAAAACGTATTTAACGGGCTAATTATTTGAAAATTTCCACATTATACACTATATTTGCGCCCCCGTAGAGATATTACATCCTATTTATATCATAAAAGCATAACACCATATTAACATTTAGAGATGAATAAGACTTACTTCGCGCTATTTGCACTTATTCTGGCGGCAGTGCTGCCGCTCAAGGCGCAGATAGTGACTACCACTCCCGAGATGCTTCAGGAAGGCAGCAGGGGCGTTGTATTAACTTATCATGCCGATTCGCCGCTGGGCAACAAAGGCCTCATGAACCTCAGCAGCAACTTCGACGTGTACGCACACATAGGCGTAATCACCTCCAAGAGCGGCGGCGAATGGACAAATGTCGTAGCACCCTGGCCCGAAACCGGGAACCAGCAGGCCGCCAACACCGACAAAAACCGCCTTACACGCGTCGATGCCAACACCTACACACTCTCTATCGGCGACATCCGCACATTCTTCGGCATCACCGACGCCACAGAAAAAGTGACCGACATCGCAATTGTATTCCGCAATGCCGACGGCTCAAAGACCGGACGCACAAGCTCAGGCGGCGACATTTTCATTCCCGTTCTTGAGGACGGCTTCCGCATGCAGCTCACCTCCGACCACCCCGACCGCGTTATCGACAAGGTCACCACTATCAACTACACTGTAATGGCCACACAGGCCGCCACCCTCACTCTTAGCGTCGACGGCAAAGTGTTCGCCACAAAACAGAACACCACAAGCCTCACCGCACCCTACACCTTCTCTTCCGAAGGAAACTACATAGTGAAGGGCACGGCCGAAGCAGGCTCGCAGACTCTATCTTCAACCCTCGAAGTAAGCTGGCCCTCGGCCTCGCTCAAGCAGGACTACCCCGGCGGTGTACCCAAAATGGGTGCCGTGAAAAATGCCGACGGCACAGTCACTTTCTGCATCGCGGCTCCCGGCAAGGTCAGCGCAGTGCTCGTAGGCCAGTGGAACAACTACGAAATTTCCGATGAATACAAAATGAAGTATCAGGACTACAAGGGTCACCGCTACTTCTGGACTACCGTAAGCGGCCTCGCAAACGACCAATGGTACGGATACTATTACCTCATCGACGACAAATACAAAGTTGCCGACCCCTACGCCCACATGGTGCTCGACTGCTATAACGACGCCGGTATATCGCGCGCAGTATGGAAAGACGCCCCCAAGCATCCCGGCGTGAACTCACCCGTGGCCGGCATCATGCTCGCAGCATACCGTGGCGACATCGACGACTACACCTTCTCGCCCTTCACAATCCCCGAGCACGATAATCTCGTGATATACGAAATGCTCTTCCGCGACTTTACTGGCCTCGACGGCAAGGCTTTGGCCAACGGCACCGTAAAAAAGGCAATCGACAAAATACCCTACATAAAGTCGCTCGGCTTCAACGCAGTGGAGCTTATGCCTATCATGGAGTTCAACGGCAATAACTCGTGGGGCTACAACACCAACTTCTACATGGCTCCCGACAAAGCCTACGGCTCGCCCACCGACTACCGCGACTTTATCGAAGAATGTCATAAGAACGGTATAGCCGTAATCCTCGACATTGTATTCAACCAGAGCGACGGCCTGCACCCCTGGTATCAGCTCTACGACATCGACTCCAACCCCTTCTATAACAAGGTGGCACCTCACGCATGGAGCGTTCTCAACGACTGGAACCAAGACCACCCGCTGGTACAGCAGCAGTGGACAGATGCACTCGTATACTGGCTTGAAAAATATAATGTGGACGGCTTCCGCTTCGACCTCGTAAAAGGCCTCGGCGACAACGGCAGCTATGCCAACGGCACCGACGCTTTCAACCAGAGCCGCATCGACCGCATGAAACGCCTCCACGGAGTAATCAAATCGGTGAAGCCCGACGGCATACACATCAACGAACTTCTCGGTGGTGCTCAGGAAGAAATACAGCTCGGCCTCGACGGCCAGCTCCAGTGGGCCAATATTAACAATAACTCCTGCCAGTATGCTATGGGCTACGACAGCAGCAGCCAGCTCTCGCGCTTCCTCTCGTCGTCCGACGGCAACCGTCCCTGGGGCTCTACCGTGGCATACGCAGAGAGCCATGACGAACAGCGCGTAAACTTCAAGAGCGAGGTCTACGGCAAAAATCCCGTACCCACCAACCCCGACGTGCAGTACAACCGCCTCGCTCAGCTCGCCGTACAGATGCTCATGACTCCCGGCCCCAAAATGGTGTGGATGTTCGGCGAACTCGGTAACAGCGAGAACACAAAAGAAAAGCCCGACGGTAGCGGCGGCAACAACACCTCGCCCAAAGTTGTGGACTGGCGCTGGCTCGACGACCCCCACAAGGCATTCCTCAAAGACGTATACGCAGCCGTGATTAACCTGCGCACAGCCAATCCCGAGCTGGTACGCCAGTCGGCGACTTTCAACCAGAAGAATGTGAACATGCCCTCTTACAACGGCCGCTCGATGCGCCTCACGGCAGGCTCCAAGGAAGCTGTAGCCTTCATCAACCCCTCTCTCACTACCGAGACCACCATTACGGTGAACGCCACCAACATGACTACGGCAAACGCCAAGCTCATCTGCGCATCCAAAGACTACACCCCCGCACTCTCTGGTGCAGGCACATCGCTCAGCCTCACCGTGCCAGCCAATGGCTTCGCCGTCTTCGCCACCAACAACGTTGAAGAGTCGGCAGGCATCGACGCCGTAGTTAGCGACACTCCCGCCTATGCCCTCGGCTCGGAAGGGTGCATAATTATACAAGGCGAATACAACACCGCCCATGTATACGACCTCTCAGGCCGCATGATGCCCTCCCTCACAGTTCCCGCCGGCCTCTATATAGTCAATATCGACGGCCACGCATCCAAAGTACTCGTGCACTAAGGGAAGTGCGCCACTGAAAAATACTATCCCGAACGCAACACTCCCGGCAGGCAAGCCGGGAGTGTTTTTTTGTCGTCTATTGCTTACTTCCTTCCCTTCCGCCAACACGCACACACACAAAAATAAGAGAAGAGAACGGCTCTACACACCCTCAGAAGGCCGATTGCCACCCGCAGAGCAAGGGAAGCGGACAGGCATGGGAAGTGCCACAGACATGATGCCCCCGCCGACGCGAGCCTCGAAGAAGCTCGTGTGGCGGGGGCTAAAACTTCCTACCTGCGGGCTGCCGGTGCGGTGGCGGGAAGGAAGGAAGTGCGGACAAATGTGTGTTTACAAAATAAGCATGGCGTCGCCGTAGCAGCCGAAGCGGTAGCCTTCTTTCACAGCCGCGTCGTAGGCTTCCATGACAAGCTCGTAGCCGCCGAAGGCAGCCACCATCATTAGCATTGTGGAGTACGGCATGTGAAAGTTGGTGATAAGGCTGGTGGGCACGTTGAAGTCGAAAGGCGGAAAAATGAACTTGTTCGTCCATCCGTCGTAAGTCTTCATGTGGCCGCCCATGCTCTCGGCGGTAGCCATTGCACGAAGTACCGAAGTGCCTACAGCGCACACATGCTTCTCATTGTCGCGGGCGGCATTTACGGTATCTACCAGAACGCTGTCGGCAATCATCTGCTCGGAGTCCATGCGGTGCTTTGTGAGGTCTTCCACGTCAATCTCTCGGAAGCAACCCAGACCGCTGTGCACTGTTATTGTAGCCTTCTTCACGCCCTTAATCTGGAGGCGTGTGAGCAGGCCGCGCGAGAAGTGGAGACCAGCGCCGGGCGCCACCACGGCACCTTCTTTTTCGGCGAAGATGCACTGATAGTCTTCGGCATCGCGGGGCTCGGGCTCGCGTTTGATATATGGAGGCAGCGGCGTCATACCAAGAGCGAAGAGGTCGCGCTTGAACTGGTCGTGGGGGCCGTCGTAGAGGAAGCGCAGCGTGCGTCCGCGCGAGGTTGTGTTGTCGATAACCTCGGCCACCATAGAATCGTCGTCGCCGAAGTAGAGCTTGTTGCCGATACGGATTTTACGGGCAGGCTCAACGAGCACGTCCCACAGTTTGTTGTCGGCATTGAGCTCGCGCAGGAGGAATACCTCGATGCGGGCACCGGTCTTCTCCTTGTTGCCGTACAGGAGCGCCGGGAAAACAAGCGTATCGTTAAAGACCATTACATCGCCGTCGTCGAAGTAGTCGATGAGTTCTTTGAACGAGTGGTGCGAAATCTCTTTGGTCTTGCGGTTTACAACCATCATTCGTGCCTCGTCGCGAGTCTCGACAGGGTGTGAGGCAATGAGTTCGTCGGGGAGATTGAATTTGAACTGTGATAGTTTCATGTTATATATGCTGCGTATGTTTTCTGTTAATCAGGCTGTTGGGGCATTTCTATATCGGTGGTGCGTATAAGCTCGGCCACCTGGTCTACGGTGAGACAATTGTCTATAAGGGCATCACCCACGCGGGTGCGGCGCAGGGCTGTGAGGTGCGCACCGCTGCCAAGAGCCTGCCCGATGTCGCGGGCGAGCGCCCTGATGTACGTACCTTTGCCGCAGACTACCCTCACCTCTATCGAGTCGGGAGCGAAGCTTAGCAACTCTATACTGTCTATTACCAATATCTTAGGCTTCAGCTCCACATCCTTGCCCTTGCGTGCGAGGGCATAGGCGCGCTTGCCGTCGACCTTGCAGGCCGAATACGCCGGTGGCACCTGCTCTATAGTGCCAACGAAGCGACCGAGGGTGTGGCGCACAAGCTCTTCGGTGATATGCCCGGTGGGGTATGTCGCGTCGATTTCCGTCTCGAGGTCGAACGAGGGAGTTGTCGCACCGAGGGCTATGGTGGCGATATATTCTTTTACACCGGCCTGCAGCTGGTCGATGCGCTTTGTGGCACGGCCGGTGCACACTATCATCACGCCCGTAGCAAGGGGGTCGAGTGTGCCGGCATGGCCGACCTTGAGACGACGTATGCCCATGCGGCGCGAAAGCGAGTTGCGTACACGGCTCACCACATTGAACGAAGTCCAGCCCAGAGGCTTGTCGATATACAGTATTTCTCCGTCGAGGAAATTCATAATCAGAAGAGACCGAAGCCCTTGGCTATACATACAAGACCTACTGCAAGGCAGTAGACAGCAAACCATACGAGCTTGCCCTTGCGCACAATAGAGAGCATCCACTTGCAGGCAATGCAGCCCACGACAAAGGAGGCGAGGAAGCCAACCGCGATAGGCAGAACACCCACAGCGGCACTTGCGCCGTCGGTAACAGCTTCGACACCGAACATCTTCTTAATGTCGAGCAGAGCCTCGCCGAGAATGGGAATTATGACCATGAGGAAGGAGAACTGAGCCACCTGCTCGCGCTTGTCGCCGATGAGAATACCTGTGGCGATAGTGGTGCCCGAGCGAGAGAGGCCGGGCAGCACGGCCACAGCTTGCGCACAGCCGATAACGAAGGCATCGACAAATGATATGTCGCGCGGCTTGTACACTTTGCCGGTAAGGCGGTCGGTTTCAAGCGGACGCGTTCGGAAGAAGTAGGCGAAGGTGAGCAGCATAGCCGTCACACACAGGCAGAAGCCCACAAGCGTGAGGTCGCGGCCGAAAAACGCCTCGATAGTATCTTTGAAGCATACGCCTATTATCGCGATAGGGATACACGACACAAGTATCTTGCATACGTAGTAGAAGCCGGCATCGCGGCGGAAGGTGAAGAACGATACGCACAGTGGCATGAACTCGCGCCACAGCACCACAATGGTGCTGAGTACGGTAGCCACATGAAGCATGACGTCGAACTGAAGGCTCTGTGCGCCCGAGAGGTCGAGGCCGAGTATTTCGCGGAATATCTCAAGGTGACCCGAAGAGCTTATGGGCAGGTATTCGGCAAGACCTTGCACTATGCCCAAAATGAGGGCGTCCAATATATCCATTACTTATGTGTTATGATTTCCTGAAGGGGATTATGATAGCGGCGACCATGGCTACAAAGCCGATAAAAGCCAGGCATGGGCCCACAACGATGCGGCGGGTACTGAAGATGTCGGGGTTGAAGGCGTCGACGGTGCTGCCTGCGCCCAGCATGAGCACAAAGCCGAGCACAATGAGTACGCCTGCGGCGGCCATTGCCACAAAGTTGCCTTTGCGCAGGGGCATGGGACGCTTTTCGTTTTCCTGTTGGTCTGTGATGTTCGACATTTACGGTATAATTCTTGTTTTACTTTAGAAACATTTCATCGTAAGAAGCACGAAGATAGCGGCGTGTGGCAAAAAAAGCCGTGAGGAGGCAGATGAGCACGCCGAGAGTGGCAGCGCCCACGCATACAAGGGCCATAGAGGGGATGGTGAGGGCTTCGGCCACCACCGGGTCTACGGCTGCACCCCAGGCACGCACTCCGATGAGCACAAGCGACGCTACCGCACCGGCGATGAGGCCGTTGAGAGCGGCGGCATCGAGGAAGGGACGCCGGATAAACGCTCCTGTGGCACCCACGAGCTTCATAGTGTGGATAAGGAAGCGACGCGAGTATATGGAGAGGCTCACGGTGTTGTTGATTAACGCCACGCATATTATAAGGAGAATTGCAGCGATAATCACGAATATGGCACCGGCCTTTGCGAGAGCTGCGTCGACGTCTTCGATTACGGCGCTTTCGGTGACAACATCGTCTACGGCCTCAAAACGGCTGTAGAGAGCCACCAGTTCCGTAATGCTGTCTGGGTGCGCGTAGTCGGGGCACACCTTTACATCGAACTCCGCCGAGTAAGGGTTGCGGTCGAGCATATCGGTAATATCCTCACCGAGATAGGCGCTCTCCTGCTGCAATATGTCGTCGGCCGAAAGAAAGTCGACGCTTGCCACGGCGTCATCGGCCTTCAGAGCCTGCGCGACAGTGGAAACGGCATCTGGATTGCAGTCGCGCTCCATCTTAACGATGAAGCCGAGGTTGCGGCGCACGTCGTCGGTAAGCTGCTTGCCGGCGATTGCCGTCATGGCGGCGAGGCCCGCAAGTATTAGAACAAGGGCCACGCTCACAAGCGATGTTATACGGGAGCCTAATGTGGATATGCGACGTCGGTTTCTGTCTGCCATTACTTAACTGATTTCAAAAGGGCACAACAGCCCTAAAAACGTGCAAAATTAGCATTTTTAGTCGATTATGACAAGTGCTTTATGTTTTTTTAAGAAGAAGCACCGTCGCGTGCAGGGAGTACGCGACAGTGCTGTAGTATTATGGGCGCCTGCAAGAGGCGTGAGCATCAGTTCGTTTCGGCTTCGGGTGCAATGAGTTTGTAACCCTTGCCGTGGATGTTGATGATTTCGATAGAGGGGTCGTCTTTGAGGTGCTTGCGGAGCTTGGTGATATATACGTCCATCGAGCGCGCGTTGAAGTAGTTGTCGTCAATCCATATCGTCTTGAGGGCGTAGTTGCGCTCGAGAATTTCGTTGACGTGCGCACACAGGAGGCTGAGCAGCTCCGACTCCTTGGTGGTCAGCTTAGTGATTTTGTCGCCAATCATGAGCACCTGCTTCTGAGTATCGAAGGTGAAGTTACCTATCTTGTACATAGTGATTTCCTTGCCCTTCTTTCCTTTTACACGGCGGAGAATAGCTTCGATACGGAACACGAGCTCTTCCATAGAGAAGGGTTTGGTGATGTAGTCGTCGGCACCGATTTTGAAGCCTTCGAGGATGTCTTCCTTGATAGACTTTGCGGTGAGGAATATGATAGGAACCTCGGAGTTGACGGTGCGGATTTCCTGAGCGAGAGTGAAGCCGTCTTTCTTAGGCATCATCACGTCGAGCACGCATATATCGTACTTGCCTTTGAGGAAGGCTTTGTAGCCGGCGTCGCCGTCGACGAAGAGGTCGGCATTGTAGCCCTTGGCCTGAAGATACTCTCTGAGCAGCATGCCCAGATTTTCGTCGTCTTCGCACAGAAGAATTCTCATTCTGTCTTCCATAGTCGTTTAGTTTTTAGAGAGTGGTAATATGATTATAAATTTTGTTCCTGTATTAAATTCCGACTCCACGCTTATTTCACCGCCGAACTCGCTCACGATTTTCTTCACATAGGCCAAACCGAGTCCGAAGCCCTTCACATCGTGGCGGTTGCCGGTGGATACGCGGTAGAATTTGTCGAATACTTTCTTGAGGTCGTCGCGGCGTATGCCTATGCCGTTGTCGGCCACAGTGATTTCGAGACGCTCGTCGTGGAGGTCGCGCGATGCCACCACGAGTTTCAGCGGGCGCTCTTCCGAGCGGTATTTCACGGCGTTGTCGAGCAGGTTGAAAATCACGTTTGTGAAGTGCATCTCGTCGACGGTGACAATGGCATCCATTGCATCGAGGTTCGCCGCAATCGAGCCTCCGTACTTCTCCACCTTGAGCTTGAAGGTGTTTACAATATTGAAAATAGCGGCGTTGGCATCCACTTCGTCGAGCTTGAGTGTGGCCTTCTGACGGTCGAACATCGACATCTGAAGCACCTTCTCTACCTGGAAACGCAGTCGCTTTGTCTCGTCGTTTATCACATTGGAAATCTGCTGCAACATGGTGGGCGACTTGCGCACACTCTGGTCGTTGAGCATCTGCGCTGCGAGGGAGATAGACGAAATAGGCGTCTTGAACTCATGCGTCATGTTGTTGATAAAGTCGTTTTTCATCTCGGTAAGTTTCTTCTGCCGGAATGCCACCACTATAGTGTAAACGAATATTATCAGCAGTATGAGCGAGAACGCAAATGCCGGCACCATAAACGAAATCGATGAGAATATGTAGTCGCGCTTGGTGGGGAAGTAGACCTTGAGGTAGTTGCGCGGGCCTGACAAATCATTGGGGAAGAGGGTCTGTATGAACATATTGTCGCGGTCGGAGAGCGATGCGCGATAGTCGGGCGACTTATACAATATCGTACCGGCATAGTTCGCCACGGCAAACTCGAACGGAACCTTGAGGCCGAGCGTGTCGAGCTCCTGTCTGAGGTAGCGGCGCACACGGGCAGAGTCGGCACGCTCGGTTATGGGGCGCGACGAAGCCTTGGTCATGATATTGAGGATAACATCGTCAAGCACGCCTTTCTGATAAAGGTAGCGGTTGCGGTACGCATCCTGCGCGCTGCGGTAGTGAGCAGACAGGCCGCCCGTGTCGGAGCGCTGCAGCTTGGAAATCTGCTGCGGGTTTCCTTTTATGGTAAGGTCGGCCTCCAGGCCGGTCTTGGTGGTGAAAGAGTATTTGATGCCGCCGTGGCGCTCCACGGGGTCGCCCATATATTGCTGCGCGAAAGAAGATGTCTCCACATTGCGGATATCATCTTCGAGGTAGTGGCGCGTCTCGTCCTGGTCGAGGCGCATAGCCACAGCCACAAGGCTCTGACGCACACCTTGTGCAAACTGCTCGTAACGTATTTCCACGATATTCTTCACGTAGAATATCTGTATGCAGAGAAGGCCGACGAAAGCCATGGCCATCAATATCGTCAATATCCAGATTGTCTGTTTCTTCATTTTAGTGGAGCGCCGGAGAGGACGCAAAAGTGCATAAGGTTGAGTTGTTAAGTTTAACCTATGAAATGTTAACAATCAATAAGGCATCTTAGTTCTCTTTACAGCATGGCAAAAAAGGTACTCTATTAACATTTCGCGTCAAAATTAACAAATAAATGTGAACCACACAACACTATCACATTTTTTCACTAAAAAAGGTGCGGCATCCACAAATGGTACCGCACCTTGAGTATATATAGAGGTGTGAATATGTCAGCTTGCAGGCTGCACAAAGCGGCAACCCTCGTCGGCTGCGGCAGCTATGCGGTTTGCCATAACCACGGCGACGGAGATATGGTCGCAGATATGGTCTTCGCCAAGCATACGGTCGATACCGGCGTGCTCGAGCGAGGCGCGCACATTGGGTTTTACGCCTGAGAGCACCACATGTATACCCTCGCTCTGCGACGACTTGATGAGGATTTCGAGGTTGTGTATGCCGGTGGCGTCGATAAACGACACCTTGCGCATACGGATTATGCGAACCACAGGCTTGGTCTGCATGGCGGTACGCATAAGCTCGTCGAACCTGGTTGCGACACCAAAGAAGAAGGGACCGTCGATTTCGTATATGCTCACGCCTTTGGCCACATCAAGCACCTCATGGTTGGCAAGGTCGGTGCCCTCGGCTACGTCGAGCTGCTCGGAATACACCTTTATTTCGGTATTCTCCATTACACGGCGCATGAAGAGCACCACTGCAAGGAGCAGACCCATTTCGATTGCAATGGTAAGGTCGAAAATCACTGTGAGCAGGAATGTCACCACAAGCACCGATATGTCGCTCTTGGGAGCGTGGAATATACCCACGATAGTGCGCCAGCCGCTCATGTTATAGGCCACTACCATAAGTACCGAAGCAAGGCATGCGAGAGGCACATAGTTGATAAGCGGCATGGCGAAGAGGAATATCAGCAGGAGCACCAGCGCGTGCACGATACCGGCCACGGGGGTGCGGCCGCCGTTGGTGATATTGGTCATTGTACGGGCGATAGCGCCTGTAACGGGTATGCCGCCAAAGAAAGGCACTGTGATATTGGCAATACCCTGCCCTATCAGCTCGGTGTTGCTGTTTGTGCGCGAACCTGTAACACCGTCGGCAACGGTAGCCGAGAGGAGCGATTCAATGGCACCAAGCACGGCAATGGTAAACGCCGAGGGAAGGAGCATGTTTATGGTTGCCATGCTGAGAGTGAAGCCGTGAGGCGTGGGGATGTCGGTCGCCATAGTGCCGAAGCGGTCGCCGATAGTTTCCACGTGATACCAGTCGAAACACATATCCATAAAGTAGGAAGCGGCCGTAACCACGATGATAGCGATGAGTGCGCCGGGGAGTCGCTTGGATATTTTAGGCATGAGCACTATAATAAGGAGTGCCACCAGCGAAGTTACAAGCGCAGCGGGCGATATGTTGCCGAGGCTGCGGAAGTAAAGACCCCACTTTGGTATGAACTGGCCGGGGATGTCGCGCAGCCCTAGGCCGAAGAAGTCGTTGATTTGCGTGGAGAATATAGTGAGGGCGATACCTGCGGTAAATCCAACCACAATGGGATAAGGGATGAACTTGATGATAGTACCCAGGCGGAAGAGACCCATAAGCACCAGCAGTACGCCAGCCATGAAGGTGGCTATGGCGAGGCCGTGGAGGCCGAACTGCGCGATGATGTTATAAACGATTACGATAAAAGCGCCTGTGGGGCCGCCGATTTGCACGGAGTTACCGCCGAAGAACGACACCATGAAACCGCCGATAATGGCTGTGATAAGACCGATTGTGGGGCTTACACCCGATGCAATACCGAAAGCGATAGCCAACGGAAGGGCCACGATGCCCACAACGATGCCGGCGATGATGTCGGCCTTAAGACGCTCGGGAGTGTAGTGACGCAGCGCCGAGAAGAGCTTCGGATGGAAGTCGATAGCCTTGCCGGCAACCGATTTGGCGGCAGCGCCGGCGCTGCCTGTTTTGCTCATGATTGACATAAGAACCTTTTAGTTACCTTGGAAATGTGACATGGAGGAATTTTGCCTCCGTGAAAAAACGGCGGCAAAATTAATGATTTTTCACTAAATATGCAAACAATCTCATATTTTCTCACATTTGAGACTTCATGAGCCTTAGCCACTTGCGGTAACCGAAGAGCGAAATCACGGTGTAGACGCCGTAGAGCACGCAGTAGAACGGCAGCCCCTTGTAGAGATACAGGCCACAGCATACGGCATCGACCACAAACCACACGAGCCACTGCTCGGCATATTTGCGGGCCAGCATCCACAGGCCCACCACAGACAGAGCCGTGGTGAAAGCGTCGGCCACGGGCACCGTTGAGTCGGTAAACGATACGAGCACCCACCAGATAAACCGCCAAAGCGCCGCCATAGCCGCGAGGACTCCGCCCCACACACGCATAGGAGTGTGCGATATAGGGCGACCTTTGCCCTTGCTTTCGCCGTCGCCGGCGTTCACACCCGAGCCCGGGCGGCTGCCGCGTGTCCACGCCACAAAGCCGTAGCCGGCGATAGCGAGGTAATAGATGTTTATGGCGAAGTCGGCGTAGAGGCCCTTTGAAAAGTATATCCACATCGACACTGCCGGCATCACCACCGAGGCGAACCACACCTTCGGGTCGGCGTGGTATTCCCACCACAGATACACTATGCCGAGGCAGAAGCCGGCTATTTCGAGAGCAAGGTCAAAGGTCATGGCAATATCAGAAACGGAGTGTGAGAGTGCCCATTACATGCGCGGGAGCCTGTGCGGCATATCCGGCATAGCGGTAAATGACGTCCTTGCCGCCATCGGTATAATATCCGGCTCCGGCATAACCGTTATTGAAGTACTTCTCATTAAAGATGTTATATACCGAGAAGCCGAGACGTAACTCTTTGATGCCAATAACATTCCTGAACGCGTAGCCAAGGTGCAAATCAGACACGAAGTAGGCGTCGAGCGAAGTATCGGCGGAGTGCGAGTTATCCATGTACTGGCGCGATGTATAACGGCTCTGCAACGATGCGTCGAGACCGCGCCAGTGGAAATTGAAGGCATTGGCAAGTATCACGTCGGGAGAGAAAGCTATCGGAGTGTCGCCGTGCTCTACGGTTATAGGGTTCTCGCCGTTATCGTCATAGATATACTCCACGAAGTCGCGTATACGGTTGCGCGAGAGGGTGCAGTTGAGCTGCCAGTCGAACCAGTCGCACGGCCTGAGGGCACCCTGAAGTTCCACACCGGCGCGATAAGAATGAGGCACATTGACACTCAGAGGATTGCCTGTATCGGAGAGCTGACCGGTGACTACGAGCTGGTCTTTGTAGAGCATATAATATAGGTTGGCACCCACGGTGAAGAGTTCGCGGCTGAAAGTGTATCCGGCCTCGAAGTCGTCGAGGCGCTCCGCCTCGGGATAGTGCATAGGGTCGCCGTCGGTGAAGTTGCTTCTCACGGGTTCTTTCTGCGCCACGGCCCACGACACGAAAGCGCGGTGGTCGCCCGAGGTGAAGTTTACGCCCAGCTTGGGGTTGAGAAAGTTCCAGCGGCGGTCTACATCGAGCGGAGCAAGCGCTCCGACGTTCCAGTTCCAGTTATCCGACATTCCGTCGATAGTATAATGTATATGACGGTACTGAATGTCGGCGAAGGCGGAGAAGCATCGGCTGATGTCGTACGAAGCCCTGATATATGTGTTTACATCGAGCTTGCGGCCTGTGTTGTCGTAGTAGCGCTGCAACGGGTCGATAGCGCCGATGTAGTTGCGCACCCACTTGACCTGCCCGTAGTGATTGCCGTCGAAGTATGAGGCGGCAACGCCGAATGTCACATTCCAGCGGTCGTCGCGATAGTTGAGAGTGGCCTGCCCTCCCCCGAAGTGGTTCACATTGTATTTAAGACGTATGATATCCGATTTCGTCACCGTCTGTCCGTCGGCATCGACAAAGGGACTCAGGCCATACTCCTTAAGTGTGCGGCGCGTCTTGTACTGGTCGTAGTAGCCGTTGTCGTCGGTATAGTGCAGGGCCGCGTTCAGACTGAACTTTTCGCCGAGACGCTGCGAGAGGAGAAGCTGCAAATGGTGCTGGATGAAGTTGTCGAACTGGTCGGCATAGTAGGCGCGCTTTCCTTCGCTATCGGTGTATTCGCCGCAGGGATTGTAGCGGCGTCCGTACTTGGCCATGTCTTCCTTGGAAGCGTAGTCCCATGCCATGTATGTGCGCTCTTTGCCACCGAAAGCGAGTAAGCGGAGCGAAGTGTTGTACGACGAGTAGGCAGCCTGTCCGAAATAGCTCCACAGCTGCGATGACGCACGCTCTATGTATCCGTCGGAGCCCATGTGGCTTATGCGGGCGTCGAAACTCCAGTGCTCGCCTATGGTACCCGAGCCTACGCGCAGAGTCTGGCGGTTGGTGTTATACATGCCGTAGGAGCCTGATATTTCGGCATAGGCGTCCTCAGAGGGAGCATCGGTAACCATGTTCACACTCGCGCCGAAAGCGCCTGCGCCGTTGGCCGAAGTGCCTGCGCCGCGCTGTATCTGCACGTCGCGCACCGAGGAGGCAAGGTCGGGCATATTCACCCAAAACACCTGGTGGCTTTCAGAGTCGTTGATAGGAATACCGTTGGCGGTAACGTTGATGCGCGAGGGGTCGGTGCCACGCACACGCATGGCTGTGTAGCCTGTGCCCGCTCCGGCGTCGGAGCTGACAGTAACCGAAGGTGTCATGGACAGGAGGTAGGTCATGTCGCGGCCGTCGTTGTAGGCCGTTAGCACACGCTTGGGCACATTGGTAAAGGCTACGGGGGTCTTGACTGTGGCTCGGTTGGCGAGCACGTCTACTTGCTTGAGCATAATGGCGAGGGTATCTGAATCGACCTCGCCGGCGGATGCGGACTGTGCCGCAACGACCGCAGGCACTGCCGCTCCCATAGACAGGAGGGCAGCACGAAGAAAGTGTTTCTTCATAATTTTTTCACTACGCCGGTATTAACCGGATCAGGTTCAAAGGGTATAATCTCAGCCCACCCCGAAGGATGTGCACCCCTAAAATATTTTAATATGTGCGGAACGATTATTATTTCCGGCACAAAGTTACGCTTTTATTTCCGAATGACGTGCCTGCCTGCAAAAAAAATTGCAAGGCAAGACTTTTCGGTTTCCAGCCGCGTTATACATTTATGATACACGAACTCACAATATGCGCGGCCGGTCTCGGCCTGTCGTCGCTCGCAGGCTCTGTTATAGGGCTTGCCGTGCGACGGATACCACACAAATGGAATGATGTGTTTCTCGGCTTCTGCGCGGGCATGATGCTCACGGCGGCAATAGTGTGCCTTATACTTCCGGCCACCGCCATGTGCACTCCGCGCCAATGGTGGCAGATAATAGCCGGAGTGGCGGCGGGTGTGGCCCTGATAGGCTTGCTCGACCGCTTTACGCCGCATCTGCACCACCTCTCGGGTATTAAAGAAGAAGAGCGACATGCCCGAAGCACATCGCTCAACCGTACAATGTTGTTCGTAATGGCAATCGCCCTCCACAAATTGCCCGAAGGCCTCGCCACGGGAGTGTCGTTCAACGGCGAGCAGGGCAATGCTCTCGCAATCACCCTCACCATAGCGCTACAGAACATACCCGAAGGCATGGTAGTTGTGACACCGCTGCTCATGGCGGGTGTGCGCTTTCTCAACACGGCTCTTATAGCGGTGGGAGTGGCGCTGCTCGAGGTTTCCGGGGTGTTCGCCGGGTACTTTATCGGCGACATCTGCGCCGCGCTTCTGCCTGTGATGCTTGCCGCCGCCGGCGGGGCCATGCTCTATGTAATCAGCGACGAGATGATACCCGAGACTCATTCGCACGGGTTTCAAAAGCAAGCCACCTACGCCCTTGTAGCGGGCGTGGTGGCCATGCTGTTTATCGAAGCGGGTATTTAACGTACGATGACTTTCGCCACGGTGTCGGCCACGCGGACAATATACATGCCTGCGGGTAGTGTGACTACGGTGGTGCCTGCGGCTACGGGTGCCGTGTGTACGGCAGTGCCGGTCACATTATATACGGTGAGGGCGGCATCGACGGGCGAAACGACTTCAACACCCGAGGGTACTGCACGTACGACAAAATCGCTACGCACGGCGGCGTCGATGCCTGAGGTGGCTGTGAGAACGGGGATGTGGTCGGAAACGGCCGAAGAGAAGTCGCTGTTGTGAGCCTGTACGGTGTAGCTGTAGTTGCTTGCCGCTTCAAGACCGGTGAACTCGTGCGACGATACATTGCCTACGTTTATATCCTTTTGTCCGGCCACGGGCTGCTGTTCGTAGTTGCCGCCGTAGCCCAGCACAACATTGTCGACACAGACGTTGCCAGTTCCGGCGGCGCGGTCGAGCTCAATCTTTATGCGTGTGACTCCGGCAGGTATTGCATCGAGGGTCACGTTAGTGCCTCCGGCAGCGTTGCTCAGAGCTGTGATAACCTGCAGTTCCTGCCAATCGGAGCCAACAAGGCCACTGACGATAAGTCGGTTGGCGTTCGGTGCTGCGGTGCTGCGATACCAGAACGACAGTGTGCGCACGCCTGCGGCATAATTGGCAGTGGTGAGCGAAGAGCCTTGCGAGCCGAGGCGCAGTGAGGGCGCTTCAACGCAATACGCGGCGCGGCTGTCGTAGGAGCAACTCGATATAGCCCAGCCTTCGGGCAGGAGCTGGCTGGTGAATGTAGCCTTTACCTCGAAGGGGTCGCCGAGCTGACGGCTGTAGAGAGTCACGGTGTAATATTCGGCATCGGCAAGCGGTTCCCAGTTGGCGGTGAATGAGTCGCCGGTGATAAACGAGGCGGGAAGCGCGCTCACCTTCATATAGTCGAGCGTCGGGTCGAGGGTCTTTACAGCCACTTCGTTCGACTCGGCCGAGAAGAAACGGCCGTTGGTGGCCTGAACCACATAGTAATACTCTGTGGCGGGAGTGAGGCCAGAAACTTCGAAAGAGTCGGTATCGCCCACTTCGCGCATGATGTAGCCGTCGACGTACTCACGCACCTCGCGTGTGCCGCTCATCGTTTTGGTGTACACACTCAGGAGATAGCCTGTGGACTTGCCCACACGGTTCCACGACGCGGTGAAGCCTCCGGCTTTCAGTGATGACGCCTCTCCGGCCACAACCTTGTCGAAGATGTCTTCTCCACCTTTGAACATAAAGGATATGATACCGCTCTGCTCCTTGATTTCAGTTATAGGCGCGTTGAGACGGTTTCCGCTCCAGGAACGCATCGAAGGGGTGGTGTCGTCGGTAAAGGCGGTGACGTTTGCAGTGCCGGGGAAGGCGTCGCCGGCAACGCTGTATGCGCTCTGTTGGTTGTCGGCCTCTACAATGTCGACATGCTGCTTTGAAACATTGACGATGTTGAGGTCCCAAATGTCTGGCTGGAAGTCGATGTGCCACACAAGCATGCCGTGTCCCGGGATATAGCTGTCCCAACCGAGGAGCTGACGGTTCTCGAGGACGTAGTACTCGGAGGGCGATTCGGTGCGGATGATGTAGGCATCGTCGTAGCATCCGGGGAGCGACATGTGGCGCAAAGTCACGTTTGCAGCCTCGCTAAGCTCTTTAGGCTCAATCCAGCCGAGGCAGTAGCGCTCGTATGCAGTGTGCGTTGGCGGCGTGTGGCTGTCGTTGTTGTAGCTGCCGTGGTCCATGAGCGACCATTCGCCGGGGGTGAAGGCGCTTGTATATGTAGTTGAATAAAGGTCGGGGAGACCCATTACATGGCTGAACTCATGGCAGAACACACCGATGCCGGCGAGCTTGGTTCCTCCGTATTTAAGCTCGTTCGAAGTGGCATAGTGGTTGAGAAGCTTACCGTCGAGGTAGATATTGTATCCGAGGTCGTCGTGGATGTTCCACGAGTGGGGCCACACGGAGTTGGCGGGGCCGCCGTCGGCTTCGCCGTATCCGGCATAGAAAATATATACATTGTCTATGACGCCGTCGTTATCGGTATCATATACGCTGAAGTCAATCTGATTGTCGAGCATACCCGCCGCATGGATGAGCATCTCGTAAGGGCGCAGGTCGTCGCTGCCGGTACCGTTGCCGCCATAGTAGCTCATGGGCTGCGGCAGAGTCACGGGGCCGTATACGTCGAACTGCGGTGTGAACTGACCGTTCGAGCTTGCCTTAAAGAAGTCGAGCACCGAGCCGGTGGCACCGTCCACGCTGAAGCCCTCTTCGCTAAGCATGCGGCTGAAAAGTTCGCGGGGATTGTCGAGAGTGAATTTCACATCCTGATACTGCACGAGAATGGCAAGGCATCGTGGCGAACCCTTTGTAGGAAATTCGCATAGTTTCGACTCATCGGCCACGCGCGAGGGAGCGCGTCGGGCCTGAGCAGGATTGCGACGACGCGCCTTGGCTTCGAATGTTGCAAGGAGCCTGTCGCTGTCGGTTTTTGCCAGCAGAGCTTTGGCCTGAGGAGAGCGTCGGTTTCGGTCGAGAGCCTTCAGCTCGCCCGGAACGGCTTTTCCATCGCGTTCCACGGCGTAACGGAGCTCAGCCTTAATATCGTCGGAAGGAAGGAGCAGGAAGCCGTCGTCCGACAGATAATAGTGGTGATGCTCGTCACCTACTATCCTGACACTGATACTGTCGCCGTTGTTATCGTATCTTACCAGACCGGGCTTTGCCGGCACAGCATACGACACAGACATTGCAGCGGAAGCGACCACGGCCATTCCCACTGCTTTAATGCGGTGATTGAGAGTCATTTGTAGAGTATTCGTCAAGTTGATGTATTGAATATCAACAAATCGACTCATGCAGATACAAATCTCACCATTTACCCCGGAGCTCTCCGAAATTTCCGACAAGGGAGAGCAGACGCAGATACAAAGGCGCTGTCAGCGACTCTTCACGACACAAATGTACGAGTAAAAACAGCACCAAATGGCATAAACTATGTTAATAAAGCACAAAATTGCTATTTATATACGGTTTTTATGTATTTTTGCGCATCAAACAAAAACATTCTATTACTTTAAACATTCGTTTGCATCTCGGTCTCCGAGACGAACGAACAACAGACCGACTTAGATGTCGAACCAAATCTCAACACAGGCGGAAAAAGCAATGCAGACGCTCTCCGACACCGCGCCATGCAACAATTTGCCTATACTATTCCTGTGTTATATGTCAGCGTCGTTCCAAACACAAGAAAAAACGGCTCAAGCCGAAAAAACTATCTTTATTCACTCTTTTCAAGCAATGTAATATTGCCGTTTATGAAAAAGCTATTCCACTCACTACTTGCGTTGCTCGCACTGCTGCCGGCAACCGTCTTGGCGCAGCCTGAACATCGTTCATTCCAAGGGCATGAGGCAGCACCGCAACCAGCCCCCTACGCCACAATATCGTCGACAGAGGCATACCGCAAGCCGTCGTTTATCAATGCAGCCACTTCCTATACACGGGAAGCCCGCAAAGCTCCGGTGCCTATGCGCGCAGGCGACGGAACAACCCTCTACGGCGAGGTGACCTTCTCCAACTCGATGAACACCCCCTCGGCCGATGCCATACAGTGGGGTCTATACTCTTTCCCCGCTTCCGCAAACACTTCCTTCACCCAACTCACTCTACACAACACCCTCTGCGCAAACGGCGGCGGCGCCTACCGCAAAGGCAACCTGCACTTTACCAGCTACTACGAGGATATGAGCGGCGAACTCGGCTACCTCTATTTCTGCACAATGGACCTCGCCACCTACACCATTGACCGCAAAGCCCTCTACCCCGACTCTTACGGTTCTATCGGTGTCGACATGACATACGACCCCGTAGGCGACATCCTCTATACCGTGAGCTTCGAGCCGAGCGACCTCACGCTCAGCAACTATATGCTTGCAAGCATCGACGTAAACACCGGCTATGCCACCAAGATAGCCGACATCGACCGTATGTCGGCTATTGCCTGCGACAATATGGGCCAGCTGTGGGGCATACGCTACTCCGACGGTATGCTCGTGAAGATTGACAAGCTCAACGCCACAACTACCAACGTTGGCGCCACCGGTGTCAATCCTATATATAACGGCTCGGCAACCTTCGACTTCGTGACAGGCAAGCTCTATTGGACAACCGACGAGCGCACTACCGACATCCCCGGCCTCTATGAAGTAAACATCACCACAGGCAAAGCCGACCTCGTGACCTTATATCCCGACGGGGAACACGTATCGTCGCTCTATATCCCCCGCGCCGACGACATCACCAACCTCGCACCTCTCACAGGTCTTGCAGCCAACTTCAGCGGAGCAGCCACCGAGGGCACACTCAGCGCCACAGCTCCCGCCACCGACAAGTCAGGCAACGCCCTCAGCGGCGACGTTACAGTGGCCGGATATATCGACGGCATGCTGGTGTTCTCGACACCTACCGCTCCCGGCTCGACAATCAGCCAGCCCATCACTCTGGCCCAAGGCCCGCACACCTTCGAGGCAGTGGCCACACACCCCACCGCCGGCCGCTCGGAGCGTGCTTCCATCAGCTTCTATGTAGGCTATGACGGCCCGGCTGCAGTGACCGACCTCACCGTGAGCCGTATTGACGACACCCATGCCAAAATTACCTGGGAGACCCCCTCTACAGGCGCCAACGGCGGCACAATCAACCCTGCGCTCGTGTTCTATCAGATTGTACGTATGCCCGACGGCGTACTCGTAAGCGACGAAGCCACCGGCAACGAATACACCGACGTAATCACAAGCGACATCCTCCGCCCCTACTTCTATGAAGTGACCGGTTTCTACCGCAATATCGAAGGCGAGACGGCAACCTCGAACGCCGTAGAGTTCGGCAAGCCCGCAGAGCTTCCGTACAAGCAGACCTTCGACACCATGGACGACTACAAGACATTTGTAGTACGCAACAACAATCCCGACCCGAGCCGCCCCACCGAAGGCTTCTGGGGCTGGTTCCAAGACCTTAAATGCGCCGCATACAAGTACCACACCTTACTTCCCGGCGACGACTACCTCATCACTCCGGGTATGTACTTCACTCCCGAGCAGTCGTATAAACTCAAGTTCAAAGCCAAAGGCGGCCGCCTGTATCCCGAGACCCTCGAGGTTCTCATGGGCCGTGGCGTACAGCCTGCCGACTTCACAATCACACTGATGCCTCCCACCGAAATCCTCTCGCCCAACGATGCTTTCGGCGACTACGAGGCCGTAATTAGCGTTCAGGAAGCAGGCAACTACTACATCGCCTTCCACGCAATCACTCCGAAGGGACAGTTCTGGCTCTATGTGGACGACGTTGAGGTTGCTTACGGCCCCAACACCGCATCTCCCGGCACCGTAAGCAACCTCAGCGCCACACCAGGCACCACCGCCACAGAAGTAAACCTCGCCATGACAGCTCCAGCTCTCGACTTCGCAGGCAACCCTCTCGGCACCATCACCGCTATCAACATTCTCCGCGACGGCAAGCTCACAGGCAGCATCACCGAGGGCGTGGCTCCCGGCATGGTGGCAACCTACACCGACAAGGACGTACCCGCAGGCAAGCACACCTACACAGCGGTGGCCGTAAACGCCAGCGGCGAAAGCAACCCTGTATCAGTGGAATGTTGGGCAGGCTCCGACATACCCAACGCGCCTACCGAAGTAACACACGTCACCACCGACGGCACCAACGCCATTATCAGCTGGACGGCTCCGACCGAAGGGGAGAACGGCGGCTGCATATCCTACGAGCCTGTAAAGTATCTTGTCACCGACGAGAATAACACTATCGTTGCCAACGGCATTACAGAGACCACATGCACAGTACCCGTCGACGCAAGCGAGGGCCAGTGCAACAAGTACTACTTCGTATACGCCGTAAACAGCGCGGGCGGCAGCTATGGCGCCGGCTCGGGCTTCATCACCTACGGCAAGGCATATCAGGACGCTTTCGCAGAGTCGTTTGCCGGCGGTCAGGGCTTTACCACACAAGACTGGATTATGACAGTCGTTGTGCCCTCGCCTTATAGCAATGAGTTCTACAACCGATACTGGGGCTTCGAACACATCCGCACCGACCGCGGCCCTCGCCCCGAAGCACAGGACGGCGACGGTGGTCTGCTCATCGCCTATACCGACTACCTCAATGTAGAATCGCGCATGATTTCGCCCAAAATCAATGTGTCGGGACTCAAGAACCCCGTACTCTCGTTCTACTTCTACCACTACTATAACCCCGACACCGAAAACGGGTATTCGCACGCCGCTGAGACAATGGATGTAGAGACCTATATCGACGGTCAGTACCGCAGCATCATCGCCAAACCCATCATGCTTATCGACGGCAACGGCTGGTACCGCTACGACATCGCACTGAAAGACGCTGTAGGCGACAAGGACTTCCAGATAGCGTTCCACACACACAACTACCTCTCGTACGACATGCACATCGACAACATCACCGTGCACGATGTGAAAGACTACGACCTTACCGTCACCAAATTCGATGTACCCTCGCTCGTATCGGTCAACTCAAGCCGCAACATCAAGGTCACCGTTTTCAACAACGGCGCCAAGACAGCCACCGACTACAGCGTAGACCTCTACCGCGACGGCAAACTCTGGAAGAGCCTCGACGGCGAAGCACTCGAGTTCGCAAAAGAGAAGACCTACCTCTTCGCTATCGAGCCCGACATAACCGAATCAGGCAACAACCACACCTACTATGCCGTGGTTGACTTCGCCTACGACGAAAACACTGCCGACAACACCAGCGACACAAAAGCATCGACCGTACCCGGCAACAATCTGCCCGCACCGAGCGGCCTTACCGGCACAGGCTCGACAGAAGGCGCCGTGCTCACATGGAACGACCCCGAAGACCCCGTAGAGGGAGAAACTACCGAAGGCTTCGAAGCATACGAGCCCTTTACAATCAGCCTCATGGGCGAATGGACTCTCATCGACAACGACGGCAGTCTCACATACACTATCAGCAACAGCGGCAGTGCATCGGGCGACTATGAATATCCCAACGCCGGCACACAAATGGCATTCCAGGTATTCAACCCCGGCATGGCTGGCATCTCATCGTCCCTCTGGACTCCTTACCTGGGCAACCAGATGGCAGTATGCTTCGACGCCGCAGAGCGCGACAACGACGACTGGCTGATTTCGCCCGAAGTGAAGGGTGGCACCAAAGTGAGCTTCATGGCCCGCAGCGTCGTTGCCAACTACGGACTCGAGAAGTTCTACTTCTGCTACTCTACAACCGACACGGAAATGGCAAGCTTCAATGTAATGGGTTCGGTGAACAATGTACCCGCCGACGCATGGACACTCTATGAGTTTACACTGCCCGAAGACGCCGTGTACTTTGCTATCAACTGCGTATCGAGCAACGCCTATGCCCTCCTCCTTGATGAAGTGACATATACTAGCGCCCACCCCGCCGTACTTGAATTCAAGGGCTTCAACGTATATCGCGACGGCGTGCGCATCAACAGCGAAATCGTAGAGGAAAGCACCTATACCGACACCACCGCCGACCCTGCCGGCAACTACGTATACCACGTTACGGCAGTGTACGACAAGGGTGAATCGGGCCTGTCGAACGGCTTCTCCCTCAATATGGCCGGCCTCGAAAGCATCACCGCAGGCAAAGCAAGCGTGACCGTAGCAGGCACCGACATCTGCGTGAACGGCGCTGCCGGACGCTATGTGAGCATCTACACAGCAAGCGGCATGAGCCTCTTCGGCGACACCGTTGCCGACAAGGCCCGCGTAAGCGCGACAGCAGGTGTATATGTAGTGACCGTAGGCACCGAACGCTTCAAAGTCATAGTACGATAATCCGAAAAATCAATCCAAGCTATTGCCCGGGCCTCGAGCCGGGGCAATAGCTCTTTTCCTTTTTTACAATATGAAAAAGCTTCTACTCATGCTTGGCATGTATGCCGCTATTCCGGCGGTGCACGGAGCCGAACTCCCGTACGCAAACGACTTTAGCTCGGGCTGGGGTGAAATGACCGTAGCGGACGGCAATGACGACGGCACCAAATTCATCCTTACCTATTCCGGCTACAACTACACACAGGGCGTGGCTTACACAGCCCCGAGCGACATTGCCGCCGACGAGTGGCTCTTCACCCCGATATTCAATCTTGAAGCCGGCCTCACCTACGAGATAACATTCAAGGCCAAAAGCAACAGCCCCAACACCACCAACGAGCTTGTTCTCGCCACAGGCCCCGAAGCCTCTGTATCCGCAATGGAAGCCGTTGCCGGCGCCACACTATCGCTTGCCTACAACTGGGGCTCCTGGTCGTCGCACACCTTTACCTACACGGCCACCAGTAGCGGTGAGGCTTGCTTTGCCTTCCATCTTGTCAGCCCGGCAGGCCAAGGTTCGTTCTATATGGACAACATAGAGGTATCGGCAGGCGTAAACGGAATGTCGCCTACCGAGGTCTCCGTATCAGCTGCCACGCATACGGTGGTCAACGACAATCTGCATGTAGCAATCGACGTGACCGCTCCCACCAGTACATTCAGCGGAAACACTCTTAGCGATAATGTGACCCTCACTGCCACCCGCAGCGACAACGCCGACTTTATCAGCACTTTCGAAGCCGCACCCGGCCAGATATGGAAGTTTGTAGATACCGAAGGCGTGGCCGATAACATCACCTATACCTTCACCGCCTCGAACACCGCCGGCACAAGCGCTCCCGTGAGCGTGGTGTCGAACCCCTCCGTGGCACTTCCGGCAGCTGTAAGCGGCCTTGAGGTCACTACCGACGGTAACGGTTCCTTCACACTCACCTGGCAGCCCGTGACCACCCCCGCTACCTCAACGGGCATCTTCCTTCCCTCGGAAGTGAACTACACGGTGAGCTGCAACAACAGCGTACTGGAGCGCGGCCTTACCGAGATATCTTACGAATACTCCTACCCGATGCCCGAAGAAGGTCAGGAAGCGGTAGTATTTACCGTAGTGGCAAACAACAGCCGCGGCGCCGGCGAAAAAGCCACCTCCGAAACCTTTATGTGCGGCAGCCCCTACAAGGGCGAATTTGCTGAGTCGGGTCTCTATGCCAACTACCGCGCCTCTTTCGACAAAAAGACATGGACTGTCGAGGGTACGGCCTCGGCGTGGGCTGCATCGACAGGCAGCTCGTACAGCCCTGTGGTGACCCCTCAGGACGGCGATGGCGCCCTCATAAGCTATGCGGCACGAAGCGGCGACGCTCTTCTGCTCTCGCCAGTGCTCGACCTCAGCGGACTTCAGAACCCGATGCTTAAGTTCTACCTGTTCCACTACCCCACCGGCACAGCATCGACCATACAGGCGGGCTTCCGCTCAGCCGACGGTACCGACATCATGCTCGGCGAACCTATTGTATACAACGACAACAGCAAGACCGAAGGCTGGCATGAATACCTAGTAGCAGTACCCGCAGAGGCATGCAGCGGCACTACCAGGATAATATTCGCAGGTGTAAGTAACGGCAGCTACGGCTCTATGTTTATCGACAACATATCAATAAAGAGCTATCTCGCCGACAACCTCGCAGTAACCGGCATTTCGGTTCCCAAGTCAGTCGCCATAGGCGAAAGCTTCGACATCACAGCCACCGTGCAGAACAAGGGTGTCAACGCAGCCAAAGACTACTCTCTTGAGTTCGAAATCGACGGAGAGAGAGCAGGCGTGGTTACCGACACTCCAGAAATAGAAGCACAGGGTACGGCTACCGTCAGCCTAACCGTGACAGCACATCCGCGCTACGGCGGCAACACCGTGAACATAAGCGTAAAGGCCGTATATCCCGAAGACCTCGACATGGCCGACAACTCAGCCGAAGCCGAGCTGCCGATTGAAGCCAACGAGCACCCCGTGGCAACCGACCTTAAAGGCGTCGCAGGCAAAGAGGGCGTAACCCTCACATGGTCTGCCCCCGAGGTATCGACCGAGCCTACAGTCAAGACGGTGTTCGAGAGCTTCGAGGACTGGACAGCCTACAGCACATCGGCTCCCGAAGGCTCCGGCTGGATATTCCTTGACGTAGACAACTCAGGCCAGTACGGCTTCAACGGCCACAACGGCAACACCAAGTTCACGGCAATCGTAGGCGAAGCATACACACCTTCGTACGGCAACGCCTTCGCACCCTGCGACGGCACCAAAGCCCTCGTGTTCACCAAACCATACTCATACGGAGGCAGCAACGACAACTGGGTGATACTCCCTGAGCTTAAAGGCGGCACCACCTTCTCGTTCAGAGTATCGGCCACTCACAGTTGGAATACCATCACCGATAAAATCGAGGTATACTACAGCATGGGCAGCACGGACCCCGAGGAATTCCTTCGCGTGGCACGTTTCGACGCCACCACATGGACATGGACAGAACATTCGTTTACCGTTCCGGCAGCAGCACGCCGCGTGGCATTCCGCACCAACGGCAAAATGGAGAACGACGCCATAGCCGTGGATGCCGTTTCATACTGCGTGGAAGACTCACCTCTCAGCCTCCAAGGCTACAACGTATACCGCAACCACGAAAAGACAGCGAGCGTCGACGCTGCCACTACCACCTATCTCGATGCAATATCGAACCGTGCAGCCGAAACCCGCAACTACTACGTGACAGCTGTATACGACAAGGGTGAATCGATGCCCTCGCCAAGCGTTGACGTAGATATGTCGACAGGCATCGACAATGTAGCCGGCCACAACAGCGCATCAGTAGCCGCCGCCGACGGCATCATCACCGTCACCGGCGCCGAAGGCATGGCTGTAGTCATCGCCGACGCGGCAGGCCGCACGATATTCACCACAGCGGCAGCCGATGACGCCGTATCGGTAAAGGCAGCCTCCGGCATCTACATCGTAAAAGCCGGCACCAAGACCGTGAAAGTAGCGCTCTGACACACATTATTATAATTAGAGGTTGTTTAAAAACGATTGTTAACGGAAGTGAGTTTTCGGAGAGTAATGACGACAGCAGCAATCATAAGCTTCTCATTTGCTGATTCTGTCGTTTCCTCGTAATTTCGACATAGCCTTCTGAAGTTTTCAAGCCATGCGAAAGTCCTC
>VSPE01000086.1 GCA_009775225.1 Muribaculaceae bacterium | reverse complement strand
TCTATGAAGCATTCACATTATGATATTTTATTATTCTGGCACGGGTAATACCCGTTATGCCGCTGTGACTATCGGTAAGGCCATAGGGGATAAGAGATTATTGTTTATCCCTGCTTTAGTGAGGGAAATAGAAACCGGCAAACGTTCGGCATCGTCTGTTTTTGCCGGTATGGCTGACGATGAGGCTATCGGATTTATGTTTCCTGTCTATTCTTGGGGTGTCCCTCCGATTGTGACACGTTTTGTCAGAGAAGTACTGTCTCCATTGCAGTCAGATCGCTATATATGGTCTGTCTGTACGTGCGGAGACGAGGCTGGTGTCGCTATGCGGATGTTTTCCCGACAAGTCAGAGAATTATGCGGTAAGGCTCCTGGTTTGTCTTATTCTGTCATTATGCCGAATAATTATGTATTGCTTCCTGGTTTTGATGTTGACACACAGGTCGTGGCGCAAAAAAAACTGGATGCTATGCCGGCTGAAGCCGCTATCATAGCGTCGAAAATCAAAAATAGGGAACACGATGTATATTGTGTGACAGAGGGTAGTGTGCCGGCATTACGCACTCATATCGCTTTCCCCTTATTCCGAAGATGGGGTGTTAACACGCGGCGCTGGCATGTGTCTGACAGATGTATAAGCTGCGGCCGCTGTGTAAGAATATGTCCGGCATGTAATATAGAAATTTTATCAGGCCGGCCTGTAGGGCATGATGACTGTTATAGCTGTTGCGCATGTTTCCATGTATGTCCGCGCCAGGCTGTAAACTACGGTAGGTTTACTAATGGCAAGGGACAATACATCTGTCCGGAAAGAGGCCGGTAGGCCCACACTATCTCCCGGTTACTCTCAAAATCATTGTAAAATCCATGGGAAAGGACGCGATTACATAAAACTAACACCCCTTAAAATTCCATAAAACACTTCTATTCATTTTCTTCCTCTAGTTTATTGACGAGTTAATTTAGTATATCCTAAAAATTATAATGTGTTGTAATTCAATGTAATTGAAGACTGGGTATAGAGCAAGATTCAACCTTGGGGTGGTGTTCAACTTTTTTTAACTGTCATACGTTCTTAATTTAGAATTTTTGATGCTATGAAAAAGAAAATCACTAAACAAGAGGCTCTCAGATATCATGAATATCCAGAGCCGGGTAAAATAGAGGTATTGCCCTCCAAACCATATTCGACACAGTATGACTTGTCACTGGCTTATTCTCCAGGAGTTGCATATCCATGCGAGGCTATTCATGAAAATCCGGACGATGTATGGCGTTATACCGGAAAAGGGAACATGGTAGCCGTGATCACCAACGGTACCGCCGTGCTCGGACTGGGAGATATAGGGCCCTTGGCAAGCAAGCCGGTGATGGAAGGCAAATGTTTTCTGTTTAAGGTGTTTGCGGGACTGAATGCTACAGACATAGAACTTGATGCCCGTGATGTCGACACATTTGTGAGTGCTGTAAAGGCTATGGCTCCAAGTTTCGGAGGTATTAATTTGGAAGATATAAAGGCACCCGAATGTTTTGAGTTAGAGCGTCGCCTGAAAGAGGAATGCGACATACCGGTGATGCACGATGACCAGCACGGGACTGCGATCATAGTGGCTGCAGGTATGACTAACGCGCTCGTACTGCAAGGGAAAAAAATAGAAGATGCTCGCATGGTGGTAAATGGTGCCGGTGCGGCCGCCGTGGCCTGTACTGACTTATTGGTGAGTCTCGGCCTGCGGCGTGAGAATATCGTTATGTGCGATTCTAAAGGTGTGGTACGTACTGACAGAGAGAATCTTAACGCCGTCAAAAGAAAATTTGCCACACAACGTGATATACTGACATTGGCTGATGCCATGCGTGGAGCGGATATTTTTCTCGGTCTGTCTGTGAAAGACGTAGTGACCTCCGATATGATAAAGTCCATGGCCCCAAAGCCGATAGTGTTTGCCCTGGCAAATCCGGATCCCGAGATTTCCTATGAATCCGCTATTTCTTCTCGTTCTGATTTGATATTTGCCACCGGGCGCAGTGACTGTG
>VSPE01000085.1 GCA_009775225.1 Muribaculaceae bacterium | reverse complement strand
AGCAACCAGAAATGCAACGACCAGCTGAAGATAATCGCCAATCTTGCCAAGCTGCACATCAACCTGACAATGCACGTCGGCCGCCACACGTTTGCGACGTGGGCGTTGACAAAGGGCGTGGGTATCGAGACTGTGAGCAAGATGCTCGCCCATTCCAACGTGACAATGACCGAGAAATACGCCCAGGTGCTTCAGACGAGCGTCATACAGGGCTTCGGTAAACTCAAATAATATCTGTCGTAACACAGACACAGCCGTCACTTCTTCCGGGAGGTGGCGGCTTTCTCTTTTGCTGACAGTTCAGAGCGTAGCCGCTCAATCTCCTTTGCCTGTTCATCAATCCGTTTTTCCAGTCGTTCAAGCCGGTTATTCATCGGCCCCATGAAGGCGGTCATGTTCTTTATTATCTCCGCCATGTCAGCAAGGATATACGAGAAGCGGTCAAACTGCGGAGGCTCAGGATCCGACTCCTGCTGCCGTGCAGCTGTCTCCTGTATCATGTTTCCATTCCCGCTCCATATCCATTCAAAACTCAGGAGTGGATATATGCTGCAAAGGCTCTTGACAAAGCGTTCCGACACGTTGGATTTGCCGGTTATCACCTGAGATACGACACTTGGATTGTAGCCCATCTTTTCCGCAATGGCACGGTTGGAGTTGAACAGCCTGTTGTCTTTCAGCCATTCCATCGCCTGTCTCACTCTTTCTCTTATGCTGTCCATAAACTTGCGTTTATATTTTCTAATAAATTTGATTAGGTATTTCCAATAATAACACTTCAAACAATCATTTAGCACGATTAGTTTGTTAGTGTTATTGCAACTACCTAATTTAGATTAATTATTTCTAATCGCAAAGATAATCATTTTTCTAAATATAGCTAATGGTTGCTAACAGAAAAAATGTCAAACAGCTTATAAACGGATACGACTATGAGTGAAGACCGACGCATAACAATGAGGCTCACGAGGATTGAGAACACCCTTGAAGAGATAAAGCGGAACATCACCGCACCAGTGCCTCCTGACAGGAAGATAACCGTGCGTGAGGCGGCCGAGATAATGCACTGTTCAGACCAGCGTGTGCGCGATGCCATACACGACGGATCACTTAAAGCGGAGCGTAACGGACGGCGTTTTTTCCTCTCTCTTTACGATGTGAGGGCGCGAGCCGGATACGCAACACTTGAAAAAAAACGGCAGACCTGATTCATTTAATCTTAAAGGACGAAATTATGACTACACAACAGATCAAGGAGATTGACTCCAAGTGCCTTAACGACTATCTCGCCACATTACCCCATACAGACCACCGTTTTTTCGTGACAGCGGTAGTAAGAGCCTGCGGAGAAGGCATCAAACGCAAGACATTCTACAACTGGAAAGCCGGATGCTGCTGCATACCCTCCTTCTGCAAGAAAGAGATAGAGAGGATTGCCGGATGTGTGGTGTTCCCGAATGAACTCTATGTGACAGACCGCGATGTTGACACTTCATGTGGAAAAGCCTGAGGCTCACGCACCAACTCCCATATATATGTACCCCAAGAATATAAACAGCCGAAATGAACCGTTCATGGATACCCGTAATGCACTATCTCCGCAACGAGGAATGGCTCTACTCCGAGAGCCGGATGGTACATCTCTGGCTGGAGATACTTTTTCGCGTGCTGAGAGCCAAAGGCACATACCCCATAAAAGGCACAACAATAGACATCCTGCCCGGTCAGTTCGTAGCCTCGACACGAAAACTGGCCGCCTCAATCGGAGCGGACAAAGACACAGTAGGAAGATACATGAGGATTTTTGAAGCGCAGAAGTGGATACGGCGACTTGAAATAGGCAACGCGACTTTGTACACGGTGCTTGTCATGGATCAGATACCCGGCTTTTCAATCATGGCTTCACAGGATACAGCGGCTATCGGGGCTTCTTCAGAAGCTCAATCCCCCACAAATGGGGACACTTCTTCCGACACTGTTGGGGACACCTTTGGGGACATATATTATATAGATAATAATATAAATAAAAATTCTCTCTCCCCCGCGCGTGAAGGAGAAGTTTTTGAAATTTTTTCAAAGGATACGGCTTCGCTCGACGAAATAGCCGGAGCCTTGCACTGCGAAAGGAAAATACTTGAAGATATGCTGCCTGACTTTTTTCAAGAGTGCAGGATCAAGAAAAAGAACCATCTGACCGTGCAAGAGTGCAAGGATCATTTTTTCAACTGGGCCCGCGCCCGATTAGAACGAGAACGGAACAATGGCAAACCCCAAGAAAATAAACCCGGCGGAAGCCGTCAGGGAAATCAGAGAGGCCGCAGAACGCCGGTCAAACCGAACTGTGGACTTATCGAGGATTAGCGAATACAAGACACTTTTCATGCAGTGTGCCGTTGCTGTCTGCCCGGGCTTCACAGTGAGGGAAGAAATGAAACCGGCATACAACGACATCGTTCACTGGGCGGTGATGGACTATGACGGCAACCTTGATCCGGACAAGGGGCTTCTTATTTGGGGCGACATAGGTACGGGCAAATCCACCATGCTGAAAATCATCAGGGAGTTCTGCTCCCTTGTGAGGCCGCACATCGAGGGCAACCGGTATTATTTCCGGATAGACAACGTGATTGATGTATGCGCCGCTTACGCCGATGAGTCAATATACGGAGGCTACCGGGGTATCAGGCAGTATATCGACAGTCCGAGACAGGCGTTTGACGAACTTGGCAGCGAGACAGTGCCGACAGGAAGGTACGGCAACTTCGAGAATGTTATGCAGTACATCTTCCAGTCACGCTACGACAACCGCTACCACCAGTT
>VSPE01000084.1:1655-2249 GCA_009775225.1 Muribaculaceae bacterium | reverse complement strand
GCGAGAAGCTATACATGACTGTTTCCTCCACCGTCGGGATATACGACCGGGGGAGGGTGCCGCTGGCCCTTGCCGTCCTTTGGGAACAGGTGGTTTCCGTTGACCTGCTTTACAGCTTTCTGCTGGGGTCCCTTGTGACTGTGAAACTGAGGAGAGTCACCTAAAGTATAATATAAAGAAAAATGAGCGGGGGTTGTGCCCTGCTCATTTCCTTCACTATACCCTCACACCCGCACCGTGCAGAAGTCAAACCCCTTCTCCATCTCCTGTGAGAGCCTGACGATAAATCCGGCCAGCAGCTCTATGCACTCCTCAAGGTCCCTCCAGCTGCCCACCTCCACCGAGCTGTGCATATACCGAAGGGGTATGGACACCAGCGCCATGGGTACGCCCTCAAGGGTGCGGTTCACCGTGTCGCCGTCGGTGCCGGTATGTCCGGCGGCCACCTCGTACTGGAGCTTTATCCCCAGCTCCTTGGCCGTCTCCTCTAAAAGGGCGTTCATCCTCTTGTTCACCGCCGTGGCCCGGCAGAGCACCGGCCCCCCGGACAGCTTCACCTCGCCGGTGTCCCCGGGGTCGCCGCCCGGGGGGTGG
>VSPE01000084.1:0-1645 GCA_009775225.1 Muribaculaceae bacterium | reverse complement strand
ATCCGTGCGGCGGCGTAGTAGGCCCCGCGGCCGCTGGTCTCCTCGCCCACCGTTGTGGCGGCGTATATGCCCATCTTCGCGCCCTTCTCTGCGGCAAGCTTTGCGGCTTCAAGCACCACAAAGGCCCCGGTCTTATCGTCCAGCGCACGGCAGG
The DNA here is from genome assembly GCA_009775225.1 of Muribaculaceae bacterium. Lineage (GTDB taxonomy): Bacteria > Bacteroidota > Bacteroidia > Bacteroidales > Muribaculaceae > CAG-873. Next base: position 1,491 of record VSPE01000084.1, on the reverse strand, counting down.
TGAAAAGGCCGTTCATAAGCTCCCGCACCTCTGTGTCTGCGCAGACCGGGTCGCCCACGGATACCAGCTTTTCGGCCTCCTCCTTGGAGCTTGCGCCTATGTCCACCAAAAGGTCCGTGTCCTTCACCTTGTCCTTTTCAAGCAGATCGCTGCAGGTGGCCACGACCCCGGGGACCCTCCTGCCGTCATGTATCACCTGCACCGGCGAGCCGATGTAGAGCTTGGGGCTCACCCCGCCGTCTTTCATCAGGCGCAGTCTGCCGGAATCGTCGATATAGGTCACCAGAAAGCCTATCTCGTCGATATGCCCGCAGAGCAGTATCTTATGCTCCGCCTCCGGGTTCACTACCGAGACGGCGTTGCCGCTGGGGTCGGTGAGCTGGGTCTGGGCAAAGCCCTTGCCGAAGCCCAGGGCCTTTTCCTGGATATGCTCCTCGTGGCCGCTGACCGATGGGGTGTTCAATAGCTCCTTCAAGAAATCCCTGTTCATTTTTTAGCTCTCCCTTGATTACGTGATTTAATACTTTATCCTTCTATTTTTCAATGGCAATAGCGTAGTCCAGGATAATGTCGCCGTTCTCGTCCGGGGTGGTGAACCTGGGGCAGTTGTACCTCTCCAGGCACCAGCTGTCCTCCCTCCTTTTATATCCCCGCAGACTCAGCTCATTAAGGCACATATTGTGGGTGTCCATGGTATAGAACCCGTCGCTGCCCTCTCTGTCCCTTAGATAGCATACGGCGTATTCCTGGGGCTCTATGTCCACATACCCGAAGCCCTCCGGGGCCCGGGTCCCCGCCGGGAACAGTCTCCCTATCCAGTATTCCGGCGCGCCGTCCACAATATGTACGGCGCCGATATAAGCGTCGCCGTTAAACTCCAGGCTTCGGAGGGCCTCAAGTTTTCCGAACCAGCCGTTGGACCACCACTGGCCCCAGTCCGGACCCTGGGCATAGCTTTTGCCGATAAGCCGTGCCGCCGGACAGCTCTTCCGCTTTACATCAACTATTTCCATCTTTTTAATACCTCCAGACCTTCTATTTGTTTCGCTTCCCTGTGACCTCGCTGATATCGACTCTCCACACTGCCGTGCCCCCAAGGCTTTTTTCCACCGTTTCCTGGAACTTATCCATATGCTCCGGGGCGTACTTTTCGCAGAGGGTCCGAAGGGCACGGACCTTCTCCTCCTTGTCCGTGACCTCTGACGCGCGGCCCTGCAGTATTGCCGACTCATACTTTGTGGTATACTCCTCCCCGGCTATCCGCATATCCCCTACACAGGTAAGGCATACCCGGCTATCCCGGCGCATACAGTCGGTCTTAGTTCCCTTCATGGCGCTGTGGAAGTAGACGATCTCCCCGTCCCTTGCGAGGTTCACCGGCACGCCATAGGGCCCGCCATCGGGGCCTATAAGGCAGAGCACGGCATAGGGGCACTTGTCCGCGGCTCTTAACGCGTCCTCCTTCGGTATTTCCCTGTCTTTCCTGCGCAT
>VSPE01000083.1 GCA_009775225.1 Muribaculaceae bacterium | reverse complement strand
AATCGTTCTTCCAGCAATGTCTGTATGATTTCCTTTTGGGTCAAACCATATAACGAGATTTCCAATTCATCACTATAAGAGTTTATGGAAAAGGACAAAGACGGGTCCTCAATCCACAATGTATTCAGAGCGGATATCACCTTGCTTCTCTCTTCGGGCTTGTCCGGTCGGACGGAGGATTTGAGAGCGGGATGCTGATGGGATAATCCTTGAATCAAACAAGGTTCAGCCCCTAAATAATCTCCGATTCGAAAATCTTCCATATCTTCTACAATCGCGATATCATTGGCACCCACTTCATCAACATTTATCTCTCTGCCCTGATAAATAGTTTTCAGATTTTTAATCTTGATGAATTTTTCCGAATCGTTGATTCTTACAACGTCTCGAAGTCTCAGACTTCCGTCAATTATTTTAAGAAAACTTCTTTTATGCCCTTTGGGGTCATGCTCTATCTTATAGAGATAAGCTGAAAGTCTGTTTGAGACTGATGCCGGAGGAAGTATAAAAGAAGAAATGGCGTCCAACAACTCATTGATACCGATATTGAACATTGCTGATCCATGTAGCACCGGATAGACTTTGGCTTTTGCCACAAGAGCGATTATCGTATTCCAATAATCAGCCGGTGAAATTTCGCTATCCGCCAAATATCGTTCTAATATATCGTCGTCATGGTTGCATACAAATTCTTTGTATTCTTCCTTTATATATGTTTGGGAGCAAACCGGATAAACCGATCCATCGACAACAGTTTGCATAAACAGGACATCTTGCGACAGATTTGTTTTTATATCCATATACAAACGCTCCAAATTCACACCGGCACGGTCAATCTTATTGATAAATATAATTGTCGGGATTTGCAGCTTTTGTAAAGTACTGAACAGCAACTTTGTCTGCGCTTGTATGCCTTCCTTTGCGGATAAGATGAGGACTGCTCCATCAAGCATTTTGAATGTCCGCTCCACTTCCGCAATAAAATCCATGTGTCCCGGAGTGTCAATGATATTGCATTTCACTCCATTCCAGATAATAGATGTCGTAGAAGCCCGGACAGTAATTCCTCTACGTTTCTCTATATCCATAGAGTCTGTTATGGTGTCACCATTATCCACACGGCCGCACTTTTCCGTTGCTCCACTGGCAAACAGCAGATTCTCGGTTACGGAAGTTTTTCCTGCATCAATGTGAGCAAGAATTCCTAAATTTATAATATTCATTTGGATTAAGCAATAATATACTGCATTAGATGCGTTGTCGGAACGCACCTTTTAATACCTCCTCGTAGCATGAGAGAGCTACAGGATTCCTAACTCGTGTTGGTATGTATATTATTACTGCCGCATGGTGACCACAAAATTAGTTATTTTTTTTCACCCCAACAAATTATAGCCGGAATTATTTCGCAGATAACAGCTAATCATACTAAGACTATAAGCTCCAGGCGTGATGTCGGGGGCTTTGTAGCTTTCCAAAGACGCGGCTTTTGGGAGGGGACGAGCAAAAGCCGCCCCGCGTGGTTGCAGGACGGCTCGGTGGTCGCTGTGACATTCCGGAATTGGAAGCCGATTGTGTTTCAGTCAAACCAATCGGGGTTGCTCTCGCTGAGGATTGCGACAAGTTCGTTGTCCGGCAGCTTCAAATCACTTTCGGAAGTATAAAAGAAGATTTCTTCATCTACACGCTCCGCTTCCTTATCGGCGAAGCCGTCGCATTTGTCGGTGATTGGATAAGGCATAAGTGCGTCAAGCAATTCCAGCCCACCGATGATAAGGCTCTCGCCCTCGTTGCTTGTAACGATACGGCAGGTATAGTCCGTGCCTTTGTAGTTGATTTCGGTTGTCGTCATATCTTTCGGTTTTATGCACCCTGCTCTCCATGAGGATTGCAGGGTGCTGTTTATAATTCAGTCTATATCAATCCCGATAAAATGTTCATCATCAATCAGGGCATAGTAATATCCGTTGGCACAGCCACGATACTCTTTACTGAAGCCTGCGGCAATATCTCCGGCTTTATAGTAGTTATTGTTATCGTCCTTATCCTTGACCTCTATCCATAGGGAACCGTCATAACCACGGAAAGTGAATGTTCCGGAATTAAAGTTGCGCCGTTCTTTGAGAGCCTTTCTGAACTGGTCCACCGCCCAATAGCTATATCTGGAGATAGCGTCAAGGGATATTATCTCTCCGTCGATGCGAGTGCCGGTGGTAAGGTGGTTCTCGTAGCAGTCCTTTGTCGGGTCAGCTTCAAGACACTTGCGAACAAATGCAGACGGGAAAGTTGCACGCGAGGCGTAGCGTTGGAATTTGGCTACTATATTCGTTGTCGGCTTTGTCACTTTTGAGATAGACAGCCAAGATTTGATGTCGTTTGGGGGTATGGGATAGCCTCTCCTGCGAGAGCGTTTAGCAAACTCACATACCTTACTTTCAGTAGAGAGGAACAAGCGTCGGCGTTGAGTGCCAAAGGGAGTGGTGATGTCGAAAGCTCCATGATTGCGATATAGTATCGCTGACACATCTTCGTATTTCATATCCGTGTGATTTGTATAATCGTTTGATTTTTGTGAGATAATGGCTACAAGGTCATCACATGGCAGTCAGTGACCTCGGCAGGTAGTCCGAAAGCAGGGAAATGAGAGAAATATGGGTGGCACTCTCCCTCGACTTCCGAAGCGGTAGTGACGGTCTGCACTTTGTTGTCGGCATACCATTTGTCAATCATCGCAATTTCATCGTCAGTCAACCCTGTGGGGTCTCCGTTGATTAGATAGCATAACGCCCATGTGGGGATAGGCTCGATAAAGAACTCCATGACTGTATGTTTTTAGTTGTGATACCCTAATATTGCCCCGATGTATAGTCTATCGCCCTTTTTCAGTCGGGCGATAATATCCATTAGGTCTGCGGAGCGTTCAGCCGTGCCAGCACCGCCGTAGAACTCGGTCACGAAAAGAGCGTCAACGCCAAGCGGATTGATAATGGCTTTTTTCAGTTGTCCGATTGGTCCGTTCCATTTCATCACGTTTGCAGGGGTAAGCTCTGCAGATATAGCCTTGATGTTGTCGAAATAGGATTTGCGCCATATTGCGAAGCCACCATTGTAGGAAAGGGCGTTTTCATCAGTGGGCGTAAACATAGCTTTCGGCAGGATATGTTCAAGAAGAAAACGGATGTCAAACTTGCGTCCGTCCTCGGAGTTTTCACATACATAGGATATAGAGGCGTTTTCTCCTGCCACTATACGGTCGATGTTCAGATAGTCGTTCTCGGCTATCGGCTCGGTGCTGATTTGATAAATAGTGCTGTGCATAGTCTTTTGATGTTTGAGTGTTTTACTACGGTTTAATTCTTGTGGTCTCGCCAATTTTTGTGTCAGGGTGAACCGGGAACTCCCAGTTTACTTCATCATCAGGTAATGTGGAATGTATGTCACTGCCTATAACCAATCCGCAGTGTTTTTCAACATACTCCCTTGCCTGTGCCGCGTTTTCAGCCTCTATGTCGAAGAAGCCAGTGAATATGTACTCTGTTCTTACTCTGAATTTTGCCATTGTTTTTTGATTTTGAGTTAATTTTTTCCCTTTTGTTTGAAGCTCTTTGAGCTTCTCCGGCAGGGCTGGCCGTTTTTCGTGCAGTCCCACAACTGCGGCCATAAGGGAGGATAAGGCAAGTGTGTAGTCAGTGGCAAGCGAGGGATACCCAAATTGTTTGAGGCACGAGAAGAATTTGCGGAGGCTCACGAGTGCGGACGCCGACCACAAGCGCAGCGTCACTTGACGTTCCTCCAGGACGCAGTAAATTCGCACGCCAAAACGCCTGTCCCTGCCGAGGCTCAAAATCTTCAAGGGAAAGAACCGGCCACCGTTGACCTTTGCCGTTTCAAAGTGTCAGCCTTGAAGCGGCCTCAGTCTTCGTTTGCAGACAGCTGTTCTAAAGACAGGCGGCAGCGCGAGAGTCGAGCGAAGGCTTGCCCTCGCTTTGCTCTGGCGTTGTAGCCGCCTCCGGCTTCTGCCGGACATCATATCCAAAATCAGAACTGCCCGAAGCTGAATCGGTGTGAAACACGGAATCAGTCGGGCAACCGGTAAACACCACAAGGCGATGTGCCGTGCCTTTGGATCCGCGAGCCACTGACACGGCTTATCGCCTAAATTATCACATCATTTGGGAGCAAGCGGTGGTGATAAGGTTGTGAGAGGCAATACGCCCGGCGCACTGCCTCACGCTCCTGTCGCCACGGCTTGCGAATCTACCAGTCTCCACAGACAACTATAAACATAATTTTTCAACTGTAACGAGAATTATTTATAAGCTGCAATAGATCGTATCTCAAATTTTATTGCTAATTTTACTATTGATAGACGTTTAACTCCCTGCATATTGGAGTCAGTTGTAAATAATCAAACATGGCAGTGCATTGATTTGATTATTCCTAAACTGACATTATAGAAATGAATATTCTTATCATAGGTGCGACATCAGGCATAGGATATGAGTTGTGGAAGCATTACTCCACAACGGGTAATATTGTTGCCATTACCGGCAGACGGAATGAAATCCTACAAAAACAAATTCAAGACAATACGGACAATACTGTTGCCTTTCAGTGTGATATTGCAGACTTGTCTTCGTTTGATTTTATGCTGAAAAAATAATGTCGAAATTTGGACATCTGGATATGGCAATAATTTGTGCCGGAGTTGGAGAACTCAATCCAAAATTGGAATTGTCAACTGAACTCGCAACCCTCTCAGTGAATGTGAATGGATGGACTAATGCGATTGACTCAATCTACAAAATTTTTGAGGACCAAAAATCAGGACATCTCGTTACCATAACCTCCGTTGGAGGATTGCAACCGACTCCCATGGCTCCGTCTTACAGTGCATCAAAAGCATTTCAGATAAACTATACAAAATCACTCCAGCAAAAATCAAAGGGAACTACTGTTGTAGTTACTGAGATACGCCCAGGACTTGTCAACACAAGAATGGCAAAGGGAGAAGGTTTGTTTTGGGTTATGCCGCTAGATAAAGTTACCAATAAGATTATTAACGCTATATCCCATAAGAAAACACTCAAAATAGTCACCACTCGATGGCGTATTATTAATTGGGTTCTCAAACATTTTATGTGATAACAGCTCCGTGGACTAAGACAATAAGCTCCCGGCGTGAGTCGGGGGCTTTGTTGTTTTCCAAAGAGGCGGCTTTTGGGAGGGGACGAGCAAAAGCCGCCCCGCGCCTCTCTCGGCATGGGGTGGCTTGCTCAAACATAGGGGCTTGTCGCTTTATGCAACAGCTTCTTCGCAGTACCTTTCTTCTTCGGTCAGTATCGCTTCGGCTTCTTCTTCCGTTGGTTCGTATTGGATAGCCTCGGTCTCTGCCTCGGAAATATCGGGAGTGGCTTCTTCCGTGGTAGATTCAGCTTCCGGCATAGGTTCTTGTGGTGTGTCCTCGGCTTCGGGTGCAACCTCGGCTTCGGGTGTGGTCTCTACTTCGGTGGTGTCGGGAGCGGTTTCTTCCGTGGTGAGTTCTGCCTCCGGCACGGTTTCTTCTTCGGGTGCGCCCTCGGCTTCCGGCTCGGTTGGTTCGGGTTCGGTATCTTTGGCGAGTAGAGCCTTGCGTTCCTCTATACGTTGGTGTCGCTTCTCATAAACATCGTTGTACTCGGCTTCGATGTTGGCGAGTTCTTCCGGCATATGCTTCTTGGCGAATGAGAGCAGGAGGTCGGCGATAGCGTTGTCACGATACGCACCCTTGAAATTGTCAATCAGAAAATCCCTGCGGATTATCGCCTTTGTCTTGGCGTTGAGATTGGCGATGATTGTCATTTTCTCGCTGTCGTTGAGTGCGCTGTGAGATTTGCGGTCGGTCAGTCCGACGGCTTCGTAATGCTCTTTGCGGAGCGATGAGAGCAGGAAGAAATATATCATCTTGTCCTCGTCCTGCGAGAACTTTGTCTCGGTGATGTCGGCTTCAAGGATTTTCTTCTTTGTGTCCTCGATTGTACGCTCCACGGCTATCTCCTTGTTGCGTTTATCCTTTGCCTCCAACTTGGCGATTTCGGCTTTCGGATTGTTGGCGTTCTCGCTCGGTTTGGCAGTTACAGCCATATATCCGAGTGTCACATCATTGCGCCCGATTGTGATGTAGAGTGAGATTTCTCCTGCCTCGGCTTTTGTCGTGATGTCGGCACACTTTTCCCTATGTGCTTTCACTCTGCCCTCGTATGCCTTTACTGCCTCGGCATATTCTTCCTCGGTGTCGAAGCGGTCGGATTGGGGTGCGATAGGTTCGCAGGGGTATGGTGCCAGATAGCCACTGAGCTTTTCGATGTCATAGCCCATTTCAGTCAGCAGTGCGTTTACCCTCTCGTTTAGGTCATATTCGGAGTGGCAGAAATTGGCGGTTGGGTGTTCGTTCAGCATTTCAACCGCCTTGTCAGTGAGATAGCCGATGTGCTTCTCTCGGAGACAAGAGGGATTGGAGCAGTTGCCCTCACAGCCGTCCTCGCAGAACAGCAGAAGATTTATGGTGTTGAAAGGGCATGAGGCACACGCCGATTTGTCGAAGCGGTAACGGCTAAGGTCGGTGGTGTAGTTCTGCTCAATGAGCCGAGCCACATTTGAGGCGTTCATGCCACGCCAATTATTGTAGGTCACACCGTCTTTGAGGTGCGAGTTGAAAACATCGGTCTGTATGTCAACTCCGTAACGGCTTATTTCGGTTGCCACCGCCACCGTGATTTCCTTGGTGTCAATCAGCCGTGCGATTTCGGGAATGAGGTTTGTGAGCTTTATTCGGGTGCGGATATATGCCTCGCTTTTGCCTATCTGCGTGGCGAGTGTGGCATAGTCGTAGCGTCCGCTGTCGATTGCAGCCTTTAACGTGTCGGCTTCTTCCATAGGCGTGATGTCCTGACGGTGCAGGTTCTCCGCAATAGCCTTTTCCTCGGCTTCATCATCGGAAAGGTCGGTATAGACGGTTGCCTTGATGTCCTCTTTCCCTGCTATGAGGGAGGCGCGGTATCTTCGCTCGCCATACACGATTTCGTAGCGGTCGGTGCCGGCGATTGGTCGCACACCTATCGCGTGGAGAATACCTTGACGGCTGATAGAGTCAGCGAGTTCGGTGAGGCTCTGCTCGTCGAAATTCTTACGGGGGTTGTAGTTGCTCGGCTGAATGAGAGCGAGGGAGATTGTGGCTTCCTGTACGTTTGCGGTGTTGGTCTGAATTGCTGTTGCTTTCATAATTTGAGGGTTTTAGATGTTTGAGTTTTTTTGTTTTTTTCCCTTTTGTTTGAAGCCTTGTGGCTTCTCGCGTCCGGGGGATTTTTTCGATACAATCAAGACGGAGGGCACAGGGGGCGCAAGGCAAGTGTGGCAAGTGAAAAAATACGGAATACCCGATTTGGCACAAATCGTGGAAGGCTGCCGGATTTTTTCATGCAGCCAAGCCGGAGGCGGTCGCTTGCCGGCGTCACCGCCCGCCGTTACTTCGTAGCGAAAAACCAACGGACGCAGAAGCCGCAAGTAATCAAAGACAAGTTACCGCCTCCAGTACCTTTTTATTCATAAATCATCATCTGTCAGGATATAACGGTGATTTTTATGCGTGCAAACCACCCTAATGTCAAATATTCTTATTAACTTTGCGATAGGCTCTTATGCCGATCCGACAGCAATGCCTCCCGACCGAGCAAAAATAATTGGCATCTCCCGTCATCGCCTCTCCACCGACGGCGATGGTGTGACTACGCTTGTCGCTTTCCACGGCTGTCCGCTCCGCTGCCGCTACTGCCTTAACCAACAATCAAGAAATTGGAAAGGAGGCAAGCCATGAAAATAGGTCGCATTATAATATATTCTTTGACAATATGTTTTGTTGTCTTTTTGGCAATATTCATGATTGGGCTTCATCTTGCCAGCACTCGACCTTTGCCTCCTCCAGTTCAAGAATATCTTAACGGTCATGTATCAGCGGAATTATATTTCGAGGATCAGGGAGCATGGGGGTCGTATGTCGCGTTGGAAATATCAGGATTGGATGAATCCGCTGAAGAAACCATTTCTATCAGAGCCGAAGATTGCAAGCCTACTCTTGACAGCATTATAGGTAAAGATGTATATATCAGTTATCGTGATTTTCCCAGCAAGAATAAAAATCTCCAATTACATGAAGTTTTACTTGGAGAAGCCCTATTGCGACAATATAGCCTCAAATATACATACCATTTTACTAACCTTAAATCCATTAACGAATGAAACTAACAGATAAATATTTCGGACGTTTCTTTGGAATGTCATTGCTGTGTGGCCTTTTAGTATTCTTATTGGCTGCCACAATTTGGTATGGAATGGCGCAGGTGAGTTGGTTTGACTGTTATTGGATAGCCGCTGTGATAATCTTGTGCTGGGGTATTGGAGGTATTGCCGGATGGCTGATTACACCAGCAAAGAAAGTTGGCCAACTTTGGCTAAGAATATATGTAATGTCGGTTGTGACGTATTTTGTAGGCTCTATATTGTTTGGAGTTTGGGATCCGTCAGTCAGTGGTTGGACGATTATGTTTATAATCGGCTTCGCATTATTTTCATTTCCGTTTGCCCTCTTATTGGGGTTTATAAAGCACAAGATATATCCACAATGACTGCAAGGCGTAAATACATACGGATTATATGTTGGTCGTTAGTCGTGATTTTGATAATCATGGCCGGTATTGTCGGGGTTATGGT
>VSPE01000082.1 GCA_009775225.1 Muribaculaceae bacterium | reverse complement strand
GAAGCTGTTGCATAAAGCGACAAGCACCTATGTTTGAGCAAGCCACCCCATGCCGAGAGGCGCGGGGCGGCTTTTGCTCGTCCCCTCCCAAAAGCCGCCTCTTTGGAAAACCATTGTAGCGTCATGCTTTATCGGATTATTATACTTCCTCGCAGTCAAACGGTGATAAATCACTGGATATATTGTGCTTTATCTTATCTCAAATTCCACGAAAGCAGTGTCTTGTCTCTCCGAATTGTCAAAGTGAAATGTCTTGACTAACCGATATACGCCCCGGTTAAGATTTTTACCATAAAACCACGGTTTTACTATATCTTCACGTTGGGACTTTGTTTCCAAAATATAGGCAATCGCAGTGAATACAGTGAGGCAAGCTCCTTCTTCCATATATTTTTTATCTATTGGAAGTCTTTTCCACTGATCGTTTTCTTTTCCTTGAATCTCAAACCATTCTCCGAAAAGAACTGTCGAATTGGTATTGTTACGCCAGACAACATTCAGGGAGTCTATCGGTAATGTCACGCCATCGGTATTCAGAACTGTCATCGTGACACCCGGTGTCGTTGAATAACTTTTCTGAAGCATTGGCTCGATTATAGGTGCAGTTTCCTTCATGGCTATGTGCCAATAGACAGAATCTGAGGACGCAACCTTTATAGTCTGTGGATAATAGCCTACAAAACCGATATTTATACTATCCCCGTCATTTACACGTATTGAGAAAGAACCATCTTCTTTAGATATTGTAGCTCCGTGATTAGTGAGGTCTTTCACAATCGCCTGATTTAACGGTGTTCCGTCTGTGGAGTCGAAAACCGTTCCTTGCAAATCAAATATTTCAGGATGTGTATTCCCATCGTGGTCGATATAATACCATGAATCACTTACCCATGTCCTGTATTCACCAACCGGCTCTGATTTACCTTCATCTGTAACTTTGGCATAGCCATCCTCAAAAGGAAAGGCGAAAGCAAAACGAGGTTCTATCGCCACATTGCCGAGGCTGTCGGCAAATCCGATTTTGCCGTCCTTGTTGACTATCCTCTGCAATCCCTCACAAAAATAATCATCGCCATTGTCAAATTGATATATAGAGTACGAGTGTTTGTTACCACAAGAGGACACCAGACTAAACAGTAAGATAAATGGCAACATAATCACGCCATTAATATCGGTATATCGGAACATAGTCTTTCTCATCTGCTATTTTTCTTATGTTTATAATGTTATGACTTATAACGGCTATGATGGTTTATTGAAAACGGCTCCCGACATCGTGCCAGGAGCCGAATATAGTATGATTTGCTGTTTTTATTTCAAGATTGCACTTTCAGAATCGTTGTGTTCGTAAGAGGGAGATTTTGAAGTCTTCTTACCATAATCAATAGTATATGCCACTTTAAGGGTGGCGTATTGATTATATTGTCGATTCCAGTTAGTCTGTTTATATGAGTATGAGGGAGTGTTCAATTCATCTATGATGCGGTTGTGCATGAGGAATAGATTATTGGCGTTGGCTTCTATCGCCCAATGGTCGTGAGTCCACATCGCCGAAAGTTGATACTGCCAGTAGGTCTTTCTCCGTATCTGGCTGTCAACCAAATCTCTTGTTGGCGTTGACACCCATGCACCAAAAGAGAAGTCCCCGACATAGTAATTTACAGTTGCGCTTCCGGTAAATGCCGACAGGTTGCGGTGTTCGACTCCTCCTCGTGCCAGTTGCTCGCTCCATTGTCCGGAGATATTTATATTGAGGGCGTTGGATGGCTTGTATGTCAAAGACAAATCCGCTCCCGGCTTATGGTAGATACAATCATCGCGGAATGTACTTATCAGATTGCCCTCCCTGATGTAATAGTCGGAGATAATGGAATGATTCTGATAGAAATACGACACACCGGCTTGCAACGCGATTTTATTAAGGTTCAGATTATAACTCAAGCGTGGGCTGAGCAATATGGAGTTATCCATGTCTGGATTTCCTTTCAGAATGATTATTGGGTCAATCTGCTGCTCAACATTGTTTATGGTGTTGATTCTTGGATATGTGTTACCCAACGCAAAAGCGAATTGCAACTGTTGCTTACGATCAATCATATATGCCGCTCTTGCTTGAAGACGTGGTGTGAGGTGGTTAATCGATTTCATACCTTTCAGCCGATATGTGAGGAACGACAAGCCGGGATTGATGTCATAGAAGAACCGCCCCAAACGCTGGGAGTAGTCAACAAACAGGATAGTTTCAGAAGAACGGAGATTCTGATTGTATGCCGCAGTACCGGAATAATCAGAATCACTTACTCTCAGGAACTCATAGAATGTGAAAACAAGGCTGTTATGGTGACTGAGAGTCCATGAATAGTTGGCGTTCAACTTTGTGTACCAGTAATCTTCTTTAACCAAAGACTTGTATAAGGCGTCATTGTCTTTATATTGCCTGTTAAAGTCATTTCTGGAATAATATGCGTCAGCCACATAATCAAGTCTCTTGTTTTCTGAAAATGTGTGCATTCCAAAGAAATACAAGCTCGGACGCATAGTCTTGTTTTTACTATGTCGATTTACAACGTCACCATCGTTGAAAGCTGCATCTGTCAGCCAATAATTGACTATTCCATTGCCGACGTCATTTCTGCTATCTGTCCATGCCATACCACCCCGAAGCATCCAGATGTATGTATTACCTCTGTTGCTTATCGAGGCCTGCACATATTCTTCAGAATCACGGTTCCCGACATTAGAATAGATATTGCCTCTGTTCAATATGCCGTCCTCAAAATTGAATGATTCGGTTTTATCAAGCGTGGATTTAGGATTTTCAAGCGAGTATCCAGCCCAGAGGTTTATGCTCTTTGTACCGACAACATATTTTGAAATCAGATTGTAGTCACCGTTCAAATACCCCAATCCCTGCATGGCATCCAACTGTGTATAACCACCGTTATTGAGAGTTTTCAATACAAAATTTATTGCGGCTGCGTCTTTAGAGTACTTGCCTGTCGGAAGGTCGAAATATTCCACACGGGCAATATCCTTCGGTCTCAAAGACTGCACCTCACGGAAATCCACCTCACGTCCATCAATATAGATTGTTGCAGAACCTGCTGGTGTTGTTACGCTGCCCGTTGTTCGGTTAACCGAAATACCCGGAATCATCAGATTACGCAACAAATCATATCCGCTGACAGCATGTTTACGCTGCTCCTTTGTAGGAATGGCAGAGATATGATCATCCTCACGTGTCAAGTACGAGGCGTTTATCACAACCTCCTTCAACTCCTGCGTTTTGATGGAGTCCGGTTGCTCCTGTGCATATACAGGAATTGTTACGACAGCCGACAATATTATTGATGTGATAATTTTTGCCATTAAATTCTATTTTAATATACCTGAGTTGACACCTGATTGTTGCGATGCTTCATTTCCTCGTTCAACTTTCTTACCGAATCCGAAGGTGTATGTTACAGCCAATCGTGCAAGGGCATGGTCGTTGATTGAGTAAGTCTGTTCAATCTTGTCGTAATACTTGCTGTGCATCACGCTTTTGTCGCTACGCCAATGCCAACGGGCGAAATTTGCGAGTTGCAGTTGGAAATTCCAAGTAGAGTTTGACCACCCGGCCTGAAGTCTGTAAAAGGCTTTTGTTTTCATCCAAGTGCCCACCATGCAGCCATCGGGGTATCCTTGTGGTGAGTAATACAGGCCAGAGAAAGTCCAATTTCCGAGAAAGTAGTTTGCCTGAAACGCATAGACAAAATGCGTTTTGTTCAGATTATATGGTTCTCCGTTGTGTACAGAAGTGGCATTTAGCTGTGCCGTTAGTTGCAGCTTACGATCAAAGAGCCTTAGAGTGCCATAAACACCGTAATTCCATTGAGAGTAAGAACCTCCCGGTTGTTTGATGGTTCGCAATATCCCTGTCTCCGTCGGCGTGTAATCATAAACATATCGATTGTCAACAATCCAGGTAGTGGCAAATGCCGACAGGCTGAATTTATTACTGGGAACAAACGAATAATTGATTCCTGCATCATAACTGCCGTATGAAACCAAGTTTGGATTGCCCGTGTAGCTCATCAGCGGATTACTCTGTATAACAGCGGCAGAACGGTAACTTGACGAGGGGATGGACTTCATATGGTGAAATTCTCCACGAATGGAATGACAGTCATTAGGAGAGTATTGTAATGAAAAGTCAATCCACGGAGCTGCTGAGTTATCCTTGTAGTCTAAGTATTCCTGTCGGTCCCAGTGATAACCGAATCCCACCATGCCATATACTTTCCCTTTCGTAAGGCTATACTGCACACCGGGACCGACGCGATATATATGGGCGTTGTCGCTCGTGTTAGCCGTTCCTGAGTAGGTGGTGTTGTTTGTAGTGATTATCGTCTGGAGCATTGCATTGACACTGCCCCACTTGCCGAATGAGTGCGTATAGGTCAGATTGGCCTTGAATTGGTGAGAATCATCTTTTGCCGCATTATCATATTCACCTTTGCCGTCCTCCTCATATCGGCTGCCCGTATTCGTGTGCGAATAAGAATAAGCCGGTGAGAAAGTTATGGAGTTCTTCTCATTGAGTATGAAATTCCAATAGCCGTTGTAGGAAAGAGAGTTTACGCGACTGGTCGAGTTGTTGTAATAATCCGCGCGTTGCGACACTTCTGGAGAATACTGTATTAATCCTGATTGTTCATTTATCGGTGTCTGGTTGAAATCGGCCCCAATCACATTCTGAATAGTGATTTTGTCCGATGAATAAAGTGCCTTGAATGTGGGCCAATAAGTATGGTCTTTCCATTTCGATGCCTTTTGAATGGAATTGCGCTCAAAGATTTTAAGTGAGCCGTCGGCCTGTGGCAGACGGAAAGTTTCGTAAATGTCGCTTCCCGCATGTTTCTCATTTAGATAGAACGCACCACCAGCTATATCAAACGTCATACTTTTATATTGCAGTTTGCCATATACACTGGCTTGTCCCGCATTGGAAGTGTTCTCCCAACCATATACTTTCACATATCCGCCATATTCGTATTTCTGCATAACGAAATTTACCACGTGTGCCTTTCCGAGAAAACGAGGGTCGGTAGGAAAATCATAGTATTCCACTTTCTTGACATCCTGCATACGCATACCGTCCAAGTCTTCTTTGGAAGCCGGGAGAAAATCAATGAACACATCCACGCTTTTGCCTGCCATGTCCTTTATTTCATCATTAGGCGAAATCCTCAGTTGAGGGATAGCCATACGATTCAATAAATCTGCGGCAGTCTGTGACGCATTCTTCTGCTTTGCCGTTGGTATATACGTTGAAACCTCGGCTCCGAGTCGCTGGTTGCGTGCTTCAACAATGACCTCATTCAGTTCTTGTGTCTTTAGCGTGTCGGCCTGTTCCTGCGCATACACAGGAATTATTGCGACTGCCGACAATATGATTGATGTGATAATCTTTGCCATTGTTAAGTTTTATTATCTTTTGCGGGCTTTGAGTTTGTAATAAGTTTTATACTGGTTGGGATATAAAACAGGATCAGAAGCCGTAATTACAACCCATAGTTCGTCAGGTGTCAGTTTCTCGATCATCCAGTATCCATCTGTGGAGTTCCCGGTCATGTAAATAACAGCGTAATTCTCCGTGGTGAAAGTCCATTGGAAATATCTGACATCTTTCTTGATAGACGGATCTTTCAGGGAGCCTGTCGCAGTCCAGCCCTTGGTGTCTCTGCCGAATGAATAGATATTGGTTTCATCATCAAATGTCTGTTCATTGCTAATACTGTAATCGACATACACAACAAGCCATTCCACATCAGTGAGCATGGCGACAGTGTTCTGCTGACCTTCATCAAGGTAGCCGGTTCGCCCTTCGCATGACGACAATATCATCAATAAGGAAAGGCAGAGAGAGATAAATAACGCCTTCATTGTGAAAATGAAACGGAGAGCGTTCCGTCACCGACAAGATTCATGCCTTTGACTGAAAGCCAATCGGAATTGCCGTTATTGGTAATAGTATAAGAATGGCACGGTTGGGGTGTATTCAACCCTGCGACAATCAATATTCCGGCATCGGGATTTGTTGTGTCTCCCAAAGAAATCTGATACAGATAGAACTTTGAAGCACTGTTGGCCGATAAATTCATCGTCATATATAGAGGTGCATAAAACTGTCTCGCATCGCTTCCTTCAGAAGTCACCACCATTTGAGCGAGTGTGCTGCCCCCTTTGGACTGTGGTGCCAAGCGTTCTATTTCAAAAGTTCCGTTGGTGCTTCCTTCGATAAGTTTGTCAGAAAAATAGGTTGAATAAATGATAGCCGTTGATATGCCAGATTGTTTGACCGTGCGGAGCACCCCGTTGACGTCTTCCATATCGCGTGTGAACTTGTCCCGGTTCACAGAGTTTACCATCATCAACTCCTCTCGGCTACGGTTTACCACATAGTCGGAGGCTGTGATCTTCTTATCGGGATTGATGAAAAACGCACCTGTGGCGTTATCCACATCAACAAACTGAGCCAATATCTCTGCATCGGTCTCATAGGCGCGGATAGGCGACGGCTCGTTGAAAACCGTATTGTCATCGCTGCACGCTGATAACAACATCAAACCGAAAACTGATAATGGAAGCAATATCTTTTTCATACATGCCAGAATCTCCCGGTGACTCAAAGAGAGTTAAGTTACTATAAAGAAGCGTGAGCCAACTATGCCACGTCTTTGTTGATGGTCGTAGGAAACCTTTGATGCAGATGTAACAATAGTAGCCCACGCTATACGCGTGAGAACCACTATGCTATCTCTTGCATCGTTTTGAAAATTTCCTACGTTTTCAACAAACAAGATGAGCATAACGCTTCTTATTTTCCAAAATGTCGTGACAGACAGGAGTCTATCAGTCGCAAAGTTAATCATAATATTTGGGATTAAGGCTATTATAGCCTATAAATAATTCACTTTGCATTTGATAAATGTGCGTTTTACGGGCGTCTATGGGTGCCGAGTGGTTTGCAAGCCGTGGCGACAGGAGCGTGAGGCAGTACGCGGGGCGTATTGCCTCACACAACCTTATCACCACCGCTTGCTCCCAGATGATGTGATGATTCAGGCGATAAGCCGTGTCAGTGGCCCGCGGATCCACAGACACGGCACATCGCCTTGTGCTGTTTACCGGTTGCCCGACTGATTCCGTGCTGCACACCGATTCAGCTTCGGGCAGTT
>VSPE01000081.1 GCA_009775225.1 Muribaculaceae bacterium | reverse complement strand
ATGGTGATGCCGTCAACATCCTTGAGCAGCTCCTCGTAGAGTGCCTGTACGTGGCGGTGGTGGGCGATGTGCTCGTCGGCGACGGTCATCTGCCCGCGGCCTATGCCCGCGCAGATGTTGCTCATGCGGTAGTTGTAGCCTATTGCCTCGTGCTGGTAGTATGGGTAGCTCTCGCGGGCCTGGGTGGCATACCACAGTATTTCGCGGGCGGCATCGGCGTCCGGGCAGATGAGCGCTCCGCCGCCTGAGGTGGTTATCATCTTGTTGCCGTTGAACGACAGAACGCCGTAGCGGCCGAATGTGCCCAGCACCTGGCCGCGGTATCGGGAGCCGAAGCCTTCGGCGGCGTCTTCGATGACGGGGATGCCGTAGCGGTCGGCAATTTCCATGATACGGTCGATTTGGTAAGGCATGCCGTAGAGGGCTACGGGGATGATTGCCTTGGGCGTACGCCCGGTCTTTGCGATGCGGTCTTTGATTGCCTCTTCGAGCAGGTCGGGGTCGATGTTCCATGAGTCTTTTTCGGAATCGACGAACACCGGGGTGGCTCCGAGATAGGTGACGGGGTGGCTCGACGCGCAGAAGGTGAACGACTGCACCATTACTTCGTCGCCGGGGCCGACTCCGCAGGCTATCAGCGCCAGATGCACGGCGGCGGTGCCGGCCGACAGTGCCACGACTTTGTTGTCCAGCGGTTCTGCGTCCTGGCGTCGGTTCACAAACTCTTCAAGGTCTTTTTCGAACCCGTTGACATTCGGGCCCAGGGGCACCACCCAGTTCTGGTCGAAGGCCTCCTTTATATAATCCATTTCACGCCCCGACATGTGCGCAAGGCAGAGTAAGATTCTTTCCATAACTGTCAGATTATTTCGTTGTTATATTTCATATTCCGACCAAGGACGGTACAGAATATCATCTGAATGTCTTTAATAAAAGAATAATGGTTGAGATAATACAGATTGATTTTTACTTTGTCAGGAAATATCACTTCATCATTGAACCGTTGAGGGTCCTTCTGCCCGGCGAGTAACGCCTCTTCATCGCGATACTTCAGTGATGCCGGCCCGGTAATACCGGGGCGTAATTCAAGTACTCTTCTGTCGTTACTGGTCAGCCGGTCGGCATAGCCCGGAACATCGGGTCTTGGCCCGACAAAACTCATGTCGCCGATGAGCACATTCCACAGTTCGGGCAGCTCATCGAGCTTATAATGGCGCAGTTTTGCCCCAAGCGGCGTTATCCGGCTCTCTCCGGCGACCGATACCGACGAACCGCCATGGCCTACGGTCATGCTGCGGAACTTGTACATGGTGAACAGACGTCCGTTGCGTCCCACACGCTTCTGCTTGAAAATCACAGGGCCTCCGGGCATCTTTACTTTGATAAGGATGGCCACAACGAGCAGTACCGGCCACAACGCCAACAGGCCGAAAAACGCCATGAGCCTGTCAAAGATGTATTTAAGTGTCATTGCTCTGATGATTTAATTGAGACCCCTATTTAAAGCCTCGAATGCCAAAAGATTTTTTATTGGACTGATTGGCATATATTTTCTAAAAGGGAAAGCCATATTTATCAATAACCTGAGCCACGGCTTATAGTATATTTTCAAATTGCAATATGCTTTCCTGAACCCAAATTTTTCTATTAAGAATGATTGTATTTCACTATGTGCAGTGACACTTCTTGCCGAAGTCAGAACATACTTTAATTTTTGTTCCGCTATATAATATTTGTTACGAGCATCATACAATCCATACATTGGATAAAACTTCGGCAAGAATTCCGGATTAACGCGAGAGTACTTAAACCAACACATCCCGTCGTGCACATGACATATAGAGTATGCTTGAAGTATGCCTGTATCCCGGTCGATACAGCCCCAAAATTCATACTCACTATCACTCATACTGCTAAGCTCTTCGAGAAACCCGGTTTTATTCATCTGAAATCCGTCATTGACTTTATAATGTCTATGAGCTTTTTCATAAACATCAAAACCTTGTTTAATCATGCGATTACGAGAGATGCGACGAATTTCGAATTTTGTATTTGCCTTCTCTATATACTTCCTAACCTTTTTGCTATAATCGGCTTCGGAATAGCTATCTTTAATAATGTACCAAAAATTAGTTTCTTCAGGGCAATCGAAATTATATAAATTGCGAAGCATCCACGAAGAGCTGTTGTCTATCAATGTCATTGCTTCCAACTCCGAGAGTTCGGGTTCTTCATGTATGGCGCCTTCCCAAATAAGGGCATGCCTATAATTTCCATATTTCATCTTAATCTCTGATACCATAATTACAATATTTTATGGTGAATATCCCGGTAAAACCGCGCTACTGCCGGCCACATGACTTTAAAATCGAAGTTCTCTACGACAAATCTACGGCCTTCACGTCCCACGCTTTTACGGATGTCAGATTTAGTCATTTTCAGAAGTCCAGAGCAAACACCCTCGGCAGATATATCTATATATTCTCCTGTTTGATGTTCACGGATAGAGTCAATACAACCATGCGAACGCGACACAAGGACAGGAACCATCATTGCAGATGCCTCGATAACACTCATTCCGAAACCTTCGCGATAGGACGGAAATACGAAAACATCCATAAGCGAGTAGTATAGTGGCAATTGCGACTTTACGATGCGCCCGGTAGATATTATATCATCAGCGCCAAGTATTTCTTTCTTATAATCCGCCGGAAGAATATCGCGGGTATCAAACGCGCCTACCAGCAACAGCTTCGCGGCAGCATTATGCCGCTTAAACAGTCTAAAGCCGTCGATAAGCTCTCTAATTCCTTTATCTTTGCATATTCGGCCACAAAAACCTACTATGAAATCATCTTCGGAAATTCCTAATAATGATTTCAAAGCAGATTTTTCCGCAGTGTTTATTAACGCAGGATTGAATATATTTTCGGTGTCTATGCCACCACAAGTACCGGCGCCAATCACCCTCTGTTTTTCAGGGCTGTTTAACCGGTCTTTAACCGCAAGCTTACTGAGCGACGGACTGACATTGATTATATTAGTCGCCAATGCCGCAGTGCACTGCTCCACAGTTTTCAACAGCCACCGCATTGCCCCGATTGCAGTAGTATATATCAAACCATGACGGTAATATATTCTGGACTTGACTCCGGCAAGCTTCGCTGCAATCATGGCAACCATTGCCCCTTTAGGAGTGTGACCGACAACAATGTCAAATTTTTCTTTATTAATAAGAGCTACGAGTCGCGCTATTGAAGACAAGTCGCTAAAAGGAGAAATTTTTCTGGCAATCGGTATTTGATGATACGTTATGGTATTTTTTCTCGAAAAATCCAAATCCTCAGGAGAATCACTCACGACATGGATTGAATGGCCCTTTTCTGCCAAATAACGGAACTGTCCGTCAAAAAAAGACTTGGGCGTATTTATTATTGTAAATACATGAAGTGCTTTCATCTTCTCCATTTAGTTTATCTTTTTCTATGCAGATACTGATACAAGCACACAGGCAATAGGCCAACTACCAATGGACGAAACATCCAAAAACGCTTATACCAAGGGATAGAGAGCATAGCGTAGCCCACACGACGTACGTGATATTCATTTATGCGATTGCGCCAAGTACGACGGATGACAGCGTTCCGGTCGTCTCGCATTTTGTATAGCGGCTCAGGAAGAACATAGCCCCTATACCCCTTGGCATACATCTTAAACCATAAGTGATAATCCTCAACCCGTAGTAATCGAGGGTTCACACTATATCCACCAACGGCCTTGTAAGCCTCTGCCCGCACCATACAGGGAGCATGACAAAAAGGTGTACCTTTCACAAAATCTTTCGCGGCAGGATATCTGTCACCGCCAGACCCAATACGAAAATCGCCGGTTTCATCAAAATAAACCATCGGAGTGCTGACAATGGCGACATCATGATTGGAGTCAAGAAAACCTATTTCCTTTTCAAAACGAGTAGGCATGGAAATATCATCGCCATCCATTCTAGCCACATATTCAGTATCGACATACTCAAGGCAATGATTCAGCGTATAGTTCAGCCCCATATTGCGGGGATTGCGTAAAAGGATGAATTTGCCGGGAAAGCGCTCTACATAGCATTGCGCAACCTCTACAGTCGCATCCGTTGAACCGTCGTCGCACATTATCACTTTGAAATCCTGATAGGTTTGAGCGAGTAGTGAGTCCAGCGCCTCGGCAAGAGTTGGGGCACAATTATAAATGCCCATGATTACGGAAATTCGCGGAGTCATTTTATTCTAAATATTTCACGGATAGTTCGGGAAATGCCGTAGCCAAGGTAGCGATGAGCCAACCGCGATAATTTCATACGCCAAGGGTTGACTTCGAGCCAAGACTTGCTATACCAGTGAATTGAATGTGTGTTTGGAGTGATTTCGAGTCTGCCGGTATTGTCGTTAAGGGGATTGAAATACTCTTTTGGGTATATTGTTATTCCGGCTACGCTCTGAATTTCATCGGTTATCTTTAACCCGTATAATGACAATAAATCGGTAGTGTAGCTGACTATTGTTGTGAGATTTAGACTTCCATCTTCACGAATGAACGATAGGGCTGCATATTTATCAAGCAACGCTCTGTACAGTCCCAAGCCTGCAGAAACACCCAGTCCGAGACCGGGATTGACAGCACATCCCTGCGTTGCCGTCAACTCGCACCCCATGAATGCTCCTCCCGCCAAAATATCATCAAACGGCTTAATAACCTCTACATCCGTATCGAAATACAATCCGCCGTGGTCATAGAGTATCTTCAGGCGTGCATAGTCGCTCACAAAAGCATATTTCTTGGCGGCATAGGCCTGCGCCGTATACGGTATAGCATTTACATCGAAATTGTCTTCATTCCATTCTACAATTTCATAGTCGGGAAAGAACTTTCGCCATGAGGCGATACACTTGAGCGCTGATTCAGGCAATGGATTACGACCGAACCAGCAATAATGTATTATTTTAGGAATCATTATTAAATTACAAAGCCGCAACCGTTTTTTAAATCATTGCGCTGCTGATGTTTCATTTCGTCTGTAATATTACCTCGCAGTGTATAGTCTTCACCATACACATATCCTTTTTCCATTCGTGCCTTATTCCTTGCCACATATTCATCGACAGTACATATTACCATGGCCGGATTTCCTGCCGCAACCACATTGGCAGGAATATCTTTTGTTACGGTTGAATTTGCACCAACAACAGAATTATTACCAATTGACACCCCCGGCAGAACTACCGTATCGGCTCCAATAAACACATTATCGCCAATATCCACACGCCCAATACGAGCATATCCAAGATGATGGCAAGTACTTGCATCATGAGCCAATATGTGTACTCGTGGAGCCATTGTGACGTTATCGCCTATTGAAATCAGCCAACAATGCGAGGGGTCGAGAATGGTTCCGTGCATTCTCTTAAAATTTTTCCCAACACATAGCCCCATTTCAACAAGTTGCTCTGTTGTAAAGTCTGAACGCAGGCGAAAAATAATCTTCCGCACCAACTTCTTCAGTCTGTTCATCTCAATTTTTACCAGTTATCGAGCGATGAATCTTATATTTAAGTTGTTTGAATCCAATAGTACTCTTCTTCAAAATTCTGAAAAGTAACGGCGAGATAAAATAAACCCTATATGGGGTAGCCGGGTAAACGGCTTTAATTATATTTTTCTGCCTTAAAATCGCAGTTTTATACTCAAGCATTTTATTACGCCACTCTGCGCTACGCTTGTAGTTGCACGAAGATATATAGTATGCGTTAAGGAGTGCATTGAAATACTGACCTGCCACATGTGTGGAAATCCTATCATACTTGCTCTCCTTAAAATACTCATATACACTTCGCGTCATCACTACAGATGAATCAGTCTTGAGAACATTCGCCTTCATGCCAGACGTTGAAGCCTCTCCAAGATGAATGTTATAATTGTATACCAAATGATTGAATGCTACAATTCTATTCGCTCGATTAAGAAGCATCGGCGTAATCTGAACATCTTCATGAATATACCCTTCTGCAAATCTCAAGTTGTCAAACAGACTTCTCTTATATACTTTATTCCAAACCATAATGCTCATAGGCATAAACATTTGGCCTCCGAAATATAATTCATGCAGGGCGTCTTCAGAATTTAATAGACGACATGACTTGTCAAATTGGACTTCAAGTATTTTGTTATCTGTTTTCCACGGACGAACATAACGGTAGCCCCCCCTACTATATCTGCCTGATATTCAATACATTTACTCATCAATCCGAGATATGCATCCGGCTCAATCCAGTCATCAGAATCTACAAATGTAATATAATCACCATTTGCAACATCAAGACCTGCATTACGAGCCGAGCATAAGCCTCCGTTTAGTTTATGTATCACACGAACACGCGTATCTACACGGGAATAATCGTCACATATCCGAGGACAATTATCAGGAGAACCATCATCTACAAGTATTACCTCTATATTCCGATAAGTTTGAGTCAAAATGCTATCCACGCACCTGGCTAGAAACTTCTCCACTCTAAATACCGGTACAATTATAGAAAGTTTCGGGGTCGCACCAGTAGTATTATTCTTTGACATTTACTAAAATAGGTTATTGAACGTATGACAACAAATTGCTATCTGTATTTTTACAAAAGTTAAATGTGCTGAGGTCGCTGCATGCGGGGTGAAATAGCAATGCGAACAGCAATCACCAAACATGCAGCTAATTGATTGTGCCTATAATTTCTCGAAGAAGAGACGATGAAATTCCGTCGGTATGCGACAGATACACTATATCCACTCCTATTGGCTTGAATTGCTTTTCATATTCAATCCAGGCTGCCGAACCTTGCCAATCACTACCGACAAACATTTTGTTAAACTTCTTGTGTAAACGGTGGTACGCAGCCAACTTGTTTTTATCAATCTGCGGGACTACTTCATCAACATATTTTATAGCCTCTACTATCCGGCAACGGTCAGCAAAAGGTATTATAGGCCGTTTATGCTTATCGTGTTCTACCAGCTCATCGGTAGACACACCAACAATCAGGTAATCGCACTGAGCTTTAGCTCTTTGTAGAATATTGAGATGCCCGACATGAAACATGTCGAACACACCGGTTGTATATCCGATAACCATTATTTTGATTTTAAAATTGACTTGGAATTTCGAGCTACAGAAATAATATAGCGTACCTCATCAGTACGTCCGAACAATAGCATAAATATTGCGGCTGACAGCACCAAGGTAAGTGTGAAAGTTACTATCAAATTAGCAAACTTATTAATCTGTACTAACGTAGATAAGTAATAGCATATACCGCACACAGCCAAATATGCAATCGCTTTTATTATATAATCTTTGAAGTATGGAAGCGGACTTGCTTTAAGCCCTCGCTTAAAAACAATATATGGGTCATACCAGCCATTTGTAGTCAAACGGGTTATGGCAGTACCCCAAAGCACGCCAGGAAGCCCCCAATAGATGGCAAAGACAATCGATAACAATATATTCATGACGGCAGATATTATAGGGCGCATCTTACCTTGTACAAACAGCCCCATTGTCTGGCGATAGTTGTACGACGAATACAACATTCCTGCAATATATTGATTGAAAGCAATTATAAAAGTAGTGGCAGGACTCAGAACATACTCATCGCCAATCCATAGAGCGATAAATGGACTCATGCATGTGAACAGACATATCGATGATACTCCATAAAACAAAAAGGTGGCCATGTTTATACGAAAAAACATCTGCGCCTTGACCTCATCTGTCTCAGTCGCATTAAGATTTCCAATGCTTGCTGTGATATTACCAAAGATTGTACTTAGAAATCCACTTACAGATGAACATATAAGCCAATAGTTTGAGTAGTATCCAACCTGAAGCAACCCTACAAATTTCGATATTATAATATTATCTGTTGAGTTAAGCGAAAGTGTCCCAACCTTATATATTATAAGCGCCTTTACATTCTTTTTTATACCGGAAATTTCATCAGCCGGCAGTCTCGAAGACTTATGCTTTCGAAGATATGGATACAATTTATCTGTTTTTCTGGCAATAACAATATCCTGCAGTATTGTAGTGGCAATCTGTACACATAGATATAATATAAAGTTCTGCCAAAGGACGAGTACTAAAACCTGAAATACCGCACCTCCTATTATGAACCAATACGAAATGGTCGTACTGACATACGTTTTTTGGCTCGCAAACAGCAGGCTCTTCTTATAAGCAAAGAGATAAGAGGCTGCCGACGACATCACGTACAGAATATATATGAAATGGAAGTACGGTATTTCTACAGGCGACTTTACAAAGAATTCCAGAAAAGGAGTAATTGAAAGTCCGAGCGCAGCAACCACCCAAAACATCCACCGATAGACCTTTCTGAATAGTGCCATAAGAGCACCGACTTTAGCCTCATCCCCTTGAGCTATCGGCTTATACAACGCAAAGATTATTGCTTGTCCGAAACCGAGCTCGGTAAACGACAGAAGAGAGAGGATATTACCGAAAAGACCGCTTATGCCGAGATAAGTAGCTCCTAACTCATAGATAAATACAGTGCGGACACCGAATGAGACAAACAAGGTCAATAATTGACCAACAATTCCCGTCGATATATTTAGAAGAGAACTTCTGGTACGACTGCTCATAATATATCCAAGATATAATCGGAAATAGTTTTACACGACTGCCCGGACTCTTTAGAGCCGATTGTAATCATAAACTCAGAAACAGCCTGCCTATATTTTTCTTCATTGAAAGAAGCGATGACATCAACAAGCTGCTTTTCATCGTGAACCAACGGGAACGGAAGTGTACCGACTTCGAAATACAGCCGACGCTCATTGGCTATATATTCATCGAAATCAGCCGCATACAGTACACATTTTTTATAACAGAATGCCGCATCGAACATACTTGATGAATAATCGGTGATAAGTACCTCTGATATGGCCAAGAGTTCCTGAATATCATCATATTCGGTCATGTCAATAACGTTTTGCGTGAAATTGTTTAAAATGACATTACCTTTAAGATTAGGATGTAGGCGGTATAAAATCTTCCAATCTCCACCAAAACGTCTATCTAAGGCCTTACACAGGCTATCAAAATCCTTTAGATACGCATCGGCATGACCTCCTTTTCGGAATGTAGGTGCATATAACAAATACTTACATTGTTTTGAAAGTCCGGATTTCAAGTAAATGTTATCAATTGTATCTTCTTTAAGATTCATAAGCCAATCGATACGCGGAGTTCCACTCTCTACAATCCGGCCTTTAAACCAAAAAGAGTTTCTAAAGATATTCGAGCTAAATGAGCCTCCCGAAAATATTACATCAATTTTTGAAGAATCTCTTTTTGCAAATTCCTCATATTGTGTACCCAAATCAGCATCCGCTTCGATACACTTAAGGCGCAACGAGCTATGCCAGGTTTGAATGTATCTCTGTGCCTTTCTTTTCTTAAAAAAGAAAGCATCGCTTATTCTTGTATTACTTATTACAAATCCTGCAGTATTAATATATCTAAGACATCGATATGAAAAAAATGGAACAGCGCGAACACCTTTGGGTAAATTGGGCTTGCAGGACTGTTGGCGGTCATAAACCCATATTAAATCAAATTTCCCGGGGAATTTCAACGCCAAATATTCACATATATATCTTGGGTTGCAAGCATATGTTTTTCCAAGATGACTAAGAAAGACAATACGATGCCGCCTTACAGGTAAGCACTGTAAAAACCTAACTCTTAATCGGAATATTAGATTTTGCAAGTTCACTTTATGGAGTTTAAAAGCTCATAGATGTTTATATGCCTAAGTGTCGAGTCTGTTTCGTCTCCTCCTACAAGGTTTAATGTTTTGAGTTCCGGAACTTCAATGATGCACTTGCTGTTTGAAGCTAAGGGAGAGAAACATATTTTATTTCTGAATGGCAAAGAATTAAAACGCTCCAGCAAATTCTGTACATCATATCCGGTATCACGCAAAGACATCTTTATGAGAAGCCTATCCCAGTTAACTCGATTTACTCTACGAAGCCATTTTGACATTGACTCGTGCTTGTCGTGATAATGGAGGAAATGTAACTCAACATCACCTCCAATTACAGCAATGGGATATAATACATCTTTGGTGCGACCTTCGGATATTTTATCATAATACCGCGAAGCTGATGGAGCGATAAACTGAAGCTCTTGCTTTAGATACCAATCCAGGCGCTCGAGGAAACGTATATAGTCCTCGTCCATAATAAACAAACCGACAGTCGGAGTATTATATTTTAAACCAAAAGGCTGATATACAGCAGTTCCCGCCCAACAATTATTAGATATGATGCTGAAGTCTGTATGTTTAAGCCTTCTACGTCGACTCCACATGTCGCATTGTGCCTTTAACTTAAAAAAAGCATTTCTAAGCTTTGCCATTACATATTCTCTTATAAATATAGTACAGCGACAACATCGGAAGGTGCATTTTTAATCCTTTTGCAATTAGTCCGAAAGTACCATCTTTTATATTGATGCCTGGAAGTACCGCCTCTACTTCGGCCTGAATTTCATTGACACATTCGTGCATATCACAACGCCTTGCTTCTGCATACATCACACACATCATTGTGAAAAGGTTATTTCTCACCCGGTCTGCAAGGTCGGTATATCCACACGACTGTAGAATAGCAATCTGTTCCTCTAAAACAGGAATAATATCGAGCCGTTTACGGCTGAATTTAGATGTAATTATGCTGCCGGGCCGCTGAACATACATATACAGCGGATTAGACATATACAATGCTCTGCCGGAACGGTTTATCAAATGAATTGTAAACTGCTCATCTTCATGTATGATACCTTCTTTAAAACGAAGCGTATTAAATACTTCGCGATTTATAAGCTTCGTACATGCAGACGCCCCTATTCCACCGAGTGCGAATTTCTGCTCAAACATCTGCCTGCGGTCTCTCAATTCAAATAGTTCTTCAGGATACTTGACTCCGGCTTTGTCACTATAATCCGAAACTTCGTCATACCGAAACTGAATGAAGTCGAACCTGCCGGTTATGTGTATCAAACTATTCAACAAACCAATACTCCCGGGGCGAAAATAATCGTCACTGTCCAAAAACAACAAATAGTCTCCTTTTGCGATATCAATTCCTGCATTACGCGCCGATGACAGACCTCCGTTTTCTTTGTGTATTACCCGAACGCCGGATAAGGAGGAGTATTCATCGCATATAGCTCCTGAATTATCGGTTGAGCCGTCATCTACGATTATAAGCTCGCAATTGTCATCTCGTTGAGCAAGAATGCTTTCTACGCTATTGCGCAGCAATTCACCTACATTATATACAGGGATAACTACACTAATATTCATCGCAGGATATTATGATAAGTCACTTTCGCAAACCAGGACAAAGGAAATACTCCGGCAACTAACGATTTGAAATAATAATACTTTCGTCCTGATTTTATATTGTCCGAATTATTAAGAGTATAGGTTATACCTTTTGACAATGTGAGTCGCAGCGCATTTAGAATACTGCGAGTCCGGCATGGGTATTGGTCGACAATTCTTGCGGAAAGCTCAATAAAATCGATAATAGAATTATCATCAAAGCAAGAATAGTCTCCTGTCGAATACGCATTCCAAAGGCGCAACTCTTTATCCGAGACGGCTATATTCAAATCTCTGAACCGGCATTGCGCAAACTTCATAAAAGCATCACGTACTCGCGGTGTAACATTTTGCGTTTCCTGTCCTTTGTGAAATCTATATCTTAGCAGCGGCATTGAAATATTGTTCAGGTTGGAATATTTACCGATTTGCCACCAAAGCTCATAGTCTTCCAGCCCTCTGAACTCATCGTTATACCGCAGATTATACTTGTCTATTACACTTTTTCGAATAATAACCGACGGATGTGCAAAACAAGAGTTGAAGAGTAGTCCTGCCGAACACTCCTCAGATGTATGCAACTGGGTAAATCGATACGGCTCAATTCCGTCTCCAAATATTTCTATATCAGAGCCGGATGCTCCGATATCAGGGTTGGCATCCATATATCGTACCTGAACTTCAAGACGCTCCGGTACAGAAATATCATCAGAATCCATACGAACGATATAACGCCCTCTTGAAGCATCCAGTCCTTTATTTAATGTAATACATATTCCTGAGTTCCGCTCATTTTCGATATATATTATGCGAGGGTCGGAATAACTGTGAATTACTTCTTTTGTGGAATCTGTAGAACCGTCATTAATTATTATCAGTTCAAAATCAGTATAGGTCTGCGCCAATATACTGTCAATAGCTTCCCTCAGATATTTTTCGGCATTATATGCCGGCATGACAACACTTACGCCTGGTACTGTCCCTTTCGACATATTTTATGATAATAATTTGTAAGTTTACCCAATATATACAGTTGATTATAACGTTCTCTCAAGATTAAAGAAGAACGTTTATCTTTCCGGTTAAGAGTGTTTAAACATTCAATGACAGATGTGTTCGCGCACAGATTCTTAAGTTTTTCAATGCTTTCTGCCATTGCCAAGCCATTTGCAGGTGCTGTGTAGTTAGTTACCGCGCATTTAATATGACCGGCTATCTGCGCCTCGTAAATTGGAACATACTTATCTCCCCAGTATTTTTTTACTGCCGGTATTAATACAGAGCGCATCTTCGCAATTTGCTCAGTCATATCCGGGTAATAGCGGAAACACGCGCTCCCGTCTCTAATCAATCTCTTGTACAACGGTCGCTTTACGTATGCAATTCGAGCGGCAGCCGACATTGCCATAAGATTGAAAATACGGTCTTCCGAAAATTTAAGTCCCTCAGGAAAGGTGGCTTTAGAGGCAAGCAGCGTGTCGGTGCGCTTATAAGCGCACCGACACGCTGAGCCGGCTACGCGGCTCAGCGTGGCGGGTTTTATATCTTTTACCGAAATCGTGCAGGACGTTTCGAAATCGGGGATAGTATCCGGTTGATTTGGGCGACCGGGGGTTATCGTGACAGCATCGCACAAAGCAATTTGCGCATCGTTCTTTTCCAAAGCAACGACCAAAGCTTCTATCATATCCGGCTCAATAGTATCGTCAGAATCGACGAAACATACTACATCTCCCGTAGCTTTAGCCAAACCGATATTACGGGCAATACTAACTCCTTCGTTTTTCTTATGAATGAGAAGTATCCGTTCATCACTACGCGCAATAGTATCACATATATCGGCAGTATGCCTGTCCGAGCCGTCGTCAATCATTATTATTTGCAAATTCTGATATGTCTGGCTGCAAATGGAATCAAGGCAACCGCGAAGATATTCTCCTGTATTATATATAGGTATTATTACACTGACTTTCATGATATGCGCTTGCAGGCTTTTAAATAATTGACTCGCCCCAAGCCAATGCCAAGAATAGAGTATGGCAAGAGATTGGGATATTCTCCAATAAACCCGAGGTCAACGCTTTGCTGGAGGAAAATTAGCAGAAATGCAAGTATAGAGCCAAATACGATGTCGTCTGACAGATATCGATTGAGTTCATTGAGATTGGCACTAAAAAATTTAATCCAGCAGATATATCCTATAATGCCAAAAACCGTTATTGCCGCAACTCCACTATTATGATAATTGAGCATAAACTGACCGGTTCCGAGGAAATCACTTCTTTCCAACAGCTCATATGCGCGGCCCCATAATATATCTCGTCCATTAAAAATCGGCTTATCAAGATTTTGCATACTCCATTGGTTCAATTCATCGTAATACGAAGTGGACGAAACAGCAATTACGATTAATGATATTATTAAAGGAATATTGAGCAGTATAAATCTCAATTTATTATTATTGATAATGGCTCTTGAGTATTTTGAAAAATATATTGCAACAACTGCTATTATCGAGAACAGCATACCCGAGCGGCAATCGGTTTGAAATAGCAATTGTAAATAAAGAACTGTTATAATATTCCAAAACCAAAAAACCTTGGTTCCATGCTTTTCGATAAGAAATATCGAAAAGTATAGATAACTGAATAAGCCGACCATCGACATGGCATTATCATTCCAACCGCTAAGGATACTCCCATGTACATATATATACAGGATAGATAACCCTAATAAAGCAATTATCCAGGATGAATACTTAATTACAGCCGCAGTTATTCTACACTGTGATACAATGTATGTGGTAAGGAAAGCAACTAAATAAGACGCACCCTGCCATTTTGAAGAAAGCATATTCGGAACTATTCCCAAGAATAGTACCATTAACCAAAACAGACTCTGAGAAATCGGCAGTCTCCTTTTAGGGCTTACAACAAAAAAAATCAAAGATGCAATTGCTATTACAATATTGATTCTCTCCGGCAAATGAATAAGCATCGCCCATCCGGAAGGCTCGACAAACGAGATAATCCATAATAATATTAGTGTTACGATGGAAAACAACTGGTTCATCTGCCACTATCGGATTTATAAAATTGAGCTACTATAATATTGATAGGCTTCAGCATTGACACAAACAACAAATGTTTGCCATTATAGTTGGGAACTGCATTTCCTTTATACTGTTGTCTAAAGAAATTATACCTCAACACATAACCAACTCTTTCTTTTAGAGATATAGCCATGTCGATACGCTTTCGGTAATACAACATATACGCACCGGGGTTCCGAAGCATCAACCATTTCGGATTACTGCTTAACCCGTCAGACTGATATTCACAAATCGTCAAGCTTTCGTTTATAATCATAAAATGGCAATCTGTGAACTCGTCGTATACTACGCCTTCAGTCATAAACCGCTCGCCCTCAATAATCGGGAATTTAAATCTTCGAGCAATGGACGTTCTAAAAACAATAGAGCGTTCACCTCCTTGCCCGCTTAACTCCAATTCTCTAAACGTACGGATAGTTCTATCCTCTCTAAAACTATTTCCAATAATAGAACCATCTGCAAAACTTTTCAAAGCAATCAAGCCAGCACAATCAGAGTCAGAAACAATATTATCAACGAGCTTACTAATCCGTAGGCAGCAATCTGCGTCCAACCAATCGTCAGAATCTACATTAAAGAACAAATCTCCTCGCGCTTCTTCCAAGCCAATATTATACGCGGTATGTTTGCCTCCATTTTCTTTCCTGATATACCTGATTGGAAAGCTTCCATGAACATCAAAACCTTGTACTACCTCAGCAGTATTATCGGTTGACCCGTCATCTACTATAAGCCACTCGAAATCTTTAAAAGTCTGATTTTTCAAACTTTCAAACAATCTTTTTATAGTATTTGCTCGGTTATAGGTCGGAGTGAAAACTGTCAACAGCATTGAACAACACTCATCTGCTTAATTAATCAAAGAATGATGGAACACCCGCAAAAACGGCATAATATCCCCTTTATCGTCAGTCTAAAACCTGAATAAACACATCTTCAACGTATGCTTTCCAACTAACCGTCATGCCAGCTGAGATTGACAAAAAGAACACACGTTTTCCGGGGTCATCCTCTACATCAATAATTTCACCTTCATAGCCTTGCATGATGCCACCTACGACCCTTACCTTTCTACCACACGCAAGTTTCGTCCCGAGGTCGGAAAGCTCCACTTTAACATCCGGAGTGAATTGTCCGATACATCGCTGAAAAGTAGCCATCTGACGCTGCAATATTACAGCATAATCACTATCTGGAGAATTGGAGGAGCGGAAACACCACGCAAGATTACCAATATTTGCAAAAAGACTCTTTACTTTATTTTTCTCAATATTAAAAAACAGCACATTCGGCATATATGGCTGCTCATCAACTACACGCTTTCCGTTTTTCTGATGAATGACCGTATGCTTCGGATAGAAAAACTCAATCTCACTCAGATATTCAGGCCTAGTAGCGTCTAAATATTCCTTTATGTCGTCTACCTTGACTCCGGGCCTAAGTTTCATGGCAAACCAACCTCTCGCAGAGCTATTTATTGTATCAGCCACCCGGCATAAAAGGTCTTCAATCTCAAATTCTTCTATATCATAATCTTTAATAAGCGACAAAACCGAATACTCCCCAGGCACCACCCCAATACAAGCCCTGATTTGCCTCAAACTGATACCGGACTTCAATGCTGCCGCTACCCACACAGAAGTAATCGAAGCCCTTGAAAAACCCAACTCAAAACACATTCCACTCAATGACAACAATATCCGCAACTTTTTTAATATCTGCTTGGATATTTCATTCGGACGTGCTTTGCCTTGGTTTAACTGAAAAACATATTTTCGACCGTGAGAAGAGTCGTACGAATTGACGACTTCTGATATTTGAGGACAAAACGTGGGAGCACTATCAAATGTCAAACTAATAACATCCAAAAGTGTAGCTCGGGGATTATATAGCAAATATAAAAAAATACCTAACGTCTGCTTGTCTACAATCCGTCCTGAACCGTCGAGAAATTGTTTGAGGTATTCGGCATTTCGAAAAGACTGCAAAGTATCTACCTCCTTCAAGCAATCGAAAACAGGTAAAACCTGTCTAAAAAGACTCAAGTCCTTATTGCCGCACCAATTTTGATATACCGACTGCACAATTGAGAAATAGCGCTTACATGTCGAAATTTTCTTCCCATCGATTGTCATTTTTACAAGCCAAAGTCTCAGGGCACCTTCATCAAGCTCGCTTATATTCTCATTGCCAAGAGTACTGAGAAAAGACGACAACGCGTACCTCTTCACCGATTTAGCAGGAGAAGATAACAAAATCTGTTCTACAAATTCATTGAGTTCCATTTCCCTATCACACTGTAAAACACGCTGTTTACAGATTTACTGGCAGTGAAAATAACTATCTCTAATCTACATACTCTCTCTTCCCTCTATTTCACATACTCGACAAAATAGAAGGAGAAAATCCGATACTCTTTAAATAATATGCGGACGAATAATTGGCGAAATCCATCTGCGACACTCTTGAGAAGAGATGCTTATTTGGTTGCAAAGTTACTACTTTTTCTTGTAAAAACCTTTATATCGGCTTATTTGTAGATGACAAAAAATGAGTTTATGCTGTTAAATGTTTAAATTTCAGCGATTTAAACCTGTGAAAATCCCTGAAAATTAGTAATTTAAAGGAAAGGTTTGCCGACTTTTCTCAATGAAAACTGGCTCAATCCGAAATTTCGGTGCATGGATTTTGAGAAAAGTGTTAAATGTGCGTTATGAAAATAGCAGATGCAATATGGATGTGCCTTCCCGAAGGAATGGATGAACTGTTTGAGATGGTTCGTTTCAATCGTACCGATTAAGCCTATGACATCTGGCTTGATGAGAAGGAGAAGAAGACGGCACTGTCGATTAAGCATATAGCGCAGATGTATTGCGTCAACGGCAAATATTTTGCCAAGCTATATCGCAACACGATAAGCGGATACGCTGAATGGTGCGAGGCCGAACTCGGCTGCGGGTCTACTTCAATGCAGCCAACATCGAACCGTACATGAGCCTTGGCGAAACCTGCCTGAACAACGGCGAAGTGTGGACGTTCCTTACCAACAAAAACGGCCATGGCGGCAGTGGCACGCTGGCGACCGCCATACCCGGAACAAAGAGCGACCAAATCCACATAAACATATGAAGTCAGCTCAAAGCAGAGGAAAACAACCGCGACAAATCCGTATCGACAGTTACGTACTCCAACGGCGAGACCATACGCCGGATACTTGCCCGCAGCAAGCACACCATGATGATATCGCAGAACAAATGAACTGACATACAGCGTCATCGTGTCAATACCCCGTTCAAACACCACCCCATTTTGAAAAGTACATACAATCTCGCAATGGAGCTGCGACACATTATCAATGCTAAAATCTCTCCGACAAAGACGATGGACAGGACGAACAAGTGGTATGAAAAAGTAATGGCTTTGGGCAACAACAACTCCCGCTCCGTAATCAAGACATTCAATATGCACCGGCTTTTCGGTTTGAACCGATTAAACCAAAAAGGTACACGACATCCGCCCCCCCTAAACAAAAATTCCCTGCAAGTCGATGACTTACAGGGAACTTTAGAGAGTCTTGCGGAGAGGACGAGATTCGAACTCGTGGTAGGATTGCTCCTACGTCAGTTTAGCAAACTGGTGGTTTCAGCCACTCACCCACCTCTCCAAAATTGAGGTCTGCGCCAAGGGCATTACCCTTTTTGCGTTGCAAAGGTAGGTGTTTTTTTTGAGGTGACAAAGAGTTTTATCGACTTTATCTCTCCTATATAGATTTTTTAACAAATCACCACCTTCAACAAGTGTACTCCTTCGGGAGAACCGGCATCGCACCATTGCATGTGCACACATAAGCCGAGGTCTGCACAGCCACCCTGTGCGATTCCGTCACACTTTTACCCTTGAGAAGGCTGCCGATGAATGCCGCAGTAAAGGAGTCGCCGGCTCCGACGGTATCTGCGACATCGACCTTTGGAGTCGGCTGGAACGACACATTACCGGGGGTGAATACATAGCTGCCGTTAATGCCACAGGTGAGGATGAGCATCTTAAGGTTGTATTTTCCAAGCAATATCCAGCACTTATCCTGAAGGTCTATGCCGGGATAGCCGAACATGCGGCT
This sequence comes from Muribaculaceae bacterium, assembly GCA_009775225.1. GTDB lineage: Bacteria > Bacteroidota > Bacteroidia > Bacteroidales > Muribaculaceae > CAG-873. The sequence continues at coordinate 3,780 of VSPE01000081.1, read as the reverse complement.
GACTGTCACAAGCTCCTCGTCATTGATTTTAAGCACATTGCAACGACTCATCGAGTTACAGAGTATCTCCTTGTTATAGAAGCCCTGACGGAGGTTGACATCGAATACCACGAGCGTGTTATCACTTTGCGGCATAGCATCAAGAAAACGGTTTATAGTGTTGCGCGACACCACATTTCGCTGAGCGAGAGAGCCGAAGCATACTGCTTTTGTACGCAGAGCCAAAGCCTCAAGCGGTGCCGTATACGGGATATTATCCCACGCCACATTCTCCTTGATTTCGTACTGCGGAATACCGGCCTGGTCTATTTCCACCTGCACGGTTCCTGTAGGATAAGGCACACGCTCAATGAGATGTGTAAGACCCTTCGATGTCAGATTTTCGAGAATTTCATCACCGAGCGCATCGCCTCCTACAGCACTCACCACACAACTTGGCAAACCGAATTGCGACACATGGTACGCAAAGTTAGCCGGGGCGCCACCTATCTTTTTACCTTCGGCAAGCACATCCCACAGTGCTTCGCCCATACCTACTACAATATTGTTGTTTTCCATTGTATTACTTAGATGTCTTGATTTTTAATGTATAATAGAGGAGATATACCACACCGGCGAGCATTACGCCCACGGCGCCTGCCTGGCCCACGGCATCGGCGGCATAGCCCATAGCCAGCGGAAATACCGTACCGCCGAAGAGGCCCATAATCATAAGCCCCGAAACCTCGTTCTTAGCCTTGGGCATCGCCATAAGCGCCTGCGAAAATACTATCGGGAAAATATTCGAATTGCCGAAACCAATCATAGCAAGAGCTATATATATGCTCGCAAGGGTATCGCCGACAAAGAGCAGTATCATGGCAGCGAGCATCATCACGACACTGAAGCCAAAGAACTTTCCGGGCGACATATAGCGCAATATAAAAGCTCCGAGGAAACATCCGGCCGTACGGAATATAAAGTAAACGCTCGTGGCAAAACCGGCTTCTTCAAGCGGAAGTCCGAGGCGCTCCATAATAATTTTAGGAGCAGTGGTATTAGTGCCGACATCGATACCCACGTGGCACATTATACCTATAAAGCACAGCAGTATAAAGGGGCGTCCTAGAAGCTTGAGGCACTCCCCTACCCCCGAAGCCTTGTCGGGTTGTTCTTCCTCTATCGGAGTAGCGCCAAGAGCCGCTATCGAAAGCAGACTCACAATAGCATATATCACAAACAGCACTCGCCAGCCAAGCCCGAACGTCGGCAGATATGTTGTCGCACCCCATGCAGCCAGTAGCGGCGCCAGAAAGGAGGCTATCGCTTTTACGAACTGCCCGAAAGTAAGTGTCGAAGCAAGGCGGTCGCCACTGATAAGATTGGTAACAAGCGGATTTAGCGATGTCTGCATAATAGCATTACCTATACCTAAAAGCGAGAAAGCCATCAGCATCATCATATAGCTGTCGCCGAAAACCGGCAGGATAAGAGAGCCGGCCGTAACGGCAAGACTCACAAGCACCGTCTTCTTGCGGCCAATCCTGTTCATGAGCATGCCGGTAGGCACCGAAAATATCAGGAACCAGAAGAATACAAGCGAGGGGAATAGATTTGCCTGCGAATCACTGAGCCCGAGGTCTTTCTGAACATAGTTCGATGCGGTGCCGACCAAATCGACAAAGCCCATGGCGAAAAAGCACAGCATTACCGGAGCTATCTGTAGCAGCGAACTTTTGCGGCCCGAGGCCACTGTCTGTGTGATTTCCATATTTTATTTAGATTTAAGCGAATATATTTTCAGATTGGATATTGAAGCCTTACCACCATCTGCCTTGACCGACAGGGTGTTATATGGTTCATTTGGAAAAACTATGTTGGTCATTGCAAAGCGACCCTCACCCTCGAAGACCTCTATACTCGAACGGTCGATAAAGATGCGCAGACCGAGCTTACCGCCTGCATTGAGTGTGGGAGCCACTGTCACGGAAGGGAAATCCTGACTAAAATCCACAATACCGCTCTGAGTGCGGTCGAACGACAGCTCCGACGTCGACGGCGTATAACACATAGTCACCTTCTCTCCGCGGGCATTGCCGAGTTCAATCTCAACCATTTTCGTCTGCAACGGATTGATGTCGAGACAAATCTCGCAAAGCTCGGGTATGGCATACGATTTCGCTTTTGCCCCCACACTCACTTTGCGGGCCTTGCCAACAAGGCTGCCACGCAGTGCCTCCACTTCGGGCGACGGAACCACCGACACATACATCTCTCCGTCGGCATCTCTGAAGAGACTGGCCTCACGAGGCAGCGTATTGGCGCTGCGGAACTGCATCGTAGGTACCTCTGCTGCATATTGCCAGTTGCTCATCCATCCCAACAGAGTGCGTCGGCCGTCGGGTGCGTCGCTGAAGCTTATCGTGGCATAGTGGTCTTTACCATAGTCAAGCCATTTCAGAGGCACATTGCCAGAAGCGTCTGTATCCACCTTGAACGTCTTCCCATCGAAATCGCCTGTAAAGTATTGTGTGGCGCTTCCGCCGAAGGGTCCACCCGGATTAAGGTTGCATATCAGCACCCACTTACGCTCGTCGCTACCCTCAACAGGTAGCTCGAAGAGGTCAGGACACTCCCACACGCCATCCTGAGCGCCGAGACCCTTTCCGAATGAGCTTTGCAGCGACCACTCCTTCATATCGGAAGAAGTAAAAATAAGCATCTCATGGTCGAGAGGATGTGCGAGCACCATAGTCCACACTCCCGTATTGGGGTCGCGGAAGATATTGGGGTCGCGAGCCTCACTCTCAAGACACAGCACAGGGTTGCCCGAGTATATGTCGAACGTATAACCGTTGTCCTTGCTCACTGCCATACTCTGTATCTGGCTCACACCGGCCGAAGTATACAGCGCCACCACAGCATCCTTGCCAAAACCGGCACTACCGTCCTTGTCGATAGCGGCATTGCCGCTGAATACTGTGCCGAGGCCGTTCGGTTCTATTGCGGCTGGATGATGAGTCCACGTTATAAGGTCGGACGAAGTAGAATGGCCCCAAGTCATGTTCTGCCATTTTGAGCCGTAAGGGTTCCACTGATAGTAAAGATGCCACTCCCCGTTCTTGTAGAACAGACCGTTGGGGTCGTTCATCCATCCGTAAGGAGGTGTGTGGTGGAATGCCGGACGGAACTTCTCGTGGTTCGACACATCGAAGGTATCACACACCGCAAAATTGCTCCAGCAGGCATCATCTTTCGCCTCGCGCACGGTAGCGCGATTCTGCGATGTTACCACATTCAATATCACATCATGCCCCTTATATTTCTCTATGTCGAGAGGCACGGTATAGTCTACTTTCGACTTTGCCAGCCGCACATATATAGTACGCTCAAGGCGCCCGTCAACGAGTACATTTACAGTAGCCTCGTCGTTCGACTCCTGCACAGGCATCACAAGATACTTCCCTTCTTTCTCAAGGCGCACCAGTGTGTTGTTTGTTCCGGGGAAAGTGACAGAAACCCCGCTTCCGCCGTAAGCGGAGGCAGCCGCGGCCAAGGCTATCACTGTTGATACAAATTTATTCATAAAATATCAGATTAAGGCGTGTTCGTTATTTACATCGCAAAACTAACAAGTACCGCATAAACAGGCTATAAAAAAACACGCATTTCATACAACAAATGTTGCATCGGCAAAAAAATACAAGCGAAGGCTCTCTTTTTCACACTGGCGTCTTTTAAAATCTGTTAATGCGAAATTATTAAACTCTGTATTCATGTTGGTTACGCGATTTTCAGGCC
>VSPE01000080.1 GCA_009775225.1 Muribaculaceae bacterium | reverse complement strand
CAGCACAAATAGCAAATTGCCATCCAACTCTTGACCTCGAATTTGATTAACACTTTTTAAGAGACACTAGTGATATATATATATAGTTAGGAAAATTTTCATGGAAATGTTAAGGTTCGATGTCGCAAATATAGCACTTTTCCGTCATACCGCCAAATCCGAAACGTCGGCGTTGGAAGTATTTTCTGCCTTGGGCGTCAGACGATGGTGTATGACGCGTGCTGCTAAAGCCATGCAGATGTCGGTGAGAAGCCACGACACTGGATATATGGCAAGAAGGGCGGCAAAAGAGCCGTCGGCAGGGAAAAGGCCTACCCATACAAGCCTCAGCACACAAGTGCCGAAGATTGTGATGAGTGCCGGTGTCATCGAATAGCCAAGACCGCGCATGGCCGAGCCTGCCATTTCGTAGTAGCATGCCACAAACTGGAATAGCAGCACGGTAGCCACGCGTTCGCCTGCGAAAAACAGCACATCGGTTTCCGAGGTGAAAGCGCTCAGAAAGAAGTCGCGTTGCCAGGTTATGCCGGCGTTGAGCGCCACAGATATAGTGGTGCTGTACACGAGGCTTATTAAAAGTACTCTCCGGCACCTGTCGTAGTGCCCGGCTCCGAAGTTCTGGCTTGTGAAGGCAACACATGTCTGGCCGAACGCATTGATTACGAAGTAGCAGTAAATCTCGTAGTTGAGGGCTGCGGCCGAGCCGGCTGCGGCTATTACGCCGAAGCTGTTTATAGCGGAGAGTATAAATACATTGGAGATGGAAAACACCGTGCTCTGCACACCGGCGGGTATGCCTACGGCGCATATCTTGAATACTTCGCGCGAGGGCGATAAGAGTCGGTGCGGCTCAAGGCGAATGTCGCTGCGTTCGCGCATCAGCAGACGTGTGATTATTGCGGCGTTTGCGATATTCGATATTACAGTGGCCCATGCCACGCCTTCGACCCCCATGCCGAAGCCTACTACGAATACCACATTGAGGCACACGTTGATAATGCCTGCCACCACGAGACTGTAGAAGGGCCGTCGGGTGTCGCCCACGCTGCGCAGAATGGCCGCGCCGAAGTTGTATACAATCATGAACGGCATGCCGGCGCCTATGATACGCAGATACAGTACTGCCTGGTCGAGGCAACTCTCGGGAGTGTCGAGAGCCTCGAGTATGGGCCTTGCAATCAGCTGGGCCGACGTACACATTATTATACCGCTTAATATGGCGAGCAGTGCTGCCGCATGCACGGCCTGGCGCACGCCACGGCTGTTGCGCTGGCCGATGTAGTTGGATATGACCACGTTGGCGCCCACCGAAAGGCCTAAGAAGAGATTGATGATGAGGCCTATCACAGGGCCGTTGCTACCCACGGCGGCGAGCGCGTCGCTGCCGGCGAAGCGGCCTACGACGGCCACATCGACAGAGTTGAACGACTGTTGTAGGATGCCACTGGCTATTAGCGGTATTGCAAACCTGAGCATAGGGCGGGCAAGGGCGCCCTGAAGCATATCAATACTGTTTTTTGCTGCCATATCATAAAATAACGTCATTCTGTCTCTAATATTGTGTGACGCTTTGAGCCGCTTCTGGGACTGCTTTTCGGAGTACGGAACGGTGGCTTTAAGGGTGTGTTCCGAGGCTGTTGCAGTGACTGTGAAATTTTTTTTTGACAAACATGCATTTTGTAAGAAAAAAGTGTTTATCTTTGCTGCAAGTTAACCCGAAAACACACTGCCTCCGTGGCAGCAACCACCCTAAACTTACAAAACAACATGGACATCAACAGTATCATGTCGGCCCTCGAGGCCAAACATCCCGGCGAAAAAGAGTATCTGCAGGCAGTACGCGAAGTGCTCATGTCGGTTGAAGAAGTCTATAATCAACATCCCGAATTCGAGCGCAACAAAATCATTGAGCGCATGGTCGAGCCCGACCGTATCGTTACTTTCCGTGTTACCTGGATTGACGACAAGGGCGAGGTGCAGAACAACATCGGCTATCGTGTTCAGTTCAACAATGCTATCGGCCCGTATAAAGGCGGTATCCGCTTCCACGCGTCCGTCAATCTCTCTATCCTGAAGTTTCTTGGTTTCGAGCAGACCTTCAAAAATGCTCTCACCACCCTGCCTATGGGCGGCGCAAAAGGCGGCAGCGATTTTTCGCCCCGCGGCAAGAGTGACCGCGAAATCATGCGTTTCTGCCAGGCCTTTATGCTCGGTCTGTGGAAGAACCTCGGCCCCGACCGCGACGTTCCCGCAGGTGATATCGGCGTAGGCGGCCGTGAGGTAGGCTATATGTACGGTATGTACAAGCGTCTCGTGAACCAGCACGACGGTACTTTCACCGGCAAGGCTATGGAGTTCGGCGGCAGCCGTATACGTCCTGAGGCTACCGGCTTCGGCGCTCTCTACTTCGTGCAGAACATGCTCAAGCAGCGCAACGACGACATCAGGGGTAAGGTAGTGGCTATCTCCGGCTTCGGTAATGTGGCCTGGGGCGCAGCCCTCAAGGCTACCGAACTCGGCGCCAAGGTGGTTACTATTTCCGGCCCCGACGGATATGTATACGACCCCGCCGGTCTCGATGCAGAGAAGATAAACTACATGCTCGAGCTCCGCGCATCGGGCAACGACATCGTGGCTCCCTATGCCGAGAAGTTTGCCGGCTCTACATTCTATGCAGGCCGCAAGCCCTGGGAACAGAAGGTAGACATCGCTCTTCCCTGCGCCACTCAGAACGAGCTTAACGGCGACGATGCCAAGCAGCTTATCGCCAATGGCGTGGAAATGGTTGCCGAAGTATCGAACATGGGCTGCACACCCGAAGCTATCGATGCCTTTATCGAGAGCCGTACGACATACGCTCCCGGCAAGGCTGTGAATGCCGGCGGCGTGGCTACCTCGGGTCTCGAAATGAGCCAGAACGCCATGCACCTCCAGTGGACTGCCGAGGAAGTTGACCAGAAGCTCCACGTGATTATGACTGACATCCACGAGCAGTGCCTCCGCTACGGCGTTGAGGCCGACGGCTATATCAACTACATGAAGGGTGCCAACATCGCAGGCTTCATGAAGGTGGCAAACGCTATGATGGGTCTCGGCGTATGCTGATATATACCGATAATATATAAAATAGA
>VSPE01000008.1 GCA_009775225.1 Muribaculaceae bacterium | reverse complement strand
TGCTTATGATTGCTGCTGTCGTCATTACTCTCCGAAAACTCACTTCCGTTAACAATCGTTTTTAAACAACCTCTAAAGGTCACCTTAATTTGAGTATTTGCGTAAGTTTTATTATTTTTGCTTGATTTTTCTGAAATGGAGCAGATATTCTATATATTGCCACGCGGCCTCGCCATAGGCATGCTTATCTCGGCACCAATGGGGCCTATAGGTATGCTCGTAATCCAGCGTACCCTCGGCAAAGGGCGCTGGCCCGGCTTCTTTACAGGCATGGGAGCCGGACTGAGCGACCTTATCTATTGTCTGCTTACGGGTTTCGGGCTGAGCTTCATGACCGAGTTTATCGACAGGCACCAACTCTTGCTTCAGCTTGTAGGCAGTATCGTTCTGGCAATTTTCGGCTTGTATCTCTTCCGCAAGAACCCCACACGCTCGCTCAAGGCCCCCGACGTAAAGGCAACAAACTACTGGAGCGATTTCGTGACAGGCTTTTTGCTGACATTTTCCAATCCGCTCATACTCTTCTTTATAATAGGTCTGTTTGCACGCTTCGCATTTATCCTGCCGGAGTTTCATCCATATCATCACATAGTGGCCTACACCGCAATATTCGGAGGTGCCCTGCTGTGGTGGTGGGGTGTGACCACGCTTGTGCACCGCCTCGGGCGACGCATCAATGTGCGCTCGCTCAAACTAATCAACCGCATCATAGGCATCCTGCTTATAGGCATGGCTGCCGTAGGGCTGGTAATGGCAGTCTACGACCTTTTATCACAATAACCGATATGGAACCCAAAACACTGATAGTGCCTCGTGTAGAGTTGCTCGACAATCTTACCGCGGCCGACGAAATAAGCCAGATACTCGACACCTCAGCACCTTTGCAGGCCATAAGTTGTTGCAACTGGGAAAAACAATTCCCTTACCGGCCGCTCACCGGCTTTGTGGCGGCACATTCGGGCAAGAACCTCTATGTCGATTTCCTTATGCGGTGCAACTATCTCCGTGCCGTGAACTATGCCGACCAGTCGCCGGTGAGCGAGGACTCCTGTGTCGAGGTATTCCTACAGTGCAATGAGGGCGGCGACTACTGGAACTTTGAGTTCAACTGCATTGGCGCGGTCAATGCCTCTCACCGCATACACCGCCCCGAGCCTACACGCCTCACATCGGAGGAGTTAGCCTCTATCCGAAGGTTTCCCACATGCGGTACCAAGCCTTTCTGCGAGGTGGAAGGCCTCTTCACATGGAACCTTCTGGTAGTGATACCGCTGAAGCTGCTCGGCATAGACACCGTTGAGCCGGGCACCATACTTCGCGGCAATTTCTACAAATGCGCGTCGGCGGCATCGCAACCGCATTTTCTGAGCTGGAACCCCATAGACACCCCTGCTCCCGATTTTCACCGGCCCGAGTTCTTCGGCAATCTGATACTCCAATGAAACACACAGTCACGGCATATCTGATGTCGCTTATTTGCGCCACCCAGGTCTGGGCGGCAGAACCTTTCGACATCGAATACGAAGCGTCGCTCACCGCCAACGTCTCTACCGGCACATTCGCGCCCTATATGCTTGGCTCATGGAACTACGGCCGCATAAACAGCGCCTCCGGCATCTGGCAAGACGGCCGTATAGAAAAGAAAATGACACTCGACCGACGCTTCAGCTGGGGCGCCGGAGTCGAGTACATCGCAGGCTACGGCACAGCTGCCGACTATGACCGCTACAACGACGGTGAATGGACGCGTAAATCCGTACGCCAGGCTCCCGTACGGCTGCATCAGATATACGGCGAAGTGAAATACCGCGGCGTGTACCTACTGGCAGGCATGAAAGAACGCCACTCGCTCATTGTGGACGACGAGCTATCGTCAGGCGACCTCACCCGCAGCAACAACGCCTGCCCCATTCCCGGAGTGGCAGCCGGCTTCGTGGATTTCCAGAACATACCATTTACCAACGGGTGGGTTCAGATAGAAGGCGAGGTCATGTATGGCCGTTTCATGGACAAGAACTTCCGAGAAAACACATTCAGCCACTACACCGGGCTGCTAAGCTATAACAATGAGTATATATACCGTCGCTGCTATTTCCGCACCAAGCCGTCGCAGCCGTTCTGCGTCACGGTGGGCATGCAGGCCGCAGGCGAATTCGGTGGCGTTGCTTACCAGTATCAGAAAGGCTCCATAACACGAACCGAGAACCGGGGCTTCAAAATCAAGGATATATTCAACATGTTTATCCCGCGCGAAGGTACGGGCGAAGGCTTTTATCAAGGCAACTCTTTAGGCTCCTGGGATTTCAAGGCCCGCTACGCTTTCAGCGGCGGCTCACAGCTCTCCGCCTACTTCGAATGGCCGTGGGAAGACGGCTCCGGCATAGGCAAGATGAACGGCTGGGACGGCCTGTGGGGCCTCCAGTACAATTTTGCCAAGGCAGGTGCAGTGAGCAAAATCGTGGTGGAGTACTTCGACTTCACCAACCAGTCGGGCCCCGTGCACTGGGCACCCTCCGACGACCCCGGTACCACCATAACCTCGCAGGCCACCGGCGGCGACGACTACTACAACAACGGCTTCTACGGCCCGTACAGCAACTATGGCATGAGCATCGGCTCGCCCTTCGTGGTGTCGCCGCTCTATAATCTCGACGGTTACCCCGGCTATGCGCACAACCGCGCCCGAGGCTTCCACAGCGCCGTGTGCGGCGACTTCGGCTCCAAATGGCACTACAAGGCCAAGGTGAGCTGGCAGGAAGCCGGCGGCATGGGCCGCTATCCGGCTCCGCGCAAGCTGCACGACACCTCGGCAATGGCTGCGGTGAAATGGACTCCCGCCGGGCGCCTTAAAGGACTCGCGGTGCGTCTTGAAGCCGCCTTCGACACAGGCAATCTGCGCGGCGACAATTTCGGCGCACTCATAGGAGTATCGTATACAGGAACTTTCAAAGCAGGCAAACGATGAAGACAATAAACACCATACGCCTCTCGGCAGCGCTGCTTGCAGTGTTACTGCTCTGCTCGTGCACTCAGAACAACGGGCACATAGGCAAGCTCTTCGGCACATGGGTTCTCACCGAGCGCCTCGCCGACGGCGCCGCTATAGAGAAACCGTACGATGCCGATACCTATATGAGCTTCCAAAACAACATTGTGCACTTCCGAACCGTAGAGAACAACTACGACCTGATTGAATACAAGACGGCCACGTGGATGCGCATGGGCGACTCGCTCAGCTTCGACTTCGACAACACAAGCGATGCCGGGAACCCCGACCTCTACTCCGCCCCCGCATGGCTCGAGCCTGTCGGGACAGATGTTGTGATGAACATAAACCGCCTGGACGGCGCACACCTCGAGCTGATGCGCACAGCCTCCGACGGCGTAATATATATCTATAAATTCGACAAGACATGGTAAAGACCGACAGCACCGTACTCGTAACGGGCGCCGACGGCTTCATAGGCTCACACCTCACCGAAGCACTGCTGGCCAAAGGGTACCGCGTGAGAGCTCTCGCCCAATACAACTCTTTCAACAACTGGGGCTGGCTCGAAGACATAGCGGCCAACGTACGCCTCGAGATTGTATGCGGCGACATACGCGACGCCGACTTCTGCCGCACCATATCACGCGATATAGACACCGTATACCACCTGGCGGCCCTTATCGCCATACCATACAGCTATCTCGCCCCCGACAGCTATGTCGACACCAATATAAAGGGTACGCTGAATATGTGCCAGGCAGCCCGCGACTGCGGCGTGCGCCGTATTGTGGTGACTTCGACAAGCGAGGTATACGGCACCGCCATATACGTACCCATCGACGAGAAACACCCCCGCCAGCCGCAATCGCCGTACTCGGCCACCAAGATTGGCGCCGACGCCATAGCCAAGAGTTTCTACAATGCCTTCGACCTTCCGTTGGTGATAGCGCGTCCCTTCAATACCTACGGCCCTCGTCAAAGCGCACGAGCCATCATCCCGACAATCATCACTCAGATAGCTGCCGGCAATACGCAGATAAAGCTCGGAGACCTCAGCCCCACTCGCGACTTCAACTTTGTGGAAGACACCGCCGCAGGCTTCATCGCCCTTGGCGAGACCGAAGGGATAGAGGGCCGCGAGATAAACATAGCCACAGGCACTGAGATTTCGATGGCCGACACGTTCGCTATGATTGCCCGACTTATGGGACGCGAGGTGGACGAAGTCACCGACCCCGAACGCCTGCGACCGGCCAAAAGCGAGGTTAACCGCCTCTGCGGCGACAACACTCTTATCACAAGTCTCACCGACTGGCGACCGCACCACACTATCGAGGAAGGTCTTGCGAAAACAATCGAGTGGTTCTGCCGCCCCGAGAACCTTGCCAAGTATAAACCCGACATCTACAACCGATGAAGCGCCAAGGTTCGATTGGATTTCTTTTTCTCGGAGGCGCCAAGCGCGTCACTATGGCACGCATGCTTTGCGAAGCCTGCGCCGCGCGCGGCCTTGAGGCACGCATCACAGGCTATGAACTCGACGCACACTCGGCTCTGGCGCTCGAAGGCGACATCGTGGAGGGTGTGCGCTGGGGCGACCCCACGATATTCGCCGAGCTGGACGATGTATGCCGCGAACACGACATCGACATCATTCTGCCCTTTGTAGACGGTGCCGTTGGCATCGCCGCAGAGTTCGTTGCCCGTCATAGTTCAACCGATGTTTTCGCGCCCGTAAGCGCCCGCAAAGACGTAGACCGCATGTTCGACAAGTGTGCTGCAGCCGATTTCTTCGAGACACACGGACTGCCCGTGCCGGCCACCTACCGCACCGGCGCCCCATGCGGCAAACTCATTGCCAAGCCACGCTTCGGCTCTGCATCCAAAGGCATTGTTATGATTGACGGGCTGCACAAGCTCTACGAGTTAAAGGGGCACGAAGACCGCTATCTGATACAGGAACGCATAGATAACCGCGACGAAATCACGGTAGACTGCTACGTGGGCATGCGCACAGGCGAACCTGCTGCAATAAGCCCCCGCCTGCGCTGCGAAGTGAGCGGAGGCGAGGTGGTGCGCACCGAGACATTTGCCGATGCCCGGGTGACGGAACTTGTAGAACGCACCCTTGCTGCCACCGGGCTACGCGGTGCGGTGACCGTGCAACTCATACATGACCTCGACACCGACCGGCTGCTGCTCATGGAAATCAACCCTCGCCTCGGAGGGGGCGCCGTGGCATCGGTACATGCCGGCGCAGACCTCCCGGGCCTGATTATCGACGACGCCCTCGGCAAGCCTCTTGCCCGGCAGTGCGCCACCCCCGGTGTAGAGACCGTACGCTATCTGGCAGACGCCGTATTTTATCCCGAACAGAAATGAATAAGGACAATCATATAATAATCATAGCCGAGGCCGGCGTAAACCACAACGGCGACCTCGCACTGGCACAGCGCATGGTGGCTGAAGCACGCAAAGCCGGAGCCGACTATGTGAAATTCCAAACTGCGGTGCCCGAGCTTGTAATATCGCAGTTCGCACCAAAGGCCGAATATCAGAAGGAAACGACAGGCGCAGGTCAGAGCCAGCTCGACATGTGCCGTGCCATACACTTGCCCTTGAGCGACTACGAAGGGCTGGCAGAACTGTGCCGCAGCGAGGGCATAGGCTTTATGAGCACACCCTTCGACCTTGTTTCGATAGACTGCCTCGCGGACATAGGCATGGACTACTGGAAGATACCGTCGGGTGAAATCACCAACCTGCCATACCTGCGCAAGATAGGGGCTCTTGGCGGCAAGGTGATAATGTCGACCGGCATGTCGACCCTCAACGAAGTTGAGGCCGCAGTGCAGGTGCTTGAGAAAGCCGGCACACCGCGTTCGGCGGTATGGCTTCTGCACTGCACCACACAGTACCCGGCACCCTACGAGTCGGTAAACCTGCGCGCCATGGATGCGCTCGCCACTCTTGGGTGCGCCGGAGTGGGCTACAGTGACCATACTTGCGGCACTGACGTGGCTGTTGCAGCCGCAGGCCGCGGTGCTGTGATTATTGAGAAGCATTTCACCCTCGACCGCAATCTGCCGGGACCCGACCACAAGGCATCGCTCGAACCTGCCGAGCTTGCAAAACTGGTGAGCCGCATCCGCATTGCCGAGACCTCGCTCGGCTCGGGAGAAAAAAAAGTAGCCCTCGCCGAAAGTCCCAATATGGAGGTTGCCCGCAAAAGCATAGTGGCGGCGCGCGATATAAAGAAAGGTGAAATCCTTGACTACAAAAACATTACCGTAAAGCGACCGGGCAACGGCATATCGCCTATGCGCTGGGATGAAATAATCGGTACGCGCGCAATACGCGATTTTTGTCACGACGAGCTTATCGAAGTGTAATATTCGGGCTGTCGCTGCGTCTAACTATATGGTATGAAAAACGAGACAGGCGACAAAGAAACACGCTTTATGACCGTCACCCGCCAATACAAGGAGGTGATAGCCAAAGTGTGCTATCTCTATTCATCGCCTATAGCATCGTTCGACGACCTGTATCAGGAAGTGCTCATAAACCTGTGGCAAGGCCTTGACAGTTTTCGCGGGGAGGCAAAAATCTCTACGTGGATATACCGCACGGCTATTAACACCTGCATCACCTGGCACCGTCGCAACAAGCGCTTCGGCAGCGAGTCGGTAATCAAGCTCGACGATATCAAAACCGATGTCGCCGACACTTCCGACACGTCCTCGGCAATGGAAGACTACCGCCAGCTGTATCACCTCATCAATATGCTCGGGCCTATTGACAAAGCTCTCGTGACCCTTTGGCTCGATGAGAAGCCATACGATGAGATTGCCGCAATTATGGGACTTTCGGCAGGAAATGTGGCTGTGAAGATGCACCGTATAAAAGAAAAACTGACAAAGCTCGCCCGTCAGGAGGCATGAACTATTATACCTATGGATATCAACGAACTCAAAGATAAATGGCAGCAGCTGAGTTTCGACTCCGACCGCCTCGCAGCAGACTCTGACCGCGTGATGTCGGAGATAAAAGCCGGCAAAATAAAGTCGGCTCAGCACCGGCTTGCGCAGAACTATAAGCGTAATGCGCTCGGTGGGCTGTGTGTGACGGCATTGGCGCCGTTTCTTGTGACAACACTCCACTTCCAGCTATGGGTTGCTATTGTATATGGACTATTCGGGCTGCTCATGGCGGCACTGTCGTATGATTTCGCCGACAACATTGCCATGACCGACTATGTATCGCAGCCGGTGGTAAATGCCATGCGAGCCGTGCTGGCCGTGCGCAAACGTATGGCGCGCATACGTGCGGTGGGTATAGTGCTGGGATGCGGTGTTCTTGCCTCGTTCTTCGGCGAAATCTTCGACAAAGCCGACAGCACCCTCATCCTCAGTTCGTGTATAGGTTTTACCGTAGGCCTTGTGATAAGCTGGCTCAAATACCGCCACATGAAGCGCCTCATCGACGAATTAAAAGCTCAGGTCGAGAGCCTGGCCGAATAATACCACAACCCGGCAGCCTCTTCCATACTTCCATTACGTTACCGCCCCTTTTACTTCCCTTGGGTTATAAGGCCTCAAAACTAGAAGCTATGCCGTAAAGAAACTACACCCCAAAAAGTTATTTGTATAACTTTTGGGGTGTATTCAATTTTGACAATCCTCCGGGAGGGTTATATCCTGTTGCCCGGGCTATTACGACAGGGCTGCGAGGGAAGCCTCGAGAGTGGCAAGCTTGGCCTCGGCGTCGGCAAGCTTTTTGCGCTCGGCGGCAACTACAGCCTCTGGAGCATGCGACACGAAGCGTTCGTTTGCGAGCTTCTTTTCCACAGAAGCCTTGAAGCCCTGAAGATAGGCGATATCCTTGGTGATGCGGGCGCGTTCGGCCTCTATGTCGATGTTGGCGCTCTGAGGAATGTTGAACTCGGTGGTGCCTACCATAAACGATGATGCGGCAGCATCTTTGGCGGCATTTTCGTTGAGTTCTTCAAGACCGCCAAGCTTTACAATCATATCGCGTGTGCAGGCATCAATAGTACCGATTACATTGAGCACGAGACCCTCGCGGGGCGAGATGTTCTTGCGCGCACGCACACCGCGTATACCGTTGATGATTTCTTTGGCACGCTCTACCGACTCTATGACAGCGGTATCGGCCACGGTTGCTTCGGGCTGGGGGGCATACATGATGCTCTCGCCCTCGGCACGGTCGGCGAGGTGCTGCCACAGCTCTTCGGTGATGAAGGGCATGAAGGGGTGCAGGAGTCTCAGCAGGGCATCGAGATAGCCGCGGGCCTGCTCGAAACTCTTGCGGTCGATAGGCGAGCCGTAGGCTTGCTTGACCATTTCGAGATACCACGATGAGAAGTCGTCGCG
Organism: Muribaculaceae bacterium; assembly: GCA_009775225.1. Classification (GTDB taxonomy): domain Bacteria; phylum Bacteroidota; class Bacteroidia; order Bacteroidales; family Muribaculaceae; genus CAG-873. Next base: position 66,546 of record VSPE01000008.1, on the reverse strand, counting down.
GAAGAGACGGTATACGGCCATGAGAGCCTCGGAGATACGGAACTTGTCGAAGAGGTCGTTTACCTCGGTAACGGTGGCGCTGAGCTGCGAAGCGAACCAGCGCGACGCCATTTCGGCCACTGCGGGCTGAGCGGCGGCATCGTCGACCTGCCAGCCTTCGATGAGGCGGAAAGAGTTCCAAATCTTGTTGCAGAAATTGCGGCCCTGCTCTACAAGCTTGTCATCGTACATGATGTCGTTGCCGGCAGGAGCAGCGAGCATGAGGCCCATGCGCACGCCGTCGGCACCGTAATCGCGGATAAGGTCAAGCGGATCGGGCGAGTTTCCGAGCATCTTGCTCATCTTGCGGCCTATGGAGTCGCGCACGATGCCGGTGAAGTAAACGTTGTTGAAAGGCTGTTTGCCCACATATTCATAGCCTGCCATAATCATACGGGCCACCCAAAAGAATATGATGTCGGGGCCTGTAACGAGAGTGGCGGTGGGATAGTAATAGCTTATTTCCTCGTTGTCGGGACGGTTGATGCCGTCGAAGAGTGTGATAGGCCACAGCCACGACGAGAACCATGTATCGAGGGCGTCGGGGTCCTGATGCAGGTCGTCGAGTATCATGGCAGGGTTTCCGCTCTTCACACGAGCCTTTTCAAGCGCTTCCTCGGGAGTAAGAGCCACCACATATTCGGCGTCGGCGCCGGTCTTGTCGCCGTAGAAGTATGCCGGGATACGGTGTCCCCACCAGAGCTGACGGCTGATGCACCAATCCTGAATATTTTCGAGCCAGATGCGGTATGTGGTCTTATACTTTTCGGGGACGAAGCGGATAATGTCGTCGAGCACGGGCTGCAGGCTCTCGTTGGCGAAGTGCTTCATCTTCACGAACCACTGGAGCGAGAGACGCGGCTCCACGGGCACCTTTGTGCGCTCCGATAGACCGATATTGTTGGTGTAGTCTTCTTCTTTCTCCAGCAGACCGGCGGCAGTGAGGTCTTTTGCAATAGCCTTGCGGCAGTCGAAACGGTCAAGGCCGACATACATGCCGGCCACTTCAGCCACAGTTCCGTCTTCATTGAAGATGTCGATACTTTCGAGACCGTGTTTCTTGCCGAGCATATAGTCGTTTTTATCGTGGGCGGGCGTAACCTTGAGGCAGCCTGTACCGAATTCGACATCGACGTAGCGGTCTTCAATCACGGGTATTTCGCGGCCAACCAGAGGCACAATCACGCGACGACCCTTGAGCCATGCGTTCTTTGGGTCTTTGGGGTTAATGCACATAGCGGTGTCCCCCATGATAGTTTCAGGGCGTGTTGTTGCCACAAGCGCATAGTGACGACCGTTTTCATCAGTATGCACCACAGCACCTTCCGCAAGCTCTATTTCGGCAGGCTCCTCGGCAAGATAATAGCGGAGATAGTACAGTTTAGACTGTTCTTCCACAAAGAACACCTCGTCGTCACTGATAGCGGTACGGTTCTGCGGGTCCCAGTTGACCATTCGGAGGTCGCGGTAAACCAAGCCCTTGTCGTAGAGGTCGACGAAAACTTTGAGCACGCTTTCGCTACGCACGGGGTCCATAGTGAAAGCGGTGCGCTCCCAGTCGCACGAGGCGCCGAGTTTGCGGAGCTGCTGCAGGATTATGCCGCCATGCTTTTCCGTCCATTCCCAGGCATGTTCGAGGAACTGCTCGCGTGTAAGGTCGGTCTTCCTGATGCCTTCTGCGGCAAGCTTGCCAATCACTTTAGTCTCGGTAGAGATAGCGGCGTGGTCGGTGCCGGGTACCCACAGAGCATTCTTGCCCTGCATGCGCGCACGGCGCACGAGAATATCCTGAATGGTATTGTTGAGCATGTGGCCCATGTGCAGCACGCCGGTCACGTTTGGCGGAGGTATTACAACGGTATAGGGTTCACGTGCATCGGGTTCGCTGTGGAAAAGCTTGTGCTTAAGCCAATAGGCATACCACCGGTCTTCTACTTCGGCAGGATTGTATTTCTGTGGGAGGTCTTTCATTTTCTTATACAATTTAACGGCGCAAAATTAGCTAAAAATCGCGAGACTGCAAAGTGCGGAACCAATTAGACCATACGATTGTTAGAAAACATATCGAACTTATACACCATTCACCACTATCCCGGAATGAAAAAAGCCTTAAGCCTGTGCACGGCCGCCATCGCCTTGCAATGCCTCGCCCACACTCCGTCGGCAGAAACGGCAACACCCGACACATTGCCCGACATCAAACTGCGCGACATCAACGTCGTGGCCCATGTCAACCACCTCAGCGAGGTCGCCAAGGTAGACCTCGCGGTCAACCCCGTGAAGTCGTCGCAAGAGGTACTACGCACCGTCCCTGGCCTCTTCATTGCACAACATGCCGGAGGCGGCAAGGCCGAGCAGATGTTTCTGCGCGGGTTCGACCTCGACCACGGCACCGACATAAACATAAGTGTGGACGGAATGCCCGTCAACATGGTAAGCCACGCTCACGGACAGGGCTACGCCGACCTGCACTTCCTGCAGCCCGAACTTATAGAAAGTGTAGACTTCGACAAGGGTCTCTACAGCATGAGCAAGGGCGATATGGCCACTGCCGGCTATGTATCGTTCAAGACTCGCGACCGCATGCCGAACGAAGTGGCCGTGGAAGTGGGTATGCACGACTATCAGCGCTACCGCGCCACGGCGTCGTTTATAAACAACGAAAAGGAGAGTTTCTATGTAGCCGGAGCCTTTCTCAACGACAACGGCGTCTTCGACTCCCCTCAGCACTTCCACCGCCTGAATGTGCTGAGCAAATACACCCGTTGGGGCGAGCGCTCGCGCTTCAACATAATAGCATCGCACTTCAACAGTTCGTGGAACGCCTCGGGACAAATTCCCGAGCGCGCCGTCGACAAGGGCATGATTGGCTGGTTCGGCTCGCTCGATGCCAGTGAGGGCGGCTCCACCTCGCGTACCAATCTTCAGTTTCTCCACAGGTTCGACACAGGCGACGGCGGCGTGGTAAACTCCGACTTTTATCTTTCGTATTATACCTTCAACCTTTTCTCAGACTTTACCTTCATGCTGAACGACCCCGAGAACTGGGACGAGATAAACCAGCGCGAGAAGCGAATTATCGGAGGAGGCCATACTGAATACACCAACCATTTCCACCTGCGCGACTATATGTGGAAGTGGGCGGCTGGCGCAGGCTTTCGATACGACCATATAATGGATATCGCTCTCTACCACGCCCGCAACCGACATCATATAGGCACTTACGCCCTTGGCGACATAGACCAAAGCAACCTCTTTGCATACGCCGGCATGGAGATAAATCTCGGCAAAGTGATGATAAACCCATCGGTACGCGTGGACTGGTTCCACTTCAGCTATGCCGACAAAACTGCCGCCGACTTCAACAGCCGCGGCAACGCCCAAGCCTTCGTCAGTCCCAAGCTGAATGCTATCTATAACCCGTCGGAACGCGTGCAGCTATACCTTAAAGGCGGACGCGGCTTCCACAGCAACGATGCCCGAGTGGTCGTGGTGGAGGACGGCAAGAATGTGCTTCCACAGGCTCTTGGCGCCGATTTCGGCATACACTACAAGCCGTGCGACAATGTGGTGCTGAACAGCGCCGTGTGGTATCTTCACATGAACGAGGAACTTGTATATGTAGGCGACGAGGCCGTGGTAGAACCGTCGGGCAAAAGCCGACGCTTCGGTGTGGATTTGGGAGTACGCTGGGATTTTCTCAATAACTTCTATCTTCAGGCCGACTACACCTACAGCAACGCCCGCATGACCGAGGAGCCGAAAGGCGAAAACTACATACCCCTCGCGCCCGTGCACACGGCACTTGGCGGCCTCACTTATAAAAACAAACACGTGAACGCCGGCGTACACTGCCGCTGGATAGCCGACCGACCTGCCAATGAAGACAACTCACTGACTGCAAAAGGATATTTCATCACCGACCTCAACGCGTCGTATACCTGACGGAAATTTACCTTCGGAGCCGCAATCGAGAACCTATTCATAACGAGAAGTGGCGGGAGGCCCGGTTCGCCACCGAGACTCTTATTCCCGGCGACTCAGCACCAGTAACCGACATCTGCTTCACGCCCGGCACACCTTTTGCGATACGCGGCTTCGTTTCTTTCAAATTTTAGCGTGAGAGGGCAAGGTTCACCGATATGCCGTACGATGAGTTGGTGGTGGGATAGGCACTTGTGGTTACAATCGGCGAGTTTACCTGGTGGTCGAAGTAGGCCGACAATGTGAGGCGTTTGCTCAGCACATACGAAGCGGTAAAGTTGATGTTGATGGTATTGGTACCGCTTGTGGGCTGTGTATAGTTGCTCTCGATGCGACGTATCAGCGCCTGATTGTTCTGGAATGAGAAATCGGCGTTGAGGGTGAGGTCGTTGCTCACCGAGGTCTGCGAGCCTTTGAGCTTTAGTATTTTGTTGAAGCCTACAATCTTGTATCCTGCACCCACTGTAATGCCTTTGGAGCTTGCCTCCACCACCTGTCCTGCGGCGCTGTTGAGAGTCACGGTGCGCTGGTCGCGATATTCGGCACTGAACTGCAACTCGTTCTTGAGAGTGAAGTTTACACCGAACAGTGGAGCGAAGCGCTCTGTGATAGCCACCGAAGATATATTGTAGGGCGACGAGGGAACAGGATTGCCCGTAAGCTCATCGAGAGTAAAGCCGAGGTCGCCGGCACCTATGCCCTGCCAGTTGAGGAACGAGGAGAACGAGCCCACAGAATATGTGCACTGGTAGGCATGGCTGAGCGAGAACGATTTGAACCAGCGACGCATATTGCCGAGGTTGATGAGTCCGTCGTAGGTAATGCGCCAGTTGGGAAGAACCGAAGAGAACGCCGGGAAGGGGTTCAGACTCTCTTTCTTTGCCGAGCGCTTGGTATAGGCAGCCATGAAGGCCGGAATGAGGACGTCGGACGATGTTTCGGATACCGTGCCTACAGCAGGGTCGAAGGGGAAGCCTGCATGCGCATTGTCGGCCATGAAGCCTCCCGACGGATATACGGCACCAGCATACTGAGCCTCGACACGTGCCCTCACCTCGGGTATGTTGGCAATGAAGTCAGCGAAAGCCTGCGAATAGTAGCCGTCGTCGGCCTTGGATGAGCGCAGCGAAGTGAGTATGGCGCAGTGTGTCTTTGTATATGAGCCTGAGAGCGATGTAGGCATACCGGCATACATAAACTGCACCTGCGAGTTACGGTTGTCGGTGCGGTTGAACGTAAGCTGTACTTTAAGGCCTTTGGCAATCTCAAAGGCGGCTTCGATATTGAGCTCGTTGGCGCGCGAGAATACCGCCGGCGAAGTCTGATCGTCGTCGGTGATGAGCCAGCCTCGTGCCAGGGCCTTGTTGACATAGCTTTCGTCGGTAAACCCGAAGGCAAAATCGAGGCCCGGCGACATGGGGCCGTAGCTGCGGCTCTGACCGAATATATTGCCGATATCCGGCCCGAAGAGCGGCAGCGACGTGGTGCGTGTGTTGCGGTAGCGCACCGAGAGGCTACGGGGCGAGAGCACAAAGCGCAGGGCGTACTCGCCAATATTGCGCATCACGCTTTTCTCATCTTTGAGCACCTCAACAATAGTGAACTTGATATTATCCTCGCCCCGGTTCAGCACCTCAATGCTGTTATTGTCGAGCTCTCGGGTTTTGAGCGCGAAAGGAGTACCGTCGGGCTTTGTCGCAGTCACTTTTATCTTCTTTGTACGCAGATTGTGCTTGATGACAAGCGAAGTGTCGGGTTTGAGCTTGTATGTACGCTCAAACTTCTTGGCCTTACGCTGCGTGGTGGAAGAACGCGTATTGGCAAAACGCTTGTTAACGTCTTTGAACAGCTTCACCTTATTATACAAGGTCTCGAAGTTCACACGGCCGTCGGCAGTCCACGAAGCCTGGTTGGCTATCGAGTTACCGAGCTTGACACCGTCGATTGTGGCTCCGCGGTCCCAGCGGTAAGTGGCATTGTAACTTACCGAGCCCGTAAGATAATCAAGGAAGGCAATCTTGTTGAATGGCGCTTTATATTGGCCTGTGAACGTCTGATTATAGCTCCAGGGAGTACCCATAGAGCGGAGCGACTGCCATATAGTATCTTTCCAGTCGCGGTATTTGTCGGGGAAGAGCTTGCGGTTTACAGCACCGACAGTTTCCTCGATGCGTGCCGAGGTGTTGGAGTTGAAAGAGAACTGCAAGGTCTTTGTAAGGTTCCATGACAGTTGCAGCTGCCTGTCCCACAGCCAATTCTTACTTACCGATACAGGAAGCTGGAACATGGCATCGGCCTCAGAGCGCGTCTGCTGTTCATAGTAATATCGGCTCATCGAGGTCAGGAACGAGATGTTGTTTGGCAGCCACTGCAGCTCCCAGTCCTTGAGGAACTTCACATTCTTTCCTTTGCCTTTTAGATTTTTAAAAGGCTTGAACGGTTTGATATATGGCGAGTAAGAGTATGCGAGCGAGCCTCGGTAGTCATCGGTATTCTCATACTCTGTGGTCGGGTCGTTCTTGGCCTGCTTGGCAAAAGAGAAGTTGAAAGTAAAATTCGCCGGGTCCCAGGGCATGGGATTCTTGCTCTGAATATCGAATTTGAGTCCGGAAATCGAGAAGTTCTGTATCGTAGTACGCTCCACGGCATAAGAGCTTATTGAGTCGCGCTCGGCCTTGGTATCACATTCGTCGAGAGCATCTTTGAGCAGCACGTCCTGGTCAAGCGGGTTGTATTTCGGCGACGTCTTCTCTTTGGTCATAGAGTAGTAAACAGGGGCGCGCAACTTGGCCTTTTCGGGGATGAAGCGTCCGAGGTCGGCCTGTACGGCCACGTTGAACTGCTGGTAATCGTCGAGCCGGCGCTCGTTGAGGCTTTGGTCTACGCCTCCAAATCCTGCGGTCTCGATATGCGCACCGAGGTTCACTGTGGCGATGTCGCTCATCGAGAGTGTGGCATTTGCCTTCGCCGCCCAGCCTCCGGCCTCGTCGAAATCGGTCACTTTAAGCTCGTTGACCCACACAACGGCGTCTTTCTGAGTCGCAGCATTGTTGCGCACACCGATAAGGACTACACGCACATCGCTGAGCGACGGATTACCGATTACGCCCATGCGGTTACGCTCGTTGTCGGGGTCTCGGCCCGTATATAATGTGCCGTAGCCTACCCCGCTCTCCTCGGCCCGCTTGGCACGGTTTCGCTGCTTCTTAAGCTCTACGAGCGATTGCAGATTAAAGTCGAGGAAGTTGGAGCGCGGCCATACGATATACTGGTCGGAGCTGAGATAGCGGTTATACACGCCGGGGGGTGTAAGTTCGAGCGGTATCTCGTATTCATAGTAGTTGTTCTTGACGTCGGTACCGAGGCGCACAAAAACCGACATCTCGCCTGAACGGAGATTTGTGGCATTGTCGATAAGCGCTTCGGCGTGTACCCACATCTGCATGCGCCGGTAATTGCGCAGGTCGAGCTGTGTGTTGCGGTATATGCCGCGTGCGTCGCCGGCATTGAGGCCGGTGAGCTTCATGGCCAGCGACTGCTCGTTGAGCTGAGTAATCTGGCTTTGGCCGGGGTCGGTGATACGGGACACTCCCGGAGGCAGCACATAGTTGACAGGCTCGCGGGTTGCGTTTTCCTCGATGTTCACTACCGACACATCAAGCTCGCCTTGCGCGGGAGCATCGCCTCGGCTGTTGAGGTTGAAGTCGTAGGTACGCCACTCGCCACGCACCAGCTCGAAGGTTGCGAAGCGCAGGTGTGTGGTCTTCCGAAAGCCGGTGAGGAACATTCGGGCGAAGCGGATAGAAGAGAAATCGGAAATCGAGCCGACAACCTTCTCATAGTCGCTCAGAGGAATTTTGAACTGATACCACTCCACCTCGAGGCGGCCGTCGTCGCGCGTGGGCACTATCTTGGTCTGTTTGTCGGTGATATAGTTCTTGCCCACCACAAGGTCTTCGGGGCGGATTGAAATCTTATACTGGAAGTAGCGCTCGTATTCGTTGAGGGTGTTATCCTGGTTGATATCCTCGACATCGGGCACAGAGCGTGCCGACTGGTACAGGGGGTCGGGAGCGTCTTCGGGCGAGAGTGAGTTGCCCTCAACGCCGTTGTAACGCTTATAGCGCTCGAGGATGCCGAGGCGCTGTTCGTCGTAGTCATAGCCGCGATAGAAGTGATAGTTATCGCCGGCGGGGTCGTTGAGCGGCGATAACAAATCGGTCTGCATCTTCTCCACAGTCTCGGGCGAGAGGCGACGGGTTAGTCCCTCGATATATTTCTGATATGTGGGGAATACGAACTCCTGGTCGTTGTGAAGACCGTCGAGACCGACGTCCTGTGCAAGTCGGGCGCCGTTGGTGTTGTCGAACGAATATGTCAGCGAGTTTTGCCGCGACACACGTCCCCACACAGTCTCTTCGAGGAACTGGTCGTTACCGTCGTAAGGAATACCGTTCTCGTAGCTCTTCAGACCGTCCTTTAAGATGTCTTCTGATATTTCGCCGAAGTTGAGGTACAGGTCGCCACCCTCATAGTTGGGGTTATCAGGGTCGAGGAATGGGTTGAGAAGCCAAAACTGCACATACTCTATGTTCGACTGCTCGAAGTTGGTGTTGTCGAGCCTGCGCATGATACCGCCCCAGCGCTTCTCGGGGTTCAGAAGGCTGCCGTCGTCCGCTATATTTACGTTGTCGAGGTTGTAGGGGCCGCGTTCGTCGGGATAGTACGACACGTTGAGGGTCTGTACGTACGCCGACTCGCCATAACCTATCTCGCGACCGGGGAAAATTTCCTCGGAAGTGACCTCGCGCACATAGGGGTTGGACTGCTGTTTGAGGTCGCTGCGCAGATAGCCGGGGCACATCGATGAATTGCGCTGCGTGAAAAGGCGGTCGATATAGTACCAGTTGATGAGAGCACGGTTTTTGCCGTAGTCCACGTTATTCGAGAGCGCGCCTTCGGGGAAGAGTGCGTCGGGCGAGGGGTCGTAAGGAGTGGATGCAAGGAACCACGAATACGGCGAGCGCAGGTCGATGCCGGTCTGAGTACTCTCGAAGTCGTCGATATACGACGACCCCTTGTTGGAACCGGCTTTCTGCTGATGCGGAAGCAGTGCCGCGTACTCCGCCGTAAAGTTGAGGCTCGAGGGCTGGGTTGCGTTTACGGTAGGGATTTTGTTGAGGAGATTGGTAAGCCACATAAACTCGCCGTTGTACGAGAAGTTGAGGCCGGCCATAGAGTTGTTTACCGTCTCGTCGCCGATATTCACCTTCTCGATAAGTGCCTTCTCGGAGAAGTGCAGAAGCGTTGCACCGATATTGATACGCTTGTTGAGCTGATACTGCAAGTCGAGGCCAAGGAGAGTCTTGCGCTGGGTGGAGAACATCGACTGGTTTTCGAGCGTAACGCTTATATTCTGCCCCGAGTCGATAATGCTCTGATTGGTGATTGTGACTATACCCATAGCATAATCTACGGTATAATCGGAGTTTTCGGTGAGTTGCACGCCACCGGCCATGACTATCACGGAGCCGCGCGGCACATTCATTGCATTGAGTCGGATTTGCGAGCCTGCCGATGCCTGATATTCGCCCGACAGGATAAACTTGTTTTTATCGGCATACTGCCGCGCCACTACAAGAGTAGAATCGTATAGTTCCTGATATACATACTGCTGCGCCAGAGCCGGGTTTCCGATTTTTTCGGCGAGATGCTTGCCGAACGGCTCGACTACGGGGAATATAATCTTGCCGGTGGCCGGTATTATAGTATAGCCGTCGATAAAGTCGAAGAAACCGTCGGGATTGCTCTCTTCGTTAGAGTCGATGCGGTCGAGATTCATCACCTGAAGGAGCGACTGATTGTTGAGACCCGGCACCGGGAGGTAGTTTATCTGCGTGCCTGTAGTATCCGACAGATATTTGATGTTGAGCTTGAACTTGGATTTCTGTATCTGGTAGCCGCCAAGTGAATACACATTCTTCATCATGAGGTGCCACATGGGCAGATAGGGCGATGTGGTGGTGCTCTTGAGCATCTTCAGATACAGCGACTGGTCGGTGGTGGGAATGTCGGCCGAGAACTCGCCAACCTGATATACCTGACCGTTGTAGGTGTATTCGAAGGCCACCGCAAGCACCTCATCGGAGTTCAGCGCGCTCTTTACCGATATATAGCCGAGTGTGGAGTTCAGCGTATACTCGCTCGACGACAGCAGGCGGGCACTTTCCACCTTTTCGTAGTCACGGCCACCCTCTATGCCGTAGGCCGACAGCGGCTCAAGGGCCTGCGTTACCTGATTGATGTTTCTGGCAGCCGGATAGTCGGTCTTGATTACGGAGAGCAGATTATTCGAAGCGTTGGCCGGATTGGGCAGCGCAGGGTTCTTCGTCCAATAGTCGGATGCGGTAACACTGCTCTCTCCCAAGTCCATGAAGCCCACAAAATTTCGGGCCTGGTCGAACTTTCCGGTCTTGTTTGTCACCCACACTTCTATACGCGTGATTTTCACGCCCGACGATACGTACGGCAGGCGAGCGGCAAAACGGTCGTAGTTGTCGCGGAAGAAATGCGCAAGGAAGTAGTGACGGTTCTGGTCGTATTCGTCGGCATTGACCGAGAACTCGGTGGTCTGCGCGCCACCACGGGTGTTCACGCTCTTCGATTCTGAGTTCTGCTGTGACACAAGAGCCGTGGCAGTCAGTTTGCCGAACTGTAGTTTGGCCTTCACACCGAAGAGGGCCGTGCTGCCTCGGATGAGCGAGGAGCCTGTGGTCATAGACACATTACCGGCTTCTATACTCTTTACAATATCGTCTTCCTTGCCTTCGTATGCCAGCTTGAGGTTCTTGCTGTCGAAGTCGAAGGTAGCGTCGGTATTGTATGTCATGTTGAATTTCAGGCGGTCGCCCACACTTGCGGCAACAGTGGCTTGTATCTTCTGGTCGAAGTCGAAGTAAGTCTTTCGCCTTGCCGAGAGCGACAGCGACGGGTTGTCGGTCTTGTTGCTCTTCACACCCATCGACACGAGTACCGAGCCTTGTGTACGCAGCGACACGCCACCCGGGCCGAAAATCTTTTCGAGTGGCCCGAGCGCAAAATTCATGTCGAAAATATTGAAAGGCTGCTTCTCCTTATCGGTGATAAGCTCCATATTGCGGTCGCGGTAGTACTGCTGCATCGAGCGGCGGAACATCCAGTTATTGTACTGCTCGGCCGTGAGCATGAATGGCGTACCGATTTCGGTATCACCGACTTTGGTGCGTACCACATAGCAGCCCGAGGCGGGGTCGTAGTCAGCGACTGTGGTGATGTTCGACGGCGTTGCGAGGTCGTACGCAAGCTCGTTATGCATAAGGTCTTCGTAACTCCTGGGCACCGTGGTGGGAATAGGAAGAGGCAGCGGCACTGAGTCGCCAGGCACAGGCGCCGGAGGGAAGACCCACGGAGCCGGAGAGCCGAGCTGCGGCGTGTAATATTGTGCGTGCACACTGCCGGGCACGACAAAAGCAATTCCCAAAACGAGAACCGCACATAGCAGATGTAATATATGTCGTGATGACGCTTTTTCCATTCAGAGGCGACACCTCTACATCATCGACAGAGCCTTCTTGATGGCAACCTCGACCTTTATGGCGGGGTCGGCTTTGAATAGTGCCGTAAGCGCTTTCTCGCTCTGCTTCTTGTCGAAGCCCAACATGTGCAGAGCAGCCAAAGCCTCATCGAAGGCCTCGCTGTGCGAGGGTGTCTGAATAAATAACGTATCCGACGTGCCTTTTATTTTATCGCGCAAGTCCACAATTATGCGTTCGGCCGTCTTTGCACCTATACCTTTTATACTTTTAAGGCGCTTTACGTCGCCGCTCGAAATCACGGCAGCAAGCTCATCACCTTGCAACGACGACAGTATGATTAGCGCAGTGGCCGCACCTACTCCCGACACTCCTATCAGCGAACGGAAAAGCTCGCGCTCGCGCTCCTCGGCAAAACCATACAGCACCCAGGCGTCGTCGCGGATTGACTCGTGCACATACAGACGCCCATCCCCGCGCCCCTCAAGGGTCGAGTAAGTGGGCAGACTTATATTAAGGTAATAGGCAACACCGCCGGCTGTCTCTATCACCGCCGAAGCGGGTGTGAGTACCGCAAGCTGCCCTTTCACATATTCTATCATCGGTAAAATTCAGTTTTATTCTGCAAAAATACGAATAAGTGGAATGTCTGCCAAAATTGAAAGAGGCCGTCGACCTCGTCGATGACCTCTTCAATACTGTTTCAGTTTAGTATGCTCGCAGCAGCGGGCATTGAACCGGCTGAAATTATTCAGCAACGGGAGCTTCAGCTACTTCAGCAGTTTCTACAACAACGGTGGTGTCGTTGAGGCTGTCAACAGCAACAGCTACTTCTTCAGCAACGGGAGCAGCTTCTTCAACTGCAACTTCTTCTGCGGTAGCTTCAGTAGCCTGCTCTTTGTTACCGCAAGCGAAGAATGACATGCTGAATACAACAGCAAGCATTAAAACTAACTTTTTCATTTTCGTTTTGATTTAGTAATAAAACAATTGTTTGCTTCAAAAACAGCACAAAGTTAGCGCTAATTTCCCATTTGGCAAATTTTCGATGTAACTTTTTTGTATAAAAAGATGCTTTTTAACATTTCGAGGGCTTTTTGCAGGCTCTACGCCTAATATAAGGTACTTTTTTAGGCAAAACTTTTCGCCAAGTGGAGGCGTTTATTTAACTTTGTAAGAATTTTTGTCAACTATGAAAAAAACAATAGAGATAGACGGCGTGACGATGCGGTACGACGTGGAGGGCGACGGCTCCCGCGCCGTAGTTGTGATGCACGGTTGGGGATGCGAGGCCAGTACGGTAGCCGTACTGGCACAGGCCGCACTCCTGCCTTCTACCCGCGTATACAACCTCGACCTGCCTGGCTTCGGCAAATCGGACGAGCCTGCTGAGGTGTGGGGTGTAGACTGCTATACCACATTCATCGAAGAATTCTGCCGCCGCGAGTCGATAGAGCGCCCGGTGCTTATCGGACACTCATTCGGAGGCCGAATTGCAATAATGATGTCGTCGCGCACGGCTGTCGACCGCGTGATACTCGTCGACGCCGCCGGCATAAAGCCGCGCCGCTCTCTGCGATATTATATAAAGGTGTACAGCTTCAAAACCGCCAGGCATCTGTTGCCATTCATAGTAGGCGGCACACGCGCCTCGCACATCATAGAGCGCATGCGCGGGCGCTCCGGCTCGGCCGACTACCGTAATGCCTCACCAAAGATGCGCGCCATAATGAGCCGCGTGGTAAACGAAGACCTCACCGGCCTGCTACACCTCATAAAAGCCCCCGTATTGCTTATCTGGGGCGAAAAAGACACTGCCACACCTCTGCGCGACGCCCGCAAAATGGAGAAGCTCATACCCGATGCCGGCCTTGTGAGCTATCCTGAAGCCGGTCATTATTCATTTCTCGACCGCCCCGGCCAGACGGCGGCCGTAATACAAAATTTTCTGTCATGACACCAACTCCCGCCATACACATTATTATATATGTCGCAGCCGCGCTGTCGGCGCTTTTCTGCCTCGGCATAGAGCTGCGGCGCTGCCTGATGATGTTTCAGCAAAACTCATATCGACGCGAGCGCTACCTGAAGTGGCTTAAACAGTCGGGCGACAGCACTTCGGGCCGGCGCCTGTGCGGCATGATAATATTTTTTATAGCACTCACTCCGTTCAGCCCCAATATTGTATCGGCAGTTCTTATAGCCATATTCTCTATTATTAGTGGCTTCAGCATGGCCCGACGCCGCTATAAGAAGCCATTGGTGATGACCATGAGGGCAAGCCGCATATATATCACGGCTCTGCTGCTGGCCGCCGTTGTGGCCGCAATAGCCATGACGCTCACCAATGTGGCCTCGCAGACTCTCACTGCAGGCAGCTATATCTTTTCCGCAACAGAAGGACTGCTGGCATGCTATTGCTGTTCGCATCTGCTGATAATAGCAGCCAATGCCCTGCTCTCCCCCGTAGAAAACCGCATCACCCGCGCTTACTACAATGATGCCGCCCGCATCCTGGCATCCATGCCGGGCCTCAAGGTAATAGGTGTTACCGGCAGCTACGGCAAGACAACAACCAAGCACTATCTCTACAGCATACTGTCGGAGAAATATGAGACTCTTATGACCCCCGGCAGCTACAACACAACCCTCGGTGTGGTACGCACGATACGCGAGCAGCTTAAGCCGTACCACGAAGTGTTTATCTGCGAAATGGGAGCCAAGAACGTAGGCGACATAAAAGAAATATGCGACCTTGTGCATCCCGAAGCGGGCATAGTCACTGCTGTAGGCCCACAGCACCTTGAGTCATTCAAGACCATAGAGAATGTACAGTCCACAAAATTCGAGCTGGTCGACTCACTGCCCGCAGGAGGCATAGCCGTGATAAACAACGACTTCGAAAAAATCGCCGACCGCCCCGTAGACAATACCCGCTGCCTGCGCTACGCCGTAAAGAACACAGAAAGCGCCGACTACATCGCCACCGACATAAACTACACCCCCGGAGGCACTCACTTCACTATAGTGTGCATGGCCGACGGGCACCGCCTGCCGCTGTTCACTCATCTTGTGGGAGAGTGCAACATATCGAACATCCTTGCCGCCGCCGCTATGGCCCGAGCCTTCGGAGTAGACGACCAACACATAGCATACGCCGTCGAAAGGCTCGAGCAGGTAGAACATCGCCTGAGCGTGAAGCGCGTTCCCGGCAGCCTCACCATAATCGACGATGCCTTCAACAGCAACCCGGTAGGCTCGGCAATGGCTCTCGATGTGCTGGCCGCCTTCAACGAGGGGAAACGCTTCCTTGTCACACCCGGCATGATAGAACTCGGCCCCGAGCAATACGACCGCAACCGCGACTTCGGCAAAAAAGCCGCTTCGTGCTGCGACATTGCCATTATTGTAGGCGAATATAACCGCGACGCCATTCTCGAAGGCCTTAAAGAGGGTGGCATGCCACCCGAAGCCGTACGCCCCGTCGAAAGCTTCACCCAGGCGCAACAGCTCCTTACATCAATGGCGACTGCCGGCGACACCGTACTGTACGAAAACGACCTTCCCGACACTTTCAAGTAAAAAACACCTCAACAACAATAGAACACAACAATGAAAACCACAATAGGCGTATTCTTCGGCGGACGCTCTACCGAACACGAAATATCGGTAATCTCGGCCAATCAAGCCATGGCCGCCATCGACCGCGACAAGTATGACGTAGTACCCGTGTATATCACCAAGCAAGGCAAATGGTATACAGGCGAAGTTCTCACCGACGTGAAGAACTACCGCAACCTCAACGCCCTGCTGGCACAATGCACCGAAGTGTACATGCGCCCTATTTTCGGCGACTACAAGCTATACAAAAACCGAAAACCGCTGTTCGGCAGCGATGTTGCCGCCACTCTCGACCTAGCCATTCCCGTGCTGCACGGCTCCAACGGCGAAGACGGCATATTCGAAGGTGTACTCGAAACCATAGGCCTGCCCTACGCCGGATGCAACACTCTCGCTTCGGCCAACGGCATGGATAAAATCACCATGAAGATGATACTCGCAGCCGACGGCCTGCCGGTGGTGGACTACGTATGGTTCACCGACAAACAGTGGTTCAGCCGCCGCGACGAACTCATCGAAAAAATAGAAAGCAAGCTCGGATATCCCGTGATAGTAAAACCGGCCAACCTCGGCTCGAGCGTGGGCATCGGTCGCGCTGAAAACCGCGAGCAGCTGCTTGAGCGCGTCGACGACGCACGCCGCTACTCTACTCGCGTGATTGTGGAAGATATGGTGGAAAACCTTCAGGAAATAAACTGCGCAGTGCTAGGCGACTGCGACGACTACATAACATCGGTACTTGAAGAGCCTATCAAAAGCGGCGAAATTCTGTCGTACCAGGATAAATACATGGGAGGTTCAAAAGACAACCGAGGCATGCACGCCGCTGCAAAGCGCATCCCCGCTGACCTTCCCGCCGACGAAACCGAACGCATACGCACCCTTGCAGGCGAGACATTCCGCGTGCTTTCGTGCCACGGCGTGAGCCGCGTCGACATGATGATTGACGCCAAGACCCGCGACATCTATGTAAACGAAATCAACACTATCCCCGGCTCGCTCTCGTTTTACCTGTGGAAGCCCGTAGGCATCGACTTCACCGAGCTTATGGAACGTCTGGTAAAACTCGCACTCAAGCGCAAACGCGAGCAGAGCGCAAAAACCGTAAGCTACGACGCCAACATCTTCGCAATGGGCGGCGGAGTAAAAGGTGCCAAAGGAGCCAAGTGTGCCAAGTACTGATTATACCGACATAAACATACACACAGGGCGGTGACCGAACTCGAAACACCGCCCTGCTTTATTCAGCTACTTCCGCTCTTTACTTTCCTTCCGAAACCAGGGGTAAAAACACGCAACGGAAGTACGGAAGTGCTACGCCATGCCGTAGAGCCGACGGCGCACAAGCAGATAGTCGGCACTCACAAACACGAGCGTTATGCCTCCGAAGCCGGAATGGCAGCGCCTTTAACACCCATTCCGCAAGGAAACACCAAAATATAGTCGAGCACGAAATTAATGACGGCAGGGACAATATTGCACATCACGGCAAACTTGGGCGAACCGTCGAGACGGATAACCATCATGCCTATACACTCGAATACCAGGAAAAACATACCCGGAAGCAGCCACGCAAGATAGTCAAGAGCCCCTGGCATACGAGTGACGGAGCAACCGAGCAAGCGCGCCGTACCCTCTCCCGACACCGACAGCACCGTCACAAGCATGCCTATCAGCACAGCGCCGAGGACAGACGCCTGCGTCATATTCACGCAAGCCTTATCGCTGTCGCCCTGCGCCATGGCAATGCCGCTCACCACCGAGCGGCCGATACCCTGCATAAAGCCCAGTGCCTGTGACAACCATGAACAGCGGAGCTATGATATTCACAACAGCAATACCGTCAGGCCGCCCCCCCTGCCCCACAAATATGCCGTCGACAACAGTGATCAAGGCATTAAATATCAGCCCGAACAAGGTCGGGAAAAAGGCAGGTTGGACATTTTGGGTGATGAATTGTCTGTAATCAATTGATTTTATTATCTTTGCGAAGATAATTATTGAGATGATTAAAAAAATGCTTTTTCTGCGAATCTAAAAATGTGGTCCGGAACGGTCTGAGAGGGCGTACCCAACGTTATAAATGCAAGGACTGTGGCCGTCGTTTTGATGGAGGTATTAGGCGAGATAGATCCAAGGTTATCAGTGACTATATAGAAGGCAAACAGACTCTGGAACAACTCGCGACCAAGTATGGTGTCTGCGAAAAAACTATCCGCAGGGATTTGGAATGCATGCGGTATATCCGCAAGATCGCAAAGCACAAGGATGTAACCATACAGATGGATACAACATATTGGGGCAGGAACTTTGGTCTTATGGTTATCAAGGATGCACTTCGGAATGTTGTTTTATGGCACAAGTATGTGCGACATGAAACAATCGCACAATATGTAGAGGGAGTAGAATGGTTGAAAGGCAACGGGTTCAATATATACGGCATTGTGATTGATGGAATGAAGGGGCTGCCTCAGGCATTGAAGCCTATACCTGTGCAGATGTGCCAGTTTCATCAGATTCTTATTGTCCGCAGGTATCTGACTCAGAACCTGGACATTGAAGCATCTCAGGAACTGCTGAACCTCATAAACATTATCGCAAGGACGGATAAGGAAAGTTTCTGCGGAACTTTCAATGAATGGTATGAGAAATATAAGGATATTGTCAATGAACGTATTCATGATAAAAGGGTCAAGCGTCCCACACCTCCATATATGCGGCCGAAACTACGCAGCGCATACCTGAGCATAAAACGTAACATGCCATTGCTCTGGACTTTTTATGATTACCCCGAAACAGGGATTCCAAATACAAACAATGCTCTTGAGACTGTTTTCTCCGACTTGAAAACAAAGGTCAGGGTTCATCGGGGAATCAGCAGGGAAAACAGAAAGAAACTAATAGATGAATATCTCAAAAGGCACTATTGAGACAATCAAGCCAGTTTGACTGCGGCCAATTTGATGGTTATCACCCAAAATGTCCACTGAGAACTTTTGCATTGCAATTCATCACCCAAAATGTCCAACCTGCCGGAAATTCAGGCCAGACTGAATCGACGTCCCAGAGAGAAACTTAATTTCTCTACCCCAACCATCGAATTTTTCAAACATTTTCGCTAATTTTGCACTTGCCCTTGGACTCTGCGCGTGCGGGTTGAACCTGCACACCAATTTTAAAAAAACATACAAAAAAAATTGGATGAGTATGTAATTTTTAATAAATTTGCAAATTATCTAATCCAAAAAACTTTAAATACCATGCGCATTAGCAAATCAAAAGTATTTATCACCTCAGCCATTCTTTCCTTTCTTATGGTGTTTGCGAGTGCAAAAACATTCGCCGCAAATATTCCTGAACATCTTTATATTATAGGGTCAACCACCGATAGCGGTAATGATTTTTCCGACAAGCATACTTTCATAGAACATTCGAACGGTATTTTAGCCTGCCTGAACGTGAGCGTATATCCGACCACTCCCACCGGCACTTTCGGAGAATTGGTATTTACAGGAACTTGTGGAGAAAACTGGAAAAACGGGCCGGTATATTCTATTCAAGAAGGCTCGCTTAACAATTATGGAACACCCTTAAAGATATTTTTCGCTGCAATTTCAGTACCCGAAGGCACCTATGATTTTTATATTGACTTTAACGGGTCTGTTCCAATGCTCTATTATTTTACGGTCAATCAGCGAATACCACAACACCTGTATCTGTTAGGCTCGCTAAAAGAACCTAATGTTCTTGACATTGAAGGCCTGAAGTTTGAGCGACAGGACAATATGTTCATTCTTAAAGATGTCGATATTCTTGCAGGAGATACCGGCAACACATTTGGAAGCATAGCGTTATGCAACTCCAACGGCGAAGACTGGCTAAAGTTATGCTATGTCCCGGTTTCCAAGATTACAGCTTCCTCTATCGAAGAAAATGCCTCTTATAGCACATCTTTTGTAAAAGCAAGCTCTGAGAATGAGGCTCTATTTATGCTCCCAGTCGGCCGATACGATTTATATGTCGACTTTTCAAATTTATTCCCTGAACTATCGATTATTCAGTCTCCCCAGATAGAAACAGGAATTGACAGCGCAAATATTGAGACCGAAGAAAACTATGAATACTATACTTTGGACGGTGTTCGAGTATCCAATCCCTCCGTGGGACTCTATATCAGGCGCGGTTTATCTTCTTCAAGATTGGTATGGCTATAGTATATAGCTCATAACCAACAATTAAGAGTGGGGAGCTTCTAATTGTGAAAGAATGCTTTGAGGTGCACATACAGGGCATGTAACGGCAAACCCATCACATTATAAAAACTGCCTTCGATGCCTTCAATGGCGGCCGCTCCTATCCACTCCTGTATGCCGTACGCACCGGCCTTGTCGAGTGGTGCGTAGCGCGCCACATAGTCAGCAATCTCGGCATCTGCAATCTCGGCAAACTTTACTTTTGTACTCACCGAAAAAGTGTCGCTGCGCATGCCTCCGAGCGAAGTAAGCGTGACTCCTGTCACCACAGTGTGCTCACAACCCGACAACGCACGCAACATTGCCACGGCATCGGCCTCGTCGGAAGGCTTTCCCAATATGCGGCCGTCAAGTATCACAACGGTATCGGCAGTTATTATAAGCTGATTGGCAGCAAGACAGTCGTAATATGCCCGCGCCTTCAGCTGCGAAAGATATTCCGGCACCTTTTCGGGAGCAAGGTCGCCGGGATAAGTCTCGTCAATTTCTTTGGGAGATGCAACGACAAACTCGGGCACTATCATGCCAAGCAGCTCCCTGCGGCGGGGCGAATTAGATGCAAGCATCACAGTAACACCGTCATAACTCTGCGAAGGCAGAGGAGGCAGAGCCATGCCCCCGATATTAGTACCGTACGCCATCACCACCCGAAAGCTTTATCTTCAGAAAGCCACATTCCTTTGACTTTCAATATTTCTTCGAGCAACTCGCGCGCCACACCGTAGCCGCCGTCGGCACCTGTTATAAACCTGGCAACGTCCTTCACCTCGGCGGCAGCGTCGCGAGGCGCCACAGGCAGCCCGCAAGCCTTAAGCACAGGCAAGTCCGGAATATCATCGCCGACGTACGCAATCTCATCGGCCTGCAGGCCCACAGACTCAAGCCATTTACGAAAAACAGGCAGTTTGTCAGAAGCTCCGAGATATATGTCGGTTAGTCCGATTACACCGAAACGGCCGCGTATCGACGGGACATCGGCTCCGGATATGATAGCCATCCTGAGCCCGGATTTCACGGCAAGCTGCATGGCATATCCGTCTTTAAGGTTAGCCATGCGCATCGGCACGCCCTCGGCCGACATCGGAACTGTAGAAGGCGAAAGCACGCCATCCACATCAAATACAACGCCTTTAATTTTTGTCAAATCGTAGTTAATACGGCTCATATTGCGCTTATAAATTATGATTCTTAATTATCAGGTCGGAAAGCACGCGATACACATTTTTGTATCTGTCGGGCAGCCAAGCCACATGTTTCTCAATCACGGCACTATCGCCACGACGGGCCGGGCCGGTCTGTGCCGCATGCGGCCCGACTTCGTAAGCCTTATTGACTGTTGCTTCAAGCAGCGGCCTTACAACGCCGAGCGAATAACCTGCCTCGCCAAGAATTGAGTCGACACATTCAAGCAACACATTGGTGAAATTGGATGTGAAGACTCCGGCCACGTGCAGTGCCTGCCGATGTGTGGCGTCGGCATGGTGCACAGATGTCGATATGGATGCCGCAATGGCATCTATAAGTGTAAGGTCGTCTTCGCGGGCGGCTTCATTGAAGAACGGCACGCGGCTCATATCTACATCCACGCCCTTGGAAAAAGTCTGCAATGGATACAATATACCGGTGCGCGGACTTAGCGGCTCAAGTACCTCTTTAGGCATCGTGCCGGATGTGTGAAGCACAAGAGGCTCACAGTCAAGATTTCCAATGACAGCCACCACATCGGCAAGAGCGCGGTCGGCAATACTTACAAGCACCACACCGGGGCGTATGCGGGCAAGCATACCGAAATCGGAATAAGGCTCGGCGCCGATGTCATCGGCAAGGCCTCGTGCATGGTCGAAACTGCGGCTGAACACCCACTTGATTTGCGGCGCAAGCGCATGCGCCAGATGCGAGGCTACATTGCCCGTGCCTACGAGCGCTATGCCGCCGCATACGTCAAAGCTCATGACGCCACGTGCCGATGTGCATCTTTTCCCATTGAAGCTTGGCCGGGTCGACGGGTTTGCGAGTCTCGGCCGAATATCCGAAGGTCATAATGCACTCCACCACCATGTGGTTGGGTATGCCGAGAGTATCGCGCACGAGGTTTTCCGACGGCTCGCCGTCGGCGGTCTCTCGTCCGCGTACCTGTACCCAGCACGAACCGATACCGAGAGCCGCAGCCTGGAGATGCATGAACATTGCAGCAACAGTAGCGTCTTCGATATACGCTTCGCTCTTTTCGGGGTCGGAAGTCACAATCACCGAAAAGCGAGAATCTTTTATAGAAGTGGCATAGGACGGCTTGCACTGCGACAGGATGTTGAGAGTCTCAGGGTCTTCGACAACCACAAACTGCCATGAGCGAGCATTTTTGGAGGTAGGAGCCAGCAGAGCGGCCTCAAGAATTGTCTTTACATCTTCGCCGTCTATCGGACGGTCGGTATAGCGCCTGATGCTGTGGCGCTCAAGCAGCATCTGATGAAAATTTTCCATGATGTTATGTTGAGAGGGAGAAAATTATCGGCGACAAATCCACGCCGACGGATATAGAGAGTACACATCAAGATTGCGCGCAATGGCGTTTACCTCGTCGAAAGAATCTCCCGACAGAGCGAATACACGCCAACGTCCGTCCTCGGCAAGGAGGCGCAGCGGCATCCCGGTTGTACTATGTGTCCTGATATATGACATGGCTTCCTGTTCCGATGCAAGAGAAGCTACCACAAGGCAGTATCGCCCAATGACTTCCACAGCGTCGGGCGGCACAGCTTTCTTGTAGCGCTGCTTGGCCGGGGCGCTGGCATCGGCAGGTGTGTTCAAAATAAGTACGAGCGCAGGCTCGACATTGGCGGCGGATGCCACTGGCTCTTCGCAGCTCTGCACTTCCTCGAACGGCTGCATGGCCATTGAGGCCTGCTGACGCACACTGTTGCGCGAGGGGAGCTGCGACACGACAAAAGCCACAAGCGCAAACATTGCAATTGCAGCGGCACTCGATGCAGTGCGACGAAGGAGACGCTCGAACTCGTCGCGGCGACGCGCAAGAGCACCTGCGGCCTCTTCAATCTGCTTTCCGGACGGAGGCTCGGGTACCGCAAGCGGAGCTATGGAAAGTGCGGGAAGCGACGGAAGTACGGAAGCAGCCCCTGCAACAGAAAAGCAGAGTTCACCGGTAATGGCATCGGCGGTAAGTGTACCAATACGCGGAAGGTCAAGGCTGAAACCGGCTTCAAGCGATGCCGCAAGCGACGCACATTCGGCCTCCACAAAGCGGCGGCCTGCACTCTCATCCAATCCTTCGCGACGGCATACCGAAGCAACAAGAGCATCGGCCTCTGCATCGGCAAGAGGCTCGAATACCACACGCGTGGACGGTGCCGACAATACAGTATCACCGACTGCCGCACACGAACGGACAAGCCGAAACACACCAATACCAGGCACAGACGTTTGTCCGTCGTGCCACAATAAGTGCGATATATGCAGGCTCAGTATGCTCATAGCTTTACAAAGGTACGATTTTTTCGCCAACTCCACAAATATTTTTTGGCGCAATCACACCCTTATGCAGTTAAAACACTAATTAGTGGCTCTTTAAAATTATTGCAAAAAACGCCTATGCGCCCACTACATTTTCCGGCTTTCCTACGGCAAAAGCCCTGAGGTTCGAGAGGGCAAGGCTAAAAAGACGCTCGCGGGCTTCCGCCGACGCCCACGCGATATGTGGCGTTATGTAGCAGTTGCGTGCTGTGAGCAGCGGATTTTCCGCATCGGCCGGCTCTCGTGACAGCACGTCCAGACCGGCTGCCGCTATAGTTCTGCAGTTGAGCGCGGCGGCCAGGGCATGCTCATCGACGACAGGGCCACGCGATGTATTGATTACTATTGCCGACGGCTTCATCAGAGCCAGACGGCGGCTGTCGACCAGATTGTGTGTTTCGGGAGTCAGCGGGCAATGCAGGCTCAACACGTCGGACTGCGCAAATAGCTCGTCAAGCTCCATCTTAACATAGCCCGGAGGCAGTTCTTCCTGCTTTTTCGACGTATACAGCGCCACTTTCATCCCAAAAGCCTCGGCAATACGCGCTACAGCCTTTCCGATGTTTCCAAAACCGACAATCCCGAAGGTATGTCCGGCCAGTTCGTGCCATTCGCCTATACGGTATGAGAAGTCGGCACAAGCACTCCACTCCCCTTCCCTGTTTCGGGAAGCATAAGTCTCGGCACTGTTAACAGCGGCAAGCAGAAGGGCAAATACCTGCTGCGCCACCGACATAGTACTATAGGACGGTATATTTGTGACACAAATGCCGCGACGCCGCGCAGCATCTACATCCACAACGTTATATCCTGTGGCAAGCACACCTATGTAGCGAAGTTTCGGCAAGTCTGACATCACACGCTCATCTATCACTACCTTATTTGTGAGAATAGCGTCGGCATTGCAGGCCCTTTCCACTATCTGTTCAGGGGAAGTGCGGTCATACACTTCGATATCCGTAATATCGGAAAAGGCCGCCCAACGGTTGTGACCGGCAGGAAACACCGTATATGCGTCAAGACATACTGTATACATGATTGTGAAAAAAATTGCGCAGACCCGTCCCGGGACAGGCGGGAATAAGGGTCTGCGCGATAGGTTTGCTCTATTTATTTAATAAGGTACTGCGACGATATCGACTGGTACGAGTGAACACGACGGATAGTGTCGGCAAACAGACGGGCTACAGAAATGATGGTGCACTTGCTACATTCCTTCTTATAAGGAATAGAGTTTGTGAAAATCATTTCTTCAAGAGCACATTCTTCCACACGCTCGGTTGCGGGGTCACTCATAATAGCATGCGAGCAAAGTGCACGCACAGATTTCGCGCCTGCCTCTTTCATAAGGTTGGCGGCCTTGGTGATAGTACCTGCGGTATCCACCATATCGTCGACAAGAATTACATTCTTGCCCTCCACATCGCCGATTACAGTCATTTTGGCTACAACGTTTGCCTTGGCACGCTGTTTATGGCAAAGCACCAGAGGCACATCAAGATACTTGGCATAGCTGTTGGCTCGCTTTGCACCGCCCACGTCGGGAGTTGCTATCACCATGTCGGAGAGCTTGAGGCTCTGGATGTATGGGATGAACACCGACGAAGCATAGAGGTGGTCTACAGGCACATTGAAAAACCCTTGGATTTGGTCTGCGTGCAAGTCCATGGTAATTACACGGTCTACGCCGGCTGTGACGAGCATATCGGAAACAAGCTTGGCGGCGATAGACACACGCGGCTTATCCTTGCGGTCCTGACGGGCCCAGCCGAAGTAAGGTATCACGGCGATAACCGATTTTGCCGAGGCGCGCTTGGCCGCGTCAATCATAAGAAGCAGTTCCATAAGATTGTCGCAGTTCGGGAAGGTACTCTGTACGAGGTACACCTCACAACCGCGAACAGATTCTTCGAAACTTACTTCGAATTCACCGTCGGCGAAATGTTCGATTTTCATCGAGCCGAGTTCGACTCCGAGTTCTTTGCAGATTTCTTCGGCCATATACCGGGATTTGGTGCCGGAAAAAACCTTAAAAGGGGGAAGATATGAATCCATTGGGATAATATGAAGTTATTTGGATTGGGTTTTCTTTCGGGTTGATGTCGTTTTCTTTGTTGCGGTCTTTGTCGCCTTCTTTTTTGCAGGAGCCTTTTCAGGTGCGGCATCGGACTCCTCAGCCCTTACGGCAAGAGGGGCAAGCGGACGCAACGGCTCGATACGCGATGCCGACAGCTTCCATATCACAGCACCGTGGGCGGGTACCGTACAGGTGAACGGTTCCGACGATGCCACAACTTTTGGCTCGGAGGCACCGGAAAGCAGCTCTTCGGCTCCACGGTCGATACCCTCGGGGAGGTCAAGGCAAGAGAACGCATGGCGCGGAATGTTGACGCTCACAGCATCGTTGCTGTCGCCGAAGTTCACTACTATCATGAGCGTTGTATCGGCATAGTGGCGCAGGAACGCGTAATGGCGATGTGGGTTGAGGCCGGCAGTCTCAAGGTTGACATACATAAGGTCGAAGAAGGAACCTTTGCACACAGCCTCTTCATCGTTGGCAAGCTTGAGAACCCGCGCATACCGCTCGCGCAATGTTTTTTCGGCAGCCGTGAGCGGGCCGTTGCACTTACCTCGATTGAGCCAGCGGCGCACCGAAGCCACACTCCAGTAGTCGAAGATTGTAGTACGCCCATCATAGCCGCTATAGCCTTCGGCATCGGCACCCGGCTCACCGAGTTCCTGGCCGAAGTAAATCATCATGGGGCCTGTCGACATCATAGTGCTCACCACCAGCGAAGGCACGACACGCGAGGCATCACCGGCATAAAATGGCGATGCAAAACGCTGTTCGTCATGATTTTCGAGGAAGTTGAGCATCTTGTCTCCTATACCTTCCACGGTCTGCCAGCATCCTGTAAGGCGTGCGGCAGAGTGGTTCTGCGTCTCGATAGCGCGCAGAGTGTCGTAGAGGTTCACCTTGTCGTACAGATAGTCGAAGCCGCCGTACTCTATAAAGGGGCGATACAGCCCCACCTCGTAGATTTCGGCGATGAACACAATACGCGGATAATGTTGCTTTACCTGCGGAATAGCCCAGTGCCAGAACTCAAGCGGCACCATGTGCACCATGTCGCAGCGGAAGCCGTCGACTCCTTTAGAGGCCCAATAGCGCAATATGTGGAGCATCTTCAGCCACGTATCGGGAATGGGGTCGAAATGCTGCGAACCGTCGCCGAAGTCAACTCCGTAGTTGAGCTTTACTGTGTCATACCAGTCGTTGACACCAGGGAAGGCATGAAAGCAATCGTTACCCGATGCCTTCGCAGGGAACTCCACATATGCATCGTCGCCCTGTCCGAGGTCGATATGCGGAGCAAACTGCTGACGCGTGATATAGTAGAAATTGTTATACGGAGCAAAGAACATCTCATGATTATCTCCGCACCCGAAATCCTCAATTCCTGCGGGTCGCGCATCCGAGTGATACTGGCGCGCTACGTGGTTTGGCACAAAATCTATTATCACCTTCATGCCGGCGGTATGCGTACGCTCTACCAGCGCCTCGAATTCCTCCATACGGTGCGGCACATCTACAGCAAGGTCGGGGTCAATGTCGTAATAGTCGCTGATAGCATAGGGACTGCCCGCATGGCCTTTTATCACATGCGGATTGTGACGCGGGATGCCATAGGCAGTGTAATCGGCGTCGTGCGAGTGCTCTATCACGCCCGTATACCACACATATGTGGCACCAAGAGCCCGTATGCTGTCGAGCACCGGCGCTGTGATATCGTTGAGCTTACCTGAGCCGTTCTGCTGCAGTGTACCGCCGACAACCGGCGTATCACAATAATTCGCGAACAGACGCGGCAGGAGTTGATATATGACTGGTTTGGTATCTGACATATTTTATGGTTTATTTTTGTCGGGGTGCCACAAGCCGGCGTCGATTAGCGCCTTTCGCGTCTGCACATATCCGCTTATAAAAATTCGTTTGATATTCTTGAGATTAAACACCGAGCAGTCGGCAATCTCCGGGGTGACAACCGACACATCGCACAGGGCCATGTCGGCGCTTTGGTTAGCTTTAGTCATGAGCCGGTAGGTGCGCATGGCCATACCGAGTATGGTGCGATAGTCTTTAACGGGCATCAGCGGACTTACATTCACCCCTATCAGCGTTTCACATTTATCACGTATTATCCATGCCGGATGATTACGGAGCACACCGCCGTCGACATAGTTTACACCATCTATATTTACAGGCTTGAACACTATCGGGATAGAACACGAAGCCATCATCCGCGAACCTATCTCACCGCTGTCGAACGCCACAGGGCAACCGTTGTCGATATCAGTGGCACCGAGATATACGGGCATACGCAGGTCTTCGAGCCTCGACTTGTCGCCAAGGATGCGCATGATAAAATTCCTGAACTTCTCTATCTTGAAAAAGCCGCCCTCACCCATACTCAGCTCCGCAAAATCGAAGAAACCTGTACGGGCAAATATATCGGCCATTCGCAACGGCGAGACACCACCGGCATACAGAACCGCAATAACCGCGCCGGCACTGACTCCGGCGACAACATCGGGGCGCAGGCCTGCTTCTTCAATAGCCATCAAAGCTCCGGCATGCGCAAATCCGCGCGCTCCACCGCCGCTGAGTGCCACGCCAAGCTTAAATGGCTTGGATTGATGCCCCTTACGCTCCTGCTTCACTTCTTTCGAGTCCTGGTGTATTTCGTTATGTGCCATGCTGCGCAATTCTTTTGCAAAATTAGTCAGAAAAAATAGATTGTTCAATTTTTTTTAAAGGATTTTACATACTCCGAACGCTTTTTGCAGCAACTTTGTTGTAACTTTGCGGACGACATCACACGATGCTCAACATCCGAAACCCCTGAAAAATGGATAAGACCACCATTAAAAACGAAAGTAGAATTGCCCGTATCACAGGCCGCACCATAGAGCTGTGGAACTTTCTCTCCTCAGGCCTTTGGAGCGACCCGAGGCGCACGTGGTGGCTCAACACACTGCGCACGGCCAATCTTTCCGTAAAATCTTTTCTGAACCGCGACATTCAGACTCAAGCCTGCGCCATGACATTCCGAACCATGCTCGCGATAGTGCCGGCTCTCGCACTTCTGCTTGCCATAGGTCGCGGCTTCGGCATGCAGGGCGTACTACAAGACGAATTGTTCAGACTCTTCCCGGCTCAGCATACAGCCATATCTTATGCGATGAATTTCGTTGAGAGCTACCTGAACCAGACTTCGGAGGGCGTATTCCTCGGCGTAGGCATTGCCGTACTACTTTGGACTTTAATCTCGCTGCTTAGCAACGTAGAAGACTCCTTCAATCTTATCTGGGGCGTAAAAACCAGCCGAAGCATCTGGCGCAAAGCCACCGACTACACCGCATTGCTGCTAATACTCCCCGTTCTGATGCTCTGCGCGAGCGGCATATCTCTGATGCTCAGCTCAACACTGCGCGCAATATTCGACTTCGAATTCATGACTCCTGTGATAAGCCTCATCCTCGAAGGCACACAGGTACTCATGACAATTCTCTTCTTCACCGCAGCCTATATGCTCATACCGAACACCAAAGTCAAGTTCGGCAACGCATTCCTTTCGGGCGCCCTTGCAGGCACGGGCTTCCTCGTGCTGCAATGGTTGTTCGTGACCGGAACTCTGTATGTAACACGCTACAACGCCATTTACGGCTCATTCGCCTTTATACCACTGCTTCTGATATGGATACAGCTAGTGTGGGTAATCTGCCTCGCCGGAGCGGTAATATGCTATTCTTCGCAGAACGTATTCGCATTTAGCCTCGACCGCGAGGTAAGCACTATTTCAAGCCGCTACCGCTGGACCGTGACCATAGCCATTTCGGCAATCATAACGCGCCGCTTTCTCGACGGCGAACGACCGGCCACAGCCCGCGACATAATGAACATATACGAAATACCAGCACGCCTCGTGACCGACATCACCGACATACTGGTAAAAACAGGACTTGCCAACCGCGTGCTCCTTCCCGACGAAAAAGAAGTGTATGGCTATCAGCTCGCTGTAAATCCGGCTTCATTCACTATAGAAGTTCTCACCACGCGCTTATACACACTGGGCAACTCAGATTTTATCAACGGCTTTGACAAGAATTTCCCCAACGTAATCCCTAAAATCGAGAAAATCGAACAAGCGTTATCGACCGTAGCATCAGATATGCTTCTTGCCGACATCTCCATACCACACTTAAAAACCAAACATAATACAATTTAAAACATGAAAAAAGTAATCGCCACTACCTCCGCTCCCGGCGCAATAGGCCCCTACAGCCAGGCTATCGACACAGGCACATTCGTATTTGCTTCAGGCCAGATACCCCTCAATCCCGCCACCGGCAAAATTCCCGAAGGAATTCAGGCTCAGACAGCCCAGTCGCTCGCAAACGTATGCGCCATTCTCGAAGCAGCCGGACTCACGGTTGACAATGTTGTAAAAACCACTGTATTCCTCTCCGACATGGCAAACTTCGCTGCCATGAACGATGTTTACGGCAAAGTATTCACCGAGCCTTACCCCGCCCGCTCAGCCGTGGCCGTACGAGAGTTACCCAAGGGCGTACTGGTTGAAATAGAAGTACTCGCCGCCCGATAACAGAACACATCTCATTCTCCCTCTTTTCCTTCACTTCCCCTTCCAATCTCACACCCTTGCCTCCCAGCACGATTTCCCGACCACTACGAACACGCATTTTGATTTTCAAAAAAAAATTCTTACCTTTGCGGCCTATAAAAACACGACTTGAATTCAAGATATGAATAATTGTAGTACAGAGATAGATTTGTTATTTGAGACAAGTTGGGAAGTATGCAACAAAATTGGCGGCATATACACCGTATTGTCGAGCAAAGCAAAAACCCTCAAAGAGCAGCTCAAAGACAGATTAATCTTCATCGGCCCGGATGTTTGGAGCGACGAGAGCCCATCTCCGTACTTCACCGAGTCAAAAACACTGATGCGCCGCTGGGTGCAGAACGCCCGTCTGCCCGAAGGCATCTATGTGCGAGTGGGCCGTTGGGATATTCCCGGCAAGCCAGTGGCAATTCTTGTCAAGTTCGACGGTATGTATGCCAATAAAGACGCAGCATACAGCCGCATGTGGGAGCTATACCAGGTAGACTCCCTCCACGCATACGGCGATTACGACGAAGGTTGTGCCTTTGCCAGAGCCGCCGCTGAAGTCATAAAAAGCATTATCACATTCAACAAGAGTGAACACAGCCACACGATAGCCCACTTCGACGAATGGACTACAGCAATGGGGCTACTCACTCTCAAAGCCGACATGCCCGAAGTTGCGACGGTGTTTACCACACACGCTACAAGCATCGGCCGAAGCATCTGCGGCAACGGAAAGCCCTTGTACGACCAGCTCAAGAACTACAACGGCGACCAGATGGCCGAAGAGCTGAACATGCAGAGCAAGCACTCTCTCGAAAAAGCTGCCGCATGGAACGCCGACTGTTTCACAACCGTGAGCGATGTTACTGCCGACGAGTCGGAACAGCTGCTCGGTCGCCGGCCTGTGGTGACTCCAAACGGATTTGAACTTAACTTCGTGCCGGCACGCACCAGATATAACGCCGCACGCAAGTCGGCCCGCGCATGCATTCTCGAAGTGGCCCATGCCCTTACAGGCATCGACTACAACGACAACACTTTTATTGTAGCCTCTTCGGGGCGCTGCGAATTCCGCAATAAAGGTCTCGACGTATTCCTCGACTCCATGAAAGCGCTCGCCGACAGAAGTCTCAACCGCCGCGTACTCGCACTCGTGCTCGTTCCCGCATGGTGCGGAGGTCCCCGAGCCGACCTCCGCAATCAGATAGACAGCCGGCTCCACAGCCGCCTGAGCGACCCTGTAATCACTCATCGCCTGAATAATTACAGCGATGACCCCGTTAACCGCCGCATACACGAAATCGGCTTCACCAACGACAGTGCATCGAAAGTCGACGTAATATATGTGCCGTGCTATCTCGACGGCAACGACGGCATATTCGACCTCACATATTATCAGCTTCTCCCCGGCCTCGACGCCACAGTATTCGCCTCGTACTACGAGCCTTGGGGCTACACCCCGCTCGAGAGCGTAGCTTTCGGAGTACCTACCGTCACCACAACTCTGGCAGGCTTCGGCCGCTGGATAGAAGAAATAGAAATCAAGCCGACCTTTACAAGCTGCGGCGTTGAAGTGGTAGAACGCACCGACGGCAACTACCACAAAGTGGTGACAGCTATCACCGACAGCATAGAGGTCCTCGCATCGGCTGCCCCCGAGGCCATTGCCGACATACGCCGCAACGCTGCCGAAATAGCAGCCAAGGCTCAATGGACAGACTTTATATCATACTACTATACTGCATACTGCGATGCTCTGGCTTGTGCAGACATCCGGAATAAAAAGTAAAAAGAAAATTATTAAAATATGAAACTTCCTGTAAGTAACACCAACGCTCCCGCCTGGCGCGACATTACTGTAAAATCAGAGCTGCCCTCGCAGCTCAAGCCCCTCGAGGAACTTTCCAAAAACCTTTGGTGGGTATGGAATAGCGAAGCCAAAGCTCTTTTCCGCTCTATCAATCCCGACACATGGCGCCGCAACGGCGAGAACCCCGTGATGCTCATTCAGGAGCTCTCATCCGAACGTATCGCCGAACTCTCCGCCGATGAAGCATTCATGGCCGAACTCAACCGCGTATATGCCGACTTCAAAGAATACATGAAGAAGCCCATGCGCAAAGACGTCCCTTCGGTATCTTATTTCTCGATGGAATACGGCCTGTGCAACTGCCTCAAAATCTACTCCGGCGGCCTCGGCGTGCTCGCCGGCGATTATATAAAGGAAGCGTCGGACAGCTGTGTTGACATGACTGCCGTAGGCTTCCTCTACCGCTATGGTTATTTCACCCAAACACTAAGCGTAGACGGCCAACAGATTGCCAACTACGAGCCACAGAACTTTAACCAGCTGCCTATCGAGCAGGTTATGGATGCCGATGGCCACCCCATGATTCTTGAAGTGCCCTACCCCGGCCGCATAATCTACAGCCACATTTGGCGCGTAAACGTTGGCCGCATGAAGCTCTATCTGCTCGATACCGACTTCGACATGAACAGCGAGTTCGACCGTCCTATCACACACAAGCTCTATGGCGGCGACTGGGAGAACCGTATCAAGCAAGAATACCTCCTCGGCATCGGCGGTGTACTCATGCTCCAGAAACTTGGAGTTAACTCTCAGCTCTACCACTGCAACGAAGGTCATGCAGCTCTTCTAAACCTCCAGCGTTTGGTGGACTATGTACAGAAAGACGGCCTCAGCTTCAACGTAGCTCTCGAGCTCGTGCGCGCATCGTCGCTCTACACAGTACATACCCCCGTACCCGCAGGCCACGACTACTTCGACGAAGGTCTCTTCGGCAAATACATGGGTGAATACCCCGCCAAACTCGGTATCAGCTGGAACGACCTCATGAACATGGGCCGCGAGAACCCCGACTCAAACGAACGCTTCTCCATGAGCGTATTCGCCCTCAACACCTGCCAGGAAGCAAACGGCGTAAGCTGGCTTCACGGCGAAGTGTCGAAGAAAATGTTCTCCGGCATTTGGAAAGGTTATTCCTGGGAAGAAAGCCATGTAGGCTACGTTACAAACGGCGTACACATGCCTACATGGGCCGCATCGGAATGGAAGGAATTCTACCACAACAAACTCGGCAAACAGGTATTTGAGAACCAGAGCGACCCCCAGGCATGGAAAGGCATCTTCGACATCCCCGACCAGGAAATATGGAACATGCGCGAGACTATGAAAAACAAGTTCATCAACTTCGTACGCCGCGACTTCAAAGAGAAGTGGCTCGCCAACCAGGGTGACCCCGGTGCCGTGATGAACATTGTAGACCGCATCAACCCCAAAGCACTCATCATCGGCTTCGCACGCCGCTTCGCCACATACAAACGCGCACACCTGCTCTTCACCGACCTCGACCGTCTTGCCAAGATTGTAAACAACGAGCAGTTCCCTGTTCAGTTCATCTTCGCAGGTAAGGCTCACCCCGCCGACGGCGCAGGCCAAGACCTCATCAAGCGCATCGTAGAAATTAGCCACCGCCCCGAATTCCTCGGCAAGATTATCTTCCTCGAAGACTACAACATGATTGTTGCCAAGCGTCTTGTAACAGGTGTCGACATCTGGCTGAACACCCCCACCCGTCCCCTCGAGGCATCGGGTACATCGGGCGAAAAGGCAGAGATGAACGGCGTACTCAACTTCTCCGTGCTCGACGGCTGGTGGTACGAAGGCTACCGCTTTAACGAAAAAGCCGGCTGGGCGCTCACCGACAAGCGCACATACACCGACCAGAGCCAGCAGGACAAACTCGACGCCGCAACGATTTACTCGATGCTCGAGAATGAAATCATACCTCTCTACTTTGAGAAGAACTCGGCAGGCTACTCGCCACGCTGGATACAGTACATCAAGGGGTCTATCAGCGACATCGCGCCTCACTTCACCATGAAGCGCATGATTGACGACTACATCGCCCGTTTCTACGACAAGGAAGCCGCACGCAGCAAACGCCTCAGCGCCGACAACTTCGCCCTCGCCAAGAACATCGTGGCATGGAAAGAAAAAGTGGCATCTGAATGGGACGGCGTGAAAGTTCTCGACATCCGTCACTGCGGCGAGATTTCATCTTCGCTCACAGGCGAACCATTCCGAATCGAAGTAGCAATAGATACAAACGGTATCGGCCGCGACCTAGGCCTCGAAATGGTGGTTTACCGCCAGGCCGACGGCAAGGAGTCTCTCGCGCGCATCGAGCAGTTCAAGGTCGTCAAACAGGACGGCAACGTTCTTACCTACGAGCTCTCGACCAAAATCAAGGACGCAGGCGTGTTCCGCTATGGTTTCCGCCTCTACCCCATAAATGCCGAGCTGCCTCACCGTCAGGACTTCGCCTTCACCCGTTGGATTTAAACGGGCTTAACGAAACTGCATACACATAAACACAAAGACCGCCGGCATCGGCTCCTGATAAGGAGTTGCTGCGGCGGTCTTTTTCTCTCACCCCCTCTCGTTCGTCAAGGTTTGCAAATCGACATTTAATGTTGGCTATCTGAAAATTAAATATGCAATTTATCACACAATGACAAAAACATCTCCGAATAGGCACACACAAGCCGGATGTAACAAAGACGAAAACTCGGTTTTCAGCACCGGCATTTTCTTTTCGGCCAGACAGGCGCTCCGACGCCATGCCTCAGGCGGCAACCTCCTTATTGCTACCACCGCGCTTGCCCTTATCATTGCAAACATACCTGCATTCAACAGCTATTACTTCGGATTTTGGGAGCAGGAAGTGCGCCTCCAGCTTGGCGACTTCAATGTATTCAGCCACGCGGGGCATCCTATGAGTCTGCTGTCGTTTATCAACGATGCGCTCATGGCTATTTTCTTCTTCTCGATTGGCCTCGAAATCAAACGCGAAGTGCTTGTAGGCGAACTATCGTCGTTCAAACAGGCACTTCTGCCCATTATCGGCGCTATCGGTGGCATGATTGTGCCTGTACTCATATTCTACTACCTCAGCCGCGGCACCGACTACGCCGGCGGAGCAGCCATCCCCATGGCCACCGACATTGCATTCTCGCTTGGCGTACTCTCCATGCTTGGCAAGCGAGTGCCCCTTTCTCTTAAAATATTCCTTACCACCCTCGCAGTAGTGGATGACATAGGCGGCATCATAGTCATAGCAGCCTTCTACTCCAGCCACATCGATGTGATGCTTCTTGTCTACGCCGCCGCACTCTTCGGTGTACTCCTGCTCGGTTCGGTACTCCGCATCAAGAGCAAAATATTCTACCTGCTCATCGGCGGCATCATCTGGTTCCTGTTCCTCAACTCCGGCATCCACCCCACTATCGCAGGCGTACTGGTAGCATTCTGTGTACCGGCTACTCCGGTATATGCCCCCAAGAAATACATCAAAATCATACGCGACTCAATCTCGCACTTCAATGCCGAAGAAGACAACGCCGAACTTGAAAAACGTTCTATCCTCGGAAAAGAACAGCTCAATTGGCTCAAGCAGGTAGAAAGCGCATCCGACAAAGTCATCTCTCCGCTTCAAGACCTCGAAGACACCCTCCATCCGATGGTCAACTATTTCATTCTGCCTCTTTTTGCCTTCGCCAATGCCGGTATTTTCCTGCTCGACATGGCCCCCTCATCGGTAATTGAGGGCATATCGCTGTCGGTAATTCTCGGCCTCGTAATTGGCAAATTCCTCGGCATATTTATCTTCTCGTTTGCCGCTATAAAGCTTAAATGGGCACCAATGCCGGCTCATACCGACTGGCACATGATGGCTTCGACCGCCATGCTCGGCGGCATCGGTTTCACGGTGTCGATATTCATTGCCACCCTCTCGTTCGACGCTGCCATACCCGCGCAGGCCGACCTGCTCAGCCATGCCAAGCTCGGCATCGTAGTCGGCTCGCTATTGTCGGGACTACTCGCATTCTTCTGGCTGCATCTCACACTTCCCAAAGGAGCGGCACCCGATACTGCGGAAGAGTGATATCGACCGCAATAAAGACAGTAGTGACATGTCGGAGGTTCTATGCCTGCAGAGGCACGCATCAATGATATTCACTTAAGCACAAAAGCAGGGACGTGCAGAAGCGCGAACCTGCTTTTTTTTCGCTACTTGTAAATACCAAGCTCCTATCTCCCGCGCATACAACTCTTCAGGAGACATTCAGTGCCCGGACATCGTAAACTCTGAAAACTTTTTATACCGCCTGCACACAGAGATTTCGCGACACTTTTTTTTCTCGCGCTAAAATCGTAACTTTGTACGAATTTTACCGATACACGGCACACAGCATTTATATGAAAACTCACAAATCTCTATTCCTTACACTCGTGATGATAGTCTTCGCACTATCAGTTTCGGCCCAGCAGCCCGTGCGCTGGCGTACTATCGTCAAGACGACAGGCGCCGACACCGGCACTGTCACCTTCAAAGCTCTCGTAACTCCAGGGTGGCATCTATATGGCCTCGACATCCCCGAAGGCGGCCCCAAAGCCACCTCCTTCGACCTCTCCGGAAGCGCCGGCATCAAGTTTACCGGCCCGGTAAGCCCGACACGCAATGCCGTTGAAGTAAACGATGCCCTTTTCGGCATGACTCTCACCTGGTGGGACTCCAACATAGACTTCACCGTGCCCTTTAAAGTTACCGACCATGCAACAGCCCGCCTGTCGGCCAAAATAACATACATGGCGTGCGACGGCACCACCTGCCGCCCGCCGACAACCGAGAATATCGCCGTAGCCGTAAAACTTAAGTCTGTAAACAAATGAAAAAGATTACCGCACTGTTGCTGACACTTGTACTGTCGGCCACAGCCCTTTGGGCTGCATCCATCGAGAAGCCTGTAAGCTGGAGCGCTTCCATCGAAAGTGCCGATGACAACGGCGGCATACTCGTCCTCAAAGGCGAAATCAAAGACGGCTGGCACATCTACGGAGTGGAGATGCCTTCGCATGGTAATGACGGCGGCGTACCCGACCCTACTCTTGTGGAATTTACTTCAGGAGCAGAAGCCGCCGGGCCTCTCACTTGCAATGTAGAGCCATCAGTACACCTCGATGCCTTTATGAACCTCAACCTCCCGTGGCTTGCAGGCACAATAGAGCTGCGCCGCCCCTTCAAAGCAACAGGTGGCTCTGTGGAAGGTTTTGTAAGATACATGCCGTGCACAGAGCAGTCGTGCACGCCGCCTACCCGCTTTGAGTTCACACTTCCCTTCGGCGCAGAGGGGAAGCCCGCTACAGACTCCACCGAAAACGAGAGTGCACCGGCTCCCGAAAACATATCCGGCAGACAGCCTTCCGCACCCGCCACTGTAAGCGAATGGTGGGCACCCGTAGAGGTTGAGCGCGAAAGCGCATCGCAGTCCTTCTGGGCAATCTTTATCTTCGGCTTCCTCGGAGGCCTCGTAGCCCTTATGACCCCCTGCGTATGGCCGATGATACCAATGACGGTGAGCTTCTTCCTAAAGAAGAGCAAGAGCCGTCGCCGCTCTATTATCGACGCCGTACTTTACAGCGCCAGCATTATCATCATATTCCTGGCGCTCGGTATAGTGCTCACGCTCATCTTCGGCCCCGGCAAGCTCAACGAAATAGCCACAGGAGCCGTATTCAACCTCATATTCTTTGCACTCCTCGTATTCTTTGCGATATCTTTCTTCGGCGCATTTGAAATCACCCTGCCCTCCCGCTGGAGCAACGCCGTAGATGCCCGCGCCGAAAGCACAACCGGCATACTGAGTATCTTCTTCATGGCATTCACACTCGTGCTGGTATCGTTCAGCTGTACAGGCCCTATCATAGGCACACTTCTTGTCGAGGCCTTCTCCCAAAGCAACCTCCTCGGCCCGCTTGCCGGTATGGGAGGCTTCGCTCTCGGCCTTGCGCTGCCCTTCGGCCTATTCGCATTCTTCCCCTCGATGCTGAAAGAGCTGCCCCGCTCCGGCTCGTGGCTCAACACTGTGAAGGTTGTGCTTGGCTTCGTAGAACTGATATTATCGCTCAAGTTCCTCTCCGTAGCCGACCTTGCATACGGCTGGCGCATACTCGACCGCGAAGTATTTATCGCAATATGGATAGTGCTCTTCGTACTCCTCGGCATATACCTGCTTGGGAAGCTCCGCTTCAGCCACGACAGCGAGGTTAAGCACACTTCGGTAGGACGCTTCTTCATGGCTGTAGCATCGTTCAGCTTCGCCGTGTATCTCCTTCCCGGCCTGTGGGGCGCACCTCTTAAAGCCATAAGTGCCTTCGCTCCGCCGCTCTACACTCAGGATTTCAATCTCTACGGTGGCACCTTCGAAGAGTTCCACGACTACGACAAGGGCATGGCCTACGCACAGGAGCACGGAAAACCCGTACTGCTCGACTTCTCGGGCTACGCATGTGTGAACTGCCGCAAAATGGAAGGTGCAGTATTCGACAACCCCTCTGTACGCTCGATTATCGAGAACGACTTCGTGATGATAAAACTCATGGTCGACGACAAAGCCGACCTCGAGCAGCCGATGACAGTGACCGAAGAAGGCCAGACAATGCGCCTCACTACTGTCGGCGAAAAATGGGCCTACCTGCAGAGATACAAGTTCGGCATCAACTCGCAGCCCTACTACGTTATCCTCGACAACGAAGGCAACCCCCTCGAAACACCACGCGTGTACGACGAAAACATCGGCGCCTTTGTGGCATGGCTCGAAAACGGCGCTTCCAAATATAAGAAGAAATAAAAATGCAACAACATACACGACAAGAGAAAATAGAAGCACTCGGACGAGTAATCGACACCCTCGATATTCTGCGCGTAAAATGCCCCTGGGATGCCAAGCAGACCAACGAAAGCCTGCGTCCCAACACTATCGAGGAAGTATACGAACTCGCTCAGGCGCTCCTCAACGATGACGACGCCGACATCAAGAAAGAGCTGGGCGACGTGCTACTGCACATACTCTTCTACGCCAAGATTGGTGATGAAAAAGGTAAATTCGACATCGTGGACGTATGCGACGCGCTCAACGACAAACTCATCTTCCGTCATCCGCACGTATTCGGCACCGTACACGTAGACAATGCCGAAGAAGTGACACAAAACTGGGAGCAGCTTAAGCTTAAGGAAAAAGACGGCAACCGCTCGGTACTCGCCGGAGTACCGGCGGCCCTTCCTGCGCTTGTAAAATCGTACCGCATACAAGAAAAGGCCGCCAACGTGGGCTTCGACTGGGAGCAGCCCGAGCAGGTATGGGACAAAGTAGACGAAGAACTCTCAGAAGTTCGCCAGGCCATAGCAGCCGGCTCGGAAGAAGAAATAGAAGCTGAAATGGGCGACCTCTTCTTCAGCATTGTGAACGCCGCCCGCATATACGGCATAAACCCCGAAAATGCACTCGAACGCACAAACCGTAAATTCATAGAGCGCTTCAACTACATCGAGAACAAGGCCAAAGAACAGAACTGCAGGCTGAAAGACATGACTCTGGCCGAAATGGACAGCCTCTGGAACGAGGCCAAAACCGCCTTGAGCGCAAGCCGCTAAACATATCAGCCAAATGAAGCTCTGCATTACCGAGAAACCCTCGGTAGCCAAAGACATCGCCGCAATACTCGGCGCCTCTTCGCGCCACGACGGTTACTACGAAGGTAACGGCTACCGTGTGACATGGACTTTCGGACACCTGTGCTGCCTCCTTGAGCCGCACGACTACTCACCGCAATGGAAGCGGTGGGCCCTAAGTTCGTTGCCCATGCTTCCCGCAAAATTCGACATCAAACTCATCGAAGACGACGGCATAAAACGGCAGTTCAAAGTCATTGAAAGCCTTATCAAAAACGCCGACGAGGTGATAAACTGCGGTGATGCCGGGCAGGAGGGCGAACTGATACAGCGCTGGGTTATGAAGCTCGCCGACACGAAGTGCCCCGTGAGCCGTCTGTGGATTTCATCGCTCACCGACGAATCTATACGAGAAGGCTTCAAAGAACTCAAACCTCAGACCGATTACGACAAGCTCTTCTATGCAGGACTCTCCCGAGCTATCGGCGACTGGATACTCGGTCTTAATGCCACACGCCTGTACACACTCAAGTATTCAGCACCGGGGCATGTACTCTCAATAGGTCGTGTGCAGACTCCGACTCTCGCCCTTATCGTAAAGCGACAGAAAGAAATAGCCGAGTTCGTACCCAAAGACTCCTGGGAGCTTCACACCCTCTACCACGATGCCAACTTCACCTATACCGGCGACCGCTTCGAGAAGGAGGCTGACGGGCAAAGCGCCGTAGATGTGGTGGCAGAGCTGCCGCTCGAAATCACCTATGTGGCAAAGAAAAAGGGACGAGAGGCTCCTCCACGCCTGTTCGACCTTACTTCGCTGCAGGTGGAGTGCAACAAAAAATTCGCATGGACGGCCGACCAGACTTTGCGCCTTATACAAAGCCTGTACGAGAAAAAGCTCACCACCTACCCGCGCGTCGACACCACCTACCTCTCCGACGACATCTACCCCAAGATTGCGCCCACGCTGCGCAAGATGACGCCCTATGCGACGCTTACCGAGCCGATACTGGCCAAGCCCATACCCAAATCAAAGAAGATTTTCGACAATTCGAAAGTAACCGACCACCATGCCATAATACCCACCGGCCAGTCGCCCGTAGGCATCGAGGGCGACGAAAAGCGCCTGTATCATCTCATCGCCATGCGCTTTATTGCGGCGTTCTACCCCGACTGCATCTTCGAAGGCACGACCGTAATGGCAAAGAGCGGCGACTACGAATTCAAAGCCACGGGAAAAGTAATCATCGACCCGGGGTGGCGCACACTGTACAAGAGCAACGATGAAAAAGACAGCGCAGAGAACTCCGACGATAAAGACAATCAGGAAGGCTCGTCGCTTCTGCCCGTATTCCACGAAGGCGAGAGCGGCCCCCACAAACCGTTCCTCGCCAAAAAGACCTCGCAGCCTCCGAAATATTACACCGAGGGTACTCTGCTGAGGGCCATGGAAACAGCGGGCCGCACGGTCGACAGCGAGGAGCTGCGCGAAGCAATGAAAGATAACGGTATCGGACGTCCGTCGACCCGCGCCGCTATCATCGAGACTCTCTTCAAACGCCGATATATTTACCGCGACCGCAAGAACATCATGGCATCGCAGGCCGGTATCGACCTCATCGCCACAATAAACGAGGAGCTGCTAAAATCGGCCAAGCTCACCGGAATTTGGGAGAACAAGCTGCGACAAATCGAACGCGGCTCATATTCGCCTGCCATGTTCATTCGCGAAATAAGCGAACTGATACGGCAGATTGTGCTGAACGTGCTTAGCGACAACTCAAACCGACGCATCGTCACCGAAAGTGAGGAGGACAGAAAGAAAGCCGCAAAGGCCGCAAAAGGAGGCGAAGAAAAGCCCAAGAAAGTCCGGGCACCTCGCGTCACCAAACTCGAACAGGTGGTCTGCCCCGTGTGCGGTAAAGGACATATCGTAAAAGGACGTGCCGCCTTCGGGTGCAGTGAGTTCAGAAGCGGTTGCACATTCCGCCTCAGCTTCGAGGAGTGCCCTGCCGACACCACTCCCGCACGGCTCAAAAAGAAAATAGGCAAATGAAAACCTTCGAATGGATTATCGTCGGAGCGCTGATTGCAATTGCCATATTCGGCCTTATAAAAATATTTCTGCCGGTGCGCCGCGACCCTTGTCGCGGATGCCCGGCAGCCTCGTTGTGTAAAAAGAATACCCGTCGCCCTACTTGCGAAAAAAATCGGTGACACGGTCGAAGAGCGAAGGATTCTCAGTGCGCACATGCACACTCACCTTCGGCCCCTTGCGGCTCAGAAAAATTATCGACGAATGTAGCACTATCGCAATCCACTCCTCGAACGGAACTATGGCATGAATACGCTCAAGCGGAATGCGATGAAAAGGCGAATCCGAAGCAATGCTACGAATTACCAGAGTGTCTACAGGCCCTTCCATATCGACCGTGATATTGTGATGCTTGGCCGCATAGTCAAAAAGCAAGGGCATATCAAGGCAGTCAGGACTCTCGGGGAGCTTGCGATACTTGCTGTATAATGTCTGAATAACTTTCCTGGTAATCATTACAGGTGATAATATTGAAAATTAATAATTCTTTCCGGCACGGCATCGGGGCTTGCCCACATACTACATATATAACCCCTGTGAACCGATATTGTTGACAAGAATTATAGAAATTACATACTTTTTACAGTTGTAACAAATCTGTAACCACAGCGTATCGAAAACAAAAAAAGGCACCTCAACTCCGCGAGGAGGCGCCTTTATAAGGCCACACCAAAGGATGCGATGAAACTCCGAAAAGACAGGATTTGAGCGCTCGCCGCCCTTTGTAATCCTCCGGCTCAAAGGCTCGGCAACAGAAGTTGCCGTTGAGGCCCGCCATCGGTCGGCTAAGCTTGTCTCGGTATTTCACGAATAATTGACGAGTTTCCCAATCTACTTTGATGTGGTATACTTTCAGGCTCTCTTGCCCTTGGTTTTATAACGCAAAGTTAAGCACAAGGGTTCAATTCTCCAAATTTTTCTCAAAAAAATTTCGCCGCCACAGCAGCCACTCCACCGCTCCGCGCACAAGCAGATAAATATCGAACGCGAGCCATAGTGCATGATTTCCCATATACTCTCGCAAACCGACATATACACCAAAGAACACCACCAGCGCTGCCGCCATTGCCACAAGCATAGAACGTGTGCCTGTTATGCCCACATATATCCCGTCCCATATAAACGCGAGAAAGCCGCACAGCGGTATTACGGCCGCCCATGCAAGATAGGCACGTGCCGTATCCACAACCGACGGGACATCGGCGAGCATACGCAGAAACCATTCGCCACACAGAGCATACAGCGCCGAGAATACCAGTGCCCAGCCAAGGCCTGTAAGCAAAAGCTCCCTCACAAGCCCCGACATCTCGATTCTGTCCCCGCGGCCAAAGTACTTGCCTGCAAGCGCTTCGCCGGCATAGGCAAAACCGTCCATAAAATACGAGAACAGCATGAACAGCTGCAACAGCAGGGCATTGGCGGCAAGAATGTCGGCACCCGAGAGTGCACCGGCATGTGTAAACCACACCGTAACAGCCACCAGACAGCACGTACGCAAAAATATATCGGCATTGATTTTAAAGAAAGCGACAAGACGCGGGTGGTCAAGGATATCGCGCAACGCGGGCACTGACGGCCGATAGCGAACGTACACAATGGCAGCGCCTACAGACAGACCAAGCCACTGCGCACAGAGCGTACCCGTAGCCACTCCTTCTATCTTCATGTGCAACCCGAATACAAGCGTGCCGCTCAACAGAATGTTGGCAACATTTGTGGCTACGGCCATCCACATGGCAGAGCGCGAATCCTGCATGCCGAGGAACCAGCCCGACAATGCATAGGTGCACATTACCGCAGGAGCACCCCATATACATATTCTGAAATAACTCGCGGCAAGACTGGCTGTAGCACCGTCGGCATCCATAAAGCCGAGTACCACCGAGCACAAAGGCTGCGACAGCCCAATCATGACCATACCGGCCAATGCCCCTACGAGCAATGCGCGCCACAGCACAAGAGCCTGCCCGCGGGCATCCGACGCTCCATAGGCCTGCGCAGTGAGGCCGCTTGAGCCCATACGCAGAAAGCCGAACAGCCAGTAAAGCATATTGAACATGGTGCCTCCGACAGCAATGGCGCCGATATAAACGGCAGCGCCGATGCGGCCGGTAATGGCCACATCGACGAGTCCGAGAAGCGGTGTCGTTATATTGGAGATTATTGCCGGAACCGCAATGGCAAGTATCTCCTTTCTATGCTTCACTTGCGAGCCTTGCAGGAAGCAAAGTAGAAATATGCAATCAGGAGGGCGTAAGCCACCAAACCGAGTATCTGAGGCACGAAGTCGCCGCCGTTCTGCGGTACTTTGGCTCCACAGAAGATAGTGATAGCAGCAAATACGCCGAAGAGAGCGCCGCCGGCAATGAGGCCCGAGGCGATAAGTGTTCCGCGGTCGGTACGGGCACGGCATACATCGGCATCTTTGGAGCTGCGGCTTACAAAGTAGTTAACAAGGCCGCCCACAAGCATCGGGGTATTGAGGTGGAGAGGCAGGAACATACCAAGACAGAATGCAAGCGCGGGCACACCGAGCCAGTTGAGTATAAGCGCGAGAACAGCGCCTATGATATAGAGTGTCCAGGGAGTGGCTCCACCCATCATCATCGGCTCTATCAGTTTAGCCATTGCATTTGCCTGGGGAGCGGCAAGAGCGTCGGGGCCTGTGAAGCCGTACACCTTGTTGAGCATCAGCATCACAGCACCTACAGTAGCAGCAGAGACAAGAGTGCCGAGGAACTTCCAGCTCTCCTGCTTACGGGGAGTGGAACCAAGCCAGTAGCCTATTTTAAGGTCGGTCACAAAACCTCCGGCCATAGAAAGCGCAGTACATACCACGCCACCGAGAACCATAGATGCAACTATGCCGGAAGTGCCGTTAAGCCCGATAGCCACGAATACGCCAGAGGCAATGATAAGCGTCATCAGAGTCATGCCGCTCACGGGGTTACTGCCCACAATCGCAATTGCGTTGGCGGCTACAGTGGTAAAGAGGAAAGCGATAACAGTAACGACCACCCATGCCAC
The DNA here is from genome assembly GCA_009775225.1 of Muribaculaceae bacterium. Taxonomy (GTDB): domain Bacteria; phylum Bacteroidota; class Bacteroidia; order Bacteroidales; family Muribaculaceae; genus CAG-873. The sequence continues at coordinate 22,197 of VSPE01000008.1, read as the reverse complement.
AAGCGCCTGCCAAAAGGTGTGTATCACGCCGAACCAGAAGAAGAGGAGCACGCCGAGAAGCGCAATAGCCGAGAAGTATGCAATGTGCTTCATCGAGATATCGCGCTGCCAGCGTATGGTCTTTGTATCAGCAGGGGCGCCTTTCAACTCACGCGCGGCAAGTCCCACGGCCTGGCCGATAATCGAGCGCGATTTTACAATACCGATGATGCCGGCCATGGCAATACCGCCGATACCTATCATACGCGCATACTCAGCAAATATCTGCGGAGCGCTCAGAGCAGCTATCTCAGCAGAACCGTAAGCGCCCATCAGAGGTATGATGAACCACCATACGAATATCGAGCCTGCGAAAATTACAAAGGCATATTTAAGGCCCACAATGTAGCCAAGGCCAAGCACAGCCGCACCTGTATTGCACGAGAACACGAACTTGGTCTTGTCGGCAATAGTCTGCCCCCAGGTATACGCTGTAGTAGTCACAACCTCTGACCACCATCCGAAAGTTGCTACAATATAGTCGTAAAGACCGCCAATGAGCGAAGCCACCACAAGCAGCTTGGCCTGACCGCCGCCCTCGTTGCTCTTGGCACTCTGTCCGCTGATAAGCACCTGCGTTGTGGCTGTAGCCTCAGGGAAAGGATACTTGCCGTGCATATCTTTTACGAAGTACTTACGGAACGGAATGAAGAATAATATACCGAGCACACCGCCGAAGAGCGAGCTCAGGAACACTTCAAGGAAGTTGACAGTGATTTCGGGGTGGGTGGATTGCAGGATATAGAGAGCCGGCAGCGTAAAGATAGTACCGGCTACAATCACGCCGGAGCATGCGCCAATCGACTGTATAATAACGTTCTGACCAAGAGCATCTTTCTTTTTAAGCCAGCCCGACAACCCCACCGCTATTATAGCGATAGGTATGGCGGCTTCAAATACCTGGCCCACTTTCAGACCGAGATAGGCGGCTGCGGCACTGAATATTACAGCAAGTATCAGACCGGTGATAACAGAGTAAGGCGTCACCTCGGCGTACTCGCGGGCCGGATGCATTACCGGCCTGTACTCTTCGTCGGCGCCAAGCTCGACAAAGGCGTTTTCCGGAAGGTCAACAGGGTCGACATCGGCCGCCGGCACGTCGTTTTTTGGTTTCATTTTCATAGTATTATGTGTTAATTATTTGGCTGGTATCTTTATTTTCTGCCCTACTTGTATACGGTCGCCTGCAAAATTATTGGCCTTCTTGACAGCCTGTACGGACACTCCGTATTTCTTGGCTATCTTCGACAAGTTTTCACCGCGACGGACGGTATGCGTTACTGCCTTGGGCTTGTGTTTGGTGGCAGGCTTGGCCGTCTCCTTCTTGGGTTTCGTGGCGGGAGCTGCCACAGGTTCGACCTTGGAGGGCTTTTCCTCGGGGGCTTCCACCGCTTCAGCGCTCTGCGCAAAAGCGGCAGCTACGGCAGAAGCCTCAGTTACAGGCACGGCAGCTACAGTATCGACAGGTGCCGCAACAGCACAACTATCGTACGGTGCCTCCGACGGCTGAGCTACCGGCGTTTCGGGTTCGGCAGTCTTAACTTCTTCAGGCTCTAAAACAGGAGCCGGTTTATAGCGGCGCTGAACAGTTTTGATTTTAAGAGTCTTGCCGGCTCTTACACTTTTGCCTACTTTATTGAGCTTGCGTATAGCTCTCACTGTCACACCATATTTTTTGGCTATCTTGGTCAGCGTCTCGCCCTTCTTGACCTTGTGATATTTTATGACCTCCTCGTCGTAATACTCACCGCGTGAATCACGTCCCGAGACGGCCCCTGTGGCAGGCTCAACAACGCCGCGACGCGCATATTTCGACGCATTGTGGTTTACAATCGAGTCCTCGTTCACCACATATGCATAGGCCTGCAGCGAAGGGAGAACAAGAGAGTACGGGCGAATATCACCAGGGATGATGTCTTTTCTGAACTGTGGGTTTAGCGCACGCAGCTCATCGATTGGAATATCCATCACTTCCGAAATCTGGTCGAAATGCACACGGCGGCTCACGTGTACTGTATCGGTAACTATCGGACGCTTTGCAAGCACGGGAGAGATGCCGTGGTCTTTATGATACCGCATTATATAGTTAGCGGCAATAAAGGCAGGCACATATCCGCGTGTTTCCTTCGGCAGGAAGGGGTATATTTCCCAAAAGTCATGCTTGCCGCCACCTGCACGTCGCAAGGCTTTGTTCACGTTGCCGGGGCCACAGTTATACGAAGCGATAGCAAGCGACCAGTCACCGTATGTCTGATAGAGCTGCTTGAGGTAGCGGGCGGCAGCATCCGAAGCCAGATAAGGGTCGCGGCGCTGGTCTACAAGAGTATTTACCTCCAGGCCCAGCCCTGTGGCCGTAGGCGGCATGAACTGCCACAGACCGGCGGCTCCTGCCCTCGACACTGCTGTCGGCACCAAGGCCGACTCTATAACAGGCAGGTATTTGAGTTCGAGCGGCATCTTGTGACGCTCAAGCGCTTCCTCGAATATAGGCATGTAGTAAAGGCTGAGGCCAAGCATGTTCTCCACCAGCTGCCGGCGACGCGCATAGAACATTATAGTGTTTTTCACCACAGAGTTCAACGGCATCTCAATTTCGGTGGGAAGTGCGCCAAGACGCTCAAGAAGAGTTTCGTCGGAGAAATCGCCCTCCGACTTTCCCTCTGGCTTATAGTCGAGTACGGTATAGTTCCTCAGATACCAGTTTTCCAGCATGGCCTTTGTGTCGGTCTCGAAGCTTTCGGGCATCACAATAGAGGGAGTCATGGAGTTATCCGACACCGAAAGCACCGACGATGCCTGTTGTGCCCACGTCGGCGCACCAACAGTAAGAGACGATACTGCAATAAATATTTTAAGTAGTTTCATTATATGTGTGACAATGCGTTTTAGAGTGTATCCTGATTAGGAGGAGGTAAAAGTCCTCTAAAAATTCAAGGCCCATACAAGACCTATCGATGGCTTCATTCCGCGCGCTTCCTGAAAGAGAGCCGGCGAGACATCCATCGAAAGCTCCGGGGTGATATCGAAATGCGAAAGCGACGCATCGACGTAAGCGTCGACCATCGCCACAAGATATACGCCTACCATAGCTATTATGCACAGGTCGCGGTTACGACGGAAGTAATTCTTTCTGGACTGGAGCACATTTGTCAGCCAGGTGCGGTCGAGGTCGCTTTCCTGTGTATTCGGCGGGAAGAAGTTCATATACGAATTTGTGCCGGGGTCACTATCCATTATATCCCGGTAAGCCTTGGTATAGTCGGTAAGCATACCGTTGTTCCACGTTGTGGCATAGGCCAGGCCCATGTAAGCGCCAACAACGATAGGCAGCTTCCAGTAGCGGCGGTTATACAACTGGCCGAGACCGGGAAAAAGGGCTGCCATCCACACAGCACGTGTCGGGTCGGGATTGAAGGCCACCTCACGCTCCTCCCACCTGTCGTAGGGCGATTTCTGCACCAAGGCGGAGTCGGGAGCGGCTATGATGCCGCGCAGGTCGACATCGCCGAGCACTATCTCGACACTGTCGGGGCGCCCGGCAATCGTATCGGCTGCGACATGATGGTGCTTTACGGGCAGACGCTCGCTCTGTGCCGCGGCAGAGAATGCCAAAAGCATACACACACCGGACACAACAGCACGCACGGCAACATTGAGATATGACTTATTCGCGGTTATCATCCTGATGTTTGAGAGAGTCAAAAAGTGTGATTAGGCGTTCGAGCTCGTCTTCATTCTTGAAGGGGAATGTTATACGGCCGCGGCCCTGCTTATCGCAAGCAAACTGCACGGGGGTGCGGAACGTTGCCGACAGATGTCTTTTGAGCACATCGTAGTCGCTTTGGCGCATGGCACTGCGTTGCGGTGCAGGCTGCGCCAAAGCACCGTTCTCGTATGCTTTGGCAAGCTCCTCTACCCTGCGCACCGACAGACCCTGTTTAAGGATTTCGTTGTACAGCTTAAGTTGGAGTGCCGGGTCGGAAATAGTGAGCAGCGCCCGCGCATGGCCCATATCCACGCGCTTGTCGCGCAATCCGAGCTGCACCTCGGCCGGAAGTTTGAGCAGACGCAGAAAGTTGGCTATAGTAGCCCTCTTTTTGCCTATACGTTCGCTCAGACGCTCCTGTGTGAGATTATACTGTTCGATGAGTTTACGGAACGTCAGCGCAATCTCTATGGCATTGAGGTCTTCGCGCTGAATATTCTCGATAAGCGCCATTTCGGTCAGCTCGGCGTCGTTGGCCGTGCGTATATATGCCGGCACCGACTGCAGGCCTGCCATGTGTGCCGCTCTGTAACGACGTTCTCCGGCAATAATCTGATAGGTGTCGGGGCCGGTCTTTCGGAGCGACAGCGGCTGTATTATGCCTATCTGACGAATGGACGCCGCCAACTCTTCGAGCGCATCATCGTCGAAATTCGTGCGGGGCTGCTCAGGGTTAGGCGAAATGGAAGCCAAAGGTATGTCATTTATAGCCGACGAGCCGCTTGCGGGCACATCGTCCATTGATATGAGGGAATCAAGTCCTCGGCCAAGGGCACTGCGTTTGATTGGCATTACTTATGCGATTGTTATATATGCGTCAAGCCCCGAAGGGCCTCGATATTATAGAGGAGACAAAATTAATAATTTCTATCCGTTCCGGCAAATCTAAAGGCAGGGCAAAAAAAAGACATTCGAACATCACTTATCATGTTCAAACGCAAGTCCCACCTTAGAGACAGACCGTTACACGGCAACACGATGACGCCGTTTGTTTTTGTTTATCAATTCTTTTGCAAGCAGCAGATGACTCGTAGCGCCTCGGCTGTCGGCATCGTACAGCAATGCGGGCAGGCCGTGGCTTGGAGCTTCACTCAGACGAATATTACGAGGAATAACCGTATCGAACACCATTTCGGCGAAATGGCCTTTCAGCTCCTCGTAAATCTGATTTGCAAGACGCAGACGGGCATCGTACATCGTGAGCAGGAAGCCCTCTATCTCCAACGAGGTATTGAGACGGCTCTTTATAATACGTATGGTATTGAGCAGCTTACTAATGCCTTCAAGAGCGAAATACTCGGCCTGTACAGGGATTATAACCGAGTCGGCGGCCGTGAGGGCGTTAACAGTAATAAGGCCGAGCGAAGGCGAGCAGTCAATAAGTATAAAGTCGTATTTATCCTTTACCTGAGCGAGCAGACGCAGAAGCACCCTTTCGCGGTCGGGCTTGTTGATAAGCTCTATTTCGGCACCGGCAAGGTCAATGCGCGAACCTATAAGGAAGAGACCTTCCATACATGTGGCAACCTCCGAGCCGTCAAGAGGATAGGAATCCACCATACACTCGTAAATCGAAGTGGTCATGGTGCGGGGGTCTATGCCATAGCCTGAAGTGGCATTGGCCTGAGGGTCGGCGTCGATAATGAGGACTTTTTTGCCCTCGGCGGCAAGCGACGCGGCCAGGTTTATGGTCGTGGTGGTCTTGCCGACTCCGCCTTTCTGATTTGCTATAGCTATGATTTTTCCCATAGAATTGCTTTGTGTGAGAGATTATTGGGCAAAGTAAGCAAATAATCGTGAAACACCAAAACTTTGTTCCACGAAAAACAGTCCGGATGTTGAAAACTCATTTTATTGTTGATAACCGACGGCCAACACAAAGCTTTTTTTTCAAATCGGAGTATTTAATCGTCGGAATTTGTTAATTTTGCATTATAAATATCAACGACTATATCTCAATGCCCGATACAAACACCCAGTTCCGCGAGGCTCTCGCAGCCTGCCGCAAGGTTTTCGTCGCCAAACTCGGCGACTACGGTCCCTCATGGCGCATAATGCGTCCCGAAGCCATTACCGACCAGCTATTTATCAAGGCAAAACGCATACGCACCCTTCAGGTCGCAGGCCAGTCGGCCGTGGGCGAAGGCATACTGCCAGAATTTATCGGCATCGTTAATTACGGTATTATCGGCATAATACAGCTGCGTCTGGGATATGCCGACTGCAAAGACATCAACACCGCCCGCGCAATCGAACTTTACGACTCTATCGCAGCCGAGGCTATGGAGTTGATGATAAAAAAGAATACCGACTACAACGAGGCATGGCGCGGAATGCGTGTGCTGTCGTACGTAGACCTCATACTCTGCAAAATAGAGCGCACCAAAGAAATCGAAGACCACCAGGGCGCCACGGCCGTGTCGGAAGGCATCGACGCAAACTACTTCGACATGATAAATTATGCCGTATTCGGCATAATAAAACTCACCGATGACCCCGAAAACTAAGCGGCACCTTACCGCCGCTGCGGTATGGGCAGCCCGAATAGCCGTAGGCGTCACGTTTATAATATCCGGCTGGGCCAAGGCAATAGACCCCTGGGGCTTCCTGCTCAAGGTCAACGAGTACATTGCCGCATGGGGATACGTGCTGCCGCGTGAGCTGGTACTCGCCCCCAGCATTGCGCTATCGTGTGTAGAGTTCTGCACAGGCATACTCATTGCAGTGGGAGCACTCAAGCGCACCTCCGTGTGGACGGCCGCCGCCATGATGGCATTTATGCTGCCGCTCACAGTGTATATCGCCATGTACAACCCTGTATCGGACTGCGGGTGCTTCGGCGACTTCATCGTGATTTCAAACGCAGCCACTCTCGCCAAGAACATAGTCCTTACCGGCCTCATCGTTTTTCTTATATTGTATAACCGCAGAGTCGCAGGACTTTACGCCGCACCAATCCAGTGGCTCGTGATTACTGCATCGCTCGCCTACCCGCTTCTGTTGTCGCTGACAGGCTTCAACGTACAGCCGCTCGTAGATTTCCGGCCCTACAAAGTTGGCACACCTCTCTTCGCCGAGACCGCGCAAGATACTCCCGACACATATTATATATATGAGAGAGACGGCGAGCGCCGCCAGTTCGGACTCTCCGAGCTGCCCGACAGCTCGTGGACTTTCGTAGACATGGTCGGAGAAGAACTGTCGGCCCCGGAAGCCGGCTTCGAAATACGTGACAACGACGGCAACGCGATAAACGACGAGCTCGCGGATGCCACACCTGCGCTGTTTCTGATTGTACCCCACCCCGACATGTCGTTTCTCTCGTACACACACTATGTAAACACCATAGCCGAACGCGCCGACTCGCTCGGCATCACCACAATAGGAGTGGCAGGCACTTCGGGCGACGCCCTCGGCAAATGGGCCGAGCTGATGCGCCCGCGCTTCGAGATATACTCTGCTGAAGACACCTCTCTGAAGCAGCTTGCACGGGGCGACGCCGCTCTGGTGTTTGTCGACGACGACGGCATCATACGCTGGAAACGCTCACTGGCCTCGGTAGGAGGCTCTATGGAAAATCCTACTGAAGTAGAGCCTATCGACGACGGGCGCCTCAACGCTTACATTCTTGCTGCATACGCGGCAATAATGGCCATAATATACATGCTGAGCCTATCTCCCAAAATATTGAGGCTCTTTGCTCGCCGTAAAGAAAAAAATATGTAACTTTGCGCTCTGAAAAAGAAGTCAAAAAAATATCATAACATTTTTCAACAAAATGAGAAAGAATATCGTAGCCGGCAACTGGAAGATGAACACCACCGTAGCCGAAGGTGTTGCCCTTGCCAAAGAAGTCAACGAAGCCCTTAAAGGCTCTAAAACAAACTGCGACGTAGTTATCTGCGTACCCTTCACCCACCTCTGCCCCGTTGCTGACGTTATCGACAGCAATGTACTCGGTCTCGGTGCCGAAAACTGCGCCGACCACGAAAAAGGCGCATACACCGGTGAAGTATCCGCATCGATGATTGCCTCGACCGGGGCAGGATATGTAATCCTCGGCCACTCCGAACGCCGCCAGTACTACGGCGAAACTTCCGAGACTCTCCGCGAAAAAGTTGCCCTCGCCCTCGCAAACGGCCTCACCCCCATCTTCTGCATAGGCGAAGTGCTCGAAGAACGTGAAAACGACACTTTCAACGACGTCGTTGCCCGTCAGGTAGAAGAAGGCCTCTTCAACCTCTCGGCTGAAGACTTCGGCAAAATCGTACTCGCCTACGAACCCGTATGGGCTATCGGCACAGGCAAGACCGCTACCGCCGAACAGGCCGAAGACATGCACGCACACATCCGCAGCGTCATCGCAGGCAAATACGGCCAGGAAGTAGCCGACAACACTTCTATCCTTTACGGCGGCAGCTGCAAGCCCTCCAACGCTGCCGAGCTCTTCGCCAAGCCCGACGTAGACGGTGGTCTCATCGGCGGTGCAGCTCTCAAGTGCGCCGACTTCATGGGCATCGTCAACGCATTCTGATGCCGATGCAATTCAAAACTATCATAGCTATAGCCACAGCGGTGACAGCACCGCTGTGGCTATATGCCCATACTCCCTCCGAAACCCAGGGCATAGTGCAGACAATAAATGCCTCTGGAAACATATCTATAGACCAGCCTGAAGCAATGGCTGCCCGGCTTGCCAGAGCCAATACCTGCGAAGCCGACACCCATACCGAAACACAACACCACTCCCAGCAGACACACTCGGGATACCGGGTGCAGATATACGACGACAACAATCCGCGCACAGCGCGCAGCAACGCCGAGGCTTATAACGCCCGCGTAGCGGCACGCTTCCCCGAAATGCGCACATACGTCTCGTTCAACTCGCCATACTGGCAAGTAAAAGCCGGCGACTTCTGTTCCCGTGCCGAGGCAGAAGCAATGATGGCAGAAATAAGGTACGCCTTCCCCGGGCTGGCTCCATACCTCCGTATAATCCGCGACAGGATAAACCTAACCGACTGATTTTCTATAATAACATGCAACAACTTGGCGAACAGGAACGCATCGAGGCCATAGCAAGTCATATTGACAGCATAATACGACTCCTTGGCGAGGAACCCTCCCGACAAGGTCTGCTGAAAACGCCCGTGCGCGCAGCCAAAGCGCTATGGTTTCTCACTTCGGGCTACCGTTCCGACCCCGACTCAACAATGAGTCAGGCTGTATTCGACCACGAAGGCTCACAGCTCATTGTAGTGAAAGACATCGAGTTCTACTCCATGTGCGAGCACCATATTCTCCCTTTCTTCGGTAAAATAAGCATAGGATATATACCTAACGGAAAAATAGTGGGCCTCAGCAAGCTTGCCCGCATAGTAAATGTATACGCACGCCGCCTGCAGGTACAGGAGCGCCTCACCATGCAGCTCTGCGAGCAGGTACGCAAATCTCTCGACGCCCTCGGTGTTATAGTGGTTTGCGAAGGCGAACACTTATGTATGAAGATGAGGGGTGTAGAGAAACAGCACTCCGCCACCACATCCATGCACTACAACGGCGTGTTTGAAGAGAACCCCGCTCTCCGTGCCGAATTTCTCTCCGCAATACGCAGCTGACACTTCCGCAAAATACCGCAAAAGGACTTCAAGATGCACCAAAAGTGCATCTTTTTTTTGTTTTGACACACTATAAGATGCCTAAGGCTTGCAGATGCAAAAAAAATGCCTACCTTTGCAGGTGTAGTCGACAAAGCACTTTTTGACCGATAAAGCAACTTTGCAAACATTTGTCACCATATTTTAGTACAAAGCAACTCAAATGTCAAAACAACACTTCTCTGCTATTGCCGCGCTATGTCTTAGCGCAGGTCTCGCCTCTGCAATCCCTGCCCGGCAAGGGGTGATATCAGTAACCGATACCGACGGTACAAGCTGCAACGTGCGTCTTTACGGCGACGAGAACTTTCACTACTACGTGTGCGAGGACGACGGCTCTCTGCTAATGCGTCAGGGCAACTCTTTTATCCCTGCTGACATCGACTCCAAAGGGCGCCTGACGCCGTCTAAGTCACGTGTAAAAGCGTCGGCACGCGCAACCCGACTCGATGCCGGCGCAGCGACAGCCCCGCGAAGAGTAGTTCCGGGGCTTGTTGAGGGTACAACATTTCCGCCCTTCGGAGAGCAGAAAGTGGCTGTTGTGCTTGTAGAGTATCAAGATGTGAAGTTCAATTTGTCCGACCCTAAAGACTATTTCACCCGCCTGCTCAACGAAGAAGGGTTTTCCGACTACTATGCGACAGGCTCTGCACGCGACTGGTTCATAAACTCGTCGAACGGTATGTTCAAGCCCGAATTTGAAATAATGGGGCCGGTAACACTACAGAAAAATCAGGAATACTATGGAGGCAACGATGCCTACGGACAGGACAACGCACCCCAAAAAATGGTAATCGAAGCCTGCCGACAGCTCAATGCCACGGTGGATTTCAGCCGGTTCGACCGCGACGGCGACGGATATATCGACAATGTATTTGTAGTATATGCAGGCCGCGGAGAGGCGTCGGGAGGCAGTTCCGACTGCGTATGGCCGCATGCCTGGACTCTGAACGCTGCCGAGCCCGGCTCTATCTATACTTTCGACAACGTACGCCTGAACCGCTACGCCTGCTGCAACGAGTGGGAGCTTTCCGACATCGGCCACGGATACCGCCCTGTAGGCATAGGCACCTTCGTACATGAGTTCAGTCACGTAATGGGGCTGCCCGACCTCTATACTACCAACTATAACAAGAAATGCTTCACCCCCGGAGCTTATTCGGCAATGGACTACGGCCCCTACAACAACGACGGTTGCACACCACCGCAGTTCTCTGCCTGGGAACGAGCATCTCTCGGGTACATCGACCTCAAACCTCTGCCCGATAATACCAATGTGGCTATCAAGCCGCTGGAGAACAACGACGCTTACATCCTCAACACCTCCGACCCCAACGAGTATTTCATCTTCGAAAACCGGCAGCAGAACGGTTGGGATACATACATCCCCGGCCACGGAATGTTGGTATGGCACGTACACTACGATGCCGATGCCTGGAGGACAAATCAGGTGAACAACGACGAAACATACAACCGTGTCGATATTATCGAGGCCGACGACATCAGAGACCTCGCCACTCAGAACGGCGACACGTTCCCAGGAGCAAGTGGCATTACAAGCCTCAGTGCAAACACTACTCCGGCACTGCTCACGTGGAGCGGAGCCGATACCGGTATATCTATCAGCGATATAACCGAGCTTGGCGAGCGTCTGGTAATGCGCAACGGCACCGGGCACGCCGATATTGAAACGCCTGCCACTGCCGAAGCCGACAACATACTTCCGGCATCGTTCACCGCACACTGGGAAGCCTGCGAGGGCGCTGTCGGCTATTGGGTAAATCTCTACACCGAACAACCTTCGGCCGACAGCCATGCACGCGCCTCGTACAACGACGATATGCCGCCGCTACACGAAACACGCTACGTGACCGGCGGCACATCCTGCACATTCTCCGGCCTATCCCCGCAGCAGAAGTGCGCATATACCGTCACTGCCGACGACGGCTTCTACGGAAGCACCGAATCGGAGCCGGTATTCGTAACAACAGCCGACCCGACTTTCGATTATTTCAGACCTGAGCTACTTGCCGCCGAGAGCATTACCGAGACATCTTTCACAGCTCGCTGGAGCGCACTCGACGGTGCTACCGACTACCTGCTTACTGTATACTACCTCGCCAATGGCACATCTGTCGACGAGAGCTTCGGCTTCGACGGCGGTGCCGAAGACCTGCCCGATGGATGGAGCTGCACATCGCGCGCAAGCTACGGCATGGCATCGTACTGCGGCAACTCCATTCCGTCGCTCCGCCTCTCGACCGACGGCGACGAACTCATATCTCGCGACTATCCCGACGGCATTGAGTCCATAAGCTTCTGGCATCGAGGCAACGGCACCACCGACAGCGAGCGCCTCATAGTCTATACATTCTCCGACAACGAGTGGAAAGAGGTTCGCAACGCATACATAATCACCGAAAAAGGCGGCTCAACCGTTTCCGTTAATATCAACGACCGCAATGCACGACGCGTGAAAATTCAGTTCGCACGCCCCGCAAAGGGTGCCGTAGCAATCGACGATGTGGTGCTTACAGCCTACGGCAAGCTCATACCCGTGACAGTAGACGGCTATGACAACCGCTCGGTCGGTAACGTCACCGCACATACAGTAAGCGGCCTCGACACCAACCGCCAATATTTCTATCGCGTCACAGCCACCGACGGCACACTGCTGTCGCTACCCTCCTATGAGGAAGCCGTGACGACAGGAGCCTCAAGCGAAGCGTCAATGCAGACAGCCCCCTCTGTGGCAGTGAGCGTACACAACCGAACCGTAAGCGCCGAAAGTCCATTCAGCGTCTACAACCTCACCGGCGCCACTCTGGCATCTTACATACAAAGCTTCGAACTCCCCTCGGCAGGTCTGTACATCATTGTTCCTGAAGGAAGCAGCGCAATAAAAATCGCTGTAAAGTAAACCGAAATACAAATCATTTTTATCATATATCCTATGAGAAAATCCTTACTTTTAGGGCTCTCGCTCCTCTCCACAGCCCTTGTGGCGCCGGCCCAGGACGCCACCCACTATTTCACCAATTTCAATGGCGACAGCTTCACCGAACTCGGGTTTGCAGTCGAAGACGCCAACAACGACGGAAAGACTTGGGTTGCAAGCAGCAACACCTCCAGGTTTGACAACCTCGACGGAGAAAAGACTCCCGTAGCAGAGCGCACCTACGCAAAAATCAGCTCAGGAACACATAACGACTGGCTCATCAGTCCGGGTATTACCTTTGAGACCGGCAAGACATATCAGGTGACAGTCATCATGGCAAAGTTCATCTTTGCATCCTATGACTCCTGCTTCGAAATTATGCTCGGCGACGAAAAAAATTCCGAGTCCATGACAACAACCCTTCTGCCGACGAGCGCATCTAACCTCGGCGAATATCCGGGCAACAGCCTTTGGACAAAGACCTTCACCATAGCTGTCGACCACACCGCCGACTACTACCTCGGCATACATGCCACAGGCAAATGCGGCGGCACACTCGGCGTAGCACAAATATCTATTGCCGCAGGTGTAGCCCTTTCCACCCCCATGCCTGTGAGCGACCTCACACTCATCCCCGATGCCAACGGACTGAAAAAGGTGGCTGTAGAGTTCATCACTCCGAGCAAAGCCAAAGACGGCAGCGACCTCACAGAGCTTACCAAAGTGGAAATACGCCGCGAAGGCCAGCTCGTGCATACTATCGATGCTCCGGCCAAAGACTCGCATCAGTCGTTTACCGATGCCGTAGCCACAAGCGCCATATACACCTATACTGTAACTCCCTACAATGCAAACGGCCCCGGCGAACCTGCCGAAGCAAAAACCTTTGTAGGTGTGAACACCCCCACTCCGGCTGTAGGTGTCATAGCGGTAAACACCGGCAACACTTCGGCCAAAATAACATGGAACGCCCCTTCGCTTGACAAGGACGGGTACCCCATAGCCGCCTCTATCATCAAATACGACGTATATCGCGCTCCTCTCTATAAAAGCTCGGAAAAAGAGAAGATTGCCACAGGCATCAAGGTTCTCGAGTTCGACGATGCCTTCACCCCAGAAGACGCCACTCAGCAGTTCTACAGCTACTCGGTAGTAGCCAAGACAGCCGAAGGCGCTGCTGCGGAGGCTGTTGCAGCAGCAGTGCCTATGGGCGAACCATACGCCGCTCCCTTCATAGAATCCTTCCCCAACGGACGTCCCACCACTATCACCACATCAATGCCTGTCACCGATTTAGGCAACAACTACTGGCAGCCGTGGATAGACTTTGAGGACATCAGCGCCGCCGACGGCGACAACGGCATGATATTCCTTACCGGCGGCATCGGTGGCGCCGCAGCTATCAACTTCGGCCTTGTCGACATCGCCGACATGCCCGCTCCAACTATCAACTTCTACACCTACAACATCATCCCCGCCGACCCGAAAGACAACGAGGTACAGGTTACGGTAACAGCCACCGACGGAACCGTGGCCGAATTTCCGGCCTTCGTACCCGGCATGGGCTGGAACAAGTACATATTCCGACTCGATAACTTCAAAGGCAAGACCGTGCGCGCCACAATCACAGGCTTCCGCAACAACAGCACCGAGCTGCACCTTGATGCAATCGCTATCAGCAATATCTATCAGTACGACCTTCGTGCCGCCGACATTGAGGCTCCGGCAACCGCACGCACCAGCGAACCCTTCGACGTAAAAGTAACTATAGTAAACAACGGCTCCGACCCAATCGACGCGTATACCGTAGAGCTACTGTGCAATGGCACAAAAGTAGACAATTTCGACGGCTCCGGCCTCAAAACCGGCGAGTTCAAGACTGTAGCCTTCGAACGCACACACTCTGTAACAGACCCTGAAAAAGTTACCTATAGCGCACGCGTGACATACGCTGCCGACCAGGACGCCTCGAACAACGAAGTGACTGCCGCTCCCACAACAGTGCGACGCAACGCATATCCTACTGTAACCGACCTCTCCGGCGAAAAGAACGGCAGCACCATACGCCTGCAGTGGGGCGAACCCGATACACAAAAAGCTCAGCCTTACGAAACTCTCGAAACCTTTGAGCAATACCAGTCGTGGGCCAACACCGAAGTTGGCGAATGGGTTCTCGTGGACATGGACAAGGCACTGATTGCAGGCTTCAGTACAGGTAATATGCCCGGTATCCCCGACTACTCCGAACAGTCTTGGTGGGTATTCGACAACAAGCACGACGACTTCAACAACGGCACGCTTTCCACACTTTCCGGCTCCAAATTCCTCGCATCTATGGTTTCAGGCTTCGTAAGCGACGGTATACACGAACCCGGATACGCGCAGAACGACGACTGGGCAATCTCGCCAGAGCTATACGGAGGCGCTCAGACGATAACTGTGAACGCACGCAGCTACGGTACAGACCAAAACCTTCTCGAGACCTTCGAGGTTCTCTACTCCACCGGTTCTGTCGACCCGGCCGACTTTATCTCGGTAAAAACCATTGAAAACGTTCCTTCGGAGTTCACAACTTACAACATCGACCTTCCCGACGGCGCCAAGCGCTTCGCTATCCGCAACATCTCGTTCGGCAAATACCTCCTCATGGTAGACGACATCACCTACATTCCCGTCGGCGACCCCGCAGCCTTCTCTATCAACGGTTACAACGTATACCGCGACGGCGTTCTGCTTAACACCGAACCCGTAGAAGAGAATGAATACGAAGACATTGACAGCGGCGACGGCGACCACACCTACCACGTGACAGTGCTCTACTCCGCAGGCGAATCGCAGTTCAGCAATGCCTACAGCACCAATTCGACCGGCGTGGAAAACATCTCTGCCGAAGATAACGCACCCGTGCGCTACTACAACCTTCAGGGTATGCCGGTTGCCTCGCCCCAGGCAGGCAGAGCATACATCCGCGTGCAGGGTAACAAGGTGACTAAGACCATAATAAAGTAAGCGATAAACCTTTTTTCAAAAAAATTCACCGGCGTCCGAACCTTTTTGGGGGCGCCGGTGTTTCATATATACAAGTAAGGAATTTACTTTTCCATTGCAAGAAATGTGATAATGATTGGTTTATTACCAACGAGGCGCCACTGTGAAGCGGTGCCTCGTTGGCGTTTATACAGTATCATTGCGTTAAAGGCCCCGCGCCTCTCGCAAAAGACTGCCGAAAGCGGCAATATCACGGGCTACGACATCGGGCATGCGCTCAGCCGCCAAGGCTGTATCAAGAGTCGTCTCTCCCGACAGCACAAGCACTCCAAGTGCGCCGGCATTGAAAGCCATGGCCACATCGGTGTAGATGCGGTCGCCGCACATCGCAATCTCCTCGGGAGCGAGACAGTGGCGACGGCGTATACCCGTAAGCATATCTGGATTGGGCTTGCCTATCACTATATCCGGCTTGCGGCCTGTGGCGTGCTCAATGGCCTTGCATAGCGAGCCGCAGTCGGGCAGAACGGTAGGAAGGTCGGTCGGGCACACACGGTCGGGATTGGTGGCAATATATGGCACGCCCTGCTGCGCGAGATACGCTGCACGGCACATTTTGTCGTATGTCAGCGTGGTATCGAAGGCCACCACAAGTGCGTCGGGCAGAGAAGCGGCGTTGCAGGCGGTAAGCTCGAACCCGGCATTACGGAATTCAGCCTCCATGCTTGGCGTACCCACCACAAAAAGTGTGCGTACCCCAGACATTGTGGCCTTTATATACTCTATCGTCGCCGTAGATGTGGTATACATCTGCTCGGGAGTGGCATCTATTCCAAGGCCGGCGAGCTTGGTCAGATAGTCGGCGATACTTCGGGTCGGATTATTGGTAAGGAACGAATATCCTATACCCAGCTGTGTGAGCGATTGGAGAAAGCCCTTGGTGAAGTCGAACAGACGAGAACCGAGATAAATGGTACCGTCCATATCCAGAGCCACATGGCGCACGCGGGCAAGCGCTGCCATGAGTTCGCTATGGCTCATCGGTGATTGATATGTCATAATATATTTTTACGTTTACTGCTTCTCTTTGTCGTAGAACGCATTGCTGCGGGCATAGCCGTCGCGGGGTGCGCGCCACATAGTCACAAATGTGATTGCGCCGAGCACACCCACACCGACTATGATGTAGAATACCATGTTCCAACCCCAATGGTCGGCCACTATACCTATGCCAATGGCCGAAAGGAACGAACCGGCATAGCCGAATATGCCGGCCAGCCCGTTTGCCGTGGCAGAAGCCTCCTTGGTAGCATGGTTGGCAGAGGCAATGCCTATCAGTGCCTGCGGGCCGTAGACAAAAAATCCGGCCATCGCCAGTATTATTATGGAAAGTACCACGGGTAGTTGCGGGAAGAGAATGAAAATACCCATGAACAGCGATGCACCCACCATGCACACGAGGCACATCTGATGGGACTTGCCCTTGAATATATGGTCGGTGGCCCAACCTGAGCAAACGGTGCCTACAATGGCGAAAATCTCGAACAGACCTACTGACCATGCGGCATCTTCTATCGACATATTGCGAGCTTCGGTAAGAAACTTCGGCCCCCAGTCGAGTATGCCCATACGCATCACATATACAAATACGTTGGCTATACACAGCGTCCAAATCCAGCGGTTTGTCCACACCATTACTTTCAGGAAGCGGCCGCGGGCAGGGTCTTTCGCCCCTGAGTCGACCTTGGAGCCGGTCTTGGTTCCGGGCAGCTCGGGGAGTCCGACCGAACGGGGGTCATCGCGCAGGCCCACATATAGCCATGCCGCACCTGCCACCGCCAGACATGCAGGCAGCCAGAAGCACCAGCGCCAGGCATCCCAGTGTCGGGCATAGCCGAGAATAGTCTCCATATTCGAGCTGTCGGCAGGGTTGAGGCCGAGATTGGCGGCCACAGTACGTATCACCGACTCATCGGAGCTTAAATCCTGACCCATTGTACCCATTATATATCCGCACACCACCACTGCAAGCGCAGCGCCTATCGAGTGCGAAGTATTCCATATCGACATCTTGGTGGCAAGCTCCGACGGATGTATCCACGACGGCAGCAGGCGCGCGCAAGGCGGATAGCCAACACCCTGAAAAAGCTGATTGAGCACTATCGTCACAGCCATTACCAGTACAAGCATATTGATGAAGTCAGGCCCGGCATCCACTCCCGTAAGCCACGAGCTTATGTTCACGCCGAAACCGAAGGCGAAGTTGGACGCCGCGCACAGAAGCAATCCCACTGCCATGATGACACGGGCGCTGAAGCGGTCTACCACAAAACCGTTGATAAAGCGTGAAAGACCGTAAATCAGCGAGCCTATACCGATGACGATACCGAAGCTGGTATTGGATATGCCATACTGAGCTGTCAGCCCCGGCATGGCAATCGAGAAGTTCTTACGTACAAAATAATATATGGCGTAGCCGACCATAGAGACTATGATGGTACGCATCTGCCACGATTTATAGCGTTTTACAGTGGCTGCATCCCAGCCTGCATAGATGTTTTCCAATATTATAAGGTATTAGATTAAATTCAAAGGTTTGCTCGCCGTGTGGCATCATAGTCGAGCGCCTCGGCTATTATACTTATAGGATTTGCCACCGCAAGACCCGTGTTGCTCTCTATCTGCCACTTGCAAGTCTCGCAGTCGGTGGCCACAACATCGGGAGCGGCTCGCCGCAGCTTTCCGAAAAGCTCGGCACCGATAGCCTGCGACGTGACATAGTTTTCTTTCTTGAACCCGTATGTGCCGGCAATGCCGCAGCACTGCGAATCGACCGGAACGAACGTTACACCCGGTATGCTCTTGAGTAGGTCAATCGAGTAAATGGCCCAGCCGAGTTTCTGCATGTGGCATGCCGTGTGATAGGTGATGCGCTTGCGATAGTCGGGACGGAATACAAGCCTTATGTCGCCTGAAGCCACCTTTCGTGCAAGCCACACTGTAGCGAGCATCAGACTGTCGCGCACATCGGCATTTGCCGTATCGAGCAGGTGTGGATATTCATCGCGCATGGTAAATACACAAGTGCTGCCTGTGAAGAGCACATCCTCATGGCGGGCCGTAGCCTTACGCACGGCTTCCATATTATGGCGGGCATCGGCCCGGGCTCTATCGAACAGACGGTTTGCAATTTTGGCCACACCACAGCAGCGCTCCTTTTCGAGTAAGTCCACGCCATATCCTGCGGCATTGACAATCCTTATGAGGTCAAGGCCGAGCTGAGGATAGTTATAGTTTACATAGCAGCCGTGGAAGTACGCCACCCGACGCCGGTATGCGCTCTGACTGTCGGCAAGCTTGCGGTAAATGCTCTCGAATGTCTTGCGTGAATACTCGGGAAACTCCCTGTGGCGGTCAATCTCGAGTATAGAACCCATAGCCGCCTTCACCACACGGCGCCGCAGCATGAAGTTCACCACCGGGGCCATAGCCGAGGCGGCAGAACCCATAAAATCGGTATTCGCCAGAATACGGTCGCGCAACTTTATAGGCGAGCCGTCGTAGCGCATACGCGCACGCTGGATTATATCGCCGATTTTCACATTCGATGGGCATGCCACCTCACAGCGCTTGCAGTTCAGGCAGTACTTCAGCGCAGAGTCATAAAAAACGGGATTCTTCAGGCGATATCGTTCGCCGTCGGGGCCTGCCTGTTTCGGCCCCGGATAGTCGGGATTGACGGCAAGCACAGGGCAGTACACCGTGCATATTGTGCACTTTATGCACTGTTCGAAGTTATCCGGACTTATATTTCGTACTTGGTACTCCATTGCATCATGAATTGAGAATAAGGTCGGCCACATGCAGAGCCGTAAGTATCGCTACTCCCGAGCCCGAACCTTCCGAAAGCCCGTCGTATGCACCGAGGACGGCACCTGCGGCATACACATTGGGGCATACCCGGCCCTGTCGCGAAGGATGAAAAGCATTATCCACACCGGCGCCGAAACTCATATAGGGTTGCTTCTCGAAGAAGCCGGGACGATACCAGCGGTCACGGTCGTCGGTAGCATCGACATCTACTCCGAGAAGAGGCTCGTATATGCGATGAGGCTCCGCAACTATACCGCGGCTGAAAATACCGCCGGTGGCGAGAACAAAGGTATCGGCCTCGAGGGCATCGCTGCCAAGACCGGCCGTTTCTATCGATTGCAAGGAACCGTCGGCCCCGAACGAAGCTGCCACGGCATTGTCGCCAAGCAGATACGTGCCGCCGAGGCGCTCGAAATGGCGCCGCAGGAGAAGCTGCGCACGGAGGCCGCTCACCGACATTGGCGTGACGGGCACACAGTAAAGCGGCACCGTGACCATACGCCGCAAGGCGGCAAGCTGCTCCTCGCTGTCAAAACCGACTACGGCCGGAATAAGCACAGCATCGGCATGGCTGCACACACGGTTTATCTGCATGGCAAACTGCTCCAGCGAGTCGCCGCGCAACTGGCGTGCAATAGAGGAAGCGCGCATATCACCAGAACTGTGGCGCAGGCGTTCTACCGCATCTACCTCTACCTCAGCTATCGAACAGCTTATGCCCAGACGTTGCAGCCCTTCGGCAAGATAGTGCGGATAGAAATCGAGATAAGCCTTGAAATTCACTATCAAACAGCGCTTGAACGACGGGCCTGCGGCCCCACAGCTCATAAAATCGCCCATCGTAAGCCACGCAGGCTTAAGTATACCCAATGGGGTGAACTGGTAATGGTTCTCTCGGCAAGAGCCTTTGAGTGTGATACTGGCTTCGGAGAAAAACGCCGGCACAGAGTCGGCCAAAGCTTCGGCTCGCTCCAGACCGATAAGGCGGTAAGGGTGAGAGACATCGAGTGCGCGCATGGCATCGAGCGGATGCTCTACAGCCTGACCGTCGGCATAGCCGAGCAGGCCGAACGAGCCGGAACAGAAGTGCAAGGCACTCTGGCCGTTTGAAACAACGGCCACCTTACGGCGCTCACGGGCCAGTCGTATGCCGGCCACGAGGCCGCTAAGACCGCCGCCTATAATTATACTGTCGAACTTCATCGCCGTATTGTATTAGGTGTGAGGCCACAAACGCCCTGATAAATCCATTCCGAAAAATTTGCTTCCACAAGGGTCTGCCCCCATGCGACAGGCATCATGCCCTTCCAACGCTCGTTGACAAAAGAAGCGAGGTCGCCCAAAGCCAGCCCCGAGCCGAAATGACGGGCCAGCTCGGCCGACGCACGGCAGGCGCATATACTGCCCTGACAGGTACCCATACCCAGACGCGTACGCCTGCGGAGGTTGATAAGATTGTTTACATCAAGGTGCTCAATCGCATATTTGGTCTCTCCAAGCGACACCTGTTCGCACTCGCATACTGCGGTATCGTCAGTATCGGGGTCATAGCTTACATTCTCAATCATCGAGCCGTGACGCCCCTGTGCCGCGAGCTGATTGGCACTCAGCTCTATGATGTGCGACTTGCGGAAACGCTTTTTCTCAGGCTTGCGTCCAGGTTCGGAGCCGGGTAAAGGCAAGTCGGCGGTGCGGCAGGCCACACTCATCCCGAGCTTGCGGCAAGCCGTATCGGTGGCAATCTCGGCCATAAGGCGGTATGTCATCAGCTTGCCGCCCGAGATGGTAATTATACCCTCTACCCCGTCACGCGCGGCGTGGTCAAGGCACACTATGCCACGACTGATGCTGCGCCCCGAGGGGTCGTCGTCAGACGCAATAAGCGGGCGCACACCTGCGTAGGCTCGCAGTATGCGTGTGTATGCCAGCGAAGGGGCTATCTTCATGCCCTCGCGCAAAAGGGTGTCTACCTCGCCCTGCGTCACTTCCATATTATCTACCTCCTCGTATGGCACGCGGCTGGAAGTGGTTCCTATCAGCGATATTGTGTCGCCCGGCACAAGGATGTCGGCATCGGCGGGTTTGCGGCAACGGTTGATAACTACATTGTTCACGCGGTGGCCGAAGATAAGGAGCGCCCCCTTGGCCGGAAACATGTTGATGTTTATCCCCACCATAAGGGCTATTCCATGCGCCCATATGCCGCCGGCGTTTATCACAAGGCGCGATTTAACATCAAAAGTAGTAGAGGTGCCCTGACGCCGCAGTGTCACTCCGCACACG
Source organism: Muribaculaceae bacterium (assembly GCA_009775225.1). Lineage (GTDB taxonomy): Bacteria > Bacteroidota > Bacteroidia > Bacteroidales > Muribaculaceae > CAG-873. Next base: position 653 of record VSPE01000008.1, on the reverse strand, counting down.
CGCTCTTTGCCCATCAGAAGAGCCTCTACCCTATGATAGGTGAGCACATCGGCTCCGTGAGCCTTGGCATCTAAAACATTGGCTGTTGTGAGTCTGAAGGGGTCTATCGAACCGTCGGGGACTGTCACGGCACCGATTATATCGGGATTTACCGCCGGCTCCATACGCAAGGCTTCGGCAGGGTCAATCGCCTGTGCATCGATGCCTGCCTTGTGGCACGACTCTATGAAAAGGCTCTGATAGGCCAGGTCGTCTTCAGGGAGCGTGACAAAAAGGCCACCGGTAGGTTCTACACAGTGGCTGGCGATGCGGCGCAAAATCATATTCTCGCGGATGCACTCCGAGGCCGATTCCGTGTCGGTGACCGCATAGCGCGCACCACTGTGAAGCAGCCCGTGGTTACGCCCGGTGGCTCCGGCAGTAAAGTCGAAACGCTCTACCAGCAAGGTCTTGAGTCCGCGCATGGCACAATCGCGCGCAGTGCCTGCTCCTGTGGCGCCGGCGCCGATTATTATAACATCGTATCCGTTATTTTGCATAATTGTGTTTTGAAGTTACGAAAAAGGTCTAATTTACTGGAAATGAGCGTAGGTTAATTGCTCTTGATAGTAATAGGTTACGATTTAGTTAGTTATCTACTGCATTATCCTTCT
>VSPE01000079.1 GCA_009775225.1 Muribaculaceae bacterium | reverse complement strand
GCTCCCTCCTCGTAAACTGCACCTTAACATAAAATTCACCACCCTGTCCTTAACAATGATTATTAAACAACCTCTAATACAATTAGAAACAATTCGGAGCGATGACATCCTTGTCATCGCCGCGCGCATTTGGTAGTTGAGTTCCACAAATTCTTGGGAAGCCGCGTAACGGAAACGGCGTACGATGACAGAGATGTCGTCGTACGCCGTAAAACAGGTTGTCGTGGTGGGGCTTATTCCATGAGCTTGCGGTAGCGGCGGCGAGGCAGCTCCTTGCCACCGTTTTGCTGGCGCTTGTAGTCCTCGAAGTCGGAGTACGAGCCTTCGTAGAATACTACATTGCCTTCGCCTTCGAAGGAGAGGATGTGGGTGCATATACGGTCGAGGAACCAGCGGTCGTGGCTTACCACAACGGCGCAACCGGCAAAGTCTTCGAGACCCTCTTCAAGCGCACGGAGAGTGTTTACGTCGATATCGTTGGTCGGTTCGTCGAGCAGGAGCACGTTGCCTTCTTCCTTTAGAGCCATGGCGAGGTGCAGACGGTTGCGCTCGCCGCCCGAGAGCACGCCAATCTTCTTCTCCTGGTCGGCGCCGGTGAAGTTGAAGCGTGAGAGATAGGCGCGGGCGTTTACGTCGCGGCCGCCCATGCGGAACGATTCCACGCCCTGCGATATAACCTCATATACCGAGCGCTCGGGCAGGAGGTCGTGGTGGCTTTGGTCTACGTATGCCACCTTTACGGTCTCGCCAACTTCGAAAGAGCCGTTGTCGGGAGTTTCCTGTCCCATGATAAGGCGGAAGAGGGTGGTCTTGCCGGCGCCGTTGGGGCCGATGACGCCTACGATGCCGTTTGGAGGAAGTGCGAACGAGAGGTCGGAGAAGAGTGTCTTTTTGCCGAAAGACTTGGCCAGATGCGAGGCTTCGATAACCTTGTTGCCCAGACGCGGGCCGTTGGGGATGAAAATCTCAAGGCGCTCCTCGCGCTGGCGCTGGTCTTCGTTGAGCAGCTTGTCGTAGGAGTTTAGGCGAGCCTTACCCTTTGCCTGACGAGCCTTGGGAGCCATGCGCACCCATTCGAGCTCGCGTTCGAGGGTTTTGCGGCGCTTCGAAGCCTGCTTCTCTTCCTGAGCCATGCGCTTGGTCTTTTGGTCGAGCCACGAAGAGTAGTTGCCCTTCCAGGGTATGCCTTCGCCGCGGTCAAGTTCGAGAATCCAGCCTGCAACGTGGTCGAGGAAGTAGCGGTCGTGAGTGATAGCGATAACAGTGCCCTGATATTGCTGTAGGTGCTGTTCAAGCCAGTCGATACTCTCGGCGTCGAGGTGATTGGTAGGCTCGTCAAGCAGGAGCACGTCGGGCTGCTGCAGGAGCAGGCGGCAGAGAGCTACGCGGCGGCGTTCACCACCCGAAAGGGTAGCCACTTTCTGGTCGTCGGGCGGGCACTGGAGGGCGTCCATAGCGCGTTCGAGCTTACTGTCGATGTTCCATGCGTCGGCTGCGTCGAGCTTATCCTGAAGCTCAGCCTGGCGAGCTATGAGGGCTTCCATTTTGTCGGGGTCTTCGAGCACGTCGGGGTCGCCGAAAGCCTCGTTAACCTTGTCGAAATCGGCGAGCAAATCCATGACGGGCTTCACGCCTTCGCGCACCACCTCTATTACTGTCTTTTCGGGGTCGAGGCTCGGCTCCTGCTCGAGGTAGCCCACGGAGTAGCCTGGAGCCCATACCACTTCGCCGCGGTAGTCCTTGTCGATGCCGGCAATAATCTTGAGGAGCGAAGACTTGCCGGAGCCGTTCAGACCGATGATGCCGATTTTGGCACCGTAGAAGAACGACAGGTAGATGTCTTTGAGTACTTGTTTTTGAGGCGGGTAGATTTTGCTCACGCCCACCATTGAGAATATTACTTTTTTATCGTCGGCCATCTCAAACAATTATTATGTTGGGTTGGGGTATCAAACAATTTTTTTATTTCAGGCGGAGTTCCAAACAATTAATACAATTAAAAACAATTATTACGCATAAAATATGAGTAGAATTATACTTCATATTTTTTAATTATGCTGTCTAAAAATTGTTTTCCTTAGAGATTGTCTAAATTTATATTATACAGATTTTGAGAGGGATCGTCAGATGGATTTTTGTTTGCGATGAAGGAGCGTAGCTGTAGCTACGAGACTGAAGAGCGAACAAAAAGACGCTGACAAGACCCTCAAAAGCAAAGTAATATAAATTTTAGACAATCTCTTAGTTTTAATTGTTTGGCAACTATACTTGCAAGCGATTGATTTTAATTGATTGGGAATACAGTCGAGCGCTATCGGCGCTTGGCAGTCGGCGCCCAGCGCACGGGATAGTCTACTGCTACGCGGCCGGTGACAATGTTGTTGAGCTTGGCGCGTATCATCTGGCGGCGTATGCCCGAGAGGTGGTCGATAAACACCTTGCCTTCGAGGTGGTCACATTCGTGCTGCACAATGCGGGCGAGGAAGCCCGATATTTCTTCTTCGTGCTCCACGAAGTCTTCGTCGAGCCATTTGAGTCTTATGTGCTCCACGCGGGGTACGCTCTCGGATATGCCGGGCAGGCTGAGGCAGCCTTCGGGGCGCGATATGCGGTCGCCGTCGAGGATTTCTATCTCGGGGTTGATAAGTGTGAACTTGCGGCCCGCACATTCGGGGAACGACTCGCTCACCGGGTCGGCGTCGATTACTACCAGTCGTATGTTGCGGCCAATCTGAGGTGCGGCCAGACCCACGCCTTCCGACTCGTACATGGCGTCGAACATCTCTGCCACGAGTTCATTCAGGCCTGAAAAAGAAGGCTCAAGCGGCTCCGACACCTTGCGGAGTACCGGGTGGCCATAGAGGTATACAGGGAGTTTCATTTTTCGTTGTTGAGTATATCTTGATATTGCCTTGAGGCAAGAAAATCGTTGAGAATTATTGTGGCCGACATTTCATCGACCAGAGCCTTGTCGCGGCGCGCCATTTTGGGCAGGCCGCCGTCAAGCATGGCGCGGTGGGCCAGCACAGAGGTGAAGCGTTCGTCGAACGATACCAGGCCGATGTCGGGTATGGCCTTGCGCAGGGCTGCCATGGCAGGCCGCAGATAGCGTGTGGACTCCGACGGATTGCCGTGCATGTCGCGTGGCTCGCCGACTACTATGAAATCGATGCCGTTGGCTTCGCGGTAGCGGCGGATAAAGTCGACCAACTGAGCCGACGGTACGGTGGTCAGCCCCGACGCGACAATGCGCAGAGGGTCGGTGACGGCTATGCCGCACCGTTTTCGACCGTAATCTATTGCAAGTATGCGTCCCATATTCTGCAAATTTAGATAAAAATCCTGAGATTTTTACACCGGCAGAATAAAAAATCAAGGCTGACGCCTTGATTCCCGTTC
>VSPE01000078.1 GCA_009775225.1 Muribaculaceae bacterium | reverse complement strand
AACTTTAGTACAACCTAAAAATTGTAATATATTGACAATCAATCAATATATGCCATTATCTTAAAGCAAGGTGTCTTGTCTTTGCCGACGGCGGCCTACTGGCCCTGGGCTGCAATATTGTGAATATGGCCGTCACATCGTGCCTCATTGCCTATCCGCTCGTATTCCGTCCGATTGCCGGCCGCAACTATAGTACGGGCAGGCTTATCGCCGCCTCGGTCATAGCCTCAATTGTGGCACTCGAAATCGGAGCCTTGGGCGTAACGTCCGAGACTGAGCTGTCAGGCATAACTTCACTTCCCACCCCGACCTTCCTTGCCTTCATGCTTCCCATACACCTTGCCATTGGTGCTGTGGAGGGTATCGCAACAGCTGCCGTACTGTGCTTCATTGCCAGGTATAGGCCCGAGACAATATACGGCTATTCTCGACAAAGAGCAGCCAACGGCAAGAACCCCCGAAAAGTGATTATAGGCTTTGTCATCGGTGCCATTGTGTTCGCCTCGGCCTTCACATGGATTGCATCGTCCAATCCCGACGGGCTGGAGTGGTCTGTCGCAAAAACATCGGGACTAAGCGATTTGCCCTCCACGGTAGCGCCGACGGCAATACTGCCCGACTACAATTCTACTTTTGCCGGCATAATCGGCGCTACGATAGTCATGATTATGCTGTGGGCAATAACAACACTTCTGTTCCACAGGATGCGCCCTGCACACCATAATGTAAAAAAATGAAAGCCACACGTCTCGAACGGGCAATAATCATCTTGAACGCACGCCAGCTGGCAGCGCAGGACGACTCGTATCTCGCAGGCATCGAGCCGCGGGCATTGCTCATCGTGACCGTGGTCTATCTTGCAGTCATGCTCAGCGTGCCTCTACAGGCTCCGGGCATGATTATATGGTTCGCCGTATATCCTATTATTACTGCCCCGGCAGCACGTATCGCCTACGAACGTGTGTTCCGCAACTCTCTGTATGTGCTGCCCTTCCTGGTATTGCTCGGCATATTCAATCCGCTGTACGACACCACACCCTCGTTCGGCGTCGGAAACATCGTCATCAGCCGGGGCTGGGTAAGTTTCGCATCGATAGTCTTACGCGGACTCCTTGCGGCACAGGCGCTTCTTCTGCTCATATATGTATGCGGCTTCAACCGTATGTGCGAGGCCATGCGACGCAGCAGGATGCCGTCGGTTCTCGTAACACAGCTTCTGATGGTATACCGCTATCTGTCGGTGCTGCTCGCCGAGACTCTGTGCATGCAGCGAGCCCGCAGTGCCCGCGCATACGGCAAAACATCGTACAAGGCTTCGATGTGGGGTTCATTCGCAGGTCAGCTGCTGCTGCGCTCCATAGAGCGTAGCCGTCGCATCGACATGGCCATGAAAGCGCGCGGGTTCAACGGCTCGCTTGTCGTGAGCGCCGAAAGCCGGTGGCGCACACCCGACACCGTATACTGCCTTGTATGGGCCTGTGCGTTCGCATTGCTGCGCTGCTGCGATTTATCGGCTCTGATGTTTAACATAGTAAAGATATGAGCTATGGGACGTGTCGCGCTGAAATTCGACAATGTAAGCTTCGCCTATCCAGGCGGCGACGATGTGTTGCGCCACATTTCCTTCTCTATCTCCAAAGGCGAGAAGGTGGCGCTGGTGGGGCTTAACGGCTCGGGTAAATCCACGCTGCTCCTGCACACCAACGGCCTTCTGACTGCCGACGACGGCACCGTAGCTGTAGACGGCACCTTAATCTCCGAAAAGACAGCACCCCTGTGCCGCCGTGCTGTCGGAATGGTGTTCCAGAACTCCGACGACCAGCTTTTCATGCCTACAGTAGAAGAAGATGTGGCTTTCGGCCCCCGCAATATGGGTCTCGACCAGGATACCGTGACGGCCCGCGTTGAACATGCTCTGAAACTCACCTGCTGCGAGCATCTCCGCAAGAGTCCCCCTTTCAGACTCTCTGGCGGCCAAAAGAAAATGGTATCCGTTGCGACGGTGCTGTCGATGCAGCCCGAGATACTGGTGTTCGACGAACCGACCTCGGGACTCGACTTCGCTGCCCGTGCTCAGTTTATAAGCATAGCCGACCACCTGCCTCATACTATGCTCATGTCCACCCACGACATGGAGCTGGTGACTCGCCTATGCTCCCGCGCACTGGTGATGACCAAGGGCGAAATCACTTACGACGGCCCTATAGATACTCTTCCCTATCCTAACTTAAACGATATGCCCTATGAAGACGACAAATGAACAACGCCCTCCTGTCGACTTGGCAACGATGCCTATGGGGCGACGGCAGATTGGAATTGTACTTGTAGCCTCGCTCGGGCAATTTATCGGGCAGGGCCTTGCCACACTTGTGGGTATAGTAATCCCGCTCATGCATCTGGCCGCACACCCCGAGCTGTCGGCTGCCGTACAGGGCATAATGGGCTGCATCTCTCTGATAGGCATCATGGCAGGCACGGTAGTGTTCGGACGCCTCAGCGACCGCTACGGCTATCTGCTCTTTTTCAGACTCTGCCCGGCAATAATACTGGCGGCATCGCTAACTGCTGTTTTCATCCACTCGGTAGGCGCAGTGCTGATATGCCTGCTGATAATGGGTTTCGCAATAGGCGGCGAGTATAGTCTCGACCCCGACTACATATCAGAGCTTATGCCTTCGCGGTGGAAAATCTATATGGTAGGCGTGGCCAAGGCTCTTGCATCGGCCGGAAGCGCCTTTGTGGCACTTGTATGCTACTACGCTATCGTGCACACAGGCACTCCCGAGGTCTGGCCGCACCTGTTCATTATTACTGCCGGCATCGCGTTGGTAATGCTGCTTACACGCATAGGCTTTGCTCAAAGCCCGCAGTGGCTTATGAGCCGGGGAGATACCGCTGCCGCTCAGAAAGCCGTACATAAGTTTATGGGCGACGGCGTGGTAATGAAAGTTCCTAAAAAAGAGTCCTGCCAAGCCGGGCACCGCAGTATGCGCGCATTTATAAAGGCTAACCTTGCACGCATCGTCCTCACCGGCATCCCCTGGGCCTGCGAAGGGCTGGGAGTATACGGCATAGGCATATTCCTGCCGGTGCTTATCATGAGTTTCCACCTCGATAATACGACAGAAAGCGCCGAACCGCTCGCACACATCACTCACTCTATCGGGCTGACAGTTATATTGTGCATTGTGATGATGGCAGGCTTCGGCATAGGTCTGCTATTGCTGAAACGCTCCCGTCATCTGTTCATGCAGAGTGCCGGTTTCTGGGGAAGTGCCGCAGGCCTCGGTATACTCATGTGCACCTACACAATGCACTGGCCGGCATGGTTAGCAATCGGCGGCTTTGTGCTCTTCGAGCTTTTCCTGAATGCAGGGCCTCACCTCATCACGTTTAGAGGTTGTTTAATAATGCTTGTTAACGACAGGGCCGAAAATTTTGAGGCGGATTTATTCCTGCGGCAAAGGAGC
>VSPE01000077.1 GCA_009775225.1 Muribaculaceae bacterium | reverse complement strand
ACTGAAAAGTGACCCTTTAGTGATCCGCCTGGGGCTCGAACCCAGGACCCCAACATTAAAAGTGTTGTGCTCTACCAACTGAGCTAGCGAATCTCCTCTGCTTTCAAGGTGCTTCCCTTAAAAAGCAGTGCAAAGTTACGCCCTAATTTTGAATTATGCAAATTTTTTCGCCACTTTTTTTGTAAGAAAATCATTAAAAATTGCAATGTGCTGATTTTGCGGAGATTGTTGTCGGTGCGAAAAATCTGCAATTTTGTCAGTGTAATTATCGTGGCATACTTATTGCAGTGTGGTTAGTGATTGTACAACCAAACGCCGTACATATTTGTTAAAGAAATAGTAATTAATCGAATTAGCATTCATCTATCCTCACGATATGAACTTTAATAATTTTACTATCAAGTCGCAAGAGGCTATTCAGAAGGCCGTTGAGATTACCCGGGCTGCCGGAACTCAGGCCGTTGAGCCTGTATGCATCCTCAAAGGTGTAATAGAGGAAGGCGAATCGGTGCTGAAATTCATTTTTCAGAAGATTGGTGCCAATCCCGCTTTAGTCAGCAGTCAGGTCGACGCCGAGATTGCTGCGCTCCCTAAAGTCTCGGGGCAGGAGCCGTATCTTAGCAGGTCGTCGAACGATGTGCTTCAGAAGGCTCTCGACGTTGCCAAAAAGTTGGGCGATGAGTACGTAACTCTGGAGGCAATCCTCGTGGCAATATTTGAGATAAATTCTCCGGCGTCTACAATCTTGAAGGATGTCGGTCTGAGCCGCAAGGAGCTGGATGCCGCTATTGCCGAGCTGAGGAAGGGCCGTAAGGCTACCGACCAAGGCGCAGAGGAGACTTACAATGCGCTCTCCAAATATGCCATTAATCTTAATGAGCGAGCCCGTGCAGGCAAGCTTGACCCGGTGATTGGCCGCGATGAGGAAATTCGCCGTGTGCTTCAGATTTTGAGCCGACGCACCAAGAACAATCCTATGCTCATCGGCGAACCGGGCACAGGCAAGACGGCCATTGCCGAGGGCCTCGCGCACCGTATCGTCCGAGGCGACGTGCCCGAGAACCTTCGCACCAAGCAGATTTACTCGCTGGATATGGGTGCGCTGGTTGCCGGCGCCAAGTACAAGGGAGAGTTTGAGGAACGCCTGAAGGCGATTGTCAATGAAGTGACATCGGCCGACGGCGAAATCATCCTTTTCATCGACGAAATCCACACACTTGTCGGAGCTGGCAAAGGCGAAGGTGCCATGGATGCGGCAAACATCCTCAAACCGGCACTCGCGCGTGGCGAGCTCAGAAGCATAGGCGCTACCACTCTCGACGAGTATCAGAAGTATTTCGAGAAAGACAAGGCCCTCGAGCGACGCTTCCAGAAGGTAATGGTCAACGAGCCCGATGAGGCAAGCGCTATCGCAATCCTGCGCGGCCTCAAAGAGCGCTACGAGAACCACCACAAGGTGCGCATCCGCGATGAGGCGATTATTGCGGCCGTACAGCTCTCGGAGCGCTACATCACTGACCGCTTCCTCCCCGACAAAGCTATCGACCTTATCGACGAGGCCGCTTCGAAGCTCAAGCTCGAAATCGACTCCGTGCCCCAGGCGCTCGATGATATCACCAGGCAGATAGCCCAGAAGGAAATTGAGCGTGAGGCTATCAAGCGTGAAGGCATGGACGAGAAAGTACGCGAAATCGAACGCGACATCGCCCAGCTTCGCGAGGAAGAGAAAGAATACTCCGCCAAGTGGCAGGCCGAGCGCGACCTCATCTCGCGCATCCAGCAGAACAAGATAGACATCGAGCAGCTGAACTTCGAAGCCGACAAGGCCGAACGTGAGGGCGACTATGCACGTGTCGCCGAAATCCGCTATTCCCGCATCGCCGAGAAGCAGAAAGAGATAGACACCGTGCAGGAACAGCTCAAGATGATGCAGGGCGAAAAGGCTCTAATCAAGGAGGAAGTCGACGCCGAAGATATTGCCGATGTGGTATCGCGCTGGACCGGTATCCCTGTCAACAAAATGGTGCAGAGCGAAAAAGAGAAGCTCCTGCACCTCGAAGAAGAGCTCCACTCTCGAGTGGTAGGGCAGAACGAGGCTATCGCAGCCATCGCCGATGCCGTGCGCCGAAGCCGTGCCGGCCTCAACGACCCCAAGCGTCCTATTGGCTCCTTCATCTTCCTTGGCACCACGGGTGTGGGCAAGACTGAACTTGCAAAAGCGCTGGCCGAATATCTTTTCGATGACGAGAACATGATGACGCGTATCGACATGAGCGAGTATCAGGAGAAGCACGCCGTATCGCGCCTTGTCGGAGCGCCTCCCGGATACGTCGGTTACGACGAAGGCGGACAGCTCACCGAGGCCGTGCGACGCAAACCGTACTCGGTTGTGCTCTTCGACGAAATCGAGAAAGCCCACCCTGATGTATTCAACATCCTGCTGCAAGTGCTCGACGACGGCCGACTTACCGACAATAAGGGCCGAAACGTGAACTTCAAGAACACCATTATAATCATGACCTCCAACATGGGTTCAGCGTTAATCCGCGATAATTTCGCCAAAATGACGCCCGAAAACAAGGCCGAGACTGTAGAAAAGACCAAGGAAGCCGTGCTCGACATGCTCAAGCAGACCATACGTCCTGAGTTCCTGAACCGTATCGACGAGATTATAATGTTCACCCCTCTGAACCGCGACGAAATCGAAGAAATAGTTGGCCTTCAGATAAAGAGCATACAGCGCATGCTCGCTCACAGCTCCGGCATAGAGCTTAAAGTTACTCCAAAGGCGCTGAGCTATCTCGCCGACGAAGGATACGACCCCGAATTCGGCGCTCGACCCGTCAAGAGAGCCATACATCGTCTCGTTCTCAATCAGCTCTCTAAAGACATCCTCGCTCAGAAAGTTGACCGCTCACATCCTATCGTGATTGATGTGGAAGGCGACAACCTCGTATTCAAAAACTGATTAACCACCTAGGCCAAATTACTGTTATGAAAAAAATCCTCTCTATGATGCTGTTCGCGCTGCCGTTGCTGGCGCTCACAGCATGCCACGACGAAGACGACCTCCCCGATGTCGACTTTAACTTCACTATCGAAAACGCCACTCGTGCCGACGGCTACCTGTATATAGTTCAGGGCGAGACGATGGAAATCACGTCCATAGAAGTAGTAAATAAAGACTCCGGCAAACCCGCCATAATCACGGCTGCCAATTTCTACTGGGACTATTACTATATCGGTTCTGCTATCGAGCCGCCCTATGCCTTCTCTATCGAGACCGGCGAAGATACTCCCCTGGGCGACCATATCCTTCAGGTAGAGAGCCCGCTATATGCCGAAGGCAAGACGGCGGCAACTTCGGTCGTTACCTTCCGCGTTCGTGTGGTGGCTGATGCTTCAGATATACCTACAGGCGGTGAACAGTCTTTCGTAGTACATCCCCGAACCTCAACTACTGCTGAGAAATAACAAGCTGACAGCATCATAAAAAGAGCCTCGGCTCGCGCTTATGCGCCTGCCGAGGCTCTTTATGTGTAAAGTATTAATAGAAACGCTACAAAATAAGTGTTGATGTTTGATTCGATGTCGTATATTTGCAGTATGAAACAACGTCGTATTAAGAGGTTGTTTAAAAACGATTGTTAACGGAAGTGAGTTTTCGGAGAGTAATGACGACAGCAGCAATCATAAGC
>VSPE01000076.1 GCA_009775225.1 Muribaculaceae bacterium | reverse complement strand
CTCCTTTGCCGCAGGAATAAATCCGCCTCAAAATTTTCGGCCCTGTCGTTAACAAGCATTATTAAACAACCTCTAAGTTTCTTACATTCTCTTTATCCAAGTAATAACAAACAAAATTAAACTCATACTACACTGATTATGACTAACTTCATTCTACTTCAGGCTGCCCAGGGCGGCGGTCTCAGCGGCATCCTCATGATTGTCGCACTCTTCGTGATTTTCTACTTCTTCATGATACGCCCACAGCAGAAGCGCCAGAAGGAAATCAAGAAATTCCGCGAGTCGCTCAGCAAGGGCAGCAAGATTGTCACCGCCGGCGGCATCTACGGTACTATCAAGGATGTGGCCGATACCTACTTCCTGGTAGAAATCAGCAACGGCGTAAGCATCCGCGTAGACAAAGGCTCGGTATATCCTTCGGCAGAAGAAGCCAACCTTTCGCAGAACAACGGCGAACAGAAGTAATCACGGACTTCTCCCATGGCCTCTCCCCGCTCATTTGTACGATATTGCCTCATCGCGTTGCGCTCACCCCGTGGGCGCGACACGATGATGTTTTTGCTTTTCGTGGTCATATCGTGCATATTATGGGCGGTGCTCTCCCTCAACGACGAGAAACAATATGACCTGCGCCTGCCGATGCGCATAACCAACGTACCCGACTCGGTGACTCTCATCTCACCCGGGCCGGAAGCCCTCAGCGTGAGTCTTCGCGCCAAAGGCACACAACTTATGAAGATGACAGTGGGCCGCATGCCCACCGTGAATGTCGACTTCCGCGCATTCCGCTCCGACGGCACCGTGCATCTGAGCGCAACCGACCTCAAGGGGCTTGTGCGCAATGCTACCGGCGGCTCTCAGGTGAGTGTGGTGTATCCCGACTCTCTTTCACTGCCATACACCACACACAAGGGCATACGCGTGCCCGTACGACTCGACTATAAGGTAACGGCGGGCCCACAGTCGGCACTCACCGGGCGCCCCAGACTCTCGGCCGATTCGGTGCTGCTGTACACCGCCGGCTCCGCCCCCGACAGGGCCGATGCCGTAAGCACGGAACCCATCCACCTGCTCGGCATAGACAAGAATACCACACAGCGAGTGAAGCTCATGGCTCCGAAAGGCACGCGTCTCATTCCCGACAGCATCGATGTAACCTTCGAGGTGGAACCGCTCATATTCAAGAGCCGCAAGGTGGTGATTGAGCCGGTAAATGTACCCGAGGGCACTAAACTCATTACCTTCCCGGCGCAGATAGATGTGTTCTTTATGGTGCCTGTGAGTGGCTATCGCCAGAGCGACAACCATTTTCGCGTTGTTGCCGACTACCGAACCATCAGGCAGGGAACAGGCTCCAGAAATGTGAAGCTCTCGCTTATCAACGTGCCTTCAAATTTCCAGAACGCGCACCTCTCGGCCGATAGTGCCGAGTATATCATAGAACGACACTGACAGCAATGCCCATAGCTCTGACAGGAGGAATAGGCGCAGGCAAATCGGTGGTGGCCCGCCTGCTGCGCACATTGGGTTACGCGGTATTCGACTGCGATATCGAGGCCCGCATGCTTATGGACGGCGACGATGATATAAAAGCACGCATCGGCGCAGAGATTGCAGTCGATGCGATAGACGACCAAGGCGCCATAGACCGCGCACGCCTCTCCGAAATAGTTTTTTCCGACGCCGAGAAACTGGCATCCCTCAACACCATAGTACACGGAGCTGTGAGAGAAAGACTCGCACGCTGGTGCGAGCGACAGGACAAACGCCCCGTATTTGTAGAGACAGCCATATTATACCAAAGCGGCCTCAACCGAATGGTCGATGCCGAATGGAGCGTAGAGGCTCCCGTAGAAATACGAGTGGCGCGCGTAATGGCCCGCAACGGTATAAGCCGCAGGCAAGTAATGGCCCGCATAGAAGCCCAGCACTACACCCCTGCCGATGGAGAACCGATGCCGGAAACGCACATCATAGAAAACGACGGCATCACACCCCTCTTACCTCAAGTGCTTGGTCTGCTCAGACAAGCACAGCTATAAAAGTGAACACCGCACCCAAAACCGACAATATCCACCACGTGAGCCGATAACGGTAGAACTTCACGCGCAATGTGTCGCGGTACGACGACAATGCCGGCGCTGTTTTCTGTGCCCGCCAATACCACAGCGCGCCATAGATATATATGGTGCAGCCCACAACAATAAGTGCTATGCCGGTATATACAAGTAAATCTATCATCTCGTAAGTTACATATTCGGTTATACAAAAGAAGTTCCGGGGGGGGAAGCGGAGCGGTGAGCCTCAGCGAAGATGCAGAATTTCCATAAAGCGCCGCACAGTGGCTTCGTCGCCGGTGTACTTTCCTTCGTCCTCACTCAGTTTGCAGGTGTGAAAGTAGAAAGGCCACGACTCTGTTATCTTGACCTCGACAAGCTTAATCACGATATTCAGCGGACGCACACCCGGAAAATCATTGGTAAAATGCGTACCGATGCCAAATGACGGCAGGCACTTACCATGCGCATAGCGGTTTATGGCGATAGCCTCGTCGACGTCCAGCCCGTTGCTGAACACAATACGCTTGTCGCGAGGGTCGATATTCAGAGAGCGATACTTGTCGATAATAAGGTTGAGCTCCTTGTAGTTGTCGCCGCTGTCCACCCTCAGGCCCTTGAACATATTGGCATAATCCTCCGAGAAATTGAGGCTGAAAATGCGCCAGCCGTATGTATCATAGAGAAATGTGCCGAGTGCACCCCGGTATGTGTTGGCCCACACCTCCATGGCAATATGGTTTGCCATCTGCGGGCCGTACATGCCAGCGATAGCGCACACAAGCTCATGGGCCATAGTACCGACCGGAGTAAGGTCGTACTTCATGGCCAGATACACATTGCTCGTACCTATGAATACACCACTCCCGGCGGAACCGCTCCCCGCACAGTCGCTCATCGACCGCACGGCAGTGTCCTGCGCATCGAACGACGCTCGACGGCGCGTGCCGAAGTCGCTGAACACACATCCGGCATCGAGCATGCGCCGCGCCTTCTGCCACGAACGGGCATAGAAATCGTCATAGTCGAACGCGGCGTCAAGGCCCGTCATCATATAGTAAAGCTCGGAAACGATAGCCAGCACCTTCACTTCGAGCAGTATTGTCTCGCACCAACGCCCCTCAAACCATATCTCAAGATGCCCCTCGGCATCCTGACGCACTTCTACAAGCCTGCGGTCGTATCTGAAGCCCTTGAGGTAGGTATAGAACCACGCCGGAATGTAGTAACAACGGCGCTGCATGAACTCAACCTCATCGTCGGTAATGACCACACTCTCGAGCATGGCAATCTGGCGTCGCAGCTCGTCGGCAAAGCCGGGCGGATATACTATGTGGTTGCGGTCAATAAATTTATACCGCACGTAGGTGCGCGGAAAATTATCGATTACGGCGCAGCACATCGTAAACTTATATAAGTCATCGTCGGTGAAGTGATTAATAATCTGTCGCATAGAGGAGAATTATAATAGCTGAACAAGAGTTAGTTTAATAAGCAACGACCGCCGCACACAAAAAGTTGAGCCTACTACACATGCTCGGTCACAATTTAGAGTATGTTCAATAATCATTGTCAAACGAACACTTATCAGCAGGATAAAAAAAAAGTGGAAGTGAGATAACTTGTATCACACTTCCACTTTGTGTAGCGAATCAGGGAATCGAACCCTGGTCTCCACCGTGAGAGGGTGGCGTGCTAGGCCACTACACTAAATCGCCATTTGCTTTTTGCACTGCAAAGTTAAGGCGACTTTTTTAATCATGCAAATTTTCCGCCAATTTTTAACATTTATTTTGATTTAATACCATTATAGCACCTAAATCGCGGCTCCATTCAGCTTTTGGGCAACGATAAATGAAGTATGGGATAAGGGCGACCGGCGTCATCAACTTCATCTCGACCGACAATCATAAAGCCTTTTGCATAGTAGAACGCCAGAGCCGAAGGGTTCTGCTCGTTTACATCTACCCTTTTCACCCCCTTCTGTATCGTAAAGTCGACCAGGACGGAGCCGAGACCACGTCCACGACAGTTGTCGTCAACAAACAGCATCTCAATCATATCCTCAAGCAGCCCGATAAACCCGAGCGGAGAATTGTTCTCCACAATGGCATACAGCTCAACATTGGGGAAATAATCAGGAACTAATGCGGCTTTAATCGCAGCAATAGCGTCCTCGTCTAAAAACAAGTGCGTGGCACGCACAGAGCGCTCCCATATAGCTGCAAGCGCCGCAAAATCATTTTTATCACATTTTACAATAGTCTGCATGCCGCAAAAATACTGCTCTTTTCCGAATATACAGTGCGTTGGAGGTGCCTTTATTCCAATTTAAAAAAAACGATGAGTTATCCGTCAAAAAAATGCTCACAAGCTTGCACAATAAAAAAACTCTTCGTATCTTTGCACCGCAAAAGACGGATGACCCGCATTGGAGAGATGCCGGAGTGGTCGATCGGGGCGGTCTCGAAAACCGTTGTACCCTTGCGGGTACCCAGGGTTCGAATCCCTGTCTCTCCGCAATAAACGCTGAAAATCAGCAAATTGCAAAGCAAACACCCAATTTTACACCCAAGAATGTAAAATTGG
>VSPE01000075.1 GCA_009775225.1 Muribaculaceae bacterium | reverse complement strand
TTTTAAAGAAAACACTCATTTTTTTCATCACTTCTATGAAGAAACTTTTTTTAGCCTTACTCCTCGCTACTGTCGCGTTCGGTGCCGATAGTCAGGAAGCAGTGGAGCTTGATTCGCTCCCCTCGCGCATTGTGGTTCTGTCGGGCGACGGCTCACATCCGTCGCATGTCGGAAATGTGTCGCAGATGTACTCCCGCACCAATCTCGCTTTTGAGGACCCGGCTGCACCGCGCTTCCTCTTTCTCGATAAAAAGGGGCAGGTGGCGCTCGGCATCGGCGGCTATCTTAAGGCTGTCGGTATGTACGATTTCGACGGTGCAATCGACGATAACGACTACATTACCAACTTAATTCCCGTACCGAACGACCCCGGGCAGAGACAACGTTTCGGTGCTACAGCCGCCAACTCTACCATTTTCCTCAAACTCGTTACCTGTCCTACGAAAGTAGGCCGCGTCATCGTGTACATACAGACGAATTTCACTGGCGACAACGGTGGATACGGACTCAAGCTAAAGCAGGCGTATGTATCTGTGGGCCATGTCACACTCGGCAAAGCGCGAAGCACCTTTGCCGATGGCCCCGCTATGGCACCTACTGTCGACGACCAAGGCCCCGCCGGACAGGTATCGGCAAAAAACATGCTTGTGCAGTACGTAACATCACAGTACAAAGGCTTCTCGGCGGCCGTCTCTGCTGAGTTGCCCTCGGCATCGTATACCAACACTACTTCCACTCGTTCCATTGCTCAGCGCTTCCCCGACATCCCGCTCTATCTCCAGTATGCGTGGAACAAGGGCGACAGCCATGTGCGCCTCTCGGGCATTTTGCGCGAACTCAGCTACCGCGACCTTGTGGCAGGCAAAAATCACTTCGTCACCGGCTGGGGCGTACAGCTCAGTGCCGTCGCCGATATTGTAGGAGGTCTCTCATTCTTCGGACATTACACCTATGGCAAGGGCATAGGGTACTACATCAACGACCTCAGCGGCGAAGACTACGACCTGGTGCCCCGCCAAGGCTCTCCGGGCGAGCTGAAAGCACCGGGCGCTGCCGGCTGGACAGCCGGCCTGCAATACACCTTCTCCGATAATTTCTTAGTCAGTGCATCGTATAGCCGCGCCCAGCTCTACGATACCGCAGGCATGGACGCGACAACGTACCGTTACGGCCAGTATATCGTTGCAAATGCTTTCTACAACGTATGGGGCGACTTGCGTGTAGGAGTTGAGTATCTGCATGGTACGCGTAAGGATATAAGCGGGCTGTCAGGTAAATCGAACCGTGTGGAGGCGGCCCTGCAATATAGTTTCTGATATTTTTTTTGAACATTCTTAACAGCCTGCGGCACAACTCCGCAGGCTGTTTCCGTGTTATGGCTCATAGAAATTCACAAAATCAATTATGATTATGACTCGAAAAATAACCTATGCCGACGTGCAGAAAGCTGTCGACGAAGCCTACGAACTATATAAGTCTGATAATAACGGCACTGTAGACCCGCGTGTAGCCGCCGACTCAAAGCCCGGTATTTTCGGCATCAGCCTCGTGCTTACCGACGGTCGCTTTGTCGATAAAGGCGATGCCGACGTTCTCTTCGACCTCGGCCCTATCGTAAAAATCCCTCTGTCGGCTGTCCTCCTCTCGCAGAACTCTCCCGAGGGGCTCATGAAGAAAGCCGGTGTGTGCGGTTGCTGCTGCAAGGCAAAGACGCACGACGCTTCAGGCGACAAGGTGGATATGCCATTCGGACGTCACGGCCTCAAGGCTGTAAGCAACATCGAGCCTCTCGGCGACCCTGAAGGCAAGATGAAGGTTATCAACGATATGCTCGTGGCTATGAGCGGCTGCGAACCTGCATTCTGCGACAACCTGTATAAGTCGCTCAAAGACGAAATCGACAAAGAAAATATCGCCGCCAGGCTCACTGCCACTGGCAAGGAATTTCCCGAGGAGCCGTCTCTGAGTCTCGACCTCTATGCTCGTCTGCTCGCGCTGAAGATGTCGGCAAGGCAGGTATCGGTAATGGGTGCCACCCTCGCAGCCGACGGGCGCAATCCTTACTCCGGCGAGTATGCTTTCGACGGTAAAATCGCGCCTTACATGGTCACTCTCATGGCCACTCGCGGAAGGCACTTCATCAAGGGCTGGCTCATGCGTACGGGCCTTCCCGCAAAGAAAAGCTTCTCGGGTGCTGTCACAGTTGTTCTCCCCGGATTCGGCGCAATCACTGCATACGGCCCCGAAGTAGACGCCCGTGGCACTTCAATAAAGGGTGCGCAGGCTATAGCATATATCGCCGACAAGCTAGGCCTGAACGTATTCGCTTCCGCTCGTGTGGAAGTTGAAAAATAGAAAGCGGTAAAAAAGCAGTATAAAAAGCGGCCGGAAGCGTCGTACCTCCTTAATGAGGGTACGGCGCTTTCTTTTGTTTTTGGTTTATTCTGTTCTTTTTGTTTGCTAAAATAAGTGAAAAATTATATCTTTGCATACCAATTTGTTAACTGCTTTCGGTATGAGACTGACAAACCTTATTTCTTCCTTTCTGCTGGTTGTGACCGTTATTACGGCTACAGCACAAGCTCCCGCGTGGCTCGACGAAGACTGGCGTCATTCCAACTTTCCATCCTCGTCTTACTTCTGCGGATTTGCCCTTGTAACACCGGACCTCGACCCCAAACCAGCACAGGCCGCGCATACCGAAGCCTTGCGTCTGCTCGCCGAGGCCGTATTCAGCAATGTAAATGTAAGTACGGTTTCATCTATGGGTTCTACTGTATCGAATGACCGCTGCGAGGAGTTCGACACCTTCAGGCGCGACATCAGTGTGAACTCTGCCGTAGGTCTCACAGGCATAACGCTCGACACATATACCGACCCCGCCACCGGGGCCGCATACGAGTTTGCACGTGTAGAGAAGGAGCGCCTGCGCATCTACTATGATGCCATTGTGGCCTCTGCGCTCGCCGATGCACACAGCACTCTCGACATCGCCGCTCAGGCCGCCGACACTGCCGACAAATCTGTCCTCAAGGCTTATGCCGATGGTGTGGCCGAGTCGCTTGCTGCTGCCCGTAGTCACCGGGGTATCCTTTTGTCTGTCAGCCCTTCCGATGCCGCTGCTCACGACCTTGGCCTGCGGGGAGCCGAGGAGCGTCTTGCCGCTCTCGAAGCTGTCATCGCCGGAGGCATCACCGTTTATGTGCAGGGTGCCGACGACCCCCACAGCTCACTTGTGGCGTCGAAGCTTAAGGCTTCTCTTGCGGCTTCGGGGTGCACCTTTGCCGATACCGAAGACGAGGCGGATTATCTGCTGTCGCTATCTGCCG
Source organism: Muribaculaceae bacterium (assembly GCA_009775225.1). Classification (GTDB taxonomy): domain Bacteria; phylum Bacteroidota; class Bacteroidia; order Bacteroidales; family Muribaculaceae; genus CAG-873. The sequence goes on along the minus strand of VSPE01000075.1, from coordinate 1,485 downwards.
CCACTGAGCTGCAGTCGGTGTTCGACGATGTATATCACGTGAATGCAATGGTCGACATCGCTCTTACAAACCGCAGAAAGGGTCTTGTGGTGTATCAGGACGCCGTGATGCACAAGGGTAGCGCCCTCGCCGAGAAGCAGGCTGGAACAAAGGCCCTGAACGGCTCTGTCGCCAAAATCGAAAAGCTCATAAGCCCGTATATAAAGTAAGCCCGGCCGTCATCAGTCGTGATACCGAACGAATAACCAAATAAACCGTCATAAATAATGAAGAGACACATCTCTATTTTCCTTCTTGTATTAGCGCTCCTGCCGGCCGTCGGCATCATGGCACAGGAACACAGGCAGCGCCTTGCTATACTCGACCCTGTGATGTCGGATGCCGACGACGGTATGAAACTTGTCGTCCGCGAGATTGTCAGCAGTGTATTCGTAAACAACGGCGATAAATACACCATCCTCGAGCGTTCACTGCTCGACAAGGTAATGCAGGAAGCCAAGTTTTCCAATACCGGCGCTGTCGACGAGGCTCAGGCTACCGAACTCGGCAAGCTCGCCGGTGCCGACAAAATCGTCCTAACTGTAGTATCGAAGGTCGGCACACGCTGCATGCTCTCTATCAAGCTTATAAATGTAGAGACTGCAACTATAGAGAAGCAACATTCCAAGGTCGTGAAATATGAGTCCCTGCTCGATGTGATAGAGCCCCTTACTCTCGCCGTACTCGGCAAAGACTCTGAAAACCGGCTCGCGACGGTCGATGCTCCCGAGCCGACAGCGCCGTCGGCAACCCCTAATAAGCCTGCCGCTGAGGCTCCCAAAGCGGCTCCGCGTATGGCACCCTTGGAGGAGTGTATGTGGTTCAACGAAGCCGAACTAACCACAACAGAGAGTTTTGTCGACGAGTTCCGTCCCACCGACCTGTATGAACTGTATGGTACCACCCCCTTTGTATCAATTGTATTCGACTTCTCAAAGGCATATATCGACGGTGTGCCGGGAAACCGCTATCTTGAGCTGAACCAGCACGCAAAGGCAAAGAAAGACCTCACCTTCCGCGAAGAACTGGATACATACCTACCCGAAGTTATGCAGCGCTTTAATGATGCTCTTGGCGACGAGCTTAAGGACTTCCGCTTCTCGCTTGTGCCGGGTTCTCCCTACACGCTGTTAGTCAGGATGCTCGAAGTGGACAAGGCCGGACGTGAGAACACATCTGAGTTTATCTTCTTCAATCAGAGTGGACAGCCGCTCGGCGGCATCTCAATGAAGTCGAAAGGCGGACGTTTTGGCGGATTCACCAACCTCATGGGCGACGCATACGAAGAAGAGGCTGCGCCCGCGCTTGCCAAAGCTGTGAAAAAGCAGATGAAAGAAATCAAGAAGCGCAGCAAGCGCTAAGCAACACATTAGAGGTTGTTTAATAATCATTGTTAACGACAGGGTGGTGAATTTTATGTTAAGGAGCAGTTTGCGAGGAGGGAGC
>VSPE01000074.1 GCA_009775225.1 Muribaculaceae bacterium | reverse complement strand
CGCCCGAAATGGCCGGAAAACACCAAAAAATGTACTTTTCGTTTTTCAAAATTGCACTTTTCGTTTTTGCGATTATAGTACGAATTATCAGATAATATTTCTCTGCTGTAATAACGAAGATTAGCCCACGAAGTTCAAATTATGGCAATTGTCGGAAATAATGCTTAATTTTGCAGCCGCTATGGAAGAAATCCTCTCTCGTATATGCACATTGCTGCGCTACGACGCCGCCAGCCCCATGCTGTTCAACACGGGGCTGTTCATGGTGTTGTTTATTCTCTTCATCTTTCTGTACCAGCTCATAAAAGGGCATCGCACGCTCAAGATGCTTTTTGTAATTGCGTTCTCGCTCTTTTTCTACTATAAGTCAGGTTCGTGGTGCGTGCTCATACTGTGCGGACTCTGCCTGAGCGACTGGGTATTGGGGCTGCTCCTGGGGCGACTGCAGGCCGACGCGGCGCGGCGAGCCGTGGTGGCGCTCAATGTCGTACTCAATGTGGGCATGTTGGTGTATTTCAAATACTTCAACCTTCTCGCCGACGCCTTCTGCAGCATAGCGGGCCGCACATTCGACCCTCTCGAGGTACTTCTGCCGGCGGGCATATCCTTCTTCACCTTCCGCTCTATCAGCTATATAGTAGATGTATACCGCCACAAGTTGGAACCGTGCCACAGCCTGCTCGACTACACTTTCTTCCTCACGTTCTTCCCTCCCCTGCTGGCAGGCCCTGTGGTGCGCGCCAAAGATATGCTGCCGCAGATACGCCACAACCGCCCGGCCACTGCCGCCATGATTTCCGAGGGTCTGTTCCTCATCATGACAGGCCTGGTAAAGAAAGTGGTGATAGCCGACTATATAAGCGGCAACTTCGTAGACCGCATATTCGACAACCCCGCACTGTACACCGGTTTCGAGAACCTTATGGGCGCCATAGGCTTCACCGTGCAGCTCTACTGCGACTTTTCGGGCTACTCCGACATGGCCATAGGCATGGCGCTCCTCATGGGCTACCGCTTCAAAGACAATTTCATGGCGCCGTTCAAGTCGCAGAGCCCCACAGAGTTCTGGCGCCGCTGGCATATATCGCTCTCCACGTGGCTTCGCGACTACCTCTACATACCGCTGGGAGGCAACCGTCGCGGTAAGGCCCGTGCCTACTTCAACCAGTTCATCACCATGGTGATAGGCGGTCTGTGGCATGGTGCTTCGTGGATGTACCTCATCTGGGGTGCCTATCACGGCGCGCTGCTGGTGCTTCACAAGAGCTTGCGCAAGGTGTGGCGCCTCCCCGATGCCATGAAGGGGCGTCCCGAAGTCAGGGCTTTCAACATGGCGCTTACATTCGCACTCGTAGTCATAGGCTTCACCTTCTTCCGTGCCCCCTCGCTCGACACCGTATGGACTATGGCCTCGCAGATAGCTGGCGATTTCCACCTCTCGGTGGCGCCTCAGTTTGTAGAAGGCTACATGATGATAGTGGCCGCAATAGGCATCGGACTGATAGCACACCTCACGCCGCGTGCCTGGACAGTACGCGCCGGCAACGCATACATAGCCATGCCCCTGCTGTGGCAGGGCCTGCTGCTGGCGGCAATCGTTTTCCTCGTCATTCAGACTCGCCAGAGCGAACTTGTGCCCTTCATATACCTCCAGTACTGAACAAGGCCCGCACAGCGAACGTTTTATAGTAAAATACTATTAACGTTCCGACTATGAAAGCATTGAAATTTATCGCTGCCGCAGCCGTGGCCCTCTGCTCGTACTCAGCGGCCGAAGCCTGCTCTCGTGTAGTGTATCTCGGCGACAAAGACATCGTTCTGGTAGGTCGCACTCTCGACTGGCGCACACCCATACCCACAAACCTATATGTATATCCGCAGGGCGTGGCCAGGCAGAGCATGCCATCGGGCCCGCGCCTTAAGTGGACATCGAAGTATGCCTCGGTCGTAGCCGTGGGATACGACGGCGGCGTAACCGAAGGCATGAACGAGGCAGGGCTGGTAATGAACGGCCTGTTCTGCAAAGGCACCATATACCGCGAGGCAGTACAAGGCGACTCCAAGACCCCGGTAGTGAGCCTGTCTATGCTCATCAGCTACTTCCTCGACAACTTCCGCACCGTCGACGAGGCCGCTCGCTGGCTTGACTCCAACGAGTTTGCAATCTACGGGCAGACGTTCGACGGCGGCACCGTATCGACTCTCCACTGGGCCATGACCGACACCTCCGGCGAAACGCTCGTAATGGAATATCAGGACGGCAAGATGTACACTCACCGCGGACGGCAATATCAGGTGCTCACCAACGACCCGCCAATGCCTCAGATGCAGGCTATAAACGACTATTGGAAGACTGTGGGCGGCGCGAACATGCTGCCTGGCACCGTGCGCAGCTCCGACCGCTTTGTGCGCGCATCGTTCTTCATAGACCACGTACCCACCGACTTCGACAATACCGAAGCGCTCGGGTGTATAAGAAGTATTATGGGTACTCTCAGCGTACCCCTCGGCTATGAGCTTCCCGGCGAGCCTAATGTATCGTCGACCCAATGGCGGAGTGTCGCCGATGCTACCGGCGGAAAATACTACTTCTATCTCACCTACTCTCCCGGCGACCTGTGGGTCGACCTTGGCAGGCTGCAACTGCACCCGGGAGCCCCTATTCTTAAATTCGACTCGGCAAAGCACCCCGGATTTATAGGATGCGCCAACGATGTCCTCGAAAAATCGGCAGGCTTCACACCCATGTGGTAGAACAACCGCTCCGACTAACACCATATATCAGCGGCCCGCAGCCCCGAAAAGGAGTGCCGGCCGCTGATGCGGTTTCTCCACCCGCCTTTTACTGCGAATTGTCAAACAAGCCTCTATATCAACAGATGCAGATACAGTTTCAATGTTTCAACATAATCTTCAAATGCTCGGCGTCCGTATTCCGTAATAGAGCATACGGTTCGCGGACATTTACCACACAGCCCATTCTCCACAATGATATATCCCGCAGATGAAAGTTTATCGAGTTGCACACTAAGGTTTCCTGGAGTGGATTCGGTTTTCTCTTTGAGATAAACGAAATCAGTTTCCTCTACGCTCATGAGAATTGACATGACTGCAAGCCGGAGCTGCGAGTGCAGGAGCGGATTGAGTTCTTTCATTTATCTTTACGTGCTTTTCCAACAGGACAAAGAATTTCAATTTCGCAATTGAGATTTTTTCACTAACTTTGGGGCAACCAAAGCATTGCGACTCATGAACCTGAAATCTATCCTCACTGCCCTATTCATATTGATATGCGCCGCCACAGCAACAGCCCGCTCGGCCAACGATCGCATAGCCGACGCAATGAACCGCTCTGATTGGTTCGAACTGGAGTCCATAATAGACGAAACACCCAAAGACTCCATTATGGATTTTCTCGAGGTGTTTGCACGCTGCCTCCTTGGAAACAGGCTAAACCGCCCCGACATATCCCTTCCGGCGTTCGAAGAACTTCTTTCCACACAGTCGGAAAATCTCGACCTCGGAAATCTCGTAAACTCAGGCATGATGTACGCGCTCGACCTCAATCACACAGAGCGCAACGCCGAAGCAGCCGCCGTACTCACATCCATACTCACATCCATACGCCCGCATCTCGATGCCGCCACGTGCTCGTCCATAGAGCGTCTTATAAGCCTCTACTCGGGCCTGTCCCGATACAAGCCCTACGGCATTGCCTTTGCCGACAGCACAGGTGCATCCATACCGTTCTCCGTCAATCCCGTGGGGCCGTCTGATAAAAATTCAGTGCTCATGCACCTCGACAACAGTTTTATCAACGGCCGCGAAGCGCGTATATGCTTCGACACCGGCGCAGGAGCGAACATAATATCAGACTCTCTCGCCACAGTATACGGACTCGAGCCGGTCGACGCCCTGGCAAATGTTCGTGGGGTAAGCCTCGCCGAAGGCTCCTACGCCGTGGCCCGACAACTCCGCTTAGGCAACCTCACACTCACCGACGTGCCTTTCATCGTCGTGAATATAACAAGCAATAACGCGGAGGCCGACCGCTACATCGCCGACTTCAGCATTATCGTGGGAAGCGACCTCATGCTGCGCCTCAAAGAGCTCACTATCGACTTCGTAAACCGCCGCATCGACATCCCCGCACAAGCTCCCGCACGAAGCGGCACAAAAGCCAATATGTGCTTCTCACCGACTCTTAACCTACTCACTCAGGCCGACATTCTCGACAACCGCGTTCTCGCCAACATCGACACCGGTGACGCAAGCTACGGCTCGCTCGGAAATGAGTTCTACGAGCAGCACCGCACATATATCGAGGCAAACGGCACTCCCGACAGCATCCGCGAGGCAGGCATCGGAGGGGTACACATCTCCAAGACATACAAGATGCCGAACCTACCCCTCGGCATAGGCGGCAATATGGCCGTAGTGCCCGAAATGGTAGTAAAAACCACACCCGGCACGATGAGTGCCGGTGTACCGTGCAACATTGGCATAAAGTCGCTCATGCTATTCGGCAAAGTGCACTTCAATATGGTAGACTTCGTATTCACAACCATGCCGCAGGAAGCAGGCCACGCGAAGCGTCCGCTCGCAACCCCGAAGTTCACCTTCACCCCCGCACCTGCCACCCCGCTATGGCAGACATTCCTGAACACCACCATAGAAGGCACACGCGAGTACCTTTCCAGGCATTAGGCATTAGACACTACATACTAACGAAACAAGGGCTATCCTCACGGACAGCCCTTGCTTTTCTTACACATAGTACTTAATGTTAGATTTATATGTCTATTCCAGATTTTTATTTAATATGAAAAAGCATTTAATAATGCTTGTCGTATCATTTCCACTGCAAAGTTACGGCAAATATGCTTACAATGCAAATGTTTTACAACATACTTTTAAAAT
>VSPE01000073.1 GCA_009775225.1 Muribaculaceae bacterium | reverse complement strand
GTTATTATTGCAGGTGTGGCAATGCTCCTAAACAGACTTCCCACAAATTAACAATCGTTATGAAACACCCTCTAAGACGCAAAACCTATGGTGTTTTTCAGTGTGATGTGCGAATATTATTGAAGATATAGTTTACAGTACATCTATAGATACTTCACTCTAAATCTGAGTGTTGTGTGTCATGATTGTGAAAACGGAATTTGTAAATGCGATTTGCAAACAGGTGGATTTACGAATTGAAATTGCAAAACCAAACCCAACCTCAAAATTTTTAAGTGGCAGAATTTGCACATGTAAATATAATTGTTTAAATTTGCATCGCAAACAAATTTACATTCATAAACTCATGGAGTTCGAGACAGAAAACCCTATAATACAGCGCCTTAGACAATATATCGCAACTACAGGACTTTCAAGCACTCAATTTGCCGACCGAGCATCAATTCCGCGCCCTACTTTCTCTCAGATGTTGAATGGCCGCAATAAGTCGATAAACAATCAGGTGTTGTCGAAACTCAATGACAACTTCCCGGAGCTGAACATCCTGTGGTTGCTATTTGGCCAGGGAGATATGCATGTAAATGCAAATTTTAAAAGCTCAGAGCCTCAAAACACATTATTTTCGGACGAAAATAACACCGAAGAAGCACATGTACAAGATTTTACAGACCCTAAGATGCCTCTCGAAAACAAGCAGGTATTTCCTGCAAACCATGCTTATGAGGGCCTAAACGATGTGGAAGCGCCGTCTGCCGGGATATGGCATGCCTCTGTGCTGTGTTCTCCTCCTGAAGAGAAAGGCTCGGAAAGAGCAAAAACAATATCTATAGAAACGAATAAGCGAATAACGTCGATTATCGTCCTCTATTCCGACAATAGCTTCGAGACCTTCAACCCTGCGCAATAAAACGATGAGCAGCATCAAAAGATACAATTTTGATGCTGCTCATCGTTTCTATATTATTTCCTGCGTCAGTTCCTCTTTGACCTGTGCGGAGCATGTTTGCCGAACAATCGACCAATAAGATCCGGGCGCCCTATGCGGTGTAATTCAGCTGTAATTCGGCTGCGGTACGCTGGGTCATACCAAAAGAAAAACATACGTTGGCGCAGTTTTTCGTTCTTAGAGCAAGCTGTAAAGACTTCTTCTCCCGTATAGGGGTGGTAACCGGTATAATAGATTTCGGTAGCCAGTGTCATGGGCGTGGGAGTAAAGTCCTGTATCTGCTCAAGGTGAAAGTCGAGCGATTTTGTCTCAGCTGCCAGTTCAGCCATATCCACCTCTCTACAGCCGGGATGCGATGAAATGAAGTAAGGTATAATCTGCTGGCGCAGACCGCTGCGTGTGTTAATCTCATCGAATAGCCGTTTAAACTCGCGGAAAAGACTGAACGACGGCTTGCGCATAAGTTTCAGAACGGCATCGGCAGTATGCTCCGGCGCCACTTTCAGCCGCCCGGAGACGTGCTTGGCGATAAGCTCTTCATTGTAATGCCTGTTTGTGCGGTCTATGTCACGATTGCCGGTATGGTGCATCGACAGGTCGTAGCGAACGCCCGAGCCTATAAACGATTTGCGGACACCGGGAAGAGCGTCTACCGCCCGATAAATGTCAAGCAGAGGACCGTGGTCGGTGTCAAGATTTTTGCAAGGGGACGGATGAAGACACGACGGACGCAGACAGCTGGCGCACTGCGTCTTGTCTTTTCCGCCCATAGCGTACATATTTGCCGACGGGCCGCCAAGGTCTGAAATATAGCCTTTGAAGTCGGGCATCCGCGTAACCTGGCGCACCTCGCGCAGGATAGAGCCCTTTGAGCGCGAAGCGATAAACTTGCCCTGATGAGCCGAGATAGTACAGAATGCACAGCCACCGAAACAACCTCGGTGCAGGTTTACGGAGTGCCGTATCATCTCATACGCCGGTATAGTCTTGCCATTGTATCGCGGATGAGGCAGACGGGTGAACGGCAGGTCGAAAGCCGCATCGATTTCACCCTGCGACATTGCCGGAAGCATGGGGTTGACTTTTATGGCATGCTTGCCCGTAGCCTGCCACAGCGTCGCTCCTCCGTTGAGCCGATTGCTCTGCTGCTCAATGTGCTTGAAGTTGGCTGCCTGAGCCCTTTTATCACGCATACATACCTCAAATGACGCCAGGATGATGTTATTCTCATCCGAAGCCGGAATGTCGTTTATAGAGGCCCGTATTACACTTTGGGGCAAATCGCGTATATCCTCTATCTTTTGGCCCGCATCCAGCCGACGGGCCAGTTCGGGGACAGTATGTTCACCCATGCCGTAAAGCAGCATATCGGCGTCGGTGTCGACAAGGATAGAGGGTCTTAGCCGGTCTTCCCAATAGTCGTAGTGCGACAGACGTCTCAGCGAAGCCTCTATGCCACCAATAACAATAGGGGTATCCGGGTATATGCTCCTAAGAATTTTTGAATAGACAATTGAAGGATAGTCCGGCCTTGCGCCATGCCTTCCGCCGGCAGTAAAAGCATCGTCGGAACGACGGCGACGGTTGGCCGTATAGTGGTTTACCATTGAGTCCATAGCTCCGGGACTGATGCCGAAGAACAGACGCGGGGCGCCGAATTTACGAAAATCTCGAAGGTCGTCCTGCCAGTTGGGCTGAGGCACAATAGCCACACGAAACCCGGCAGCCTGAAGCACGCGGCCGATTACGGCCGCGCCGAACGACGGGTGGTCTACATAGGCATCGCCTGAAAACAGCACAACGTCGACGCTCTCCCAGCCAAGCGCCTTCATCTCTTTTACGGAAGTCGGCAGCCAGTCGGTGACGCGAAGAGCCGAATAGTTTATTTCCTTGTTGACGCTCATTCTTTATTCATGCTTTCGAGCTTAAGCTCCAGTTTTATAATCTCATCACGCAGGCGTGCGGCAGTGATAAACTCCATTTCTTTAGCCGCTTTCAGCATATCGCCGCGCAGGCGGGTAATGGAGCGCTGCAGCTCGTCGGCGCTCATATATGCCACCACGGGGTCGGCGGCAATGTCGATATTCGTGCCGAACTCCTCGATATAAGGAGCCGGGGCATTGTTGCGCGCTTTGTCGCGGGCATTCTGCTGCTGCCCGGAGAAGCGCGAACGGGATGTGACGTCCATGTCGACCTCTTCTTTCTCCATACCCACAATCGAATTCCGCGCTTTAACTATAGCCTGCGGGGTGATGCCATGAGCTTCGTTATAGGCAAGCTGTATGGCCCTTCGACGCTCTGTTTCTTCGATTGTCAGCCTCATGGAGTCGGTAATCTTATCTGCATACATAATTACCTCTCCGTTGAGATTTCGGGCCGCACGGCCCACAGTCTGTGTCAGCGACCTGTGGCTGCGCAGGAAACCTTCCTTGTCGGCATCGAGAATAGCCACAAGCGAAACCTCGGGCAAGTCGAGGCCTTCGCGCAGGAGGTTGACGCCAATAAGTACATCGTATTCACCGGCACGCAGCCCGTCGAGAATTTTTATACGGTCGAGAGTGTCGACATCGCTATGGATGTAAGCGGTTTTTATGTTCAGCTTCAGAAAATACTCGTTGAGTTCTTCTGCCATTCGCTTGGTGAGAGTGGTTACAAGAGTGCGCTCGTCGCGCTCTATGCGCACCTGTATTTCCTCAAGCAGGTCATCAATCTGGTTTGTGCACGGACGCACACCGATATACGGGTCGAGAAGTCCGGTAGGTCTGATTACCTGCTCAACCACAATGCCCTCGCATTGCTCAAGCTCATAGTCGGCCGGCGTTGCGCTCACATATATTATCTGGCCGGTAAGCCGTTCGAATTCCTCGAATTTAAGGGGACGGTTATCGAGCGCGGCCGGTAGCCTGAAGCCGTATTCCACCAGATTTTCTTTGCGCGACCTGTCGCCTCCGTACATTGCGCGTATCTGAGGCACAGTCACATGGCTTTCGTCGATGATAGTAAGGAAGTCTTTGGGGAAGTAGTCAAGAAGGCAGAACGGGCGTTCACCTTCACGCCTGCCGTCGAAATAGCGCGAATAATTTTCTATTCCAGTGCAATACCCAAGCTCCTTTATCATTTCGACATCGTATGTCACGCGTTCTTCAAGGCGCTGGGCTTCAAGCTCGCGACACTCACGCTTGAAGAAGTCGACTTGACGTCCGAGGTCGAACTGTATGTTTGCCACAGCCGAAGCCTGACGTGCCGGCGAGGTTACAAAGAGGTTGGCGGGGTAGATATTGAAGCTGTCGTGAGTGCCGAGGTGAGCATTATCTTCGGGGCGCAGCGTTATGACGGATTCTATCTCATCGCCCCAAAATACCACGCGCACCACAATCTCTTCATAGGCCAGGCGTATATCCACGGTGTCACCTTTCACACGAAATGTACCACGCTGAAAATCAACCTCATTACGGCTATAGAGGGCCGCCACAAGCTTGCGCAGGAATGAATTTCGGGTGATTTTCATGCCTTTACGCACCTCGACGACATTCTCGTGAAAATCTTCCGGGTTTCCCATACCATACAGACATGACACCGACGAAACGACGATAACATCGCGCCGGCCGGAGAGCAGAGCCGAGGTTGTAGCGAGCCTCAAGCGGTCTATTTCATCATTAATCATCAAGTCTTTCTCGATATACTTGTCGACCGAAGGGATGTATGCTTCCGGCTGATAGTAATCGTAGTACGACACAAAATATTGTACGGCATTTTCGGGAAAGAATTGCTTGAACTCACTGTACAGCTGAGCTGCAAGAGTTTTGTTGTGGCTCAGAATAAGGGTAGGCCTGTTGATTTCTTTTATAACATTGGCCATCGTAAATGTCTTGCCTGAGCCGGTAACACCAAGCAAAGTCTGGGCTTCACGATTTTCGCGAAGCCCTTCAACGAGTTGAGCTATAGCTTGCGGCTGGTCGCCGGTCGGACAGTATTGTGAGCAGAGTCTGAAATCCATCGATTCGATAAAACGTATTAACTTACAAATTTAGATAAAAATCCTGAGATTTTTACACCGGCAGAATAAAAAATCAAGGCTGACGCCTTGATTCCCGTT
>VSPE01000072.1 GCA_009775225.1 Muribaculaceae bacterium | reverse complement strand
AACTTAATTTCGACTCTCCTAAAAATGCGTTCTTCCGACAAATCGCTAATTTTGCACTTGCCAGTTGAGAGTAGGGGGACTTGATTAGCCCCGAAAAAAATCGAATATTTCACAAAATATTTGCGAGTTAACTAAAAAAATCGTAACTTTGCAGCCGGAAAAATATATCCGCATATAAACAATTAATTATCAACCAACAATGCAGTACGAAACCGTTTTCATTTTAACTCCCGTTTTGTCTGACGCTCAGATGAAGGAAGCGGTAGAAAAGTTCGCTAAAGTCCTCACCGACAACGGTGCTGAGATTGTAAACAGCGAAGAATGGGGCCTGCGTAAGCTCGCTTATCCCATTGACAAGAAATCGACTGGCTTCTACAGCCTCATCGAATTCAACGCCGACCCTCAGGTAATCCGCAAACTCGAAACAGCCTATCGTCGCGACGAACGCGTCCTCCGCTGGCTCACGTTCCGTCAAGATAAATATGCAGCACAGTACGCCGCTAAGCGTCGTGCACGTCGTGCAGCTCAGACAACAGCACCCGTAGAAAACAAGGAGGACTAAATCATGGCACAGACTCAATCAGAAATCCGCTACCTCACTCCCATGTCGGTAGACGTGAAAAAGAAAAAATACTGCCGTTTCAAGCGTTTCGGCATCAACTTCGTTGACTACAAGGACCCCGAATTCCTCAAGAAGTTCCTCAACGAGCAGGGCAAAATCCTCCCCCGTCGCATCACCGGTACTTCTCTCAAGTTCCAGCGCCGTGTGGCTCAGGCTGTTAAGCGTGCCCGCCACCTCGCTCTGCTCCCCTATGTTACCGACCTGATGAAATAACCATTTACCGCAGGAAAAATTATGAAGATTATTCTCAAAGAAGACGTTTCGGGCCTCGGATACAAGGACGACGTCGTTGAAGTAAAAGACGGTTACGGCCGCAACTACCTCATCCCCACCGGTAAAGCCGTTATCGCATCTGCATCTGCTCTCAAGGTGCTTGCCGAAAACCAGCGTCAGCGCGCTCATAAGCTCGCCAAAATCAAGGCCGATGCCGAAGCTCTCGCTGCTCAGCTCACCGATGTTAAGCTCACTATCGGTGCCAAGACAAGTGCCACAGGCACTATCTTCGGCTCTGTGAACAACATCCAGATTGCTGAAGCTCTCGAAAAACTCGGTTTCAACATCGACCGTAAAATCATCGAAATCAAGGAAGCTGTCAAAGAAGTCGGCAACTACACCGCTACCGTAAAACTACACAAGGAAGTAGCTGTAGAAATCCCCTTCGAAGTCGTTGCTGAATAAGCATCACTTTAGCAATTCCGTAAAAATACAAAGCGCGTAAGCCCGAAGGCTCTACGCGCTTTACTTTTTGCTACTGCACAATTTGGTCGCTTCGCGCCTTTTTACTAATTTTGCGCAGAATTTAACATCTAATCAGAAGAACTTCTTCATTATAAAATGTCGACACAAAAAAGAGAAGTACGCGTGCGTTTTGCGCCATCGCCTACAGGCCCTCTCCATATTGGTGGTGTTCGCACCGCTCTGTATAACTACCTCTTTGCCCGTCAGCATGGCGGCAAAATGATTTTACGCATCGAAGACACCGACTCTCAGCGCTTTGTGCCCGGTGCCGAAGACTATATCAACGAGGCGCTTGCTTGGCTCGGTATCGGCATCGACGAAGGCGTTCGCGAAGGTGGCCCTTACGGTCCGTACAAGCAGAGCGAGCGTCGCGACATATACCGCACACACGTAAAGATGCTCCTCGATGCAGGTAAGGCATATATCGCTTTCGACACTCCTGCCGAGCTGGATGCCATGCGTGCCAAGGTGCCCAACTTCCAGTACGACGCTTCTACACGCATGTCGATGCGCAACTCCCTTTCTCTCGCTCCCGAAGAAGTGGAGAAACTCATTGCCGAAGGCGCGCAGTATGTGGTGCGCTTCCGCATTGAGCCGGGACGCGACGTCGCCGTCGACGACCTTATCCGCGGCCGTGTGACTATCAAGAGTGACATACTCGACGATAAAGTACTGTACAAGAGTGCCGACGACCTCCCCACATACCACCTCGCCAATATTGTGGACGACCACCTCATGAAGGTGTCGCACGTAATCCGTGGCGAAGAGTGGCTTCCCTCCGCACCACTTCATGTACTTCTCTACGAAGCCTTCGGCTGGGCCGACACCGCCCCCGCCTTCGTGCACCTGCCGCTGCTTCTCAAGCCCGACGGCAAAGGCAAGCTCAGCAAGCGCGACGGCGACCGCCTCGGTTTCCCGGTATTCCCCCTTGAGTGGCACGACCCCAAGAGCGGCGACATTTCTTCGGGATACCGCGAAAGCGGCTATCTGCCCCAGGCCGTAGTAAACTTCCTCGCACTCCTTGGCTGGAACCCCGGCGACGACACCGAAGTGATGAGCATGGAAGAGCTTATTGCCAAGTTCTCGCTCGACCACTGCTCAAAGGCAGGTGCCAAGTTCGCATTCGAGAAGGGTAAATGGTTCAACCATACATATCTTCAGAATATTGCCGACGAGCAACTCGCCGAACTCTTCAAGCCCGTTCTTAAGGCTCACGGCGTAGACCCCGACTCGTTCGACGCCGACTATATCACCCGAGCCGTGGCAATGGTGAAGAGCCGCATCAACTTCGTGAGCGACCTTTGGGAACATGCCCGCTTCTTCTTCATTGCCCCCGAGGAGTACGACCCCAAGGCCGTTAAGAAGCGCTGGAGCGCGGAGATGCCGCAAATCATGACTGCACTGGCAGATATGCTTGAGCAGACTCCCGACTTTGCATCCGCTGCGCTTGAGCCTATGGTGATGGAGTGGATTAAAGAACACGAATACCACCTCGGCAATGTGATGAACGCGTTCCGCCTCACTGTTGTCGGCGAGTGCAAAGGCCCCCACATGTTCGAAATCACCGATTTGCTCGGTCGCCAGGAAACAGTGCGCCGCATCCGCGCCGGTGTTGAACGCATCAGGCCCGTCGAATGAACAAAGCCTACAACGCAGCCATCAAGCTATACCGTTCCGCGGCTTACTTCGCAGCAATAGGCTCTCCGAAAGTAAGGCACATGCTGCACGGGCAGGCCGAGACTCTTGGGCGTCTCAAGGCATTCAGAGCCGAAAAGGCGCCCGGAGGCTTCGATGTATGGTTTCATGCAGCATCGCTCGGCGAGTTCGAGCAGGCAAGGCCGATGATAGACGCTTTGCTTGCAACGCGTAAGGAGTACAAAATCCTGTTGTCGTTCTTCTCTCCTTCTGGGTATGAAGTCCGCTGCGACTACGACCCGCGCGTGGCTGTTGTGTACATGCCCTTCGATACGGCCGACAACGTAAAGGCATTTCTCGATGCCGCCGCCCCACGAATGGCAATATTCGTAAAATACGAGTTTTGGGGAAACTACCTCCGCCAGCTCGCCGAACGCGGCATCGAAACATACATCATATCGTCGATTTTCCGTCCCGGACAGATTTTCTTCAGACCCTGGGGCGGACTCTTCCGCGAGATGCTCCGCTCGTTCACCCACCTTTATGTGCAGGACGAGCGTTCGCGCCGGCTCCTTGCCGAGATTGGCGTGGAGAACGTAACCATAGCAGGCGACACACGCTTCGACCGTGTGACCACAATTCGCGACAAAGGCCGTAATATTCCCCAGATAGAAACATTCAAAGCTGCCGACCCCGGCGCGCCGCTCATGGTCGTCGGCAGCAGCTGGGAGCGCGATGAGGACGTGTATATCCCCTGGCTGCACCGTCATCCCGACTGCCGAGCCGTAATCGCGCCGCACGAATTTGATAAAAACAGACTCTCGGTACTCAGACGGCGCCTCGGTTCCGACAAGACAATGCTCTACAGCGACTTCTGCCGCATCTACGACGCTTCGCCCGAAGGTGCCTTAAAAGTAGCGTCGCAGCTGTCCTACATCATCATGGACTGCTTCGGTCTGCTGAGCAGCCTGTACCGCTATGCCGCCTTCGCCTATGTCGGCGGTGGCTTCGGCAAAAGCATACACAACATCAACGAAGCCACCGTGTATGGTATCCCCGTGGTATTCGGCCCGCGCCACAGCAAGTTCAACGAAGCCGCAAGCCTCATTGACTGTGGCGGCGCTTTCAGTGTCGCATCTGCCGCCGAGACCGATACCGTGCTCACGCGCCTTCTCTCAGATGCCGATGCCCGCTTTGCCGCAGGTCGTGCAGCCGACGCATACATCAAGGCAAATGTAGGCGCTACGGCAAAGATTATGAAAGACATTTTTAATATCAATATCGACTAACACATCTCCCCTCAGCCATGATTAAAACCGGAATTTACGGCTCTGCAAGTATCGACGACCCCGTACGGAAACAACTGCTGCGACTCCTGCTGCGTCATCCCGACGTAGACCTCAGAGCCGTAGCGTCATCAGCCGGAAACACCGTCCGCCTCTCGGAGCTGCATCCGGTATTTGCAGGCGAGACTGAGCTTACTCTTGAGCGCGATCTCGCGCTTGACGGCCTCGATGTTCTCTTTGTCATCGACGAAGAAAACCTCACCGACGACATCATTGCGCACTATCACTCCCATGAGGACTTCAGCATTATCCTTCTCGGAAATACTCCGAACACCCTTGTAGGGCGCCCTGAATGGATGGTATACGGCCTCCCCGAATACTTTCGCAAGCCGCTTGTGCGAGGAGCGCATGCTGCCGTGTCGCCGCGCCCCGAAGCCATGATTATCGAGCTGGCGCTCCTGCCGCTTGCCAAGAAAGCACTCATCTCGGCGCCGGTCGCCGTAGATGTTGCCACCCCCGCTCCCATGCGTCTGTCCGACGCCGCGGCCGAGGCTTCGGAGATACTGTCGGCTATCAACACTATCCCTGTCGAGATTACAGCGCATGCCGCAGCTCAGCCTCCTTACAACCGCATCGACCTTGTGGCTAAGCTCCCCGTGATGCCCGCTATCGAAGAAGTCGAGCGTGTCTACGCCGAGGCATACGACGACCACAACTTCGTGCACGTACTCCCTGCCGGTGTCGCAATACACGAAGACCTCCGTGGCAGTAACAAGTGCCTGCTGCAACTCTCCAAAGCCGACGGCCTACTCACCGTCAAAGCGTCGCTCGACGCCCTCACGAAAGGCTGCACCGGAAACGCAGTACACCTCATGAATCTCATTTTCGGACTCCACGAGCGCACAGGCCTCTCAATCTAAGAGGTTGTTTAAAAACGATTGTTAACGGAAGTGAGTTTTCGGAGAGTAATGACGACAGCAGCAATCATAAGC
>VSPE01000071.1 GCA_009775225.1 Muribaculaceae bacterium | reverse complement strand
TTTGTCAACACAATCTGACAATTTTTTCTCGGTGAAATAATTTATTTGTCAGATGAAGTCTTGTCTATTACAAATTAAGTGTGCGTAGGTAAGCAGGTTGTTCTTTCTACCCGTGCCGGAGTGCACGTCATAGCCAAGCGTGTAATACTTCACATCTTCGTTTAATGCAATCATTTCAAGATAGTGCAGATATGCCTCTACGCTTATGCCTTCGTATTCCGATATGACAGAATTGAGATATTCAATTGCCTCGGCTGGAGGTGCGTATTGCAAACTGTCATCGTGATCCAGCAAATACGCGTTCCTGACCATAAGACATCCAAGGATTTCCAGTGCTCTGGAATCAATCTTGCTGACTTGCTGGAAGAAGTTGAAAACATGGTCGAAACTGCCGTCAAATTCTATTGCAGCATCGTCTTTCCAGATAGTCGGGCGCATATCGTTGGGATTGTTCCCCTTATGACCATCTTTCCACCGGATAGAGTCTGAATAATATTCTTTTCCATATTTTCCTACACCGACTCTGTATTTGCCGTCTTTAGACTCCCACATAGTGTGGAAATCAAAGCTCCCTTGGACATTATATCCGTTCAGAGCTATAGCATTCTCAATCAGCCGTATTTTCTTATATTTTACGGCATTGTTGAAGTCTGTGTTTCGACTTACCTTTTCTTGTATGCGCAGTGAGTTCATTCGCTAAAAAAGTCTTTGTTTTTCGTTGCCTCGGTCGGAGCGATTTCCGCCCCTACCGAGTGATTATTCCTGATGCAAGTCTGTAGTATTGTCGAAGTCTTTGGAGTCAATGTTTTGGGGCTTGAAACCAATGTGCATATCTGCGAAAGGCGACTTAAAGGTTTCCGCTATGGTGTTGGCCCATTTCATTGATTCTTCCAAAGGATTTATTATTTCCGGAAGCTTCGGTATTGACTCTTCCATCGACCTTATGAAAGAGATTGCCGCAGGCTCTACCAAAGATGTGTAGTCTGGTATTTCGAGAACCTTTTTGAAATTAGGTGTGGGAGGGTTGCTCGATTCTGATATGAGGTGTGCAGTATTTGCGAGTGCTGTAATGTGTGCCGGTGCTGTATTGTTTTCTTTGTTTTCTATTGGTTCTTTAGGCTCGTCGTATTCCGGCTTGGTTATATGGTGATGCCGTATGCCGATGAAGTTTTGATTGACTTCATCGCGGGTGAAAACAGGTATATTGGGCCTCTCATCAGATGGGAGCTTCTCAAATTCGGCACGAGCATATTCGTGAGGGACAATAATATACCGCAGGTCGGCAAATGTAAAGCTGACGCCGATATGCGGAACAAGCAGCGAAGAGCCGCCGTGTTCCTTCTTATAGCTGTGGTAGTCAATTTCCGAAAGTGTTTTGGCATGCCCGTTTTCAAGCAGCAGTCGGTATTCGCGCTCGTTGTAGAAGCGGTATACATCGGCATTAGCTTTTGGCAGTTCTCCTTCGGTGTTCTTTATATTCCCGATGAGATGATACAACAATTCGTCGCCATGCTTGTCTTTCCAGCTTGAGATGATGCGTGAAAGCCCTTGATGATAAGTCTCGCAATACCATACGGGAGAGAATTTATTGCTTATGCCCCAGTTTCGGCTGAAGCCTAAAATATATCCTCCGTAGCTCTTGAATTTTGCATCGGAGCTGTCATATTTCTCGCAGTTCAGGTAGAAATCGAGTTCGGCAAACGGAAGGTCTGAGAGGCTTATCATCGGAAATGCCTCCACATGCCGTTCGTTGCCTGCAATTATAGTCTCAATACTGTAACTGTATAGCAGCTGCTTCGACCGTAGGATGCTGTAAAACCCTTTCTCAGTGGTCTGATGCCATAATATGTTACTGCTTAGTCCCATGATTAGAGCAGCATTAAGCGGTATACGGCGAAGGCTGCCACCCATGCCAGTGCAGTGTTGTAGACGGCACTGAATGTGGCATAGCGCCATGAGCCGGTTTCGCGGGCAATAGCTGTCACCGTTGCCATGCAAGGGCAGTAGAGCAGCACGAACACAA
Organism: Muribaculaceae bacterium; assembly: GCA_009775225.1. Lineage (GTDB taxonomy): Bacteria > Bacteroidota > Bacteroidia > Bacteroidales > Muribaculaceae > CAG-873. The sequence goes on along the minus strand of VSPE01000071.1, from coordinate 3,534 downwards.
GGAAACTGAGTGCTACTGCCGGTGTGAAATCTGGTCTGCCTGTTGTGGGATTAGGGGCCGTTAGGCGCTCGCCAAGGCGGCTGTCGGTAGTGGCCTCATCGTTGGTATAGAGCACACCGAGAGTAGATACTACAATCTCTTTGGCAGGTATACCGGCCAAAGCAGCTACAGAAGCGCGCCATTCGAAGCCTAAAGGCTCCATGACGGGGTTGATGAATTTGCCTATCATCTCGAGGTAGGAGTCGCGCTCGGGATCGATAGTCGAGTCGTCGATGCTGGCGGCAGCGTATTCTTCGGGTGTAAGCGGTTCCTTGCGGTCGAGGGGGAAGTAGTTCAGCGCCCACACCACGATACTTGCAAAGAGTATGATGCCGCCCATTTTCTTGAGGTACTGCGCACCTTTTGACCAGGTGTGGCGCAGCGATGCTTTCATGGTGGGCATGCGGTAGGGAGGCAGCTCCATTACGAAGGGTGTCTCGTCTTTGCGGAACAGAAAGCGCCGCAGAAGGCGTGCCGTGACAACTGCGGCAAGTATGCCGACCAGGTACATCGACATCATCACCAATGCGGCATGCGATGCGAAGAAGGTGCCCGTGAGCAGCACGAAAATTGGTAGGCGCGCCGAGCACGACATGAAGGGGTTGATGAGGATGGTGATGATACGGCTCGAACGGCTCTCGATGGCGCGGGAGGCCATTATTGCCGGCACATTGCAGCCAAAGCCCATGATGAGGGGGATAAACGACTTGCCGTGCAAGCCTATGCAGTGCATCACCTTATCCATGATGAAGGCAGCCCTGGCCATGTAGCCGGAATCTTCCATGAATGAGATGCAGAAGTACAATATGAGGATGTTCGGCAGGAATACTATCACGCCGCCCACACCGCCTATTATGCCGTCGGCTACAAGGTCTTTGAGTGGGCCGGGCCTCATAATCCGTTCTACAAGTCCGCTGAGCCATGCCACGCCGTCTTCAATCCAGCCCATAGGGTACTGGCCGATGACGAATGTCGCCCAGAAGATTACAAACATTATTACGAAGAATAGCGGGAAGCCGATGAGCTTGTTGGTGACTATGGCATCGAGCATACGTGTTGTACGTCCGCTCTCCTTCTTGCCCTGCACGTATGTCTCGGCGAGTGCGCCTGCCACGAAACCGTATTTTTCGGCGGCCACAATCGACGATATTTCTTCGTTTCTCATGCTCTCGATATTGCCTCTCAGCTTGTCACGCAGCAGTATCACGGGATTGTCGGAGCCCGGGCGTACGTGTTCGCGCCAGCGGGGGCGGCGTGCCGGCCGGGGCGCAACGCAGCAGTCGCCGTGCGAAAGCCATCTTCTTAAGAAGGAGTGTCGGCGCGGCGGAGCATCACTTCTACCGGCCGCATCTTTGCTTTCTTTCAGCTCCGATGCGGGGATTTCCTCTTCCATTTCATGGTCGCCTTCGAGGAGTTTGATAGCCATGTAGCGCGGAGAGAAGTGTTTGCTCGACGACGGTGTGGCTTTGATGAGGTCTACTATCTGGCGAATGGCGGCCTCAAGGTCGGTGCCGAGGTTCACGTGTATGTGGCGCACTACATCGTCGCAGTCTTCGTAGACAGAAATAACGGTATCGAAGAGGCGGTCGATGCCTTCGCCCGACTTTGATACTACCGGCACCATAGGCACGCCTATCATGCGCCCGAGAGTATCGGAGTCCAGGCTGTCGCCATGCTCGCGCAATTCATCGTACATGTTGAGCGCGATTACCATGCGCGCATCCATGTCGATAAGTTCTGTGGTGAGGAATAGGTTGCGCTGAAGGTTGGATGAGTCTACTACGTTGATGATTACGTCGGGGGTGTGTTCACGAAGGTATTGGCGCACGTAAAGTTCTTCAGGCGAGTAGCAGGTGAGAGAGTATGTGCCAGGGAGGTCGACAATATTGAAGCGATATCCTTTGTATTTGAAGTATCCCGTTTTGGCATCGACCGTCACTCCGCTGTAGTTACCTACGTGCTCTTTTGCTCCCGACGCGATATTGAAAAGCGATGTCTTGCCGCAGTTGGGATTGCCAATCAAAGCTACATTGATAGTGTGGAGCTCGTTGTGGAAACGTGTGTGTGCGCTTTCATCATCCGGTTCGGTTTCGGCGGCATGTGTGTGTATGGCGGCTTCGCCTATTGTTGCGGCTTCGGCATCGTCGATGCTTACCACATCAATCAATGCGGCTTCACTGCGTCGCAGCGATACTTCATAGCCGAGTATGCTGTATTTGATTGGGTCGCGCAAGGGTGCGTGCAGGCGCACTGTCACTGCATGGCCTTTTACAAAGCCCATTTCTGTAAGGCGCTTTCTGAAAGCTCCGTGTCCATGTACCTTTACCACAATTCCGGTGCGCCCGGTCTCAAGCTCTGATAGTCTCATCTTTAATGCTGTTCTTTGCAGGGGCAAAGTTCGCAATTAATTTCCGAATGACCAACTTATTTGTAAGAATTTTAAATAAGGTATGCCAAATTCACTTTTCGTTTCATTCGGACTCTTGGTCTTCCTTGCGGGCTTTCTTGACCGCTCGTGTCACGTAATCGGTAAGATATACCGTGAACAGGGGGAATATAATCATGCCGGAGACAGGAAGTATCACTGCCACGATTTTTCCTGAAACCGTGACAGGGTTTATATAGCAGCCGACTGTCGACATATTCATTGCCGACCACCATAGTGCAGTCCAGTAGGAGTTTACGTCGGGGTTCACTCCGGCCTCACGCTCATAGAATATGAGAGAGCAGAAGTAAGCCACCAAAATCATTATAGACAGATATGATATGAACAGGCTCGTTATGGCGTTGTTCGATAGATAGCTGATAACGATAGCAAGTGCCAGAGCGCCGCGTGCCAGAGGGATGAAGCGCACAAAGTAAAGCGCGTCGTGGCTCAGATGTATGTCCATCTGATTTATGATGTTAAGGTAGGGTATCGACAGTAGCAGGAATAAGAAGCGGTGCCAGAAGTAGCGCCACTTGTTCTCGGCATAGTACAGACCGATAAAGAAGTCAATGACGAAGACCACGCATACCCAGAACTGGAAGGTCATATAGGCGTGGTTTTCAAGAAAGTTGATACGCTTGAAGGTGTCGATTGAAATCCATACGATAAGCAGCATCGAGAGTATGAGCACCAACAAATTCATAAAGCCGTTGATGTAGTGTTCGCTCCTGCTGCGATAGTCTGTGGTGTTTTTTGTCGCTGCCATGATGAATGTATTTTATCTGTTTATTATCCGGCCGGCAACCTGTGTGATGACAGCGCCGGCCACCATTACTGCTATCGAGATTATTAAGACAAGTTGTGTGCCGCCGCTTTTGAGCAGCACGGGTATAAGGAAGGCTCCGAGTACGGCTCCGGCTTTCCCGAGTCCGGCGGCGATGCCTGTTCCTGTGCCCCGGTCGGCAACGGGGTATATCTGACTCGGAAGTATAAGAGGTTGTTTAATAATCATTGTTAACGACAGGGTGGTGAATTTTATGTTAAGGAGCAGTTTGCGAGGAGGGAGC
>VSPE01000070.1 GCA_009775225.1 Muribaculaceae bacterium | reverse complement strand
TGCTTATGATTGCTGCTGTCGTCATTACTCTCCGAAAACTCACTTCCGTTAACAATCGTTTTTAAACAACCTCTAAGTGTTAAAATCAGACTCCTACATAGTGCCGCAATACATAGTATAAGTCAACAATGCTACCCGGACAAGCTCCAAATACGGGCAATGGCAAGCTCCGCTACGCGGTGCCTGCCATTGCAAAAAAACAATAAGTAATAGCCTAATATAGAGTGAGAGGTATTAGTCTACCGTCACCTCATCGACAAAAAAGAATGACGGATTTCCGGCGCCTGCATGCCACGTGGGCATATCTGTCTCGGTGTCGACGGTGAAGCGCACATAGCGGGTCTTTACCGGCTCGAACGCGTATTTGTGGGTGCGGATAGTCGAAGTGTTGCCTGCGAGCGGCTCATATTCCTCGGAGCATATATCGGTGAAGTTGCGGCCGTCGTCCGATACGGCGACAGCGACCTTGCGGGCATCGAAAATCCATGCGTCGGTGTTTACATTGGCTCGCAGAGCTGCCTTGCTTATTTGCTGAGGTTCTTCCAAATCTATGGTGACTGTAAACTGCGGAGTGTGGAAGCCGAGCCAGCCTTCGTCGGTATATCCGGCCGAGGCAAGGCAGGCATCGGTGAGCTGCACGGCACCGTTGTATGTGTAGCGGGGATGAGGCATCGGCTCTATGGCAGCAGGCTTAAAGGTGGCTTTGCTGAACTGTATACCGGCAGTGTATGTGCGGCCGAGGACTCCGTCGCGGTCAGCACGGGCACGCAAGCTCACAGGGGCGTCTATCTTGATGGTATCCGGAGCAAGTGCACTCTCGGATGTAGGCTCGGTGCCGTCGGTGGTGTAGCGCACGGGGGCGCCGTCGAAGGTCGAGAGAGTCACTTTGAGGGCTTTGGCGTTGGCATCGGGTGTGACGGTGCCGTTTACATCGAACACATGGCCGGCATAGTTCCAGTCGCGGGCCTCGTATATGTCGAGCAGGCGCGGCAATCTGTTGACAAAGCCTTTGAAGTCTTTCTTCTCAGGACGGCTCCACGTGGCCTCACTAAGGGCGGCTATACGCGGCAGCTCCATGTAGAGCACCTGACTGAAAGTGGGCACATACTCCGTCCACAGATTGGCCTGCGCTCCGAGTATATGCTTGCTCTCTTCATCGGTAAGCCCTTCGGGAATTACATGATAGCCATATACCTTCTGCACCGGCACATATCCGCCAATGGCAAGAGGCTCGGAAGCCTGGTCGGTGCTCTGGTAGAAGTCGAAGTAGAGGTAAATGCCGGGCGTCATAATCACATCGTGGCCGCGCTGAGCGCCACGCACGCCGCCGCTCTCGCCACGCCAGCCCATAACTACAGCCGTGGTGTCGAAGTCGCTGTCGAGAATTTCGTCCCATCCGATTACGCGACGTCCGCGCTCTCTGAGGAAGTCTGTCACGTGGTGCATGATATGGTTCTGCAACTTGGCCTCGCGTGTGCCGCGGGCATCATCTTTGAAGCCAAGACGGTCGGCCTCGGCCTGGCATTTGGCACACTCCATCCAGCGGGCTTTAGGGCACTCATCGCCTCCGATATGAAATAGCGTAGAGGGGAAAATGTCGACGAGTTCGCCGAATACATCGTCAAGAAAATCGTACACGGCAGGATTGCCGGCACAAAGCACATCGAGCGGAGCGTTTTCCCAGCCGCAGTACACCTCGTAGGGGCCGCCAGTACAGCCCAGCTCGGGGTAAGCGGCAAGGCCTGCCATAAAGTGTCCGGGGAGGTCTATTTCGGGCACCACATCGATGTTGCGCTCGGCGGCATAGCGCACTATATCGCGCATCTCATCCTGCGTGTAGAAGCCTTCTACAGGGATGGAGTCGTATTCGGTGCGAGTCTTGCCCACTACGGTATGCGGCCTCTTCGAGCCTATCTCAGTGAGCAGAGGACGGCTTTTGATTTCGGCCCGCCAGCCCTGGTGGTCGGTTAGATGCCAGTGGAAGGTGTTGATGTTGTGGAGCGCGAGCATGTCGATAAACTCCTTCACAGAGTCGGTGGGGAAGAAATGACGCGACACATCGAGGTGCGCGCCGCGGTAGCCGAAGCGGGGCGCGTCGTAGATAGTGGCGGCGGGGAAGTCGACACCCGAAGCCTTCGCCACGGGGATTGCCTTGCGGAGTGTCTGTATGCCGTAGAACGAGCCGCCGGGGCCGGCTCCGTTCACGATGATGCCCGTGGGCGACACATTTATCATATAGGCTTCGGCGTTCGCATCGTCGAGATTGCGCAGCAGGGCTATGTCGCCGCCCTCGCCGGCTTCCACCCGCAGGCTGAGGCCCGTGTTGTCGGCAACGTAGCCGGCAAGGAACTCGGCCTGGCGCCGCAGCACACTGTCGCCCTCGGGATATGTGATTGTAGACGACGATTTAAGCGTGAATGGAGCCTGAAGAGTGTCGACCGATACTTCATAAGGCGCCGGAATAACGGCGTAGTCGGCCTCGCTGTGCGGGCCGGAGCATGAACCCAGCCCGAAGACCAGGGCAATGCCGCAAAATAGTTGTTTGGTAAAAGGCATCGTTATATAGATATTCGTATTGATTAGCTGTCTGCAAATTTAACACTAAATTTTATATCAGCCAAATCCGAAAAGGCACCCAGCACCGCAACAAGGCTCATACGGGAGCATCGCAGGGCATCAATGGGCGGCCCGTTAAGCCTTTTTAAGCACTGCATATACGCAGTTTGCGCAAAAATGCTTAAATTTGCAGCTTAAACAGGGCTTAAGCCCGTAATATTCACGATACAACTAAACAATTAACGATAGAACCATGGCTCAGCAAGACGATGTATTCAAGAAAATCGTATCCCATGCAAAGGAATACGGTTTCGTCTTTCCCTCCAGTGAAATTTACGACGGCCTCTCTGCCGTATACGACTATGGCCAGAACGGCGTAGAACTCAAAAACAATATCAAACGCTACTGGTGGGACTCCATGACCCTCCTCCACGAGAACATCGTAGGTATCGACTCGGCTATCTTCATGCACCCCACAATATGGAAAGCATCGGGCCACGTCGATGCCTTCAACGACCCCCTCATCGACAACCGCGACAGCAAGAAGCGCTACCGCGCCGACGTGCTCATCGAAGACCAGATTGCCAAAATCGACGATAAAATCGCAAAAGAGGTAGCCAAGGCCGCAAAACGCTTCGGCGAAGCCTTCGACGAAGCCCAGTTCCGCGCCACAAACACTCGCGTGCTCGAATATCAGGCCAAACGCGATGCACTGCACGAACGCTTCTCGCAGGCTATGAACGACAACAACCTTGACGAGCTTCGCCAGATAATCCTCGATGAAGAAATCGTTTGCCCCATATCGGGAACCAAGAACTGGACGGAGGTGCGCCAGTTCAACCTCATGTTCAAAACCGAAATGGGCTCTACCGCCGACGGTGCCATGAACGTATACCTTCGCCCCGAAACCGCTCAGGGCATCTTCGTAAACTACCTCAACGTGCAGAAAACAGGCCGCATGCGCATACCCTTCGGCATCGCTCAGATAGGCAAGGCTTTCCGCAACGAGATTGTGGCACGCCAGTTCATATTCCGCATGCGCGAGTTCGAACAGATGGAAATGCAGTTCTTCGTGCGTCCCGGCGAAGAACTCAAATGGTTCGGACAGTGGAAAGAATGGCGCCTCAAGTGGCATAAGGCTCTCGGCATGGGCGATGAGAAATATCGCTACCACGACCACGAAAAACTCGCCCACTACGCCAACGCCGCCACCGACATCGAGTTCCGCATGCCCTTCGGCTTCAAGGAAGTGGAAGGCATACACTCGCGCACAAACTTCGACCTCTCGCAGCACGAGAAGTTCTCCGGCAAAAAAATACAGTACTTCGACCCCGAACTCAACGAAAGCTACACACCCTACGTTATCGAGACTTCGATAGGCGTAGACCGCATGTTCCTCAGCGTTCTCTGCTCGGCTTACGAAGAAGAGCAACTCCCCGGCGGCGACACCCGCACAGTGCTCCACCTCCCAGCACCCCTCGCCCCCGTCAAGTGCGCCGTGCTGCCCCTCGTGCGTAAAGACGGACTCCCCGAAAAGGCCCGCGAGATTGTCGACGACCTCAAGTTCGACTTCGCCACACACTATGAAGAGAAAGACGCAATCGGCAAACGCTACCGCCGCCAGGACGCAATAGGCACTCCCTTCTGCATCACCGTAGACCACCAGACCCTCGAGGACAACACCGTGACACTCCGCGAACGCGACTCCATGGAGCAGACACGCGTAAACATCGCCGACCTGCACACCCTCATCCACGACCGCGTAAGCCTCTCGGCCCTCCTCCGCAAACTCAAATAATCCCCCTCTACCCTCAATCATGAAGAAGAAAACAATAATAGTACTCGCCGTAATAGCCATAGCAGCTATAGCACTGTTTGCAAGCGCCAAATCGACATACAACACAATGGTAAACCTCGACCAGGACGTAGAGCAGAGCTGGGCACAGGTACAGGTGCAGTATCAGCGCCGAATGGACCTTATCCCCAATATGGTAGAAACGGTGAAAGGCTACGCAGCCCACGAAAGCAACACCTACGAGAGCGTGACACGCGCCCGCGCAGGCCTCTCCGACGCTTACAACCAGGCACGCGACCTTCAGGACGCCGACCCTGCAAGCCCCGAAGCTTTCGACCGCTATAACAACGCCCAGCAGGCACTCAACCGCGCACTGAGCATATACGTAAACGCCGTACACGAAGCATACCCCGACCTGAAGGCCGACACACAGTTCGCAAACCTCCAGACCGTACTCGAAGGCACAGAAAACCGTATAGCCACCGAACGCGGACGATACACCGATGTAGTAAAAGCTTACAACATCGCCGTAAAACGCTTTCCTGCAAACATCTGGGCCGGAATATTCGGGTTCTCGGCAAAACCACAGTTCGCAGCCGACGCAGAAGCGGCAAAAGCGCCTCACGTTCAGTTCTGATATAATATGAAGAAATTACCCATACTCGCATTGCTCCTCACAGCAACATTCGCAGCCTGCAACGACGACGGCGAAAAGTCCACCTGGCAGGAATACGAAGACTGGCGCGAGCAGAACAACGCCTGGCTCGAAGAGATGAAGGCCCGTACCAACGACGACGGCACCCCGTACTACACCCTCGTCCGTCCCGACTGGAACCCTGGCGCATATGTGCTCATGCACTACTTCAACGACCCCGCTGAAAACGCCGACAAGCTCTCCCCAATCTACACCAGCACAATCGACGTACGCTACGAACTCCACCTCTTCGACGGAACTGCCGTAGACTCATCCACCACCATGACGCAGTACGGCCCAGGCATATACCGCTCGCGCCTCAACAATCTCGTGAGCGGCTGGGCTATCGGCATACCGCAGATGCACTGCGGAGACACCGTAGAGCTGATAGTACCCTACGGCGTAGGATACGGAGCACAGAACACCGGCACAATCAAGCCCTACTCAAACCTCCGCTTCAACATCCGCCTCGTAGACATCCCATACCTCGAAGCTCCGCCATACGAATAATCATACTATCCCATATCACAAGGGGAGGCCGCAAAGCCTCCCCTATTTTATGCCTGCACATAGCCATATTCACACAGAAAGACGTAGACACGCCACGCCTGCGGCATAGCTCAAAGACAGGCAGCCCACAGTAACACATCGGCAGACAGGCCTGTCTGCCGATGTTAATAATCTTGTCAACCCCGGGCAAGAAAGCGGCAATGTGGCGCGTGTCGGAGGTACGCACAACCAACCGGACATTGTGCGACTGC
>VSPE01000007.1 GCA_009775225.1 Muribaculaceae bacterium | reverse complement strand
TCACCAAAGCATAAATGTCTGAAATTTCGACTGATGCTTATTTTTTTATTCACATTTGTTTTTAAACAACCTCTAAAAAAAATGAAACGAGTACTATACTATACATCTATAATATGCTTGGCAATAGCCTTTTGGTTAATTCTTAGCAGTATCCTTGCATTGATTTTCAATGGAACAAATCGGTTTTCGTATCACCTTGGCTCTTGGTGTGGAACTCCGTATACTCTCCTTTTGGCGATTGGTTTGGCCTTGCTTTTTAGGGATGTAATCTATCGTGCAATATTTCAGGAGGCAAAAAAACACAAACCAATAATCTCCACGATAATCATCATTCTTGCCGTGATATGGGGAAGCGTGGCAATTGGGGCAAAATCCGTATCTGACAAAACAATCGGTACTGAATTCAACAAACAACGCATCCAGGAAGAGTACATAAGAATGTGCTCGGAGGTAAACAAACAAGTCCCATTAAGAGTCGACAGGATTACTTCGATAAAATCTATCGTGTTTTTCGACTGGACTCTAACCACTTATTATTCAATAGACCTTAATAAAGACGACTTTACAGAACAAGAACTTAAGGAACTCCTTGCATTAATCAAAGAAAATATTAAAAACCAAATTCCATCAATGATTGCACACGGAGATTATCCATTTTCGCAATCACAAGTATATAGATATTTAAAAGGGACTGGCCTCATGTTACGATACGTTTATCATGACATAAACGACAAACAAATGGGTGCATTCCAATTCGATTATACAGATTTCATTCCAACAGAGTGATAACGCCAATATAAATTTATAACAATTACAATTACATGAATATTGTTTTAACCATAGTATGCCATGAGTTTAATCCGCTTGGCGCAATTCTAAATTGCCTTCTGTGGGGTGCTGTCTTTTTTACCATGTTCACACTCAAATATCTTTTATACGACCTCCCCAAAAGAAAGTATCGCCAAAAACAATACAATAAGCGATTTCCCTCTACATCAAAATATGTAACGAAAGATATGTTTTGGAGTGGTGATTTAGTAGAGCTTCGCGATGGACGTTGCTTCCACTACAAATTCTTTGATGGAGGAGCGAAAAAACACATTTTAACCCCAAAAGACGAGCCACAACGAGAAATGCGCGCAACACCCGAACGCATTCAAGAATTAACTAAACGCATCTCTTGCGATTTTGGTATCAAATGGGAAGCATCAGAGTAAAACGCAAATTCATTTTTAGTTCCCAACAATGAAAATCGACAAATACACCATCTACGCCCAACACGTAGAGCGTGCAGTTGAACTCAAGACCGCATACCCAAGCGTCAAATCAATAAAATTCCATGTTCTCAACACGAACGCATGGCGCTCAGACCGGCATAAGGAGTTTACAATTTATCCGGAAAATCCTGCCATGTTCTATGTCATGTGCCCCATGGTTGACTGTGGTGGGTATAGTTCCGGGATAGACTTTCGCCCTGTAGTAGCTGAAATGATACAGACCCGTACAACCAATAAAAGATTGCGACTTTGGTGTGGCGGTCAGGGAGAACTCGGAACAACTCCTTGCGAATGGTATGTCGATGTTGAAATCACTGTCGACTATAATTAGGCAGGCATCCGGCAAAAGTCTCTGCAAGACTCACAATCTGTAATGCGGCGGCTTGTTTAAGGCTTTGCCATTGTTGCTCGGCCTCCCGACGAACAATAAAATGCGCCACACTCTCACTATCAAGGTTCATTCCCATTGGCCGGAGTTCATCTCCTATAGCACAAACATCAGCATAATGTCGCACTTTCTGCATGAGGCTACTGAAAAACCACTCGACAAGCTTTACAGTCACACATCCAGCTCCCGGCAAGGAAATCATTGGCACCTGCCCCTCTGCAGGTGCGGCATAGACTATCGGAGTGGTGAGGATTGTACGAATGCTGCGCGATGCGTACTCCGCCGCCTCCTGGGTATCGAACAGATTGCCGGCTTCTTTAAGATACTCTATTGCTCGGGGAGCATCCCAACCACGCATTCGAGCAAGCTCCTCAACCTTGACAGGGTTAAAATCTTCTCCGAGATAATAAAACGATGACATACAAAAAATGATTAAGAGATAAACGACATGCTGAACTTTCCGGCAAAGATAACATAAAACTCCCTACTCCCAAGTGTATCTTTTGACAACATCAACTCCCAATCCACATGAAATAATCACTCACAAGCAGCCCACAAGCAAACAACAAACCACTATTAAATAAATATATTATTAATCAGCTGCTTATGGGCGCAGTCATAAGCCTGGAAAGCGTGTAGTCGGCAAAACCGGCTCCCGAGTTCGAATCTCGGTCGCTCCGCGCACAAAAGGCTGAACGGCAACCCAATAAAAAGGCGCCGCTCAGCTTTTTTATGTATAAACTTCTAAAAAGGGTTGGCCCACCCAAAACGACACAAATAACGCAAATCGTTTGTTGGTTTGTTTGGAGAAATCATTGATGTAGTAGCTGTCTGGGGCTCCGACACTCCATAAGCAAGAGTTATTTGTCTGTACTCCTAGTTAAAATCCGCTGTTGCTCTATCATTGAGGTCTCAAGCCCCTTATTTTGAAGTGCCCCCAAAAAGTTGGACGGGTTATAGACTATCCGATTAGAGAAAGAGTTCGGTAATTTACCGGGCTCTTTCCATTTAACCGGGATTTAATTCTAATATTGTTATAATAATCGATATATTCCTCCAAAGCCTTTATAAAGGCTTCTGCCGATTCAAATTTCTCAGCATACAGAAGTTCAGATTTCATGATGCCGAAGAAGTTCTCGTCCATTGCGTTGTCGAGACAGTTGCCTTTTCTGGACATACTTTGTATAATGCCATGTTCTTCAAGCCGTTTACGGTAACCGTGATGCTGATATTGCCAGCCTTGATTGGAATGCAGGATAAGACCGTCAAGACAATCAAAACGTGCAAAAGCTTTGTCATGCATATCATATATCTGTTCAAGATTTGGAAATCTGGATATGTTATATGAGATTATCTCTCCGTTGAACATGTCAAGAATGGGTGACAGATACAGCTTTTCAGCCCCTATGTTTATTTGTGTCACATCAGTAGCCCATTTGCGGTTTGGAGCAGATGCGGCAAAGTCCCGGTTGATGATGTTTGGCGCAATGCGTCCGATATCTCCTTTATATGAACGGTAGCGCACTTTGCGGATTTGGCTTTTCAGCCCCATTTGTGTCATAAGGCGCTGAACTGTCTTGTGATTCAGAATATGATTCCGGTTGCGCATTTCAGAGGTTACACGGCGATAGCCATAACGGCCCTTATGCTCATGAAAGATTGATCTGATAATCTCTTTTTCATCGGCATATTTATCTTGCGCCTTTAAGCGCTTCAGATGATAGTAGAACACGGAACGAGCCATCTTTCTCAACTGTAAAAGAATGTCAAGAGGATATTCCGACCTTAGTTCGTCGATGGCTTTTGCCCATTGAGCCGTGCCCGGGCTTTCTCTTCCTCGACTAAGGCCTTCACTTTTTTTAGCAGCGCATTCTCAGCCCGCAGGCGGAGATTCTCTGCCTGAAGCTTCTCAAGTTCGGTCTGTGGTGCTTTTTTCTTTGGTCTTGACATGGGGGCTTTGGGTGGACGTCCTCGTCGTCTGTTTTCAAGTGATATGCCCTGACGTATCTTTCGCATCCATGTCTGGATTGTCGATCGATTTAAATCATAACGCAGACATATCTCTTGCAAAGGTAAGCCTTTTGCCAGATATTCCTCTACAATTTTTATCTTTTCTTTTTTCGAGTAGTAGTAGGACCGTGTCCCCCGCAACCCTTCTTCTCCGTATTTTTGATAACGGAGATGCCATTGACGCACCATCTTTTTGTCAAGCCGTTCTTCTCGGCAAAGCCTTTCGAGTGGTTCGCCTAATTTAATTCTGCCTACTACTAGTAGCCGTTCTTCAAATGTGTGGTGTCTATACATAATGCACCCCAAAAGTTTTGTGTCTAACTTTTGGGGTGCAGTTCATTTCATTAAATCGAGGCATCATAATTTCGGTTTGACTCTATAAAACGGAGGGCGGAGTGAGGTGAGTAAGCTGACTTTTGCCACCGACCGAGGAAGCTGAAAAGATGAATGTGATTTACAAATCAGCTTTCGGATATTCGGTTAGGGTTAATGTAATGGTCACTTCAGTCGTATGGTCTTTTAAGACTTTAACATCTTTGACCTCTCCATAATACCATGATTCTGTCGTTTCTGTTTCAGAAACTTTTGGCGATGCGGCTGCGATAGTATAAGTGCCTACATATACTTCTACAGGCCATTCAATATCTTTTATCGGAGCGCTGGGAATATATCCTTTCTCGGGTATAATCGCAACGCTATATTCTGAAAAATCTATATCATCTTCCCCGTCCTGTTGGAGATTAACGATAAGGCAGCCGGTGGAATTATCAATTTTCGGTTCATCAGAACTGCAGCCCCACAAGGCAAGACATAGAAAAGGACCTATGATATAAAGAAGATTTTTCATATAGTTCAATTTTTAATTATTGATTGCAAAATTAAAAATAAATCGCGAGATTTCTACTCCGAAAGAATAAATAGGTCAAGGCTGCCACAAATTATCCGTTATAGCTACCGTGCTTAATGCACAGTTTACAAAGATTATTGCTACATTTGTCCCCGAATATGATTATCGAAGAAACTCTGCGGCAAAGACTGTCTCGCATCGTAATTGCAGACATAAGCACGGCGTGCACAGGCAATAATGAGGCCAAGACCACTCTATTTTCTATGATTAAGCACAACGATGACAGAGTGGCCTACAATGCCTTGTGGGCTTTCACGCATCTGCCTGCCGCCGACTTGAAATGGCTGGCGCCAAGGCGCGACATTCTCATCGACAGCCTTCTGGCAACACAGCACATGGGCAAGCAACGTCTTTTGCTCACGCTCCTCGAGAACATTCCCGACACAGCCGATGTCACTCGTACCGACTATCTCGACTTTTGCCTGTCGAACATCAACTCCACCGCTCCATACGCCATTAGGGCGCTCTGCCTTAAGCAATCCTTTGCTGTATGCCGCCATTTTCCCGAACTGCTCTCCGAGCTGCAACATGAAATGGACATGATGCAATATGGAGAACTGTCTCCCGGCCTTCTTTCAGCTTGGAGAAATGTTCGTAAAAAAGTCTCGCGACTATCACAAGCTCGAAGCAAATAGCGGGTCTGTTTCTGCTTATTTTGCCCTTTGCTAAAAAAACAAAAAGGTTTGTCGCGACATTATATATTTCGTAAATTTGTCAAAATTTGATTAATTGCATTATGATTTACGAGATTGACCACGCCTACGAGTTCAGGCTATTGCCGGGCACACCGTTTGATGAAAATTTTTTATTGTATGCCGAAGGCCCCGACGGGGACGAAACACTTGTAAGGCTTGCCAAGCTGCCATTTCAGCGCTCGGAGGCTTACAGGCAACCGTCGGAACTAAGATGTCGTGTAAAAGGTATCGATGAAAAAGGATTGCCGGTGCTTACCCATATTACCCCCCCCTACGTTTACGAGCTTTACAACAATACTTTTGCTGCCGGTGGCACATTTGAGTGCGATGTGATTTTTGTACCTGCCAAGCCGGCCGAAGAGCCGTATATGATTCGCGATAGATACGGCATTTTTTATCGTTTGAACGAACCCGACGGTCTTCTTGCCAAGAACCAGCGTATTAGGTGTAAGTTCACCACTCTAAGCCCCAACGGCTACTCAATGGTGCGTGTCGACGAAGGAGCCAAACTACCCTATTTCAGCCCCGAAGAAATAGCTCAGACCATAGGTCTGCGTTCGTTTGTAAGCCACTATCTCCTCCGCCTTATCCGAAACGCGCCCGAGCTTGAGCCTGTTCTGGCAGAAGTAAAAGCAAAAAATCCGCTTTGGCTTCTCAATGCTGCACATACTATACTGCAACTCCTGCCCGAATGGCTCGCACGCCCCGGGATACACCGGCAGTACAGAGCCTGTCGAGCCATGTTGGCAGCCTTCCGCAACAGTCTCCTATTCCTGCTTGAAGGCTCAGGATACCTGAACGCTGTATCAGCCGAAAACCGAATGTCGCTCCGCCAGCGACTCACCGATATGGTGGAAAGCATAGACCCCTACCTCGACACCCTCGCCGTGATAGCACGAGGCGACCAGGATGCCTATGTGGAGAGTATCCTCGACAAGCTGAGGCGCTCCGGGTATCTATACCACCCAGCCCAGCAGTTCGCCGTACTCATGCTCATCTTCAGACTCTATCCGCAGAAAGTAGCCGACTACCTCAACCGTATCTTCGAAAGCATATTCGGCCGCGACCTCGAGAATTGGAAGAGAGAGCCTTTCAGAAGCGCCTTCGTGGAGCAGTTCAAGATATATGTAAGCCGGGCACGTACCGAGGTCGATACTCTGCCCCTCGCCGAGACCCGAAGCCAGAAGACTCTGCTCGAAGCCATAATCACCGCAATCGCCCTTCAGCTCATTCTCGCCGAAGGTGAGAACGGCGATGTAGACCGTAGCCGCACTGAATCGCTCTTTTTCCGCTATGTGTCGCTGCTGCGTCCTCTTTATAGCGAGGCTCTCCTCTCCAAGTCGTTCCTTGCGCTTATGGGAGCGTCGCTCAACATGCGCCTCAAGTACGCGCAGCTGAAAGAACCTATGATGATGATGACCGAGGCCGCAGTAATGCCGGAAGGCGACTTCATGGCGCGCCTCACTTCCACACACCGATACAGCAACGGCTATGTCGATTTCACTGTCTCGGCCGACGGTCTCTCGCTTGAACACAGCAACCGACACGACATCGCCGACAACGTAATTCCCGAAGGCCTTATGCCGTGGCTGCGTCCCCGCATCTTGCTGGACGGTATCCGTGGCATGACCGGCAAACGTCTGCACCAGCTCTCCGAGCACAATCTGTGGTGGCACGACATTGAGACAAATCTGTTCGACGCAGGAAAATCAGACACAGAACGTACCGCCGACAAGCATCCTATGCACATAGCCGAGCGCGGCGATGCTGTCGATATTGTCATCGAAGGCGTCGACGACTTCTTCGACAACAACCCGACCTTCCTTTGCCGTATCGACAGCACCGAGTTCCAACCGGGAACAGGTATCCTCAAGCGCGACCAGATTGTGGGCTACAATCTCAAACAGCCCTCGGAGAAAGCCTGGCACCACGCCGACGGTACCCCGATGCGCTTCCTTGCCACCGTGCTCGACGTAAGGCCCGACGGCTCCTACATCTTTACGCTGCGAGATGAAATCGACGACTTCATCGACAGCTACTTCAACTTCGACAACGAGTACATAGTTATCGTAGCCGGCATTAACGAGCGTGACTACAGCGCCATTAGCCGTGCCGGCATTGGCATGTTCCTTGAAAAAGACCCTGACGCTTCTTACAATATCGGCGACATCGTTAAATGCCGTATGATACAGACAAGCAAGCAAGGTCAACTCCGCGCATATATCACAGGCCCCGCCGACGACCCCGCCGACAAATTCGACAAGAGCCAGGCTTTTGCAAATCTATTGTATGGCATAGACCAGAGCGAACCCGAAGCGGAAGACAACTCAGAGCTAAGCCGCGATATGGATGAAATAATGTCGACCGGCGACGTCCGCGAGATTATCGGCATACTGCGTTTCAAGGCTATCGCCGAAACCGACCTTATCAAAGCCTACGACTATCTACGCTACGGCCGTCTCCTCGCTCTTCTTATTTCCGACACGGAATTAGCCGAAAGGCTTGCAACTCATGCAGCCCTGCTCTCCCAGCACCAGTACTACGCAATCAACAGCCGCATCGACGCCGACTCGCTTGCCGCCCTTTCCGCCGCGTCGGACTCCGACCCGTTGCTGCGCATGATATACCACCGCCTCGAAATGGTTTCGTGGCTCGGACAATCCGACCGCAACGGCGACCTGTATGCCACTGCCGCCGCTCCGGCCAACGAACTTGAAGGCGTGCTCGCCGGAATGGTGCTCAGCTACAACATGCTCAACCGCGCCGATGCCGACGGAACTTCTGTAATTGCATCCGATATCGTACAGGAAATCAAGAAGAAGCTAAACGTAAACAACGAGAACCGCAAAGGAAAGTATTACGGCTCCGAATCGAAATACCTCGAGTTCAAGACCTCGATAGTATATCCCGCCACCACCCCCGGAAAAGGCATGCGCGAAGACCCCGAGGCGCAGCAGTTCCACATCCTCAGCCGCATTGCCGGCATGCTAAATGCCAAAGGCGGCCGCCTTTATATAGGCGTAAACGACAACGGCTACGAAGTCGGAATGCACGACGACTTTAAATACTTTGAGCGTCACACCATGCAGTACAGGCGCATAAGCGGAAAAATCAAGTCTGCCGGCAACCTCGTAAACTACCTCGACAACCTCATAAACAGCACCTTCGATAAAGCCACCGTAAAGAAAATCGAAGTGTGCATCGACGACGATGCCGAAAAAGAAGTCGTTTACTTTGAGATTGCGGAATCGCTCGAACCCGTGTTCCTTGACGGCAGATTGTTTGTGCGACAGAGTGGCCAGGCCACTTACGAATACCGCGACAGCGACGTCGACAACTTCGTACGCGAACGCGAGGAAGAGCGCGCACAGAAACTCGCCGAATTGCCCGACCGCAACACCGACACCGAAGCTGCACCCGTCCCCGCCACAACGACGGCGGCTGCAGCGGAGTCTAATGAAAGCACTCCCGAAGGTCTTGCCCCGACCGATGCCGACAGCCTCACACTCTCCACTTCGCGCTGGCACCCGAATGTGCTCCATGACTACGAGCCGGGCTACGCACAGCCTTTCGGCTACCTGTACTTCATTGGAGAAAAACATATCGTATTCTCCAGAAAAGACCTGTATAAAGACCCAGGCTTCAACGACTGCCGTCAGGCGCTCGTCATACCCCACGACATGAGCGACGCATACCTTGTCATAGCATACGACAACGAGCGGGCTCTCCGCATTCCCCTTGCCGAGATATATGAGAAAGGCGAAAACAACGCAGCCGAATACAACACCCAATACCGCCCTGTGTTTGTAGCCCTGGCAACTAAAGACGATGCTCTTGTCACTGTGGGAGCCGACAGCAAAAACAACCTATGGAAAAGAGCGAACAAGGTGAGTCTGCTCGAACAGGGTCATCTTATGAGCATGCCCCGACGCGTACACGATGCGCCGATACATCATACCGTAACATACGAAATTGCCGAAAGCGCAGCCCTCCCGCGCTTCGCCGACTGCATGGCCGACAAAATCAACGGCAAGAGCTTCGGTGTCACAATGCGTGTGAAAGAAACCTCGCCCGATTGCCAGTATAAAATACAACAACTCACCACCGAATGTCACTCCGCTATATGAGCACTTTTTCAATAATCACGGTGTGCTACAACGCCGCCGAAACTATAGCTCGTACTATAGCGAGTGTCGACTGCCAGACATACACCGACTACGAGCACATTATCGTCGACGGTGCGTCAAAAGACTCCACCCTCGAGCTGATAGCACACAGTTCCAACGAGCGCCGGAAAGTTATATCCGAACCCGACAACGGCCTATACGACGCCATGAACAAAGGCATAGGCCGCGCCGAAGGCCGGTATCTGATATTCCTCAACGCCGGCGACAAGTTTCACTTGCCCGATACGCTTTCTACAATAGCACGCGCTATCGAGGACAACAACTATCCCGGCATCGTGTACGGCCAAACCGTCATCGTAGATAACAACGGAAATTACCTCGCACCGAGACATCTGTCGGCACCCGAAAAGCTCACACACCGCAGTTTTGCCGACGGCATGCTCGTCTGTCACCAGGCATTTGTGGCCCTTAAGCGGATTGTGGGTTTCTACAATACGGATTACCGCTACTCCGCCGACTACGAGTGGTGCATCCGCTGCCTCCAGCACTCGCGCAGCAACGTCGGACTCACCGATACCGTGCTGATTGACTATCTCAGCGAAGGCATCACAACCCGCAACAAACTTCCGTCGCTTATAGAGCGTTTCCGAATTATGACATATTATTATGGCTTCTTCACTGCGACCGCCAAGCATATAGGCTTCGTGGGCCGCTGGTGGAAGAGGCGCAACAACAAGGCTTCACAATGATTTTACTGAATACCACCTTCTGTGTCGACGACAATATCGCAGGCGCGTTCATCGACTTTATCCGAGAGGTATATCTGCCCCTCGCCGACAGCTCCGACCTGCACTCCGCACTGCTCACCGAAGTGCGTGTCACACCCGAGACAAACACTCTCACCGGTCAGCTGAGCCGCAGCTTCGCGCTTCAGATGCGTGCCTCCTCACAAGAAGTAGCCGACGACTTCAGACACGACATTCTTCCTGAGTTGTACCGTGTTATAGGGCAACAGTGGGGGCCGGCGGTCGGCATGTTCGAATCGGTGCTTGATGTTGTATACGACCACAGCAAAAAATGATAACGAACAACGTAAAACAGGCAGACCGGATAATAATAGGCATCGACCCCGGCACCAACGTCATGGGCTACGGTATTCTCGGCATCTACGGCAAGAAACCGGCCATGATTGCGATGGGAGTAATCGAGCTTTCCAAAATCGGCGACCATTACATGCGTCTTGCCCGCATCTATGAGCGGGTGGCCATGCTCGTCGAACAGTACTGCCCCGATGAAATGGCTATCGAAGCCCCGTTCTTCGGCAAAAACGTGCAGAGTATGCTCAAGCTCGGAAGGGCGCAGGGCGTCGCGATGGCTGCAGCGCTATCGCACCAGGTACCTATCACCGAGTACGAGCCGCGAAAAATAAAGCAGGCCATTACAGGAACAGGTGCCGCATCAAAAGAGCAGGTAAGCGAAATGCTAAGGCGAATACTCGACATCCCGAAAGAAGACATTCACCCGAAACTCGACGCCACCGACGCTCTCGGAGCCGCACTCTGCCACTTCTACGAATCGGCAAAGCCGGCAGTTGCCAAAGGCGCTTCATCCTGGAAAGCGTTTATTGCGAGCAACCCCGACCGCGTGACTGCCGGAACAAAAAAGTCTATCTAAAAAACAATACCAACACACTATGAGTGTCGACCGTATACACCAACTCAGGCAGGAACTTCACCGCCACAACTACAACTACTATGTGAAGAACGAGCCGGAAATATCCGACCGCGACTTCGATATGCTCATGAAGGAGCTTGAAGAGCTCGAGCGCATACATCCCGAAGAATACGACCCCAACTCCCCCACTCAGCGGGTAGGCTCCGACATAATCGAAGGCTTTGTACAGGCGCCCCACGTGTATCCCATGCTCTCGCTGGCAAACACTTATTCGATAGACGATGTTGACGCTTGGTTCAGGCGCGTCGACGAAGGGCTAATGGGGCAGGACGTGACAGTAGTGGGTGAGATGAAGTTCGACGGTTCGGGCATATCGCTCATATACGAACACGGTCGTCTGGTGCGAGCCGTAACGCGCGGCGACGGCGAAAAAGGCGATGTCGTCACCGACAACATCCGCACCATTCGCAGTATACCGCTGCAGCTGCAAGGCTCCGGCTGGCCCGAGTTCTTCGAAATACGCGGCGAGATAGTGCTGCCCTGGGCCGAGTTCGACCGCATCAACGCCGAGCGTGAAGCGGCCGGCGAGCCTCTCTTCGCAAATCCGCGCAATGCAGCCTCAGGCACACTCAAGCTCCTCAATTCGGCCGAAGTGGCGCGCCGCGGCCTCGACGCCTACCTATACTATCTCCTCGGCGAGAACCTGCCCTTCGACAATCACTACGATAATATGAAGGCCGCCGAAAGCTGGGGCTTCAGGGTCAGCAAGGCCATGACACGCCTCCACACAATCGAGGAGGTCGACGAGTACATCCGCCATTGGGACACGGCACGCAAGGAGTTGCCGGTCGCCACCGACGGACTCGTATTCAAAGTCAACTCCCTGCGCCAGCAACTCAACCTCGGCTTCACGGCGAAGTCGCCCCGCTGGGCCGTGGCCTATAAATTTGCAGCCGAACGCGCGCTCACACGCCTGCGGTTCGTATCGTTCGACGTAGGCCGAATGGGCATCATCACACCCGTGGCAAACCTTGAGCCGGTACTCCTTTCGGGTACTATAGTGAAGCGTGCGTCGCTACACAACGACGACATCGTGCAGGCGCTCGACATACACGAAGGCGATATGCTATACGTGGAGAAAGGTGGCGAAATCATCCCCAAAATAACCGGAGTCGACACCGGCGCACGTGTGCCTGGTGCCGCCAAGGTAACTTTTGTAAGCCACTGCCCAGCATGCGGCACCCCCCTGGTGCGCGTTGAGGGCGAGGCTGCCTGGGTATGCCCCAACAAAGAGGGCTGTGTTCCGCAGATTGTAGGACGCATAGAGCACTTTGTAGGGCGCCGCATGATGAATATCGACGGCATCGGCGAAGAGACTGCCGCCGCTCTCTTCCGCCACGGCTTCGTACGCAATGTAGCCGACCTCTACGAACTTACTCCCGTGGAACTGATGCAAATTGAAGGCTTTGCCGCCAAAAGCGCACAGCGTGTGGTCGACGGCATAGCGGCAAGCCGCGAGGTTCCCTTCGAACGCGTGGTATATGCGCTGTCCATTCCCTACGTAGGTGAAACCACTGCCAAGAAGGTGGCTCGTGCCGCAGGCTCCATGTCGCACCTGCAGGAAATGCCCGTCGAGCAACTTGAGGCCATTGAGGACGTAGGCCCGCGTATTGCACGAACCATAGCCGATTTCTTCGCCGACGAACAGAACCGCACAATGGTGGCGCGTCTTGCCGCGGCCGGAGTGCAGATGGAAGTTGCAGCATCCAACCTCGCGGAACCGCTCTCCGACACTCTCGCCGGAAAGACTTTCGTGATTAGCGGGGTATTCGCCCGCCACAGCCGCGACGAGTACAAAAGTATGATTGAACGCCACGGCGGCAAAAACTCAGGCTCTATTTCTAAAAAAACCGATTTTGTGCTTGCTGGCGAAAATATGGGTCCGACCAAGCTCGAAAAGGCTCAGAAACTGGGTGTTGCAATCATAGATGAGGACAAATTCCTCAAGATGCTGGAAAATAATTGTGTTAACATAAGTTAAACCACTTGACAAACCGGAAAAAGTGTTGTAACTTTGCACTGTCAAAACACCGCGGGGTGGAGCAGTGGTAGCTCGTTGGGCTCATAACCCAAAGGTCGTAGGTTCGAGTCCTGCCCCCGCAACTCCGGCAAAGCCACCTGTTTCAGGTGGCTTTTTTTCGTATACCACCCCACTATTTTTTGAATTATTCTTCACAAATATTGCCATGTGCGGGAATTTAGCTAACTTTACGACTAAAACACGCACATGCGCATGAAAAAGTATCTTATCTTAGCACTAGTCATAGCCGCCGGCAGTTTCGCCGCATGGAAAATCAGCGAACACGCCTCCGACATCCGCGCCGACCTCGGTCTTGAAAATTCCTCTTGGCTTGAGACCGATTCTGCGACAGCTATCCATGCCCGCACTGTAGCCGACTTTCCCCTTACTCGCGAAGAGCTCCTCGCGGAAATAGTAAAGACACACCCCGAAGTCACCGATGCCGACATCGACACATTCCTCGCCTGTCACTATCTTGAGGCCATTACACTCGATGACGGCTCACTGCGTTTTTTCCGCAAATCGGTGCGGAACCTCAACCTGCTGCACCCAGACTACAACGGAGGCGCACGCCGCCGAGGCGACAGGGCTTCGGCCGCACGCATCAGCTATGCCGATTCTGTCATCGCTTATTACAACGGCAGCAATCCCGAGGGCCGGAGCCACCGCGTCACCTACCGTTTCTCTATCGAAGTGCCGTACGCTGAAGAGCTTGAAGGCGACACCCTGCGGGTGTGGATGCCGGTGCCTCTCGACAGCACCCGCTGCGACCGTCAGCGCAACGTGCGCATCATCGATGCAGAACCGTCACAATACACACTCTCTGGACACCGCTCGCCGCACAACAGTATTTACTTCAAGGCTCCGGCTCCCGCAAAGGGCGACACAGCCCGCTTCGAGTATGTGGGTAGCTTCATATCGTCAGGAGCATGGAAACCAGAATCCGACATTCTCGCTTCGCTCAAGCCCTACGACCGCAATTCGCAGCTGTACAAGCGTTATACAACCCTGCCCGACGGCCCGCACATTGTGCCTCTCGACTCGCTCGCACATGCCATAGTAGGAGCCGAGACCAATCCTTACAGACAAAGCGAAAAGGTGTTCGACTACATCATCAGCTGCTACCCCTGGGCCGGAGCGCGCGAATACAGCACTATAGACTGTATGCCGCAATATGTGATACGCGAGCGCCACGGCGACTGCGGACAGGTATCGCTCCTCTACATTTCGCTCATGCGCAGTCTTGGAGTGCCTGCCCGCTGGGAAAGCGGCTGGATGCTCCACCCAGGCGAGCTGAACCTGCACGACTGGGCCGAAGTGTACTACGAAGGCATCGGCTGGCTCCCCGTGGATGTTTCTTTCGGAAGATACACAACCTCCGACAACAAAGACATAACAGGCTTCTACTCGCATGGCATCGACGCTCACCGCTTCGCCGCCAACAAAGCGGTGGGCAGCGAGTTCTTTCCGCCGAAACGCTTTGTGCGCAGCGAGACTGTCGACTTCCAGACCGGGGAAGTGGAATCCACAAAGGGAAATCTCTACTATCCCGCATGGAAGTACCGCATGGAGATTATCGATGTGACTCCTGTAAAAGACTGACGTTCAGCAACGCTTGTCTACAACATCTTAACACCAAAAACCAACTATCGTGAAACGACATATCTTCTTTGCAACAATGCTTCTCGGAAGTTGCAGCGCACTCCTCGCCCAGTCTTCGGCTCGCGAACTTGAGACCGTGTCCAGGGCTGTCGCCGAAGCCAAAGCGCACACCGCATCCGATGCGCGACAGGCAATTTTCGACATAAAGGCATACCACGACAACGACGGCAGACTCGTTGTAGGTGGCATCACTTCCGACTCCCTTGCCCGAAAAGCCGTGGTGACTGCACTGGCAAAGACAGGCATAGACTATGCCGACAGCATAAAGCTCCTCCCCTACGACAGCTGGGCGCTCACAAGTATTCCGGCTGCGAGCCACCGCACCGCACCGCGCCATGCCGCCGAAATGGCCACCCAGTCGGTGCTCGGTACCCCTCTGCGAGTGCTCGAAAGACACAAAGAATGGATGCGCGTACAGACTCCCGATGGCTACATTGCCTACGTACCCTCCAGCTCGGTAGTCCCGAAAACACCCTCGGAAATGGAAGCATGGCGCGCAACCAAACGCTTCATCGTTGCCTCGCCATTCCAGATACGCGTGTACACATCCGCTTCGGCCGAAGGCCCTCGCGACATTGTCACCGACCTCGTTAACGGCTGCATCGTAAGCGCCGTCGGAGGTGTGGGAGGCATCGAAAACGGACGCCTGCGCATAGAACTTCCCGACGGACGCACAGGATATGTCGATGCCACCGCTATGATTCCCATAGAGCAATGGGCCGCACAGGACTTCGACCCCGACCTCATCCTCGACACTGCATACAGCATGGAAGGTACGCCTTATCTTTGGGGCGGCACATCGGTAAAGGCCCTTGACTGCAGCGGTTTGGCCAAAGTGAGCTACTTTGCCAACGGCATAATACTCATGCGCGACGCCTCGCAGCAGGCTCTCACCGGCACCCGCATCGAAACTGCCAACTGGCGCACATGCAGGCCGGGCGACCTGCTGTTCTTCGGCAACGCCACCACTAAAAAAGTGACCCACGTGGCTATATACGACAGCAATGGCAACTACGTACATTCATCAGGGCGTGTGAAGCGAAACAGCGTAGACCCCGACTCGCCCGACTATCTTACCACTCCGTTCCTTCATGCAGTACGCATCGCCGGCAACGAGGAAACTCCCGGCATAATCCGTGCACGCAATCATCCGTGGTACTTTTAAAAATTAAGAATTTAATTTCGACAATATATGCGACGCCGCGACTTTATAAAAACAGGCATGCTCGGTGCGCTCATAGCCGCCAGCCCCGTCTCCATATCAGCACTCGACTCTCCTACCCGGCCGACAGCCAAAGCAGGCCGGTTGAACCTCTCGTTCCGGCCCTACGAACTTAAACTGCGTCACGCATTCAACCTCGCACGCAACCAGCGCACCACCACTCCCGGCGTACAGGTGCAAATCGAATACGACGGCATAACAGGCTACGGCGAAGCCTCCATGCCGCCCTATCTGGGCGAGTCGGTAGCTTCTGTCTCCGAATTTATCGGCAAACTTGACCTCTCACAGTTCTCCGACCCTTTCCGCATCGAAGAAATCCATGAATATATGGAGAGCGTAGCCCCCGACAACCGTGCAGCAAAAGCATCGGTCGACATTGCCCTGCATGACCTCTCCGGGAAAATCATGGGACAGCCTTGGCACAAAATATGGGGACTCAATCCCGACAAGACCCCGAACACCTCTTTCACAATTTCTTACGACGCCGACCCGGTGGAAATGAAAAAGAAAATCGAGGAGACTTCGCCCTATAAAGTTGTGAAAGTAAAAATGGGTCTCGACCACGACAAGGAAATTGTGGAAGCGCTCAGGCGCCATACCGACGTGCCTATCTGTGTGGATGCCAATCAGGGCTGGAACAACCGCGAAAAGGCTCTCGAGATGTGCCATTGGCTCGCCGAGCGAAACTGCCTGTTCGTAGAGCAACCTATGGACAAAGCAGCAATCGACGACACCGCATGGCTGCGCGAACGCTCGCCGCTACCTATCATTGCCGACGAGTTCCTGCAGCGCCTGCCCGACGTACGGCGCGCCGCCCAGGCCTACGACGGCATAAACATCAAACTCATGAAGAGCACCGGCATGCACGAGGCTTACCAAATGGCAGTCCTCGCCCGAGCTCTCGGCATGAAGGTGATGCTCGGCTGCATGACTGAGACTTCGTGCGCCGTAAGCGCCGCCGCTCAACTCGCACCTATGGTAGACTGGGCCGACCTCGACGGCAACCTCCTTATCGCCAACGACATTTTCGACGGAATGAAAATAGTCGACGGCAAAGTCACTCTCAACGACCGCCCCGGCATAGGCGTCATTCCTGTATAACAAGCTATTTACATATCTCCTAAAGGATTTTAACAACCGATTATCATGAACAAAACACTGCAACTATCCAAGAACGACGTGGTGTCGTTCCTTCGGAAATCTCCCGACACCTTCACACTCTCCGACATAATAAACTACGTATGCGAGCGAGGCATCGAAATGGTAAACTTCATGTACCCCGCAGCCGACGGCCGCCTCAAGACACTCAACTTCGTAATCAACGACCTGGCCTATCTTGAGACTATCCTCACCAAAGGCGAGCGTGTAGACGGCTCTTCGCTCTTCCCCTTTATCAGCGCGGGAAGTTCCGACCTGTATGTTGTGCCGCGCCTGCGCACAGCCTTCCGCGACCCCTTCGCGGAAATTCCCACTCTCACCATGCTGTGCTCCTACTTCAACAACGAAGGCCAGCCCCTCGAAAGCGCGCCCGAGTACACTCTCGCCAAAGCATGCGAGACATTCACAGCCAAAACCGGGTTCGTGTTCCACGCTATGGGCGAGCTTGAGTTCTACGTCATTGCCCCCGACTCTGGCGAATACCCCGCCACCGACCAGCGCGGCTACCACGAATCGGCTCCCTACGCCAAGTTCAACGACTTCCGCACACGCTGCATGAGCCTCATTGCGAGCACCGGCGGTCAGATAAAGTACGGACACTCGGAAGTAGGCAACTTCACACTCGACGGCAAAATATACGAGCAGAACGAAATAGAGTTCCTACCGGTAGACGCACGCGATGCCGCAGACCAGCTCATGCTTGCCAAGTGGGTAATACGCAACCAGGCCGCCCGCGAAGGTCTCGAAATTACATTCGCACCCAAAATCACCACAGGTAAGGCAGGCTCCGGCCTCCACATCCACATGCGCCTGATGGATACCCAAGGCAACAGCGTGATGATTACCGACGGCCGTCTCAGCGACAATGCGCGTACTGCCATTGCCGGTATAATGGATTTGGCGCCCGCCCTCACCGCTTTCGGAAACACCAACCCAACCTCCTACTTCCGTCTGGTTCCCCACCAGGAAGCGCCTACCAACATCTGCTGGGGCGACCGCAACCGCTCGGTACTCGTACGCGTACCCCTTGGCTGGACAGGCAATGCCGACATGTGCGCCACTGCCAACGGAAAAGCGGCCTGCGACATAGCACCCGACAAAGCCTACACCGCTAAGCAGACTTTCGAGATACGCTCTGCCGACGGCTCCGCCGACCTGTATATGCTCCTTGCCGGCCTCGCGGTAGCCGTTCGCCACGGGTTTGAAATGAATGAGCCACTCGACGTAGCCGCAAAGTACTATGTGGATGTCGACATTCACAAGCCCGAAAACGCCGCCCGACTTGCAGCCCTCCCCACACTGCCGGCTAACTGCCATGCGTCGGCAGACTGTCTCGACAGCCGTGCGGATGTATTCGAAGCCGAAGGTGTGTTCTCGCCCGCCATGCTCGCAGGTGTATCCGCAAGGCTCCGCTCCTACGACGAAAAACGTGCATCGGCAGCCCTTCTCGACCGTGAACTCATGCTCGAAATGGTAAAAGAACACTTCCACTGCGGATAATTAGTCAATATTGGCACAATCTTTGCATTAGTAGTTATATGAAAGCAAAACAAATTATATCATCAGCACTTATTCTGACAAGCGCAACAATAATGCAAGCAGAAAACATATTCGAAAAACCTTTCACCGGCACTCACGGCACACCGCAGTTCTCCGCGATAGACGACAGCATGTGGATGCCCGCCATAGACCGCGGCATCGAGCTGGCCCGTCAGGAAATCGACGCTATCACACGCCAACGTAGCCGCCCCGACTTCGAGAACACAATTGTGGCTCTCGAACGCACGGGCGAAGACCTAAACCGCGTGCTGAACGTATTCTATCCCCTCCTGTCGGCCAACGCTTCCGACAAGATGATGGAAGTTGCCGTAGAAGCGTCCGCCAAGCTCAGCGACTACTCTACCTCCATTGTTCTCAACGAGGCACTGTGGCAGCGCATCAAAGCCGTATACGACGACCGCGAGCTCTTCAATCTCAACGGAGAAGACCGTATGCTTCTCCAGAAAACATACGATTCTTTCGCTCTTTCGGGCGCGATGCTTCAAGGCGACGACCGCGAAAAATACCGCGCGCTGTCGTCCGAGCTGTCGGCTCTCACCACCGAGTTCGGCCAAAATGTGCTTAAAGAAATGAGCACCTACGAAATCTGGCTCACAGCCGACGACCTCGCAGGCCTGCCCGCAAGCTCTGTCAGCGCCGCCGCAGAAGCTGCCGAGGCCAAAGGCCGCAAGGGCGAATATCTCTTTACTCTCGACCAGCCCGTGTACATGGCCTTTATGAAATACTCGGCCCGCCCCGACCTTCGCGAACGCATGTACCGCCTCTACACCTCGCGCAACACCAAGGGCGAGTATTCCAACGTAGAGAACGCCAAGCGCATCGCCGCTCTGCGTCTTGAGATTGCCGGTCTTCTCGGCAGCCCCGACTATGCCACCCACACGCTGAAGCGCACTATGGCCGAAAAGCCCGAGGCCGTGTTCGACCTTCTTGGACGCCTGCGTGAGGCCTACCGTCCCGCCCTCGACGCCGAGATGAAAGAGCTCACCGAATTTGCCTCCGGGCTCGAAGGAAAACCAGTGACAATAAAACCGTGGGACTACTCCTACTACTCCAACAAGCTCAAAGCCGAGAAATACTCATTCGACGAAGAAGAGCTGCGTCCCTACTTCGAGCTTGACAAGGTTGTAGGCGGTGTATTCGGCCTTGCCACGAAACTCTACGGACTTCAGTTCACCCCCAACGAAACAATAGAGGTATATCACCCCGACGTAAAGGCCTACGATGTAACAGACGACTCCGGCCGCTATATCGGAGTGCTCTACACCGATTTCTTCCCCCGCGCATCGAAACGCCCCGGTGCCTGGATGACCAACTTCAAGGAGCAGTATATCGACGAAAACGGCACAAACTCGCGCCCGCACGTAACCATTGTGATGAACTTTACGAAGCCTACCGCCGACACCCCCTCGCTGCTCACACCCTACGAGGTTGAGACCTTCCTGCACGAGTTCGGCCATTCGCTGCACGGCCTTCTCGCCGACACCAAATATGCCTCACTCTCCGGCACCGCCGTGTACCGCGACTTTGTAGAACTGCCCTCGCAGTTCAACGAGAACTATCTCACGGAAAAAGAGTTCCTCGACGGCTTCGCTCGTAACTACAAGACAGGCGAACCCATACCGGCCGAACTCATAGAGCGCCTTGAGGCATCGTCGCAGTACGGCGCGGCATACGCATGTATGCGTCAGCTCGGCTTCGGCTATCTCGACATGGCATGGCACAGCATCAAAGAACCTGTGACCGATGCCGCAGCCTTCGAAAAAGAGGCCGTTGAAAGTGTGCGCATCTTCCCCGACGATGTGGAAGGCTCCATGACATCGACCACTTTCAGCCACATCTTCTCGGGCGGTTATGCCGCAGGCTACTACAGCTACAAGTGGGCCGAGGTACTCGACGCCGACGCGTTCGCCTTCTTCAAGGAGCACGGCATCTTCGACAAGGCTACTGCCGATAGTTTCCGCAAAAATGTGCTCACACGCGGCGGCACCGAGAATCCTGCCGAGCTTTACCGCCGTTTCCGCGGTCAGGACCCCACTATCGACGCTCTTCTTATCCGCGACGGTATCCGCAAGGCTCCCGAACACAAAGTGGCTCCGCTCAACAAAGACTGATTTTTCCCAATGCAGGAAAACTCTCCAATCTACAGCGTCGCCGCCTCGGCATACGTCAGTGCCGAGGCTCGACGCTGCCTTGCAAAATGGTGGTGGGCCGTTCTTGTCCCGCCTGTAGCGCTGGCAATTGCCGGCGCTTACGACATCCGCTTCCTCTACCTGTGTTTCATGGTATCGCTTATCGTGTACCCTATGGCGCTCTCGATGATGTGGATGATACTGGCCTGCAAACCGTGGCTTAGTCTGCTCACACGCCCTCAGCACATCGTCTCCAACGGCCGTTCGGCAACAGTGTTTTTCCACTCCTTCCCTGCCGGGGAAGAGTCGGAAGACTCTATTATCGCCTCGATAGATATTAATACACAGGCCTTACAGGATGCGGAGAACCACGGCAAGTACTTTCACGTTTACATAGAGACTTCGGTAATAAAAGGCCTTAAATATCTTCTTATTCCAACCGACCGTCTCAACCTCAGCACAAGCGCCTCATACAGCAATGAACAATCCTGACTTCAAATACTTCATATCCGAGAAAAACGAGGCTATGGACTCGCTCTCAAAAGGCAACTATGCCGAAGCGGTATCGCACCTTCGCGCAGCTGCAAAAATAGATGTCGCCACCGACCGCGACGCCGAAGCGCTTGAGGCGCGCTTCTTCTATATGCTGCGCTTTCTCGCCGCCGACAACACCATGCCCGACATGGATAAGGAACTTGCCGACATAGAAGCGAAATTCCGCGAACTCGCACGCCGCATCGAACTGGAAGACATACGCCTCCACGGCACCAGCATCTACAGCGGAATGCTACGCTATGCCGCCATACGCCCCGAAGAAACTCTCGAATCGCTTTTCAGCGACTACCTCGCGGAACTCGACCGCCTGAACACCGACACTGCCGTACTCACCGACACCCGGCGCCGCAGCGGCCTCGAGCGGATAGCAGGAGATATTTTCAACCGTATCTGGACTGCCTTCCCCTTATCCAACGACCAAAGCAGGCTTGTAGAAAGCATGCTCGCAGACGAAAGTATTCCGCAGTACGACCGGGAGTTGTGGACAAGCGCCCTCGGACTCAACTACGGAACTTATCCCACCGACAGTATCGCCGATGTGCTGCTCGGTGTAAATGCGTGCGACAACGAACGCCTCTCCACTTTGGCTGCCGTATGGCTCGTGCTCGGCATCCGCGGTAATGACGCCACCGGCCAACGGGTTACAGAGACCATTACCTCGCGACACCCGACCGACCTCCCCGACATCCTTCTTGAATGGTGCCGCTCACTGGCCCGCACGGCGCTTTCGCGCGGCGGCAAAGGCGACGGCATGGAACGCCTCGGAAAACTCGGTCGCAATTTCATGAACCGCATGCAGGATGTCGACCCCGGAAAATACGAAGAAAAGCTTACCGACCCCGAATGGCTGAACTCTCAGTTCGACAGCAAGGACTATGAAGCCATAAAGAACTTCGCCGAAGCCCAGAGCAAAGGCGAAGATGTATTTATGGGAACCTTAGGCAAGATGCGCCACTTCGATTTCTTCAACACCCTTTCCAACTGGTTCCTGCCGTTCCACACAGCCCACAGCTCGCTCGCGCCAGTCGTCGACGGCGAAGGAGCCGCCCTCGCCGATACCGTGTCAGCCATACCCGTGCTGTGCGACAGCGACAAATACGCCATGCTACTCTCCATGACACAAATACCCTCGGGAATGGCTGCAGGCTCTATGGCCACACTGTCGCAGCAGATGATGTCGGTCACCAATACCGACGAATTCGCCGAAATGCGAAAGGCTGTGGAAAACCAGCCCAGGCGTGCTCTTATCAACAACGAAATCAAAAACATATACCGTTTCTTCATGCTCCACAAGAGTCGCAATGAGTTTGCCGACACTCTTTCGAGGGCACCGGGACGCGACACCATAGCGTTCATCGCGGAAGGAAACACGGATGCCGCCGGCGAGATTGCCGACATGCTATTCGCCGCCGATTGCCATGCCGATGCCGCAGGTATATACGGCATAATACGCGATAAACTCTCTGCCGTGCAGCTTCACCGCTACGCGAAAGCCGCCGCCATAGCGGGGCGCACCGAGCTTGCCGAAAGCATATACCGCGACCTTCTGTCCGACAACAGCTCGGATACCCGCGCGGCCCTGAGCCTCACCCGTATACTGGCTTCGGAGAAGCGCTATACCGAGCTAATTGATGCCGCAAGGACGGCCGCAGACGCATCGCCCGACAACGTGGCCCTGCTGCGGACTCTGGCGGAGGCGCTTGCAAGCATCGGTCAATGGGAGGAAGCGACAGAAGTGTATCACAACATCAATTATATTCAGCCCGACGAAGACAACGAGGCCAAGACCGACCTTGCCTGGGCCTTGACAGTAACCGGCGACTACGACAGCGCCGACGCACTTTTCGGCATCGCACACGATGATGCCGCCACACTCGCAAAAAAAGCGGTGCTTCAGTGGCTCTCGGGTCGACACGCCGATGCCATAGACACGGCTGCCGATGCCGATGTCAAAGATGTGGACGGCAATTACCGCTGCGGCATCCTGTACCGTAAAGGACTCGAAGCTATCGCCGGAAGCGACAGCCCGCACGCCAAGAGCCTGCACATGCTGTACGAGATTGTGCGTTACCGCCGCTACGGAAGTCCGTTCGGCAATATTTAGCAATATCCAACACACGACATAACAAACAAAAAACAGACTATTATGGTAATACAACGCTGGCAAAGCCTCCTCCTCCTGATTGCAGTGGTGCTGATGTGCGTATTCTGCTCCACCCCCTACGCCCGTATATCGGCTGTCGAAGCCACACTTGCTCCCACAAGTGTTTTTGTATACGACGCACCCGTATTTCTCACTATCAACATTGTGATTGCAGTAGTGTTATTCATTGCAATCTTTATGTACAGGAACCTGCGCCGACAGATGACAGTGACTATCATCTCGATAGTGCTCATGTGCGCTTCGGCTGTCACATGCGGCTTCATACTCTACGGCACAATGCCCGATGCCGAACTCATATGGACAGGCGGCGTACTGCTGCTCCTTGTGGCTCTTGTATGCGCCCTCGCAGCTTATCGCTTTATGCGCAAAGACCTGAAACTGCTCCGCAGCTACGACCGTCTGCGCTGATACTATCCGCACCGAAAAACGGAAGGGGCTGAAACAATCGCGAGTTTTGGCCCCTTCCGCATATTTTAAAGAATATGTATCAGCGTGTTATGTATTACTATTATCGCAATCCGGCTTCTGTACTTCCCCATCCGATACCGCATCAAAACTTCCCTTACTTACTACCCTTTCCCCCGTAAAATGAGAAAAGGGAAGCGGAAAGGAAGCAAGGGGAAACGCTTAAAAATAGAAATTCATTGATTTGGGATAGAACAGCATACCGCTTCCGACCTGCGAAGCCACGTTGTCGCCCATCGAGTTGGCCACAATGGCGAGGGCAAAACGCAGTGCGGCGCTGGGGCCGTTGCCTGTTACAAGCTTGCGGGTAGCCATCACGGGTACGTCGCGCACGATGGCACCACCTTCGCGACAGGCATCGTCGAAGCCGGGATAGCATGTCACTTCTTCTCCTTCGAGCAATCCGAGGGGCGCAAGCACAACACCGGGAGCGGCGCAAATGGCGGCGATCTTGCCCTTGTGTACTTTGAGTAGGTCGCATAGAGCTTCGTCGGCGGCCAAGTTCGTAGAGCCGGGCATGCCACCGGGCAGGATAAGCCATTCGGAGCCACCGAAATCGGCTTCTTTAAACAAAAGGTCGGCAGTTACGGGGATACCGTGTGCGCCTGTAACTACGCGTTCGGAAGTGATAGCGACGGTTTTTACATCCATACCGGCACGACGCATCACATCGACAACGGTAAGGGCTTCGATTTCTTCAAAACCTTCGGCGAGAAAGATATACGAACGGTGCATAGAGGTTTCTGTGTTTTAGCCGGGCAAGATGCCCGAAGGGTTAAAATTAAAATAGATATTTTAGGATTAAAAACGATTAAGATATCCGTAATGTTCTGTGATGAACTCTTTTTTTGTAATTTTGTCTTATCGAAACTTATTTGATGATGAAAGGATTTTTATTAACGGTGCTAATTTCGCTATTATTTTTGACATCTGCAAGTTGTAGCGGCAATTATTTTACACATAATGGCGAAATTTGGGGCACCACCTACCATATAGTATATCAAAACGGCCAAAACATCGACAATGAACTTGATTCGATAATGCGATATATAGATGCCGAGCTATCGATGTTCAACCCCGCGTCGCTGGTCTCTGCAATCAACTCCGGCGAAAGCGACAGCATCAGCGTGGCATTTGCAGAAGTATTTGATATAGCTTCGCGCGTGAGCCGCCTGTCGGGAGGCGTGTACGACCCTACAGTCGGGCCACTCACAGAATTGTGGGGCTTCGGACGCGGCGCAGCCGACACACTTCCCTCTTCCACCGACATCTCGGAAGCGCTATCGGCGGTAGGCATATCGGAGTGCCGGATAGAGGGGTGCCGCATTATAAAAAAAGCCCCGGCCACGTTATTCGACTTTTCGTCGGTGGCAAAAGGCTACGGCATAGACCTTGTGTGCCGGCATCTTGAAAGCCGCGGAGCGGACAATTACATGGTGGAAATCGGCGGGGAGGTGCGCACACTCGGACGCAATCCGCGCGGGCGCGACTGGCATATACAGATTGACATGCCCCGGCCCGACACCGCCCACTCGCGTCTTGCAATAGTGAGTTTTGGGCCCGAAGGAAAAGCTATGGCCAGCTCGGGCAACTACCGCAATTTCCGCAAGCTTACCGACGGAAGCATCTACGGCCACACCCTCTCGGCAGTAAGCGGCTATCCTGTGGAAAGCGAGCTGGCAGCCGTGACGGTCATAGCCGATGAATGTGCCGCTGCCGACGCTCTCGCCACAGCCTGCATGGCCTCGGGCAATGCAGGGCACGCCATGCGGATTATCGAAGCGTGGCCCGGCGCCGAAATGCTTGCCGTGATAGCTCAGGCAGATACGGCTGCAGTGCTCACGAGCGCCGGGTTCAACTCATATTTGGCAGATATATAAAAAGAAAAATCGGCTGTCTCACGACACCCGACAATCTTTAACCTTAAATCTAATACCATGAAAAAACACAGTGCAAAATCAGTATTTTCATTATTGAAACATCGCTGTTTGGCAAATGGTTTTTTACAATCGCGTTAATTAACATGTATTAACATGTTTATTTCGCAAAAAAATACTAATTTTATCCCATAAAACAGACAGCAACAGCACATATCCCCTCCTCTACCATATCTAATGAGAACCAAAATCTTAGTAATAGACGACGAAGAAGCACTCTGCGACATACTTAAATTCAACCTTGAAAAAGAGGGCTATGAGGTTGATTGTGCCTACAGCGCCGAAGAAGCGCTCGATATGGATAATCTCGAGACATATTCCCTTTTTATGGTCGATATAATGATGGGGCAGCTCAGCGGCTTCGACTTCGCCAACCGCGTACGCAACGTGACGGCTACCGAGCAGACTCCTATACTTTTCTGCTCGGCGCTTTCGGATGAAGACTGCGTTGTAAAAGGCCTGAATATCGGAGCGGACGACTATGTGACCAAGCCCTTCAACATAGGGGAAGTGCTTGCCCGCGTACGTGCCGTGCTGCGCCGCGCCAAAGCTGCCGAGAAGCGTTCGGCTGCCGAGATAGAGCTTCTGCACTCTATCTACGAGACCGATGTGACCTTCAAAGGGCTACGCATCGACCGCAACGACAAGGAGTGCTACCTCAACAACGAACTGGTGACACTTACCCGCACGGAGTTCGACATTCTCCTGTTCTTCCTCACCCACCGCAACCGCATCTACTCACGTGAAGAAATCATAAAGAACGTATGGGGCGATGATGTGGTAGTGACAGAGCGTACAATCGACACAAACATCACCCGCATGCGCAAGAAACTCGGCGACTACGACAAATATATAGTCACCCGCCAAGGCTTCGGATATGGCTTTAAAGAAAAGGATTAGTTATCAATGGCAACTGTTCATACCGCTTGTCGTGACACTCTGGGTCACGATTTTCGGTATGACCTACTGGCAGTTCTATAACGAGCGCGAATACCGTCGCGCACAGATAAGCGAACAGCTTTCGCTCATCAACGCCCGCATTATAGCCGCACACGACCGCGACATCGACGTAACGGCCTTTGCCGACTTCGTGTGCCAGTACTATCGCGACAACCCTCTATACGACCTGCTTCGACTTTCGCTCTATCAAGACGGGGAACTTAGCCGTACATGGGGAGAGCCAATCTCACTTACCGAAGGGGAGCGTGAGAACGCCCGTTCGTCGGTAACCGCACCCAACACCGATGAGGCAATCAAACGAAGCAACGACGGACGCCAGTATTTCTACTTTTCACGTACAAGCAGCGACGACGAGCGCGTGGTGGTATATACAGCTCTTCCCTTCGACAACGACATACTCAGCGCCGCCGTACCCTCTTACAGCATCTTCTTCGTGATGTTCGCCGTGGCCATAGCCATGACGGTGCTCACTTTCTTTACCACACGCTACTTCGGGCGCAACATCAGTATTCTCCGCAGCGTGGCCGAACGTGCAGCCAACGACCCCGAGTTCATCCCGCCGATGAACTACCCACACGATGAGCTGGGCGACATCACTCGCCAGATTATACATATGTACAACGAGCGGCTTCAGGCTCTTCAGCGACAGAAGCGCGAGCACGCCGTGGCCATGCACGCCATAGAAGAGAAAGCGCGCTCCAAGCGCCAGCTCACCAACAACATAAACCACGAGCTGCGCACTCCTATCGGCGTGATAAAGGGATACCTTGACACGGTGCTCGAAAACCCCGACATGGACGATGACTCACGCACCCGCTTCCTGTGCAAGGCACGCGAGCATGTAGAACGCCTGGTGAACCTTATTGCCGACGTATCGGCAATAACACGCCTCGAAGAAGGCGGCGAGAAAATCACTACCGAGGAGCTGAACTTCCACGACATCGCATATACTATCGCCAGCGATGTGGAAGAGTCCGGCTCGATGGGTGATATGACATTCAACTTCGACATTCCGCTCGACTGCCTCGTGACCGGCAACTACAACCTACTCTCGGGCATGATACTGAACCTGTGCAAAAATGCCGCCGCCTACTCCAAGGGCACGATGTGCGAGCTTGTATGCACCGACGAAGACAACAACTTCTATTACTTCGAGTTCCGCGACAACGGCGTAGGCGTAGGCGAAGAGCATCTTCCCCACCTCTTCGAGCGCTTCTATCGCGTAGACTCGGGGCGGCGCCGCAACAAGTCTGGCGGCACCGGCCTCGGCCTGCCAATAGTGCAGAACACAGTTCTTGCTCATGGCGGAAAAATCGAGGTGTTCAACGGCAAGCTCGGCGGCCTCACATTCCGCTTTTCGCTTGTGAAATACAAGGAGCCTCGCACAAAAAACTGAGATATAAAGCCGAACCATAGCATCGCCAGGGTTGTTGTAAATACAAACATCACATTATGCTATGAAGTCTTTTGTATTCATCGTTGCCACACTATTAGCCACTTCAGAGGCAACAACCGCCGCGTCAGCCGACCTCACAGAGATAGCAGGACGCATGTCGGCTATCGACTGCTATAAAGCCGACTGCACCTACGAAGTGCTGCTGGCGTCGCTGTCGCAGCCTGTAACATATACCGTGTCGCTCGAAAGCTCGGCTGCCTCGGCCGATACACTCGCTCCG
This sequence comes from Muribaculaceae bacterium, assembly GCA_009775225.1. Lineage (GTDB taxonomy): Bacteria > Bacteroidota > Bacteroidia > Bacteroidales > Muribaculaceae > CAG-873. Next base: position 47,865 of record VSPE01000007.1, on the reverse strand, counting down.
TGCCACTACATAATACGGTGGAGTCTTCCGGCAGCAGCCGATACCACATCGGGCTTTTCGGCATACTTCGACGGCACACACTTCCGCTTCCGCGACAAGCGTCTGCAAGAATACCACTCGGAGTGGAGCGCACAGTCGTTCGCCCCCGGGGGCGACACATGGCGCGGAGTGCAGTGCCAGGCCCAGTTCTGCGAGTTGCTCCCGCAGTTTATGGCCGCGCGTTTCCGCGAAATGGCGGCCGACACTTCCTATATATATACGGTGAAGACTGTCAACGATGCCGTGGTGATTGACGGCGTACGGCGCTTCGGTGGCTACGACGGCGCCGAGTACACCTACACTCTCGATGCCGCAACGCTACTGCCACGCCGCATAGAACTGGAGAACAACCCCGGTCAGATAGGCGAACAGAGCATAGCCGTAACATACAGCTTGCAGCCGGCAAAGCCTTCGGGGTGCACGATTGACATGGCCACCCTTACAGCCACCGAGAGCGAGGCCTTCGAGAAATATCGCGAGAGCTCATTCACACTTGAATCGCTTCCCGGCCGCATGCTTCCCGAGATAGCGGCACCCACCACTACGGGCGAACGCTACATGCACGTGCGCGGCGACGGCTTCGCGGCTCCTACCGTGCTGGTCTTCCTTGAAAGTTCGGTGGGAAGCACCGCCGATGTGGTAAGGGCCGTGCGCGAGGCCATAGCCATGCTTCCGATGCAGGTCGATGTGATATGGGCCTTCCTTGACCACCGCGCCGACGATGTGGAGGCAGTGATAGAGCGGCCTATGCTCGGCGAACATCTGCTGATGCACGCCACCGGAGCCGCCCGCGACTGCGGAGTGGGCACGTCGACTCCGGCGATAGTGTTTGTGAACGCCGACGGTAAAGTGTCCGATTTTATCAACGGCTACAACCAAGACCTCCTGCCGCTTGTTATACAGAAAGCAAGTCTGCTGAAGAGTCTTTAAGCTTCAGGCACCGACTGCCGATTTTAATTCAACAAACTACACTATATGGAAACTGTATTCTTCAAAGGCACACCGTGCCATACCTACGGCAACATACCCGCTGCAGGCAGCACCGCTCCGTGCTTCAAACTCGTAAGCAAAGACCTCGCCGACATAAGCTGCAAGGACTATGACGGCAAGCGTATTGTACTGAACGTGTTCCCGAGCCTCGACACACCCGTGTGCGCGGCATCGGTACGCCGCTTCAACGTAGAGGCGTCGAATCTCGACAATACGGCGGTAATCTGCGTGTCGATGGATTTGCCCTTCGCCATGAGCCGCTTCTGCACCGCGGAAGGCATAGAGAACGTGACGGCGGCATCGGCGTTCCGCTCACCCGAGTTCGCACAGCAGTACGGACTGCAACTCATAGACGGCCCTCTCGCAGGACTTCTTGCCCGTGCCGTAATAGTAATGGACGAGAACCACAAAGTAATATTCTCTGACCTTGTGGAGGAAATAACCAACGAGCCCGACTACGAAGGAGCCATTTCGGTGCTGCGATAATATCCGTATTCAGACCCGCCACTTCCGCTTCCCTTCCTATGATGCCGATGCGCCAAGGGAAGGGAAGTGCTTTTTTATCGTTTCGCTCCCGACGACGGCGGATTGCTGATATATTTCTTATAATATGCCATGATGAGGGCCGTGGCCGGCAATGCTATAATCATGCCTATGATGCCGAGCAGGGTACCCCACACCGACAGCGAAAGCAGTATGACGGCGGGATTGAGGCCCATCTCGCGTTTCATTACGTGAGGCGTTATCACATAGTCGCACACCGACTGGCTGAGCGCATACACCAAAATACATTTACCCATAAGAGGCATGAATGCCTCGGTGCCGCCAAGAGTGTAGATGAAACATATTACGGCCACGGGCACCAGTGTTATATACTGAAAATACGGTATCATGTAGAGTATGCCCACCAGCAGACCCATAGGAACGGCAAGCGGCAGACCCACAAAGCTGAAGCCTATGCAGTAAAACACCATAGCGCATAGGGCCACAAGCCCCTGCCCTCGGAAGTAGCTGTTCATGCTGTGCTCCACGTCGTGCACCACGGCCATTGCGCGGCTGCGGTATTTTGCAGGGAATATAAGCTTGAGGCCGTGGCAGATTTGCGGATAGTCGATGAGGATAAACACTATATAGATGAGCGTAAGGAGCACGGATACAAGACCGGTGACTATATCAAGGGACTCTTCAAGCAAGGATGAGCCTTTGCTCAGCAAATCTGTAATCTGGGAGCCGTCGAGCAGCGACACCAGATTGTCGGGGTCGAAATAACGTTCGATGAAATCCACCGCCACCAGCACAAAGCGCGGCATTGGCTTGCTTCCTTCGCTCACGCTGCGCAATATGCCTCCGAGCATATCGAGGTCGCGCACTATTGACGGCAGAAAGATATAGATTACCAACGCCACTACCACGGAAGCATCCACCAGTGTCAGCACCGAGGGCAGGGCTCGCCCTCTTGCATGGGTGAGCCGACGGTTGAAGTCGACTACGGGCTGGAGCAGGTATGATATGAAACAGGCAACAACAAATGGCAGCAGTACACCGCTGAGATAGCGCAACAGCAGCACCACGCCCGTGGCCAGCACCACGCCGATGATAAGCTGCATGATGCGGTCGACAGTCCAATACCGCTTTTTAAGATTGGCTTCCATAGGTTATTCCGACGGTTTAATGATTAGACGTGATATAAGATAGGCGACACCAGACGCCAGTGCCAACGGCAGAAAAAACTCGTAGTTCCATGTCATTTCGGCCGTGATGAACACCGCCATAAGCGGCGCCCGCATGATAGCCGACATAGTCCCGGCCATGCCTGCCAGAGCGAACACCTGCTGGTCGAGACCGGCACTGAAATGATTGGCGAGCGTAGCGAAAAAGAACCCGGCAATACAGCCGGCAAACAGCGTTGGCGCGAAATCGCCGGCCACGCCACCACCGCTGTTTGTAAGTGTGGCGGCAATGCCTTTCAGTAGCAGCACACCGGCAAGAAATACAGGCATCATCCATACATGGGCCTGCGCGGAAGAGAAGAGGCTGTTCCGCAAAAGGTCGGGGGCACGTTCATTTATTACAGAGCCTATTATGCCATAGCCCTCGCCGTATAGTACTGGGAAAAGAAATACAATCACCCCCAGCCCTATAGCGGCTGTAAGATTGCGCCACCAGTGGTTGCGCATCGCTTCGAGCATACGGCGCGTGCGCTGCACCGTGTAGCGGTAGTAAGTGCCATATAGCCCGCAGAACACGCCCAACAGGAGTATGGCCGGGATGATAGACGGCTCAAAGCTTTCCGTCGGGATAAAGGCTACATCGGGCGTGCATCCCGACCACAGATAGGCCGTCATAGCCGCAACGATACACGATGCAAACAAGCCTACCACAAGCATGGTGCTGAGCTGCACCCTGAGTATTTCGATTGTGAAAAGCACACCACCAACAGGCGATTTGAATATGCCTGCGATACCGGCGCCTGCGCCGAGCGCCACCATCATCATGGCCATTTCTGGCGGTAGCCTGAAGATGCGTCCTACATTGCTGCCCACTGCAGCGCCTGTTCCGGCAATAGGGCCTTCGGAGCCTGCCGAGCCTCCGAAGCCGAGTGTGAGGGCACTTGCAAGCATGGGCGCATAAAGGAAGTAGGGCCGCAGCCAATAGTTTTTATCGGCTATGTCGGCCTTGATTTCCTCGGTGCCGTGCTCAATGCGGTGCCTTACCACATAGCGCTGAAAAAGCACCGACAGAAATATACCCGCACCGGGCAAGAGGAGATAAAGCCAGGAGGCGCCATGCAGACCACCGGTGAGCTTCGCCACGATATAATTCACAAGCCACTTGAGCACAACTGCCATAGTACCCGTAACAAGACCGATAAACACGGCCAGCATCAGCACAAAAATGCCCGGCGACATGCGTTCACGCATAACAGCAGCCATGCGCGACAAAGCACCCGCGCCATGCGCGAGAGCCTTGCCGGAAAAGATATGTGGACTGTTGCGAAGCATAACATAATGTGTGGCATAGCGCCTATTTAGTACGGTACTGCGGGAGCAATGGCACGGGGAACTTCGAGAAGAGAGTCTGTACGGCCTCTGCTATACCCTTCAGATTGCGAAACTGGCTGTTTCCGTTTTCAAGAATAGTGGCAACGGAAGCGGAATAGAGCGGCAGCTTTTCGTTGATATTGATAATATCCATTGTTAGGACGCCCTCCTTATATATACCGGTAATAACTTTAGCGTTGGCATAATAGCTTGCCCAATAGTAATTACGCGGATACATGAAGTAGGGATAATACCCGTTGTAGTACGGGCCTGCGTACGGCACATATCCCGGAGGAAGCGCAGGCTCGGTCTCAATCTCGCGGTGTACGGTAAGACCGATATTTATGAGCATTGGCGAAGCGGGGTCTTCGGTATAGCCTCGCTCGAGCATCTGCTCGCGGATAGCGGCTGCGATATTGTAGTATGTGACCATTTCCATACCCGGAGGCAGGTGACCGAGGTCTGGAGTAACTATACGGAAAGTCTTGTAGGAAGCCAGGTCGGCATCGTTATATGTCTCGCTATTGACCAGCGAGAAAGGACTGCAGGCCGTAAGCATGGCCGCAGCCAAAAGCATAAGTGAGAAAATCTTTTTCATATAAATCGACATGTTTGGGAGAGTTAGACTATAAAATATCAACGCTTTACCACAATATTTGTTCGCGGCCGCCACACCACGAACAAGGACCTGCTTAAAAGTGTTAAGCTTCTTTAACTCGGGATATCCTTACAAATTGTTTATTTATACCTATATTTGACGACAAAACAGTCTACTACCTCATCAAAACCATGAGCGACATCACCGAAATATTCATATCTATAATCGAGGAAGCACCGGGGATTGACATGGCCGAAGCCGAATTCAGGCGACTGCTCGTAGATGACCCTGCTCTACGCAAGCAGTACAAAGAATATTGCCACGAGCAAGGAGCCTCCGAACGCTCGGCCTTTACCGAGTTCTGCGAAGAATACTGCAGCGACCGCAACTCCGTGTGGGATAGCCTCAACGACTACGACAACGAAGAATGAACAACACGCTACGTCTGCCAGCCGAATGGGAAACCGCCGATGCCATACTTATGGCGTGGCCGCATGCCGGCACCGACTGGGAATACATGCTCGATGAAGTACGGCGCTGCTATGCCGACATTATAGCCGCCATAGCACCCAGGGCAAAAGTGATACTGATAGGCCCCGAAGAGCCGTCCGCAGAATATCTGCCCTCCGGCGACAACGGCCTCAATGTAATTTACATAAACGTGCCCACCAACGATACGTGGACGCGCGATTACGGCCCAATCACCACTGTCGACCAAGACGGTGCACTCACTGCCAACGACTTTAAATTCAACGGCTGGGGGCTGAAATTCGCCGCCGACCGCGATAACCTCGCCACCTCCGAGCTGCTTGCCACCGGCATATTCGGCAGCCGACGCCGTAACCGCCTCGGCTTCGTGCTCGAAGGCGGCGCAATAGAAAGCGACGGCAAGGGCACTCTCATCACCACGCACCACTGCATGATGTCGCCGAACCGCAACGGCGACCTTTCACAGGAGCAAATCGAGGCATACCTACGTGATGCCCTCGGGGTGGAGCGTGTTCTGTGGCTGTGGCACGGCGCACTCGAAGGCGACGACACCGACGGCCATATTGACACACTGGCACGCCTCGCGCCTCCTGGCGACGTGATATTCTACACCGGCTGCTCCGACCCCGACGACAGCCACTACGAGCCTCTTGCCCTGATGCGAAAAGACCTCGAGGCACTGCGCACGGCCGACGGAAAGCCGTATCACCTGGTAGAGCTGCCGCTTCCCGACGCTATCCACGACTCCGACGACGGGCACCGCCTGCCTGCCACTTACGCAAATTTCCTCATAGTGAACGGCGCAGTGATACTCCCTGTGTACGGGCAGCCCATGAAAGACCTCATGGCTCAAATGGCTCTGCGCACAGCCATGCCCGACTATGACATCGTGCCTGTAGACTGCCGCGCCCTCATACGCCAGCATGGCTCGCTCCACTGCGCCACTATGCAGCTTCCGGCCGGAAGCCTTTTTAGAGAATGTCTGAATTTAACTTTATGAAATCATGAGAGGTCTTTCCGGCCTGTTGCGAGCGTTCATTCAGTCTTTATGGAACCCCATAATTCCTTCATTCAATCTCAAAACAGTCTCGGAAATCCGCTCTAAATCTTAACATAAGCAAAACTCAAACGCTCTCTTAACATCTGAAAAAAATGAAGACAATCCCCGTAGGTATAATACAACAGCAAAATACCGCTGATATAAGCGACAACCGCCGCCGCATAGCCGAAAAAGTACGCGTCCTGGCCGAGAAAGGAGCCAAGCTCATTGTGAATCAGGAGCTGCACGACTCGCTCTACTTCTGCCAGACAGAGCACGTAGAGCTTTGCTCGCTCGCAACGCCTATACCCGGCGACATCACCGACTTCTACAGCGCCCTGGCCGCCGAGTGCGGCGTGGTGCTGGTAACGTCGCTTTTCGAGCGCCGCGCCGCCGGACTCTACCACAACACCGCCGTAGTATTCGAAGCCGACGGCTCGATAGCCGGCAAATACCGCAAGATGCACATTCCCGACGACCCCGCATATTACGAAAAGTTCTATTTCACACCCGGCGACCTTGGCTTCAAGCCTATCGACACTTCGGTGGGACGTCTTGGAGTACTTGTATGCTGGGACCAATGGTACCCCGAAGCAGCCCGCCTCATGGCCCTTGCCGGCGCCGACCTTCTCATATACCCTACAGCTATAGGCTGGGAGTCGAGCGACACTCCTGAGGAGCAGGCCCGCCAACGCGACGCCTGGGTGACAATACAGCGCGCACATGCCGTAGCCAATGGTCTTCCTGTGGTGTCGGTAAACCGTGTCGGGCACGAGAGCGACCCTTCGGGGCAAACCGGAGGCATACAATTCTGGGGCACGAGTTTCGTGACAGGGCCGCAAGGCGAGTTCCTGTACAAGGCCGGCGACCGCGAGGAAGCCACTGAAATCATCGACATCGACATGCACCGCAGCGAGCAGGTACGCCGCTGGTGGCCATTCCTGCGCGACAGGCGCATCGAAGCTTACGGCGACATCACCCGGCGATATATCGACTGAGAGAGTGTGCTATAGGATTTTTTAAATATCGGTGACATATTTTTAATATTAAAAGTATGTCTCACTCCGAAAAAATGTATAAATTTGCATGGTCGTACACAACGACACCTATAGCAACTATAGCTCTTGATAATCAACCACTATCGCTATACCCTATACAAGTAGGACAACTATTGACAAATGAGAACAGACTTAAGCAGCCAAATCAAACTGGACAGAATTCCCCGGAGGTACTACAACCCCGACAGCGAAATCGAGCTCGCTGCCCTGCGCCGTGAGGAAAAGCTCGACACTCGCATCTTCGAGACAGCCACCGACGGGGCCGACTTCATTGCCGGCGAGATTGTACGGTATATCAAGCGATATACCGAAATGAAAGGCAAGTGCGTGCTCGCACTCGGTGCCGGAAACAGCACACACCGTGTTTATGCAGCTCTCATCAACCTCCACAAAGAAGGTAAGGTGGACTTCAGCAATGTTGTGATTTTCAACATTTCCGAATTCTTCCCCCTCAATCCCGGAGGCCCCTCTACCCTCACCCGCCTCAACGATGTGTTCCTTAAGCATGTAGGCTTCAAAACCGAGAACGTGCGTACTATCAATCCTGCAATTACGAAGGATACGATGTACGAATACTGCCAGGCCTACGAGAACGCCATTGCCGAAGAAGGCGGCATCGACGTGTGCCTGTGCGAGATAGCACCCTCAGGCACTATCGCATTCAACGAACCCGGCTCTCAGCAGTCAAGCTACTGCCGACTGGTACTTCTCGGCAATGAGACACGCCACCGCATCGCAAAAGACTACAACTGTGACGAGGCTCCCACATCGGCGATTACTCTCGGCATAGCAAACATAGCAAGCGCACGCCGCGTGCTCACAATGGCATGGGGCGAAAACAGCGCCGACATTATCCGCCGCACTGTAGAAGAAGCTCCGACCACCGCTGTGCCCGCATCGTTCCTTCAGGGCCACCCGCACGTAAAGGTAATCACCGACCTGGCCGGCGCCGAAGACCTCACCCGCATATCGCACCCCTGGAAAGTGACTTCCTGCGAGTGGAACGACAAACTCATACGCCGCGCCATTGTATGGCTTTGCAGGATGACCGGCAAGCCTATCCTCAAGCTCACCGACAAGGACTACAAAGACTGGGGCCTCGGCGAACTGCTCGCGCTCTACGGTTCGGCATATAATGTGAATATCAAGATTTTCAACGACCTGCAGCATACTATCACCGGCTGGCCCGGCGGCAAACCCAATGCCGACGACACATATCGCCCCGAGCGCGCCAACCCCTACCCCAAACGTGTGATAGTATTCTCGCCCCACCCCGACGACGACGTTATCTCGATGGGCGGCACTCTCAAACGCCTCGTAGACCAAAAGCACGACGTGCACGTGGCATACGAGACCTCGGGCAACATCGCCGTGGGCGACGAAGACATGATGCGCTACTTCCTGATGATGGATAAAATCGCACCCGCTTTCGGCTTCGGCGAAGGCGGCTACGAGAAGCTTTCGAAGGAAGTGCAGGAATTTGTAAACCAAAAGAAACCGGGCGACATGGACAGCGCCGCCATACGCGAAATCAAAACTATGATTCGCCAGGCCGAAGCTACCATTGCCTGCAACTACATAGGCGTGAAACCGGGTCATATCCACTTCCTGCGCCTGCCGTTCTACGAAACCGGCACTATCAAGAAAGGCGAGCTATCGCAGAAAGACGTTGATATCGTAATCAAGCTGCTCCGCGAAGTAAAGCCTCACCAGATTTTTGTGGCAGGCGACCTCGCCGACCCCCACGGCACACACAAGGTTTGCACCGACGCCGTTCTCGCCGCTATCGACGAGCTTAAAAACGAGCCTTGGATGGCCGACTGCCGTATATGGATGTACCGCGGAGCATGGGCCGAATGGGAAATCGACCACATCGAAATGGCTGTGCCTATTTCGCCCGAAGAGCTTCGCTTCAAGCGCAACTCCATTCTCAAACACCAGAGCCAAATGGAAAACGCGCCCTTCCTCGGCGACGACGACCGCCTGTTCTGGCAGCGTGCCGAAGAGCGCAACAGCGCAACAGCACAGCTCTATCAAAACCTCGGACTGGCATCATATGAAGCCATTGAGGCATTTGTGGAATACAAGCCGCTTTAAAACAATCATTTGCGACAACAAACATAAGAAAGGCAGCTCGTCAGAGCTGCCTTTCTTATGGGTCAAGCCGTAATCACAGGGCATGGGTTTAATGAAATTTGTGGTCGGAGACCACTGTTTTACCATTTATCCAAACGCAATTAAACAAATGCACCGAGGATAAGTTAAAAATTCAGGCGTATAGTTTGACTAGTGGAAGATAAAGAAATCGCGGTCGCGAACGCCTCTCATTTGTGAACGGAATATCTTAACCTTTGAGTTGAAGGACTATGCTGAGGCGTTGGTGGCACGACGATGGAAGTAATTGAAATAGTTGGTAAACTACCCCCAAGAGTGAAGTGCCCGACAGGTCTCTTGTTTTGTAGCATTTCTATTGAGATAGCACAATTTACTCAGTACTGAGTAGCTCTTTTCGGAGTTTAGCATCTACATTTTTATTTTGTCGTAAACACAAATCCGAAGGCAATTCGCGCTATATTTGTGTTCAAAACCTGTTCTTGTCGTTATTACCGGCTCCGCGACCTTTGTATCTAGACCTTGCGGAATTAAAATTGTATCTTATCGTCAGTGACAATTCACGTGTGTCGTATATCTTCTTTGATGAGCCACAACTAATAGCATCATATAGAGTTACACCCTGTCTCCATGTGTCGAAAACATCGTTGAGTTGTAATCTGAAGCTCCACGTGTCATTGACAAATGATTTATATAGCCCGACATTGCATTGCCAATGTGGTTTAATATAATAATTATCTCCATTGCCCGATGTTCTTGCCGACAAGTCGACATTCAGCCATATATTACGGGGTAGGTGTATGGCGTTGTCAAATCGGAATATTCCCAACGGTCGATTTAATATGATAACTCTGCCGGCATGTTCTATCTTGAAATCCTGTATATTAATTCCTGCCATTATAGACGGATGCCAACATTCGAAAAATGTCGGTGTGTAGTTTATATATGCTCCATAGGTGCTGAACTTCGGCATATTTACCATAGTCAGCAGAGTGATGTCTTTGTTCCCGGGATATTCCGATGTCTGCCACATGAAATAGTTTTTAGTAGAACAGTATTCAAGTTCTATGGCAAGATTTTCCCATGATGCCGAAGCTGAAATATAATCGCGATATATCGGACGCAAGCACGGGTTGCCTGATTCATAACTGTATCGGTCGATATACTTTATGGCAGAACTGAGTTGCCCGAATGTCGGGCGTGATGTCTTTCGCATATATGAAAGACGTGCCTTTATATTGCCTATGGGGAATGACAAAGAGGCAGTTGGAGCGAGATTATGATATTTACGGCTATCGCGTGGCTGCCCTGATTGCCAATTCGTGACATCGGTATATTCCCAACGCAGGCCCGCACGTGCCGTTATTGCGTCAAAAGTCTGTTCCATCTCGGCAAACAGAGCCGTTGTTGTCTCGATTATCTTAACATCACTATCGGTAATATAATCTGTATTTCCTAAATATCTGTCGTTGCGGTGAATATTGCTGAGCTCTGTTCCAAATTTGACATCACCTTTCCAAACGGGGACAGATGCTATTATGTTAGCTGCAAGAAGTCGGTTGTCGACATTATTATTTGTGGTAAAGTCTCGCTTATGATTTACGTTAGATATTTCATTTTCCCTATTGTTTCGGTTATTTATCTGCCATAGCGCATCGAAATTGGCCGAAAGCTGCCATTTACCAATCACACCGGCATAGTATGCGCTCACAAGATGCTGTCGGTTACGATGCTTTGAATTGGAATTGTTTTCAAGGTTTTCCGTAAGGATGTTGTCGATATAACGGTCGGTAAACGAGTCTCCGGTAATTGTCGACGGCTTAAATATGAAATCATAGTATAAACCGAAGTTATGCGATGAAAGAGTATAATTCAGCCCTAATTTTCCCTGATATACCGGATGTTTTGCAAAGTTTTGTCCGGAGCCGTTATGATGTATGGTTCCTGATTTGAGATACTTCGTTATACTCTCCGAGAACGCTGTCCGCTCCCTGTAATTCTCGTAATTCAGCATACCAAAAATGTCAACCCCATTTTTGCGCCAGTTGAGATTTACCTGTTCAAACAGATAGACATAATGCTTATAACCGACTGTTGTGCGGTCGTTAAATGATAATCCCTCACCCACAGGCGCCACTGTTGTAATTCGGATAACGGAGTTGACTGTAGAAGCATATCTTGCCCCCGGATTAGTCACTATTTCCACACTTTTCATCTGTGATGAAGCCAGTTGATTAAGTTCCGAAACATCACGTACCTGCCTGCCGTCTATATATATAAACGGCGTCCCTTTTCCGAAAATTTCTATCTCGGAACCTGACTTTATAACAAAAGGCATTTTACCAAGCACATCAAGAGCAGTGCCTGTATTGGCAAGATATGAACCGGAGACATTAACCTGTAAACCATCTCCTTTGAGCTTGGTAATAGGGCGAGAGCCTTTCACCACCACTTCTCCAAGCATATACGATGTCGGGACAAGGACAACATCACCGACATTTGCATCAGGACTGTTTATTGTCTTGTCTTCGTATCCCATAGCCGTGATTTTTAGCAACACGCTTGTGCAGTCTCCGGCAACTACAAATTTCCCGGTCACATCAGTTACGGCTCCTGCAATAACAGTTGAATCATTGAGCGGCATCAAGGTAACATTGGCAAATCCCAAAGGATTGCCCAAATCATCCTTCACCACACCCTCAAAAGTCTGATTTGCAGCTAAAAGTGTGTCGCAGCACAGGCAGAGCAATAGCCCTGCCACTAATTTCTTTAATGGCATTATTAATTATTTCAAATAGTATTTTTCAGTTAAAGACCTCCGGCCACAACCCAGCCGCCCGAGTTGGTTCGCTGCAAGGCTATGTTATGGCGTTGAGAAGTGCCGTCTCGGAGTTTCAACGTATATGGAACAAAAACCGAGTTTCCCGAACCTGACGTAAATGCACGTCCTATCGAGCAAAGCTTTGCCCCTTGATAATATTCCCTGTAAAATGCGTGCTGCAACTCGCGCTCCAACATTTTATCTATGACATCTTCATCCCAATCGGCAAACGCATTCAAAAATGTAGAAGCAGCCTCTTCAGCACTCAAGCCATTCAAGCCACCTGGTTGATTATCAAATTCCACAAATTTTATACCGTTTGGCAGCATGTAATTATTTTCCGAAGGGCTGTTGTCATATCTGATGTCGGATACTTTCAGAACAGGAACTACACGCCTGCCGGAAACGACACTTATCATCACGGTTTTCAATCGCTTCGACTCTGCTTCGATTACATATTTTCGAATACTCTCAGACTCTGCAATTGAAGTATTCAGCAGATACGGATTGTCAAAATCACCCTGTGGCTCCGAATGAATAGTAAGGATTATCTCGTCCTTTGTTTTGCTGACTTTATATTCCGCATTGCAGTTGTTGACGCAGTTGTCAAGTTCGGTTTCAAGTATTTTCCACGGAGCCAGCAATGCCGACATATAACCCAATACATTTTCATTGTCCGAGTCATTGATGTGCCAGCCCAGGCTCAAAGCAGGTATCCATGTGTATATCTCCCTGTCATTTCCCATTGCCATGCGCTCTCCTTTGTCTATGCGCCATCGCAACAGCGAATCCGATTTAACAATATCGATATGGTGAGTGACAAAATTGTCATCCAGCCCTATGTGCCTGAAATTTTCAACAGCATGTGTTCTGACTTCTACATTCATTTTGATGCTTTCGGCGCTTCCGATAGCTTCGATTGCCTGAGATAGCATTTCTTTGGCCGACATTCCCGAGGGAATGAATACGAGCAGAAATATGGCGGCGACTGTGCTGAATCCGACTCCTCCCAGCAACCAGGTTCTTGTCTTTCGCACTCTGCTATTTCTGTTAAGTGCTTTCCTCACTTTACAACGAAGTTCATCTGACGCCTTTATGTCATGACGAGGTGTAAACAGTTCCTTTATATCCTTATAATCATCCATGCTACGACATTTTATCGGTTGTAAGTATTTTTCTGAGTCTGTCCATACCCGATTTATAGCGCGATTTGGCGGTTGACTGCGGAATGGAAAGAATACTGCTGATTTCAACGAAAGAAAGATTGTCAATCACGTTCATCCTTATAATGTCGGCTTCTCGTGTCGGCAGACTGTCAAGCAACGTATTAATTCGGTCTGCATCCTCCATACCGAGAATTTCCGCAGTATCGTCTTCTATATCTATCCTGTCTATCTCTATCAGATTTCTCTTAGCAGAACGATATTTATCAAGACATCGGTTATGAACAATCCTAAACAGATACAGCCTTACACTTTTCGGGTGAATATTGCCTGGCGCTTTTTCAAGAAACTGAAGGACTGCATCATAAACGAGGTCTTCCGCCTCAACCCTGCTGCCAAGACGAAAATACGCAACCCTGACAAGATAATCAAGATTTTCCTCTATTATCTTGCTGATTGCGTTGCCCTTTTTATTGTTTACCATAAGGTCTTGTTATTGATGCTTCTACTTAACAAGACGAGATATTGCCAAAATCGACGAGATTTTTATGTTAAAAAGTGTTTTGACTCTTCATCCAATTCGACAATCGAAGCTTGCGAACGTTTATAACGAGTTGACTGCACCGAAGCCTGAAAGCAATTGAACTATGCTGTATTGTATGAGGTGCAAGAAAAGACGCGAGAATTACTTCAATCCTGCGGTCTTTGCCATGGCGACGAACTCCATTAAGTCAGCCGAAATGAGGGCCGGATTGCTATCGGGAGTTAGAGCCGAAGTTGTGATGATTCGTACCTGAGGGCCACAGATACCGAGAGCTACTATACGGTCGATTGGTAGAACCGAGAGGTCAGCGGTCGTCGCCTCTTCATAGTCAATTAGGATGACGGAACATTTTGCGGTGAGTGACTCAATGACGTATTTGTGCCATGTATAGACAGCGTTGATGTGCGGAAGGCGGAAGCCGTGATAGGCGCTCTCGGGGCGGCCTGATGTGGGAAGGTCGGCTAAATCGAGCCAGTGGTCAGTATTGAGTTCGGGGATAGCTGCGATGTCTGGCAGAAAGATTGGGACAACCCATTCCGACGGACTGGGAGCGGCATGCGAGGACTCTGCACTTGCGGTGACGGGCATTAAAACTGCTACAATGGCGATGAACATGGAGGTTGCGACAAGGCTGATGCTGGTTGGTTTCATGATACGGATATAAACAATAATTTATTACCCACAAAAGTACGAATAATCCGCGAGTTTTCAAAGCAATACCTCATATTCGTTGACTCGGAAGATGCAATAGTCGCGGATTTTGCGACACTCGCCGGAGGAACGTATCATTGCGTTACTCCGCCCACCCTCCCCGACCGAAAATATGTGAGAGCTGATTTTACCTCAATATCATAATAACCGCCGCATATTTTGTTTTATATATTGAGTTCTTTTTAAAAATTTTACTAACTTTGCCCCTATGGTACAGATATTGATAAGACCCAATGATAAGTTCTCAATCTCCGAGATGGCGCAAATGGCTATAGAAGCCGGCGCTGCCTGGATTGTGCTTTCCGTCGGAAGCGGCGACGAGCTGCGCGACGAAATTCGCGACATCACCGACATGTGTCGCGCTAGTGGCATCATACTCACCTGCGACAATGTCGAGCTGGTACGCGAGTACGGCATGCACGGAGTGCTCACCGACGGCAGCAAGTGTTCTCCGGCATCTCTTAGAGAGGAGCTTGGAGCCGAAGCAATAATCGGCGCTCTCGCCGGCTCGGCCGACGCAGTTCTCTCGCTCGCCCGCGCCGATATAGACTATGCCGCCCTCGCAGCAGGCGTACCGCAGGCCACAGGCCTTATTGCCGGCGTGCGTTCGGCAGATTGCGAAATTCCTGTCGTGGCTTACCGCCCCGACATGCCGCTTTCCACCGAAGAGGCGTTGTCGCTGCTCTCGTCCGGTTTCTCGGGCATTTGCGCAGGCGCACATTTCTTCGATGGCGCAAGCCCTGTGGATGAAATCTCCACACTACTCAAGAGTCTGCGGTAAATGGCTTCGGAACTGCGAAAGACCCTCTTGCGGGCAGTGCTCCCGGTGACACTGGGAGCGCTCGTCGCAATGTGGCTTTTCCATAAGGAAGTAGACCTTGCCACTCTGCAAGCAATCTCATTCGATACACATACCGTGGCGGGCCTTGCTCTCGCCGCGCTTTTCGTGGTGGGGCGCGACTTCGGCCTTGCCTGGCGCTTTCACACCATTGCGGCAGGCGACCTCACTTGGCGCCGGGCCATACGCACCGACATAATGTGTGCCTTCACATCGGCCATTACCCCCTCGGTTGTAGGCGGCAGTGCCCTTGCTATCTTCTACCTTAACCGGGAGGGCATCGCTCTCGGCAGAGCTACCACCCTCACACTCACCACTCTCTTTCTCGATGAGCTTTTTTTTGTGGTTTTCTGCCCGATAATAGTCTTGCTGGTACCTGTAAGCAACCTTTTCTATAGCCCCGAGACAGCCGGAGATATGCTTTTCGACGGCATCCGCATTGTATTTTGGGTTGTATATGCAGGTATCGTTATATGGACGTCGATACTTTTCTTCGCCATAATAGCTCGCCCGGAAGCTGTGCAGCGAGCGCTCCGCGGCATCGCTGCCATGCGCCTGATGAAGCGTTTCCGGAGTCGCATCCTCGGCATGGCCGACAATATGGTTGCTACTTCGGCATGGGTTAAAGGACGTTCGCGAAAATGGTGGAGCGAGGTATTCGGAGCCACAGTGCTGTCGTGGTTCTCGCGATATTTCGTAGTCAACGCTCTATTCTGGGCATTCGTACCCGGTGCATCAGGGCTGCAGGTGTTCGCCCGTCAGTTCGTGGTATGGGTTGTGCTCATGGTAAGCCCCACGCCCGGCGGAAGCGGCATCAGCGAATGGCTGTTCACCAACTATTACGGCGACATTATCGGCAGCATAGGCGTAGCCGCCATAATTGCACTTATATGGCGTGCGTTCAGCTACTATATTTATCTGATTGCAGGATGTGCCCTCCTCCCCGCCTATTTCGGAGAGAAGGCACATATTAAAGTTAAAAATAAACCAAAGCCATGAAATTTTTCCGACTCCTTATCGTGATGCTATCCATGCTCGCTACCGCGATTGCGACGGCTGCCGAACGCCCTGTTTTCGTCATTCCTGTACACACGGAAATAGACAACAGCGCGTTCCACCACTTCCGTCAGGGGCTCAGGCAGGCAAAAGAAGCCAATGCCTCCATGCTGCTGGTGCATCTCAACACCTACGGAGGCGCCCTCGATGCGGCAGACTCTATCCGCACCGCTATCATGCGTTGCGAACTTCCGACAGTGGCTTTTGTCGATGTAAACGCAGCATCTGCCGGCGCTCTCATAGCCTTGGCATGCGACAGCGTATATATGGCACCCGGAGCAAGCATGGGCTCAGCTACGGTGGTAAACGGCTCAGGTGAGCCGATGCCCGAAAAATATCAGTCGTACATGAGCACAATAATGCGGGCCACGGCCGAGCATCACGGCAAGCGAGCAGATGGTGACAGCATGGTATGGCGACGCTCGCCGGAGATAGCAGCCTCAATGGTAAACCCCGAGATATCGGTATCTCTTACCACGCGCCAGGCCATAGAGTGCGGCTATGCCGACGGCTCGGCCACCGATATTGACCGGGTTCTTGCCGGACTCGACCGCGCCGACGAACCGATAGCTTACTACAACAGCTCTCTTACCGACGATATTCTCGGCTTTCTCAGCAATGCGGCCGTACGCGCTATACTTGTAATGCTCATCCTCGGCGGCATCTATATGGAAATGCACACTCCCGGCCTTGGCTTCGCTGCCTCGGTCGCCACGGTGGCTGCCGCACTTTATTTCCTGCCTATGATTGTAGGAGGCTCAATGCCGGCATGGGTACTGCTGTGCCTTATAGCAGGCGTTGTCTTGATAGCGCTTGAGCTATTTGTGGTGCCGGGATTTGGAGTTACCGGCATAAGCGGTATTATAGCGATTGCCATAGCTCTGACAGGAGCCATGACAAGCAACGATGCCGTCACCGGCTTCGACCTCGGTGCGCTGGGCAGCTCACTCCTTATTGTCGGAGCGGGATGCCTGCTGGCACTGGCTCTTGTATGGTATCTCACATCATCCCACGGGCCGGAATGTTTCCGGAAACACTCAGAACTCATGACCGAGCTTTCTGTTGCCGACGGCTTTGTCGGCGTCGACCTGTCGCCGGCACGTCTGGTTGGTCAGCTTGCCACCTCTGCAACAGTACTTCGCCCCGCCGGAAAAATCACCGTTGGGCACGATGTCTACGATGCCGTATCCACAGGGCCTTTTATAGCGGCAAACCGCCACGTAAAAATTGTAAAATACGAAAATGCCCAACTCTACGTGGTTGAGCATCAACCGGAATAAACCAAACTATTCAAATAAAACATACAATGAACAAATATATCGGTATCATCCCGGCACGCTATGCCTCCACACGCTTCCCGGGAAAACCACTCGCTCTCGTCGGCGGCAAACCCATGATACAGCGCGTATATGAGCGTGTTACAGAAGTTCTCCCCGAAGTTCTTGTCGCGACCGACGACAAACGCATAGCCGAAGCCGTAGCGGCCTTCGGCGGAAAGTATGTAATGACATCGGAACTACACCGCAGCGGTACCGACCGATGCCTTGAGGCATACACCAAATCAGGCTCTGATGCCGACGTGATAATAAACATACAGGGCGACGAGCCGTTTATCGACCGCTCTCAGCTTGAGTCCCTCATGCGCAGCTTCGACGACGAGCAAGTACGCATCGCGTCGCTGGCCCGCCGCTTCGACCCGCAGCAAGGTTTCGACGCGCTTTTCGACCCCAACTCTGTGAAAGTGGTCATGGACAGCAACAGCTTCGCTCTCTATTTCTCTCGCTCGATAATACCGTATGTGCGCAATTACGACTGGAAGAAGTGGACTGAAAAAGCCGAATTTTTCACACACGTAGGCCTATATGGATATAAGGCTTCCACTCTGGCCGAATTATGCGCACTGCCTCAGAGTCCGCTCGAAATCGCCGAGTCGCTCGAACAGCTCCGCTGGCTGCAGGGTGGCTACCACATCAAAATGTCGGTCACCGATGTAACCAACTTCGGCATAGACACTCCGGCCGACCTTGAAGCCGCCAATGCCTATCTGGAAAGCCTCGAGAAATGACCGACCGCAGCACACCACCACCCGTAAACGAACTCTTGACAGGCGCCATGCCCCCGGAGACGGTAGAAGTGATGCCCAACGGGCTGACACTCCACCGTTTCAGTGGCGGAGACCAGCCGGTATGCCGCCTTCGGATACTTTTCTGCGGAGGTCAGGCGGAGACTGGCAACAAGCTCATAAGTAAGGTAATGCTTTCGGCACTCGCCGAAGGCACACAGACCATACCTACAGAGACCTTTGCCGACCTCCTCGACTACAACGGCGTGCGCATCGGCAGCGACAGCCACAGCCATTACAGCTCGCTCACTATTGCCATGCTCAACCACAGGGCTGCCTCGGTGACACCGCTTATAGCATCGATGCTCGCCGAGCCTCTTTTCCCCCAAGAGCGCATCGACACCATGCTCCGCAATGTCAAGGCGCAACTCGAGATTGCCGATACCGAGGTAAGCACACTCGCCGAATATGCTTCCGACGCACTTACCATGGGTAAAAATCATCCGTTGGCGCAACGGCTCACACCGTCCGACATCGACGCAATCACACGCGACGACATCATAGCTCTGCACCGGCGCATGATAGTTCCGGCAAGAGCCCACGCCTACCTGTCAGGGCTGCTCGACGAAACAACCATAGATGCAGTGCGAACCCTCCTCAGCGGAATAAAAGCCACAGGCCCGGGATTTGACATTAAAATAGTTCCCAACGAGCCTGAACCTCCTGGGCGCGTCGACGTATACGGCGCCGACACCCTACAGAGCGCTATTGCAGCAACCCTGCCCTCTGTAAGCCGCAGCCACCCCGATTACAACGACCTGCGCCTCACAGTAATGGCACTCGGAGGCTACTTCGGAAGCCGTCTGATGAGCAATATCCGAGAAGAGAAAGGCATGACCTACGGCATCTCGGCATATCTCAGCGGTGCCCACGAAGGCAGCTATATAACCATTGCAGCCACCTGCGACAAGCAGTACACCGACGATGTTCTCCGAGAAATCTCACTGGAGATGACACGCCTGGCCGACGAACCGCCGTGCGCCGACGAGCTGAGCCGACTCAAACGCCATGCGCTTACGTCCCTTGCCCAGACTCTCGACTCCCCCACCTCCATATCGGGCTACTACACCACATCGCTGCTCGTGGGCACTCCTCCCGACTATTTCGCCGCACAGCAGCAAGCCATAAAAGCCCTCACGGCCGAACGTATCTCATATCTCGCAAATGAATACCTCGACCCGACAAAACTGCGCATTGCAGTTGCTTCTTAAACACTTATTCACATTTATTACAGCTGTTTTCTGAAAATTTTTTAGTATTTTTGCCGCCTGAAAAGAAACACTTAAAGACTCAACATACTCACATGAAAAAAAGCGCTTTACAGAAAGCCCGCGCAACTTATCAGCCCAAGCTGCCTATCGCCCTTCAGGGTCCCGTCAAAGTAGTGGAAGGCCGTCCTACCGAATCGGTAGCCGACCAGGAAGCAATCCGCAACCTCTTCCCCAATACTTACGGACTTCCCGAAATCCGATTTGAAAAGAACCCCACCCCCGGCCCCGGCAAACCAGTCAACGTAGGTGTAATCCTCTCAGGCGGTCAGGCTCCCGGCGGACACAATGTGATTTGCGGTATTTTCGACGGCATCAAGAAAATACACCGCGACAGCCGCCTCTTCGGCTTCCTCATGGGCCCCGGCGGTCTTGTTGACCACAAATACATAGAGCTGACAGCTCCTATCATCGACGAATACCGCAACACCGGCGGTTTCGACATCATCGGCTCAGGCCGCACCAAGCTCGAAAAGATTGAGCAGTTCGACAAAGGCCTTGAAATCCTCCGCGAACTCAACATCAGCGCTCTCGTAATCATCGGTGGCGACGACTCCAACACAAATGCCGCCATCCTTGCCGAATACTACAAGGAAAAGAACACTGGCATACAGGTTATCGGCTGCCCTAAGACTATCGACGGCGACCTCAAGAACGACCTTATCGAGACATCTTTCGGCTTCGACACCGCAACCAAGGTTTACTCCGAAGTCATCGGCAACATCCAGCGCGACTGCAACTCTGCCAAGAAATACTGGCACTTCATCAAACTCATGGGCCGCTCGGCAAGCCACATCGCACTTGAATGTGCTCTCCAGTGTCAGCCCAACGTATGCCTCATCTCCGAAGAAGTTGAGCAGCGCGACATGAGCCTCAACGACATCGTAAGCTACATCGCCGACATCGTAACCTCGCGTGCTGCCGACGGCAACAACTTCGGTATCGTCCTAATCCCCGAAGGCCTCATCGAGTTCATCCCCGAGTTCAAGCGCCTCATTGCCGAGCTCAACGAACTCCTCGGTGCAAACAAAGACACCGTTGCCGGCATGGACGAAGAAGCCCTCACCGCCTTCATCCTCGAACACCTCTCGCCCGAAAACGTGGCTTCGCTCCGCGGCCTCCCCGCCGACGTAGCCCGTCAGCTTATGCTTGACCGCGACCCCCATGGCAACGTACAGGTTTCGCTCATCGAGACTGAGAAACTTCTCAGCGGCATGGTAGCTGCCAAGCTCGCCGAGTCTCAAGCATTCAAGGATGTGAACGGCAAGTTCTCCGCACTCCACCACTTCTTCGGCTACGAAGGACGCTGCGCCGACCCCTCAAACTTTGACGCTGACTACTGCTACTCACTCGGCTACAACGCATCGGCACTCATCAACGCTGGCGTCACCGGCTACATGTCGTCGATACGCAACCTCGTTAAGCCTGCCGTACAATGGATACCCGGCGGTATACCCATCACCATGATGATGAACATCGAGCGCCGCAACGCCGAAGACAAGCCCGTTATCCAGAAAGCTCTCGTACGTCTTGACGGCGCACCCTTCAAGAAATTCGCCGCACAGCGCGATGACTGGGCACACAACACCTGCTACATCTACCCCGGCCCTATCCAGTACTTCGGCCCCGCAGAAGTGTGCGACCAGCCCTCGATGACTCTCAAGTACGAGCACCAGCACAAATAAGAAAAGTGGCCAAAGACGTACCTTAGGGTACGACAACCGTATAATCCTTCTATAACAGCTTGCAAAGCGTGAGAACGTGCCCCATTCAGGACACGTTCTCATTTTATCTTACTCTCCGACTCTATCACTATTACGCCGCAATGACAATCGCCCTTATAATACTCACTGTCGCGCTAATATGCGCCATAGCATATATAGTAGTGCTCCAAGGCCGAAATGCCCGCCTCGACGAACGCATCAAGGCCGCAGACTCGGCCGAGGAGCGCTTTGCCGAACTGGCCGCCCGCACACTCGCTGCAAATGCAGAGAGCCTGCGCCGACAGAGTACACACAGCCTTACGGAAGTGCTCGCTCCGATGAAAGACAACCTCGAATCGTTCCGCCGCACGATAGCCGATACCTACACGCGAGAGGCCCGCGAAAGGTTTGCATTAGGAGACAAGGTGCGCGAGCTAATCGACCTTAACCGCGCCATAGGCTCGGAGACACGGCGTCTCACCGACGCGCTAAAAGGCAACTCCCGCTTTCAAGGCGACTGGGGCGAGACTATCCTCAACAACATACTTTCGTCGGCAGGCCTGCGCGAAGGATACGAATACCGGCTACAACAAAGCATCACCGACTCGTCGGGCCGGCGTCTCCGTCCCGACGTATTGCTGACGTACAGCCCCGGCCGCACTATCGTGATAGACTCGAAGGTATCCATACAAGCCTACTTCGATATGCTCAACGCCCCCGACGACGACTCGCGCGGCCGCTGCGCCAAGGCACACATCACATCGGTCAAGAAGCATATAGCAGAACTGGCATCCAAAAGCTACCAGCAGCACACCGATGGCGATACGTTCGACTATGTGCTGATGTTCATCCCCCACGAAGGTGCCTTCCTCGCAGCTATGGATTTAGACCATAGCCTGTGGGAAACAGCTCTCGCCTCGCACGTGCTCATTATTGCCCCCACACACCTCATGGCCGTGGTAAAACTCATCGAACAGATGTGGCGGCAGGAAAAGCAGAACCGCAACGCTATGGCGATAGCCGAAGAGGCCGGTCGTCTGCTCGACAAGCTGACAGGATTTACTGCCGACATGCAGGCCGTAGACCGTGCTCTGAACAATGCTCACTCCGCCTACAACGCCGCATATTCAAAGCTGTCGGAAGGCCCAGGAAACCTCATCAACAGGGCACGCAAATTGCAAAATCTCGGGGCTAAGGCACGAAAGCCCCTACCTCCCGAAACAGGCGACACAGACGATTAGCGCGAACGTTGTAAGCCTTTCTGTTGTTATTCGATAAGAAAGGAGAACAACTGCGTGAAACAGACATTTTTTCTTATAGCACTCGCTGTGGGGCTGCTTCTGTTTGCAGGCGGTTATGTCTCGGAACATAGCCGCACCGCTCCCGGCATGTCGGCACCGGCGCTCGCGCTGCAGCAGGCCGACAGCACGATTGCGCTCGACAGGCTGCGCGGCGATTATGTGCTGCTCTGCTTTTGGTCGAGTACCGACGCCCCATCGCGCCAGGCCGCAAATCTGTACACGGCGTGGCACCGCGCACACCCGTCGGCACCAGTCAAAGTAGTCGGCGTAAACTTCGACGACTCTGAAGCACTCTTCCGCGAAATAGTCCGCCGCGACAGCCTTGAGGCCGATAACCAGTACCACGCCTCGGGCGACACTGCCGCTGTGGTTGCCCGCGACTACGGCCTCGACAAAGGCTTCGGCACAGCTCTCATCGCGCCCGACGGCAAAATTCTGGCACTCAACCCCGATGATGCAACGCTTGAAAGCATCATAAAATAATGTGCGGCCTCTTCTCTCGCTTAATTGACGCATTTTAATTAAATAAACTAAATAGTAGCAGCGACATATTGCCCGAGTCAACAAAGATGACTAATTTTGCACATTATGATTAGTGAACTCTATTTCGACAGAATATATTACAGAAAAGATAGCGACGCCACAAAATACGAAGAGCTTGAAGAGAAATACGGACGTACCGATTTGCTTCCTCTGTGGATTGCAGATATGGACTTCTGTGTGCCCCAGCCTGTGACCGACGCACTTATAAAAGCAGTAAGCCGTCCCATACTCGGCTACACCACAGCCCCGGCAACATTCAAAGAAAGCATAGCCTCATGGCTGTGTCATCGACACGGCTGGCAGGTAGAGCCTACCGAAGTCGACTTCATGCCCGGAGTCAAGAAAGCAATAGGCCTATGCGTCAACTACTTCACCCGGCCCGGCGATAAGATACTCATCCAGCCCCCGGTGTATCACTCTTTCCGTTCGGTGATAGAAGGAAACGGTCGTATCGCCGTGACAAACCCGCTTCACGTCGCCGACGGGCACTACAGCATGGCCCTCGACGCTCTTGAGAAAACAATCGAAGCCGAGCACCCGACCATGATGATTGTGTGCAATCCGCACAACCCTATAGGCCTTCAATGGGATGCCGACACCCTTCGGCGCGTGGCCGACATCTGCGCAAAGCACAATGTGCTTATTCTCTCCGACGAGATATATGCCGACCTGGTTCTGCCCGGCACAAAACACATCCCTACGGCATCGGTCTCCGACACGGCGGCAGCAATCACTGTGACACTCGGCGCACCGTCGAAGTCCTTCAACATTCCCGGCATAGCCAGCGCATGGACGGTTGTAAAATCGCCAGAACTGCGTCAAGGCTTCTTCGACTGGCTCAAGGCAAGCGAGTTCGACACTCCGCCGATTTCCGCCATATACGGTACTATAGCAGCTTATACACGCTGCGAGGAGTGGCTCGACGCGCTCCTTGTCTACCTCCGCGACAACGCCACTTATGCCATAGACTACATTCATAAAAACATTCCCGGTGTCGACGCAGTGATGCCACAGGCAGGCTTCGGACTGTGGATAGACTTCAATGCCCTCGGACTTAGTCACGAAGGCCTCACCCGTATGCTCGTCGACGACGCCCACGTAGCCGTAAGCGACGGAGCCTCATTCGGTGTGGAAGGCACCGGCATGGTGCGTCTGAACATCGGAGTGCCGCGCAGTATTCTCAACACCGGCCTCAATAACATCCGGGAGGCCATAAACAAGCTCCCGCGATAAGACTATGCTGCACTTTACCAAGATGCACGGCCTCGGCAACGACTTCGTTGTAATCGAAGACCGCGCAGATACCGACTATCACAAGCTTGCACGCCGCCTGTGCGACCGCCACAGGGGCATAGGCGCCGATGGCCTTATCGTAATCGGCAAAGACGCTGTGGCCGACTGCCGCATGCGCATATTCAATGCCGACGGAAGCGAGGCACAGATGTGCGGCAATGGAATAAGGTGCGTAGGCAAATACATCCGCGACAACGGACTATGCAGTTCGCCCACCCCTGTCATTGCCACCATGAGCGGCCACAAGAAGCTCTGCATAAAGCAAGGTGCCGACGGCACGGTTGAGAGCGTGACAGTTGACATGGGATTGCCCGAAACCGGCGCGCAGCACACTCTCGGCACACCTTGCGGAGACTTCTCCGTGACAGAAGTTTCGACAGGCAATCCGCACGGCGTGGCGTTCGTAAGCGACCCGTCGGCAATCGCGCTTGGCGTTGCCGGCCCGGCTCTTGAATACGCGGGAGTATGGCCACAAAAAGCGAATATAGAATTTGCAACCGTAGACACCGACCGCCACACTGTGTATCAGCGCACATGGGAACGTGGCGTTGGCGAAACAGAAGCCTGCGGAACCGGCGCCTGCGCGACTGCTGCTGCTGCTGTTGCCACTGGCAGAGCCGACTATCCTGTAGAGGTACACCTGACCGGAGGCATTCTCCTCATCGACATAGACCCGGACACCAATCATTTACTCATGACAGGGCCGGCCGAAACGGTATTCACCGGCACTGTACAGCAATAACTCATTCCTGATTATGGGCGACACCCCGACATCCTACAGGCCCACACAGCAACAAAGCAGGCCTTTCACATTCGACCGCGTGGTCAGGATGCTCATCACAGTAGCGTCAATAGCCCTTGCCGTATGGCTTATAGGGCTACTTAAAGCTGTGCTGATGCCATTCTTGGTTGCATGGCTTATAGCCTACCTTCTGGAGCCCTTGGTACAGTACAACAAACGCCTGCTTAGCGTACGCCACCGCTGGCTGCCTATCGTGATGACACTATTCGAGTGTGTGCTTCTCGCAGTCACGGCATCGGTATTCGTAGTACCGTCGATATTGTCGGAAATGCACCAGGTGGCTGCATTCGTGAACCATTACTCCGAGCGGGGCACAGATGTAACGATGCTCCCGGGCTGGCTGCACGATTTTCTGCGTGACAACATTGACTTCGCCAAAATTGCCCAGAAACTTACCCGACAGGATATAAAGTCGATACTCGATGCAGCAGGCTCCTTTATTGCAGGCGGATACAATATTGTACTCGGCATCTTCAACTGGTTTGTGGTGGTGCTGTACGTAGTATTCATCATGATAGATTACGAGCGACTGCTCTCAGGCTTCAAGCGGCTTGTGCCGCCCAAATACCGCTCAAACACCTTCCGTATTCTCTCGGATGTAAAGCGCTCCATGAATCACTACTTCCGCGGACAGGCACTCGTGGCCTTCATCGTGGGAATACTGTTCTGCATCGGGTTCAGCATCATAGGATTGCCTATGGCCATAGTACTGGGCCTATTCATCGGTCTGCTGAACATGGTGCCATATCTGCAACTCATATCTCTCGTTCCTGTAACACTGCTATGCCTTGTCATGTCGGTAGACGGCACGACAGATTTCTGGGGCATCTGGCTCTCGGCAATGGCTGTCTATGTAGTGGTGCAGTGCATCCAGGACTTCTTCCTCACGCCCAAAATCATGGGTAAGGCTATGGGCCTCAACCCTGCTGTCATCCTTCTGTCACTCTCGGTGTGGGGCACGCTCCTTGGCTTCATCGGTCTGATTATAGCATTGCCTCTCACAACCTTGCTGCTGGCATATTACGATGTATATATCACTTCGCGCGAGGATAGAATATCCGACAACAAAAAGCTCGCCCGATAAACTGCATTAACCATGAAAAAGAAACACATCATTTTATACATATTTATAATCCTTGCAGCTTTGGCAATCATTGCCGCCCTGCTTGTAAAGAATACAGTATTCGCCGAATACGAATATGAGACCACACGCGTAGAAATCCATGCCGACGCAAGTGGCTCCGATGTAGAGAAGGCACTCACCGATGCCCTTGGCAATTCGTTCGGCAAGAAGGCCGCCTTACTCTGGCAACTGCAGGGAGGCAAACCAAGCCTGGCCCACGGCTCCTATGAGGTGCGTCCCGGCATGACGGCAATAAAAGTAGCCCGCAATATCGCGAAAGGAAATCAGACGCCCGTCAGATTTACATTCAACAATATGCGCCTTATATCCGAGCTTGCCTCGCGTGCGGCCTCGCTTATGGAGTTCGACTCCACTGAGTTTATGGGCGCTGCCGACAGTGTATTGCCCGCACAAGGCTTCACCAAGGCACAATATCAAGCCGCTTTCCTGCCCGACACCTACGAGTTTTACTGGACAACTTCGCCTGAAAAGGTGATACACACACTTGCGGGCTATCGCTCTAAATTCTGGAACGAAGAGCGTAAGGCCAAGGCCAAGGCGCTCGGACTCTCACCCGAAGAAGTGCACACTATAGCATCAATCGTCGAAGAAGAAACCAACAAACGCGACGAGCAGCCCAAAGTGGCACGCCTGTATATAAACCGCCTCGAAAAAGGCATGGAACTCCAGAGCGACCCCACTCTGAAATTCGCCTCCGGCAACTTCGCGGCACGACGCATCACAGGCCCTCTTCTGAAAACCGAATCGCCGTATAACACATACCGCAACAAAGGACTCCCCCCCGGGCCTATACGCATCGTCGAAGCCGCCACTCTCGATGCCGTACTCTCGGCGCCGAAGCACAATTACCTCTATATGTGCGCCAAGGCCGACTTCTCGGGTTATCATGAGTTTGCCACCGACTATGCCCGTCACCGCATCAACGCGGCGCGCTATCATCGCGCCCTCGACGCCCGAGGCATCAGGTGAGCGCTTTTACAAAAAAGCTTTGGCTGTGTTATGATAATTTTGTAATTTTGCAGCCAAATATTACCATTCAAGAGACATATCAAAAACAGAAATGGAAATAATCCGCAGCGTAAAAAGCCTCGACGCGGCTGTTGAAGCAGCCCGACAGGAAGGCAAAAGCATAGGACTCGTGCCTACTATGGGTGCGCTCCATGCAGGCCATCGCTCGCTTGTGGAGCGTGCCCGCTCCGAGAACGATATCGTGATTGTAAGCGTCTTTGTCAATCCTACGCAATTCAATAATCCCGACGACCTCCGCACATATCCGCGCACAGAGGAAGCCGACTGCCGTATGCTCGAAGAGTGTGGCGTGGACTTTGCCTTCGTGCCTTCGATTGAGGAAGTGTATCCCGAACCCGACACTCGTGTATTCGACCTCGGCCCTGTTGCCGAAGTAATGGAAGGCGCAATGCGTCCGGGCCACTTCAACGGCGTGGCACAAATAGTAAGCAAACTCTTCGCCATGACACGCCCCACCCGCGCATATTTTGGAGAGAAAGACTTCCAACAGATTGCCGTGATACGCCGCATGGTAGCGCTTGAAGGCTTCGAGCTGGAGATTGTACCCTGCCCCATTGTACGCGAAAGCGACGGTCTGGCTCTGTCGAGCCGCAACGTACGCCTGTCGGCCGAAGCCCGCGCCATAGCGCCCGCCATACGCCGCATACTTCTTGAGAGCCTCAGGCTGAAAGCCGACGGCATGAGCCCTGTGGAGACTGCCAAGGCCACCGAAGCCGCTATCAACGGCGTAGCCGGCCTCGAGACAGAATATTATCAGATAGTAGATGCCGCAAGCATGCAGCCCATCGGCAGTTGGGATGAAGCCGGCGAGCACGGAGCCGTCGGATGTGTCACCGTATACTGCGGTGGCGTACGCCTCATCGACAATATACGATACTGACACTCAACAACCATGTATATCCAGGTACTGAAATCAAAGATACACCGCGTGACCGTAACGGAGGCACGCCTCGACTATATAGGTAGCATCACTATCGATGAAGACCTTCTCGACGCCGCCGGCATACTGCCGGGAGAGCGTGTGTACATAGTCAACAACAATAACGGCGCACGCCTCGACACATACACAATTCCCGGCGCACGCGGCGAAGGTACAATCTGCCTCAACGGCGCTGCTGCACGATTGGTTCAGCCCGGTGACATAGTCATCATCATGAGCTATGCCTCCATGACACCCGAAGAAGCACGCACCTTCAAGCCCAAAGTTATTTTCCCCGATACCGCAACAAACAAGCTAATACAATAAGAGCCCATGTTCGAAAAACTTAGCGACCGCCTTGAGCGCAGTTTCAAGCTTCTTAAAGGTCAAGGTCGAATTACCGAGATAAACGTAGCCGAAACTCTCAAAGATGTGCGCCGCGCCCTTATCGACGCCGACGTCAACTATAAGGTCGCCAAGACATTTACCGACACCGTAAAACAGAAAGCCCTCGGCCAGAACGTTATAAACGCTATCAAGCCGGGCGAGCTCATGGTTAAAATCGTGCACGACGAGCTCGCAAGCCTTATGGGTGGCGACGCCTCGCCCCTCACTATAACGGGCCGCCCCGCCATAATACTCATGTCGGGCCTTCAGGGTTCGGGTAAGACCACTTTCACCGGCAAGCTCGCAAAAAAACTCAAGGCAGAGAAGTCGATGCGTCCGCTCCTTGTAGCATGCGACGTATATCGCCCTGCCGCTATCGACCAGCTCAAAGTTCTGGCAGAGTCGATTGGGGTGGACGTCTACACCGAAGACGGCGTTAAAGACCCGGTCGGCATTGCTCGCCGCGCCGTAGACTACGCCAAGGCTCACAGCTACGACCTCGTGATTGTCGATACCGCCGGCCGACTCGCTGTCGACGAGCAGATGATGGATGAAATCGAGGCTATCAAGAAAGCAATCAATCCCGGCGAAACACTCTTCGTGGTCGATGCCATGACCGGCCAGGACGCCGTAAACACTGCCAAGACCTTCAACGAGCGTCTCGATTTCGGCGGCGTGGTGCTCACCAAGCTCGACGGCGACACCCGCGGCGGCGCGGCGCTCTCTATCCGCAGCGTGGTCGATAAGTCTATCAAATTTGTCGGTACAGGCGAAAGCCTCGACGGCATCGACGTGTTCTATCCCTCGCGTATGGCCGACCGTATCCTCGGCATGGGCGATATCGTGTCGCTGGTCGAAAAAGCACAGGCCCAATACGACGAAAAAGAGGCCGAGGAACTGGCAAAAAAGCTGCGTAAGAACCAGTTTACGTTCACCGACTTCCTCAAGCAGATAAACCAAATCAAGAAGATGGGTAACATCAAAGACCTTGCGGCAATGATTCCCGGCGTCGGAAAGGCTATCAAGGATGTTGACATCGACAACAACGCATTCAAGAGCATCGAAGCCATAATCGGCTCCATGACTCCCTACGAGCGCGAGCATCCCGAAGTAATTCGCGGCACCCGCATACAGCGCATAGCCGCCGGCTCGGGTACAAAAGTGCAGGATGTGAACCGCCTTCTCAAGCAGTTCGAGCAAATACGCAAAGTAATGCACCAGGTGAGCAACATGGGCAGCAATCCCGCCGCCATGATGCGCCAGATGCGTCAGGCAAAAGCAATGCAACGCCGACGCTGATTTATTTAATTTTATTCACGGATTACACCAGAACAGCACACTATGCAACTTATCGACGGAAAAGCCACCGCGGCACAAATCAAAGCCGAGATTGCGCAGGAGGTGGAGCGTAGAAAAGCCGAAGGGCTCAAAGTGCCACACCTTGCCGCCATTCTTGTAGGTCATGACGGAGGCAGCGAGACATACGTAGCCAACAAAGTGAAAGCCTGCGCAGAGTGCGGGTTCACCTCCACGCTCATCCGCCTGGAAAGCACTCCCGAGCAGCCTCTCGACCCTGCCGTTCTCATGTCCGAAATCGACAGGCTAAACAGGGATGCCGACGTCGACGGGTTCATCGTGCAGCTGCCGCTGCCGCGCCATATCGACGAGCAGGCCGTAATCGAGGCAATCGACCCGGCAAAGGACGTCGACGGCTTTCACCCCGTCAATGTAGGCCGCCAGTCGGTCGGACTCCCCTGCTTCCACTCAGCCACTCCCGCAGGCATCGTGGAGCTTCTGCGCCGCCACGGCATCGTCACTGCCGGCAAGCGCGTTGTGATAGTAGGCCGCAGCAACATTGTAGGCAAGCCGCTCGCAGCCATGCTCATGCAGAAAGGGCCGCAGGCCGACGCTACCGTGACCGTATGCCATAGCGCCACTCCCGAGCTTGCCTCGCTCACCTGTCAGGCCGACATCCTCGTGGCAGCCCTCGGTCGCCCCGGCTTTGTTACCGCCGACATGGTTGCCGACGGAGCCGTAGTAGTCGATGTAGGCACGACCCGCGTACCCGATGCCTCGCGCAAATCGGGCTTCCGCCTCTGCGGCGATGTCGACTTCGATACTGTAGCACCCAAATGCTCCGCAATCACACCCGTGCCCGGCGGCGTAGGCCCTATGACCATTGTGTCGCTGATGCTTAACACATTGCAGGCTGCCAAAAACCGCGATTGATGCTCTGCGCATGGTTTATCCCTCTGTTCACGTCCATAACTTCGCTCATCTTCGGATACGACGAAGCCGACCTGATATTTGTGGGCGACGCCATGCAGCACAAGGCTCAGCTCGAAGCGGCACGCTCCTGCAAGGAATATGACTACACCGGCTATTTCGATGCCATTATGCCTATTGTGGCAGGCGCCGATTTGGCCGTTGTAAACCTTGAGACACCCGTCGGCGACCCGCCACACACCGGCTATCCGTGCTTCAACGCGCCACCCGCGTTTGTCGACGCTCTGGCTGCGGCTGGCTTCGACCTCTTCCTTACGGCCAACAACCACACTCTCGACCGCGGTCACCGCGGGCTGCGCTCCACCCTCTCGGTTCTCGACGACAGAGAGCTTCTGCACATCGGCACCTACTCCGATTTAACAGCCCGCAGTGAAGCTCTGCCGAGAATACTGGATGTAAACGCTTTTAAAATAGGCTTTCTCAATTACACCTACGGAACCAACGGTATTCAGCCTCGCGACGGCGTGGTGGTGGACTATATCGACCGCACCCTTATCAAGAGCGATGTTGAAGCCGCAAGAAAAGCCGGGGCTGAGCTTATATGCGTGTGCATACACTGGGGTGATGAATACAGACTGCTGCCAAACTCTACACAACGGCATCTCGCCGACTTTCTTGAAGCCATAGGCGTGGATATGATAATAGGAGCGCATCCACATGTGATACAGCCTATGGAGCTGCGTCCCAACCGCTACAATCCGTCGCGCAACATCCTTCTCGTATATTCGCTGGGCAATTTTGTATCGAACATGAAGACTGCCGACACGCGAGGAGGCTCCATGGTGCACGTAAAACTATTCAGAGGAGACGACAAGAAGGCCGTGATAAAAGACGCCGACTACCGGCTGCTGTTCACCGTTCCCGGAACGCACCCGGCCGACGGCTTCCGCGTACTTGAGGCCGACAGCGTGAAATCAACCCTATGGAAGCCTCGCGCCGCCGAATTTGCACGGCGTGCCAGGGCTATCTTCGACAAACACAATATCGGCGTGAAGGAGGCCGCGCAGCCATAAAAATGGGCGTGTTCAAATTCCGGCAATTTGACGTGGATGACAGCGGCTGCGGCATGAAAATATGCTCCGACAGCGTACTGCTCGGGGCATGGGTTGCTCGCGAGTACCGGGATGCGCGCACCGTGGCCGATGTAGGCGCCGGCTCGGGAGTACTCGCTCTTATCTGTGCCCAATACATGACATCGGCAAAAATCACAGCGCTCGAGCTGGAGCACGATGCGGCACAGGCCTGCCGTGCCAACTTCGCTGCCACGCCATGGGCCGACAGGCTGAGCGTATGTGAGGGAGACTTCGCGGCATGGAGTCCGAAGACTCCGCCCGACGTCATAATCAGTAATCCGCCCTACTTCACCACGGGGGAACGCTCTGCCGACCTCTCACGCGCCGGTGCTCGCCACCAGTCGTCGCTCTCCTACAAATCGCTTATCGCCAAGGCTGCCGGGTGGCTCGCCGATGACGGGAGACTCGCACTTGTAAGCCCGGCCGACTTTGAGCCTCACATCGTGTTCGAGGCCGAAATGACCGGACTAAAACTGCGCAGATGCCTTTTTATAAAGACCTCTCCCGCCAAACCGCCCACCAGGATACTATGGGACTTTGCACGCCGCGACGGAGCATGCACCTCGGAGACATTGGCGATGCGCGACTCCGACGGTTCAATCTCCGATGAATACCGACTTCTAACATCAGAACTATACTTGAAACTATAATGAAAAAAAGCGACCTCGTACTCTCTCTCGGACAACGCCTGCTGTTGCTGCTGTGCACCTTTCTGGTGTGCTACGTGCTCACCGTGGCAGTTTCGTATGTACTCGGACGGGCATTAAGCGGTAACATCGCCGGAGCGCTCCGCATCAGCGCCGTGCTCCAGGATGTGCTCACCTTCATAATACCGGCTATCGTGACAGCCCTTCTGGTTACGAGGAAGCCCGCAGAGCTTCTTTGCCTCACGAAGAAGCCCGGGGCGCTTACTCTTATACTTGTAGCAGCAGTGCTCGCCGTTTCGGTTCCGCTTCAGGAAGCGGTGATATACTGGAACTACCACATATCCCTTCCGGCAAGCCTCTCGGCCTTCGAGAATGTCGCCCGTGCACTTGAAGACGCAGCATTCACCACCATGAAGAACCTGCTTGCCAACGACTCTGTGGCAGCCCTTGCCGTCAACATCCTCATTGTAGGCGTATTGGCAGGTCTTTCGGAAGAATTGTTGTTCCGCGGATGTTTCCAGCGCCTGCTCACAACCGGCGGTGTTAACAAGCATCTTGCAGTATGGATTGTCGCCATCTGCTTCTCCGCCATGCACTTCCAGCTCTTCGGCTTCGTGCCCCGCACACTCCTCGGCGCCTACTTCGGCTATCTGTTGCTGTGGACTCGGAGTCTGTGGGTGCCAGTCGCCGCACACATCCTCAACAATGTGATGTTTGTGATATCCGCATGGCTCCAGATACGTACCGAAGGCATCGAAAGCCTCGACAACCCACCGTCGTTATGGCCGGTATGGCTCACTGTAGCAAGTACTGCCGCCACTGCCTTCGCCCTGTATCTGATTTGGGCAGCCAACACACGTGCCAAAACCGATGTAAAAGACTGAGACACACTATCGCGTCGGCATGAAACATGAATTAGTGTCATATAACGGCTCCACCCGCCTGATAATCATATTTGCCGGGTGGGCTATGGACGCCCGACCTTTCCGACATCTGAAGAGGCCCGGCTATGACATCGCGGTGGTCTGGGATTATCGTTCGATGTGCATCGACTGGTCCTTCTGCAAGCCATACACCGAAATATGCGTTGTAGCCTGGTCGCTCGGCGTATACGCGTCGGCCGTCACAACGTACTCTATCGAGAACAAAGTAACACGACGCATCGCCATAAACGGCACACTACACCCGGTCGACCGGCTCCGAGGTATCCCTGAAGGCACTTTCGCAGGCACGCTCGACGGTCTTACCGAACGCTCGCTACATAAGTTCTACCGCCGCGTAGCCGGCTCGAAGGCTCGCTTCGACGCATTTGCCGAGACGATGCCCGAGCGCGACATCGAGGGCCTTAAAGACGAGCTGCTAAGTTTCTATCCCTTCCCTCTGATGCCATGCGAGCCTGTAAGGCGCTGGGATATGGTACTCATCGGCCGCGACGACGCCATTTTTCCGGCCATAAACCAGCAACGCGCATGGAACGGGACTCCGGCAACCTTTGTCGACGAGCCGCACCTCATGGACTTTCAGAAGATTATCGACAGATACATCATCGACAAACAGCGCACAGGCGAGCGCTTCTCAAAAGGGCTGGCCTCAACCTACCACGATGCAGCCTCGGTGCAGGCCGACATAGCCAACCGTATCGGCACGCTGCTCGAGCGGCCCGACGTATCAGAAGTACTCGGCCATGCAGGCGCACGCATCCTCGAAATAGGAAGCGGCACAGGTCTGCTCAGCCGTAAACTCTACGAGCGCAAACACCACGAAGCCATCCTCGAGATGTGGGACATCGCAGCCGAAGCGCCATTCACTTCCGCTTCCACTTCCTTTATCCGCGCCGATGCGGAAGTGGAAATCACGCATCAGCCGACAGAGTCTTTCGACCTCATTGCCTCTGCCTCGACTGTGCAGTGGTTCAACTCTCCCTCGCGTTTCCTTGCGGAATGTAGCAGAGTGCTTCGCCACGGCGGCTATGCCGTGATAAGCACCTTTGCCAAGGGCAACCTCGACGAAGTTACTCAGGCCGGCGGACGCGCATTGCCGCTTCTCAGCCCAGAGCAATGGCTCATGATTGTACCCGAAGGACTGG
The DNA here is from genome assembly GCA_009775225.1 of Muribaculaceae bacterium. Lineage (GTDB taxonomy): Bacteria > Bacteroidota > Bacteroidia > Bacteroidales > Muribaculaceae > CAG-873. The sequence continues at coordinate 12,763 of VSPE01000007.1, read as the reverse complement.
AGTGTGTATACAGCACCGACTATTCGCGGACTCTCAGCTTCGACAGCGCCATAGAAGTGTTCCGTCATCTGAAAGCCACGGGAGTAAACTCGCTTGACCGCGGAGTCTCGAAAGGAGCATCCCTGCGCACGATACTCTCGCACTATAAGCCCGGACTCGACGGCTGCTATACGGCCACCTACAAGCCTCTGATATTTATTCTCCGAAAATTATGAAACGTGCAATATTCATAAGCGGCATCGACACTGATGCCGGAAAGACATACGCCACCGCATTCTATGCCAAGCGCCTCATGGAGCAGGGTCATACGGTAATCACTCAGAAATTTATACAGACCGGCTGCCGCGACACATCGGAAGACATCGAGGCACATCGCCGTCTGCTCGACACAGGCGCCATGCCCGAAGACGCCGAAGGACTTACGGCACCCGTCATCTTCTCCTATCCCGCATCGGCACAGCTCGCAGCACGCATCGACGGCCGCTCCATCGAGCTTGGACTCATCGAGGACGCAACAGAAAAGCTTCTCGGGCGCTACGACCGCGTGCTGATAGAAGGAGCCGGAGGGCTTTACGTGCCTGTCACCGACGAATATTTCGCTATCGACTATGTGGCGACCCATAAACTGCCGCTCGTACTGGTCACCAACGGCCGACTCGGCTCTATCAACCACACCATCCTGTCGCTGAAAGCCATTGCGGCTGCCGGCATAGAACTTGCTGCCGTAATTTACAACCAATACTACGACAACGATGCCGTAATAGCAGCCGACACTGCCGCGTTTGTCGAGCGATATGTGCACAAGCACTTTCCGGCAGCAGAATACCTGACTATGCCAAGTTTTTAACGTTAATTTTATATAAAGAATACCACGTTTGCCCACAAATGCCTAATTTTGTATAGTGAATGTAAAAGACTACATAATCAGCATCAGCAAAGAGCGTGTGGCGGAGCTGCCTACCATGGCATACCCCGCCGCAATTACTGTGGTAGACTCCGCAGCCGTGGCCCACTCGGCACTGCGCGTCCTTGCCAAAGAGAAGTACATCGGCTTCGACACAGAGACAAGACCGGCCTTCCGCAAGGGCCTCAAACACAAGGTGGCGCTGATGCAGCTTTCGACCGACGAGCGCTGCTTCCTGTTCCGTCTCAACAAGATAGGCATCTGCGCCGAACTTAAAGCCTTCCTCGAGAACACCGACATCACCAAAATAGGACTCTCGATACATGACGATTTCAATGTGCTGCGGCGCTCCGGCGACATCGAGCCGAAGGGCTTTGTCGACCTTCAGGAGACCGTAAAGCGCTACGGCATAACCGATATATCACTACAGAAAATATACGCTATAATTTTCGGCGAACGCATATCCAAGAGCCAGCGCCTTACCAACTGGGAGGCAGACACTCTCACCAAGGCTCAGCAGGACTATGCGGCTCTCGACGCCTGGGCCTGTCTGAACATATACAGGCATCTTAAAGCAGGCAAATTCGACCCTCTGACATCGCCTTACCGACATCTGCCTGAGCCAAAAGACACACATAACACAAAAAACTTATCATGAAGATTAAGCGTTCTACATTAATTCCGGCGATTTTAGCCGTGTATCTGGTTGTTATGGCCACCATAGGCTATAGCGACTATGCCTCCGGACGCACATCTGCCCTGTTCTATTTCGGTACCATAGCGGTGACCGTCGTGATACTCATACTGCTGCACTTCAACATCAAGCACCGCGAGCGCCTTCGCCGCGAACGCCTCGAAGACATAGAACGCAGCAGCTCCGAAAACAAACAAAACAACACGCTATAAATAAAATGGCACACAAAGCATTACTTATCATCCTTGACGGCTGGGGCATTGGCAAGCACGACCATGCCAACGCCATCTACAGCACACCAACCCCTTACTGGGACTATCTTATCAAGACATATCCCCACTCCGAACTGCAGGCCAGCGGCGAATTTGTCGGTCTGCCCGACGGCCAGATGGGCAACTCCGAGGTAGGTCACCTCAACATCGGCGCAGGCCGCATCGTGTATCAAGACCTCGTAAAAATCAACAAAGCCATTGAATCGGGCAAAATCTACGACAATCCCGAAATCAAACAGGCATTCGAATACTGCGCCACCACAGGCAAGGCCATGCACTTCATGGGCCTCACCTCTACCGGCGGTGTGCACTCGTCGCTCGACCACGTGTACGCCCTGTGCGACATCGCCAAGCACTACGGCCTCAAAAAAGTGTATCTGCACTGCTTTATGGACGGTCGCGACACAGACCCCCGCAGCGGTATAAGGTTCATCCGCCAGGTTGAAGAGCACTGCGCCAAGAGCGCCGGAGTGATAGCATCTATCGTAGGCCGTTTCTACGCCATGGACCGCGACCACCGCTGGAACCGCGTGAAAGAAGCTTACGACCTGCTCGTTGACGGCAAGGGCAAACAGGCTACCGACATGGTCGCAGCAATGCAAGAGAGCTACGACGAAGACGTTACCGACGAGTTTATCAAGCCCGTTAACAACAGCACCGTCGACGGCACTATCAAGCCCGACGACTGCGTGATTTTCTTCAACTACCGCAACGACCGCGCCAAAGAACTCACCGAAGTGCTCACTCAGCACGACATGCCCGAGGAAGGCATGCACACTATTCCCGGTCTTCAGTACTACTGCATGACTCCCTACGACTCTTCGTTCAAGGGCGTGCATATCATCTTCAACAAAGAAGATGTGAAGAACACATTGGCCGAATATCTCTCCGCCAGCAACAAGACTCAGCTCCACATTGCCGAGACTGAGAAATATGCCCACGTGACATTCTTCCTCAACGGCGGACGCGAAGCCGCTTTCGAGGGCGAAGACCGCACTCTGGTACCCTCGCCCAAGGTAGCAACCTACGACCTCAAGCCCGAAATGAGCGCCTTCGAGGTAAAAGACAAACTTGTGGAAGCCATCGACACCCGCAAATACGACTTCATCGTAGTAAACTACGCAAACGGCGATATGGTAGGCCATACGGGCATCTATCCCGCCATTCAGAAAGCCGTGGAAGCACTCGACACCTGCCTCCACGACACCGTTGAAGCTGCAAAAGCCAACGGATACGAGGTTATCATCATTGCCGACCACGGCAACGCCGACAACGCCGAGAACACCGACGGCACACCCAATACCGCCCACTCGCTCAACCCCGTGCCCTTCGTATATGTTACCGAAGACAGCAACGCCAAAGTGGAGAACGGTATCCTCGCCGACGTAGCGCCCTCTATCCTCCACATTATGGGCCTCCCCCGCCCCGAGGAAATGACCGGCACCGACCTTATCAAAGACTAACATAAATTATCAAAACTATATAAGAAATGACAATCGACAACTTCAACTTCAATGGCCATAAAGCCATCGTACGCGTTGACTTCAATGTGCCCCTGGACGAGAACGGAAACATCACCGACGACACCCGTATCCGCGGCGCTCTCCCCACCCTTGAGAAAATCCTCAAAGACGGCGGTTCGCTTATTATCATGAGCCACATGGGCAAGCCCAAAGGCAAAGTGAACCCCAAAATGTCGCTCGGCCAGATTAAGGAAGCCGTAGCCAAGGCTCTCGGCACCGACGTGCAGTTCGCTCCCGACTGCGCTGCCGCCGCCGACATGGCTGCCGCCCTCAAGCCCGGCCAGGTGCTCCTGCTCGAAAATCTCCGCTTCTATCCCGAAGAAGAAGGCAAGCCCGTAGGCATCGACAAAGAAGACCCCGCCTACGAAACAGCCAAGAAGGAAATGAAAGAGCGTCAGAAAGAATTTTCGAAGACTTTGGCTTCGTATGCCGACGTATATGTAAACGATGCCTTCGGCACCGCACACCGTCGTCACGCATCCACCGCTGTCATCGCCGACTACTTCGACGCCGACCACAAGATGCTTGGTTACCTCATGGAGAAGGAAGTAAAGGCTGTCGACAACATCCTCAAAGACATCAAGCGCCCCTTTACCGCTATCATGGGCGGCTCGAAAGTGTCTACCAAAATCGGCATCATCGAGAACCTCATGGACAAGGTGGACAACCTAATCCTCTGCGGCGGCATGACCTACACATTCGCCAAAGCTATGGGCGGCAACGTGGGTAACTCTATCTGCGAGAACGACAAACTCGACCTCGCTCTCAATATCATGAAGATGGCCAAGGAGAAAGGCGTAAACCTCGTAATCGGTACCGACTGCGTGGCCGGCGACGCATTCAGCAACGACGCCAACACTCAGATTTGCTCTACCAAGGACATCCCAGAAGGCTGGGAAGGCATGGACGCAGGTCCCAAGACCCGCGAGCTCTTCACCGAGACTATCATCCCCTCCAAGACTATCCTTTGGAACGGCCCTGCAGGCGTATTCGAATTCGACAACTTCACTGCCGGCAGCCGCGCAATAGCCGACGCTATTGTAGTTGCAACCAAGAACGGCGCATTCTCGCTCGTTGGTGGCGGTGACTCTGTTGCATGCATCAACAAGTTCGGTCTCGCCGACGAAGTTTCGTATGTATCGACCGGCGGCGGCGCTCTTCTCGAAGCTATCGAGGGCAAAGTGCTCCCCGGCGTAGCCGCTATCAAGGGCAACTAATCGGCCCGACCTGGCTTTACAGCATAAAAAGCACGCCTTACAACACGCAAGGCGTGCTTTTTAATTGTTATAACTACATGACAGACAGAAGAACTGAGACATACTACCAGTGGATTGAGAGCCACCTCTCGGATGACCCGGCCGTACTGCGGCTCAAATTCGCACACAGACACGACGACGGCATCGACTATGCCGACGCAATCACGCAGATTGAATGTAGGCGCAAATTCGGCAAAAAGCTCGCCGATACTCTCGCTTCCTATCCGCACTTCCGCTTCCCTTCCGTTCTTGCCGGAGAGCAGTCCACCTCCGACACACTCGCGGCATGGCACAGCTCGCTCGTGCCCGAAGGCATTGCGGCGGCCGACCTCACAGCCGGCCTTGGCATTGACGTGTTCCATATAGCGAGGCGAGCATCAGAAGTCACTGCGGTGGAAATGGATGTCGAACGCGCACAGGCTCTGCGCGACAATACCGAAGGTCTGCGCATCGACAATATCAATGTGGTGTGCGGCGACTGCCGCGACTTCATCGACGACTGCATAAAGGACGGACGCCACTTCGGCGCCATATTCATCGACCCGGCAAGGCGCTCCGATTCTGGAGGCCGACTCTTTGCCATTGCAGACTGCGCGCCGGACGTGACGGCTCTCGTCGGGCAGCTCTCAAAGATATGTAGTCTGCTTATTATCAAGGCTTCGCCCATGCTCGACATAGCGCACAGCATAGGCGCTCTCTCTCCGACTCCTTCGGCGGCAATTGTGCTCGGGACTCCCACCGAATGTAAGGAACTCGTGCTGCTGATAGATTTCGAAGCACAGCAGCCTGCAACTCTTATAGAAGCCGTCACGGTGCGCGGCGACAGCGCCGACACCTTCGCTTTTACTGCTGAGCAGGAGCGCGACAGCACTCCTGTCGAGCCGATGAAGGCGTTATCCCCCGGCGACTACATATACGAAGCGTCTCCCGCCCTTATGAAAGCAGGAGCACATCGCCTTGTGGCCGCCCGCTACGGGCTGAAAGGATTTCACGCCAACACACGCCTGTATGCCTCATCCGAGCCTGTCGTCGGCTTTCCGGGCACACGCTATCATGTAGTTGAGGCCATGCCATACGCGTCGCGTATCATAAAGCGTTTCGCAGCCCGATACCCGCGCATCAATGTCGCCACCCGCAATTTCGGCATAGGCGCAGACGCCCTTCGCGCCAAACTGCGAGTACGCGACGGCGGAGACTTGCGTCTCTACGGCCTTACCGATGCAAACGGAGAGCAGATACTTGTGGTTACCGAACCTGCCTGAGACAGCTCACCCGAGGTAATCGGCCTCGCGGATAACATCGGGCGACAGATAAAATTCGGGCGACAGCAGATAGTCAATCCCTGTCTCGGGATGACTGCTCATATATGCCTCCACTATCCTGTAGCCAATGTATCGGCCCGCACGCGCGGGCCATTCGAGACCGTCGATACGAAGAAGGGGCGTCGGAGCGATAAAACGCTCTATAGTTCGCGAAGAAATGTCGTACAGCAACTTGCGCGCCACCAATTCGCGCCATATCTCATCCTCGGCTTCGTTGAGTTGCCCCATAGTCGCTTCATCGTACCCCAGAACACCGGCCACGGTGGCATCTTCCACCGTATGCAGCTTGGCATAGGCCAATGCACCTTGATAGAGCATATTGGAAAGAAGAGTATTGTCGGCCTCAGGCGCAGAGTAAGGGTATGCCGTGGCTATAAGAGCCTCCGCCATATCATAAGGAAGCGCTTGCGGAGTCTTGGCAAGTCTGCGGTACAACGGCCAATGGGAATAGCCGTCGTAGTCTGCCCCAAGATAATGATTAAGAGCAATCAGCATCACACTGTCTACAAAGAGAATAGATTCCGGGCGGCCATATACCACAGCGGCATATCGGCGAGAGGGAAGCACTAAGCCATATTCACGTGCAGCAGCAAGAGTGTAGCCAAGGGCTCGCTCCACACCTCCAAGCGACGGATATATACTGTCGGCTGCCGGAGTGAACACCGCCACAGGTGCGGAAGTAGACCATGCCTCAAGCAGAACATCGCTCATACTGTCCTCGCTCAGAGTCTTGACGAATGCTTTAAGTTCGATGCTGCAACTATCTGTAATACGGGAGCGCGCCACGCTGTCCATGCCGGCATAATCACGCATTACAGCAGCAAGATTTACAATAGCACAAGGCTCGGACTGCACACTTTTTCTATAGGTTTGAGAGCATCCCAGCAAGCAAAGAAACAAGCTGAGAAGCGTGTATGACAGGGGTTTTAAATTCATGAGGGCAAAGGTAAGTATAAAAATATTTAAAACGGAGAAGCTTTAAAGACTTAATAGATAAAATTAACATTCCTTTTAGACTTCTTTATTGTTATAATAGTAATTTTGTAATCCGAAGAATGGGTTAACAGCAACATTCATCGCCATAACATTAAATTGAATATTCAAAATAACTGACAACTAAGATATTATAACTATGAGCGAAAGTGTAAATATTCGCCAACTCAACGAGCTGGTAGCGTCCAAGAGCGATTTCATCAGCATGGTCACACACGGCATGGACCAGACTATCGTGGGCCAGAAGCATCTTGTGGAGAGTCTTCTTATTGCCATGCTTGCCAACGGCCACGTGCTGCTCGAAGGCGTTCCCGGCCTTGCAAAAACCTTAGCCATTAAGACACTCGCACAGCTCATCGACGCAAAATACAGCCGCATACAGTTTACCCCCGACCTTCTGCCAGGCGACGTTATCGGCACAATGATATACAGCGTCAAGAGCGAGACTTTCCAAGTAAAGAAAGGCCCGATTTTCGCCAACTTCGTACTCGCCGATGAAATCAACCGCGCCCCGGCAAAAGTACAGTCGGCCCTCCTCGAAGCCATGCAGGAGCGTCAGGTGACAATCGGCGACAACACCTTCCCCCTCGACAAGCCCTTCCTCGTAATGGCGACCCAGAACCCCGTAGAGCAGGAAGGCACATATCCTCTCCCCGAAGCACAAGTAGACCGTTTCCTCATGAAAGTCGTTATCGGCTATCCATCGAAAGACGAGGAACGCGAAATCATACGCATGAACATAGCCCGCGAACAGCGCCCCGTACACGCCATTCTTCGCCCCGAAGAAGTAATCGAGGCTCAGAAAGTGGTAGAGCAGATATATGTGGACGAAAAAATCGAGCGCTATATCGTAGACATCGTTTTCGCGACACGTACTCCCAAAGAATACGGCCTCGACGACCTCGCCAGCTATATCTCGTTCGGCGCATCGCCCCGTGCATCAATTTCGCTGGCTAAAGCAGCCCGCGCATACGCGTTCCTGCACCAGCGCGGCTATGTAATCCCCGAAGACGTCATCTCGGTATGCCACGACGTACTGCGTCACCGCATCGGCCTGACCTACGAGGCCGAAGCCAACAACTTCACTACCGACATGATAATCACCGATATCCTCGACAAGGTTCAGGTGCCCTAATTTCCTTTCCCAAGCCTTCCCCATGGACTCCAATGAACTACTGAAGAAAGTCCGCAAAATCGAGATAAAGACGCGCGGGCTGTCGCAGAACATATTCGCCGGCGAGTATCACTCAGCCTTCAAGGGGCGCGGCATGATGTTCTCCGAAGTCCGCGAATACCAGTATGGCGACGACACCCGCGACATCGACTGGAACGTGACCGCGCGCCACAACCGACCCTACGTAAAGGTCTACGAAGAAGAGCGCGAGCTTACGGTGATGCTGTTGGTCGATGTATCGGCAAGCCGCAACTTCGGTGCCGAAGGCCCCGAGAAACGCGAGATGATAGCGGAAATAGCTGCTACCATAGCTTTCTCGGCCATTCAGAACAACGACAAGATTGGCGCGATTTTCTTCTCCGACCGCGTCGAGAAATTCATTACTCCCAAGAAAGGCCGAAAGCACATCCTCTTCCTCATCCGCGAGCTGCTCGACTTCACCCCGCAAAGCAAGGGAACCGACATCGCAGCTGCCGTGCGCTACTTCAGCGACGCACTCAAACGCCGCTGCACCATGTTCCTGATTTCCGATTTCATCGACAGTTCCGACTACCGCACCCCTCTCACGGTGGCAGTCTCCCGACACGACGTAATGGCCATTCAGGTCTACGATAAGCGCGACGGCGAGATGCCCGACGTGGGCCTGATGCAGGTAGCCGACCTTGAGACCGGAGCCACGATGTGGGTAGACACCTCGTCGTCGAAAACCCGAAAGGCCTACAACAAGTGGTGGTACGACCGCCAACAACAAATGGCAGGCACTCTGCGTAGCACCCGAGTGGACTTCGTCTCGGTAGCCACCGACGAAGACTATGTGCGTGCACTGATGGGCCTTTTCAAAAACCGTGCGTCGATATGAAAGCATTACGACAGATTTTAGCGTCATGCGCACTCTGCGCCACCCTTGCCGCCCCGGCCGCTCCTGTCATCACCGTGACGGCCGCCCTCGACAGCGCTGTGGTGGTTATGGGCGACCGTAACCGCCTGCATGTTAGCGTAAATATCCCGAACAGCTATGCCTCGTCGGCACAACTGGTAGATTTCCCTATGCTCACACCCGGCCAGGAATATCTTGAATATAACGGTGTGGATGTAGTGGCGTCCGACAGCACTATCACCGCCGGCACCGACTCGCGCAACGTCGACTTCAACTTCACAATCCAGGCCTTCGACCCCGGCACGCTCACACTGCCGCCTTTCGCCGTACTCCCGGCGCCCGGCTCGGATACGGTATTTTCGAACGTCGTCACGCTCAAGGTGCTCCCCGTAGAAGTCGACTCTCTACAGACTATCAACCCTATGGCTTCGGTAGCAGCGCCTCTTTCGCGCTGGTACGACTATATCCCTACATGGGTGTGGTGGGCGCTCGCCATACTGGCACTCGCCGCAGCCTGCATCTATCTCTACACACTGCTGCGCCACCGCAGTGAGGAAGCCGAGCAGCGCCGCACGCCTGTCGTGCCGCCCTACGAGCTGGCAATATCGCGACTCAACATACTCCGTTCGCGCAATCTGCCCGAGACAGGACACGAGAAAGAGTACTACACCGAACTCGTCGACATCCTGCGACAGTATCTTCAGGGCCGCTTCGGCATAAACGCTATGGAAATGACCTCCACGCAGATTGTAAAGGCTCTCCGCAGCAACCCTGACACACGCATGACCGCCGACATGATGCGCTCCGTACTCTCGATAGCCGACTTCGTGAAGTTTGCCAAAGTACGCCCGCTGCCCGACGACAACATCAAGGCTTTCGCCCGCGCACAGGACTTTGTAGAGCAGACCAAACCCGCTCCCGAGCCTCAGCCTGCTGAAAGCGATGCCACAGGCAAGGCCGACACAACACCTATCAAGAACAAAAAAGACACTAAATAATGCACTTTGCACATCCGCATTTCCTCTGGACTCTGTTGATATTGGTGCCGCTCACCGTGTGGTACGTGCTCAGGCTGCGCAACAGTCACGCCACTATGTCGCTCTCGACAACGGCGCCCTTCGCCCACCTGCCACGAACATGGAAGCAATATCTGCGTCACGTGCTATTTGCGCTCCGAATGGCGACCCTCGCCTGCCTGATAGTGGTGATGGCCCGCCCGCAGGAACGCGACAGCTGGCGCACCACTTCTACCGAAGGTACTGATATAGTGATTGCGCTCGACGTATCATCGTCGATGATGGCCCGCGACTTCGACCCCGACCGCTTCGAAGCCGCCAAGGCTGTCGCCGCCAACTTCATATCGGGCCGCGAGAGCGACAATATCGGCATAGTTGTTTTTGCCGGCGAAAGCCTCACGGGCGTGCCCATGACGGTAGACCGCGCACAGCTGCTTCAATACCTCCAAAACCTTAGCATGAACGTGCTTGAAGACGGCACCGCTATTGGCGACGGTATTGCCACTTCGCTCAACCGTCTTAAAGAAGGCAAAGCCAAGAGCAAGAGCATAATACTCCTCACCGACGGCTCCAACAACACCGGAGTGGTTGCTCCTGTAACCGCATCGGAGGTTGCCAAGGAGCTTGGCGTAAAGATATACACTATCGGCATCGGCACAAACGGCACAGCGCCCTACCCCACACGCACACTCTCGGGCCGGATAGAATTCCAGCCGCAACCTGTGGTTATCGACGAGGCAACGCTCCGCACAATAGCCGATAGTACCGGCGGCAAGTACTTCCGAGCCACCGGTAACCGCGTACTTGAAGAAGTGTTCGCCGAAATCGACGCCCTCGAGAAAACACAGATGGACGTCCGCCACTTCTCGCACACCGAAGACAACTATATGCTGTGGGCATGGATAGCTTTCGCATGCTTCGCCATCGAGGCCGTGCTGCGCTACACCGTCCTTCGCACTATACCATAAAAGAATGATTATGTTCGACTTCGCATATCCTCAATATCTATATCTCCTGATACTTGCGCCGGTACTGATACTGCTATACATCGGTGCCAGGGCAAGCAGGCGCGCCAAACTCCGCCGCTTCGGCCGTCCCGAAGTGGTGGCAAGGCTCATGCCCGAGGCGTCGCGTTATACTCCAGTTGTTAAAATCACACTGGCCGTATTCGCGCTTATCGCACTGGTAATAATGCTTGCTCGCCCGCGTGCAGGAGCCAAAGAGCAGCAGGAAACAAGCGCCGGCATCGAGGTGATGATTGCGTTCGACGTATCCAACTCCATGCTTGCCTCCTCGACCGACCGTCCCGACGGAGTAAGCCGTCTCGACCGTGCAAAGCTACTTCTTGAAAAGCTCGTGGACAGGCTCGACGACGATAAGGTAGGTCTAGTGGTTTTTGCCGGCTCTTCGAAGATGCAGTTGCCTCTCACCTCCGATTTCTACACTGCAAAAATGTACCTTAACGAGCTTAACCCTTCGCTGATTGCATACCAGGGCACCGACATAGCCGCAGCCATCAAAATGGCTATGAACGGCTTCTCTCCCGCCGAAGACATGCACAAGGCTATCATCCTAATCACAGACGCAGAAGACCACGAAGGCGCCGCAATAGAGACGGCCAAACTTGCAGCTGAGAACGGCATCCAGATTGATGTAATCGGCCTGGGCACACCGCAGGGCACACTCCTGCCGGGCTTCTCAACACCCGAAGGCACTCCCGTAATAACCAAACTCAACGAAGAACTAGCCCAGCAGATAGCAAAGGCCGGCGACGGCATCTATGTGAACGGCTCATCACCCTCGGCACTTTCCGACCTCGAAGGCCAGCTCGACACTCTTCAGAAATCAGAGTTCAAGGCAATATCCTATACCGCCGGGGCCGAACAATTCCCCACTTTCGCTTTCCTTGCTTTCCTCTTCCTCCTCATCGACATCTTCGTCGTAAACCGCAAGATAAGCTGGCTCAAAGGCATCAACTTCTTTACACGTGACACAAACAACGAAAAGGAGGCCACAAAATGAAACACATACTCTATACTGCAATACTGCTCTGCGGCTGCATAACGGCAAACGCGCAGGGGCTAAGCATGCCCGACGAGAACACTCCCGCACCTGTCGACGCCACTCCCGAAGAGCCGGCTCAGACTCAGGAGAAAGAGTCGCGGTACAATACTCCGTCGCAGTCGTACAAGGACGAGCGCAACGCTATCCGCCGCGGCAACAGACTATTTGAGAATGAGAAATATCACGAAGCTCTCGAGGCTTACGAAAAGGCACTGGAAGTGAACAAAGGCTCTATCCGCGGGCGATACAACAAGGCTGTGACTCTTCTACAGCTACAGAGCGACGACAACAAGGGTACTCAGAACGACCCGCGCGTTCTCGCCGGACAGCTTTTTGAGGAAATCATCGCCGATGCCAGGGAATATGACCCCGAAATTGCCGAAAAAACATTCTACAACCTCGGGAACATGGCTTTCAATGACGAGCAGTACGACCGCAGCATAGCCATGTACAAGAACTCGCTGCGCATCAATCCCGACAATCTTGCAACTCGCGAGAACCTGCGCCTTGCCCAATTAAAAAAGCAGGAACAGGAACAGCAGGAGCAAAACCAGGACAAGCAGCAACAGGAACAGCAACAACACCAACAACAACAACAACAGCAACATCAGCACCAGCAGAAGCAACAACAGCAGGGAGGCATAAGCCAACAAAACGCCGAAAAAATA
>VSPE01000069.1 GCA_009775225.1 Muribaculaceae bacterium | reverse complement strand
AGATAAAACCACAATGAAGTTTTATCATTATATTCTTTCAGCCATTTATTATAGTTCTTCTTAACGAGTTTTGGAGGCAAAATCCACAAAACGAGAAGATATATTATGAGAAAAGCCAACCCCAAAGCAATCCATGCCAACCAACGCGAAACATCCGATTTTATAAGGATATGAACTAAATATGGCATCGTTGCAACCCATAAAGGGCATGAAATTCCACCACGAGGCCAACCTGCGAATTTTGTATCACAGTTATCTGCCTTAATATATAGATAGTGTAGGAAATTCATTGTGGCTGTTGAGGATTTGATAATTGCAAAATTAGTGAAAATCGGGCAGATACACAAGAAAAAGCCCCACCGATTGCTCGGTGAGGCGCGGAGGGAGGCGGCTGCCCGAATCAGTCGTCGCCGTGGAGGGTAATGCCGGCGAGATATTCGGTGCAGTCGGCGAAGCGGTCGAGGGCGATTCGCAGCGCGGCGGTGCGAGTGGCGGCGAAGATGTTTGACAGGAGGCAGTAGGACATATCGGTGAAGTGTGCGTAGGCGAAGAATTTCTTCATTCCTTTGGGGCAGACTGCCGAATAGTCGGTGATGTTGCCGAAGTCTTCCTGTTTGATGCGTTTGTCGGAGGTAATCATAATGAACAAGTTTTAAGAGTTATGTGCCGGAGCACTTTGATTTTACGTGCATTCGGGTGCAAGCGTCAAGCGTCTGCCGATGCAAGGGTGATTACCTTTCTGCAACGCAGCGAAGAAAGGGGGAACGCGGAGCGCACTTGTGCCCTTGCATAAGACGCGGCTTGCTAACTTTGCACAGGAAAATCGGTGCGCCGTGCCATAACGCCCACGTTTCATTATGTCCGGCAAACGCATCGTGGAGGCGGCGGCGCGGATTGTCGGCGGTCTGCCTCAAAACCAATAGCCGGGAGATTGCTTGCTGTTGCGGAACACAGGGGGCGAGAAAAGCCGGGCGGTGTCGGAGCGGTGCCATTCGGGGAAGGTGTCGGGGTGTCGCCGGATATAGTCGACAATATCGCGGAGGGCGGTGTCGCGCAGGGGTCTATCCATTACGATGTCGGCGACGTGGCCTTTTAGTGCTTCGCACAGTTTATAGTTTATAGTCGAGGGTTTAGAGAGGCCGAGGGTTTCGTCACGGAGCCGCTGCATCAGTTCGGGGGAAATGTACTCGGCGGCGAGGCGGTCTTCAGCGGCGGCGATTGCCGGATGCAGTTCCTCGTATCGCTCCCACGTCGCCGCGCCGGAGGCGAGCGGTCGGATGTGGGCCGGTGTCGGAAAGAGCGTGGCGCGGAAGTAATCGCACTGGGGTGTGTCGCGCCATGCGTGCGCCTCGGCAAGCAGGGGTATGAGCGCGGAAATGGCCGTGTCGCGTTGGGAGCGGTGGGCGGCGATGAGCCGATCCACGCGGTCGCGCGATGCCGGGGCGAGGTTCTGATTACTCACCACGGCAAAGCCGTTGACGGTCTGCACGAGGTCGAGCGATGGTATCGCGTCGGCGAGTGCGCGGTGCGCCGCGACAGCGGAGAGCGAAGTGTGGAGCGCGGAGAGGGATTTATCGGCGAGGATAGCGTCTACGACGGATTCGGGGCAGAAAGTGACGAAAATCCATTGCTCGGCGGTGTCGAGCCAGTATGCGATTTTGTAAAAGAGCGAGGCTTCGCCTTTGACGGCGACAACTTGGTTCGGGATATATCGGCGGAGGTCGGTGTCGTTAGTTATCAGCTTGTTCATGGCGATGTTCTCTGTCGGTGGTTACTGTCTTTGCGTCCTTGTTTTCGTCTAATGTGGTAAGTTGTATGAATGGCACGAGGGGCTTTACGCCTTTCCAACCGTTGAAGCGGCAGATGATACGGTGGACGGTGAAAAGAAGGTCGTGATACGGTTTCTGCAAAGCCTGGGCGATTGTGTAAAGCTCGCGCTTGTCGGAGCCGGAGTTGTTGGTCTGCGCCTTGCCGGGCACGGAGCCTACGAGATTGGAGTGGACGCGCAGGGTGAAGCATATCATATTGACGGCCTCCTGTATGTCGCTCTCCCAGTCGCCGCCCTCCTTGTCGGAGTCAATCTTATTGATGACGACATCGTGCATCTCGTCGCCGTTGGGGTTGATGTAGAAAGTGCTGAACCATACCTTGCCGGAGTTCTCCGCGCCGGTGAGGAAGTCGAGTATGCGCCGCTTTTCCTCGACGATACGCGCCTGTTGCTTGGAGCGGTCGGTGATACCCTCGGACTTGAAAATGGAATCCCAGTATTTCTGCGACACTTCGATATGGTATTTTATCGGCGCGGAGTTTTTGAGCTTGGCTTCTTTGGCGAGGCCGATAAGCTGCTTGATGTTGTACCACTTGCCGCGAAATAGCGCGGCATAATAAGGAATTGGGTAATATGTGCTGTCGGGGGTGGGAACACGGCTGACGATGGCGAACTTGCGGCAGCGGTCGCCGCTTTTCAGCCGCTCTCGGAGGTCGCAGAAAGGCGCGGCGACATCGAGCATCTCGATAATCTCGCAGTCGTCGATTGTGGCGAACTTGCGCCAGTTGGCGAAATACAGGCGCGGTATGCGTCCGTGCTTGTCAGCCGGAGCGAAGCGGCAGTAACAGGCCTCCTTTCGGATAAGCCGCACAATCTTTGTGCCCTCGGTGTTCAGTATGATCACCGACACGGCGAAAGCAAAGTGCTTGAAGTCCTGGCACACGCCGAGGAAATAGCTTGCGAGGTCGTTGTCAAGCAGAAAGTCCTCGACGTCGCCCTTGACAGCCTCGGCGGCTTGGGCTGTGTCGTAGACCAGGCCGGAGCCGTAACACACTTCGGCGTTGAACATCTGACAGGTGGCGAGGGTTTCGTCACTCTCGATAAGGTCGATGATGTCGAAGGGCATTTGATTGGTGGCACCCCACGGCATATATGCGTGGGTGTCGGAGAGGATTGTGGGCGTAACCTCGCCATTCTCCTTGAAAACCGGCTTCGGCTCGGTGAAAGCTGCCGAGGCGCGGGCGTGAGGTAGATTCTCTACCGAACTATAAAGTAATTGCTCCATATCGTTGCTTTTTCAGCAAAGGTATGGAGCAATCTATGCGGTGGAAAAGACGCTTATTCTTTATTGAACAAATTTTGAACGCCGCCTTTGGTGATAAAGCCATTGTTCAATATTTCAAAGGCTTTACGTCTATTGTAATTTTCGGAGAATGGTACGTTTGATGCGGCGTTGATATGAATGAGTGGGTCTTCTTTTTTTATATCGGAGAAATATATTTCTGTAAACTCAATTCCTCGATATGGATAGAAAGACAACCCGATTGCAAATTCCGCCCCGTCTTGGTAAAGAGCCGCCTTTACAAGCAATAGGCTATCGCGTTGTTCTTCATTTAAGCTGTCAAGATTAACAATGAAGAAATCGGTTTTTCTAATACAGGCGTATATAGAATCTGCAAGCTCTGTTTTAAGAGAATCGGCTATACCATCATACTCTATTGAAATGGTGGCATATTTGAAATCAAGGGGATAGTCGATTTTCCTTGATGAGTAACTGCAAGCATTAAGTATTACCATTATTACAGGCAATGTCAAAATGAGTAATCGCTTATGAAAATTATTTATCGTAACCATACGCGAAATTACGAATATTCGCCGAGATAGAGGGCATGATTAGAGGAAAACTTCGAGGCCGTTTATGCGGAAAATGCAGACGAGGCGGATTTTTCGGATTTGGCCGGAAGCCAGCATCTTGAAGTTTTGGGTGCCGGAGTATCGTGCGGCGGCCTTGTTGGGGAGTGCGATGCAGTTGTGCAGATGCACTATCTCGCCGTTGCGTTTCCAAAAGGAAAGGTCGATGGGGTCGCCCGAATGAAGCATTGTGAGGGCGGTTGTATGATGGATTGCGTTTGCCATTATGAGAAGGGATTTTTGAAGGTGTCCTGGTGGATTCGGTCTATACGGCGGAGGCGGCTGTCGGGGCGGGTGGAGGCGTGTCGGTAGGTGAACTTGATTTTGTTGAGTTCGTCGTCGCCGTCCTGGACTTCGCTTGTGCTGTCGGTGATGAGCACGGAGGGGAAGGATTCGTTGAGGTAGTCTTCATCGTTATAGGGGCGGTCGATGATGCGGACGTCGCGCGAGGTGAAAAGCTGCGTGAGCCAGTGGGCGGTGTCGGCAGAAAGCGCGTCGGCCTGAAACTCAAACTGCTGCTCTACGGACTGGTCGTAAAGGCGGAGGGTGTCGGCGCAGACGGCCTCGGAGCGTTTAACCTTTGTCTTGGCGGTGGTGTCGCCGTGGAGTTCGGCCAGTTCGGGGCAGTTGAACATATTGGCGAACCACAGCCGGAGGTCGGGGCGGCGGTCGGAGTAGTATATGGTAACGGAGCGGCGGCCAATCTCGACGGTAACGCCGAGGATTTCGTAAGGGGCGGCGTTGTAGTATTTGGCGCACTTGTCGCGGAGGTCGGCATGGTGGATAGTGAGCATACCGAGTTGGTAGCCCTTGCCGTAGCCGGTGTAGCCCTCCGGGGCGAAGATGATGCGGAGGGCGTGGGTGTCGGCGCGGCGCGTGATGATATGGTAGACGATAAGCTCCCGGTCGATGTATTCCATCGGTGGCCGGATGTAGAAAAGCGGCAGGGGTATGTCGCGCGAGGCGGTGATGATGCGGCGCGAGGTTAGGAATTGCTCGCCGACAATGGCGCCGGGCTGAAAGTCGGTGTGGCGGTCGCAATATAGGACGGCGAAAGTGCGGGTGTCGGAAGTGCCGTCGGCGGCTTTGGCGGAGAGCCGGAAGGTGGCGAGTGGTTGCGCCCACTGCACCATCTCGGCCTCGATGACGGAGGCGAAATCGTGGAGGGCGACAGTGCCGGAGTATGGGTAGTAGGTTTCGGAGAAAACAGGGTTTTCGCCGCCGGTGCCGTCGAGGATATAGAGCGATATATCCACGGCAGGGGCGGCGGTCTGCACGGTGATGCGCTCGACGGCTGACGAAAAAACGATGTCGCCGAAGTTTAGGTGTATCGAAGTTGCCATAGCGCAAATGTATATGGCCGCGATTGCCGGGTAAAAGACAATCGCGGCGCGGAGTGTTCAGCCGATGGCTACCTTGTAGATGCCGTATTTGTCTTCGGCGCAGAGGTGATATTTGAGGCCACGGGCGATGCTGTCGCTCTCCATGTGGTGAAAATCTTCTCCATCGCGCCAGCAAAACCAGAGTGCCTTGCGGAAGGCGTCGTTTACGGATTCGGCCTCGATGAGCCATGAACCCCGGTCGGTGAAAACTTTGAATTTAAGCATATTATTGGGGATTTGAAATTGGAAATCGGGAATTAGGGGGGAGAGAGGAAAAGCCGAGGGCGTTAACCCTCGGCGGCGGCAAGCTGTTTGAGTTCGTTGAAGTGCTGCTCGGAGATTGATGCGCCGAGTTCGCGTTTTTTCCAGAGCATGAAGCGCATGGCGGATTGGGCGGTGCGGCAGTTGCAGCCTATGTTCTCGTCGGGCATCACTCCGAGAAGGTAGACGTAGAAGCCGTTGTTGCGCGAGCGCTTGAACACTAACAGTTTGTTGGGCTTGGATGCGGTTGCCTCGGCCTGTGGTTGGGGCTGCTGTTCGGTAGCGGTGGCGGCTGTTGCCTCGACTTGTGCGGCTGCTTTCTTGCTGCTGCGCTTTTTGGGTTTAGCGGTTGTGGTGGCGTTGGCGGTTGCGGCGGTTGTGGTGGCGGTAGCTTTCATTTCTTTGAATTTTAGAGGGTTTGTTACTTGCCCCGAAGGGCTTATTGAATTTTTACGTTGCAATATCAGGGAGCGCTCAGGAAGCGACGAGCAAAAATTTCAAGGAAAATTTCAGCCTTGCGCCGGAGAAAAAAAGCGAAGCTGCAACGGAGTGAAGCGAGCTTTTTATTGAAATTTTGTGTGGAAATCCGCAGGCCTGTTTTGCATAGGAGCGTTGAGCCCTACCTTTGCGACAGGAAAAATCATTATGCCCTGACGGATCAGGCACGTTACAGCCGTCTAAAACCCGGAGGGATGGAGGCGATGCCGCCACAGCCGCGACTGCCACGGTGCCACGGCCTTTTTTCGGAAAGCGGAGTGCAGAAAGTCGAGTGTCGATATTGAGGGATATGCCGCCGCTGCTTGCAGCCCCGGCCACGGTGTCGGATTGGCAACCGCGATATGCCCGGCAGACGTGTTCAAGTCCTCGTACCAATAACACCGATATTTATATGTCTGCACCGAGAGTGATGCCCGGACGACTAAATGGCGACTGCCGCGCCACTCGGTCGGCTATACCTTTATATGTGGAGCGCGGAGGGCGGATTATCCGTGCGGCACCAACGGACACAAACGGCTTGCCGCCGAGGGCTATGTCCGGCTGCTCTCTCCCCCGGTGCCGATTTAGAATACCATAAAATCCCTAAGATATGGATAAATGCAATAACTCACTGCAAGGCATTGTATTCTCGCGGATTATGTGTAACTTTCCTCTAAAACGTATTCTGTGATTTCTCCAACAAGCTGACCGAAAATAGGCGATATTGACCATATATTA
>VSPE01000068.1 GCA_009775225.1 Muribaculaceae bacterium | reverse complement strand
GGTCAATATCGCCTATTTTCGGTCAGCTTGTTGGAGAAATCACAGAATACGTTTTAGAGGAAAGTTACTAAAAATTTATGTATATTTGCAGATGAGCAGTCATATAAAAAACATATAAATCCGAGTCTATGAAAAACCGCGACATAATACTGCCAAGACGGGACGACAAGGCCGAGTCAACGGTTCTTCCCTTATGCCGTCATTTCGTGATAATAGGAGCCAACGGCGCGGGTAAGACGCGCTTTACCGATGCCCTTGCAGAGTCGCTCGGGCGCAGGGCCTTCCGCCTGTCGGCACTCGAGGCCCTCTACGGGCGGCGCTCCGATGCTCCGTGGTCGTTGCGCGGCCGGCTGAGTCCTACGGTAGTGTCGCAAATCGAGAAGTCCAATCCCTCGGCAACGATGCTCGACATACTGCTGGCTCAGCTGATGCACGATGAAATGATGAACCTCATAGGCTATAAGCTCGCCATTGCCGACGGGCGCGATGCAAGCCTGCGCTCTACCCGCCTCGACGCCGTTATCACGCTGTGGCAAGAGGTGTTCCCCGACAGCCGTGTGCTAATCGACTCGGGCAAGCCTCTGTTTACCCGCGGCTTCGATATGTCGGCCTACCCAGCCCTGCGCCTCTCCGACGGCGAACGTGCCGTGCTATACTATGCCGGTGCCGTGCTTTATGCGCCCAAAGACGGCGTGGTACTGGTAGACACGCCGGAGATTTTCCTGCACCCTACCCTACGCAATTCTCTGTGGAACAGGCTTGAGCTGCTAAGAACAGACTGTATGTTCGCCTACACGACTCACGACCCGGACTTCGCATCGTCGCGCTTGGGAGCGCCTGTCGTGTGGGTTCGCGACTATGATGCCGCGACCGAGTCGTGGAACTACGACATCCTGCCTCCCGACACCGGTATCTCCCCGGAACTGTACATGACGCTGGTAGGCTCGCGTAAGCCGGTGCTTTTTATCGAGGGCGACAGCGAACATTCTATCGACGCCAAACTCTACCCGCTCATCTTCCCTGACTTCACGGTGCAGTCGCTCGGCAGCTGCAACAAGGTGATAGAAGCCACTCGAACGTTCAACGACCTTGCTTCGTTTCACCGCATGGACAGCTCCGGCATTGTAGACCGCGACAGGCGCGACGATACAGAGGTGGCGTATCTCAGACGCAAAAAAATAATGGTGCCCGAGGTTGCCGAAATAGAGAATATGCTTCTGCTCGAAGATGTGGTGCGCGCTATGGCCGAGAGCACCGGCAACAATGCCGACCGCGTATTCGCAAAGGTACGCAAAACAATTCTGTCGCTCTTCCGCGCCGACCTGCGCCAGCAGGCTCTGATGCACACCCGCCACCGCATGAAGCGTACTCTCGAATACCGCGTGGACGCAAAGTGCCGCGACATAGCAGCCCTCGAACACCATCTTGCCGAGCTGCTCAATGAGCTTGACCCTCGCCGGACTTACGAGGACTATTGCCGCCGCTTCCACATTATTGAAGAAAGCGGCGACTATGGCGAGGTGCTGAAGGTATATAATCAGAAGTCAATCCTGACTTGCTGCAACGTGGCCCAGCTATGCGGGTTCAAAAGCCGCGAGCACTACATCGAGGGCATTATGGAGGTGCTGAGGCACAGCAGCCCGCAGGCCGATGCCATACGCCGCACCGTGCGCGCATGCCTTATGGCCGGGGATGTCTGATATAATCACTACGCGATACCACACTCTACGCCATTTACATTTTTGCCGGGCATGGAAAAAGTGGTAACTTTGCGGTATGATTACCGAAAATAAAAATACCGACGCCTGGGACCGCGAGCACCTATGGCATCCATATACCTCCACTATCGACCCGCTGCCGACCTACAAAGTACAGTCGGCTCACGGAGTCCGCATACGCCTCGATGACGGCACCGAGCTGATAGACGGCATGTCGTCGTGGTGGTGCATGATACACGGCTATTCCGACAGCCGCCTTAACGCAGCCGCAGCCGCACAGATGAATAAAATGAGTCATGTGATGTTCGGCGGTCTCACGCACCAGCCCGCAATAGAGCTTGGCAAGGAGCTGCTGAAGGTCGCCCCGAAATGCATGCACAATATATTCTACGCCGACTCCGGCTCGGTAGCCGTTGAGGTGGCGATGAAAATGGCGGTACAGGCCGCCATATCGGCATCGGGCAGCCATGTCAAGACCAATTTCGTGACTATACGCAGCGGCTATCACGGCGATACCTGGAACGCTATGAGCGTATGCGACCCCGTGACAGGCATGCACGGGGCATTCGGGCAGGCTCTCCCCGTGCGCTACTTTGTGCCGCAGCCACGCTCACGCTTCGGCGGAGAATGGGACGAGGCCGACATAAAGCCGCTCGAAGAGCTTCTGGCTCAAAAATCCGACGAGATTGCAGCCCTTATTCTCGAGCCTGTGGTGCAGGGAGCCGGCGGCATGTGGTTCTATCATCCCGAGTATCTGCGAAGGGCACGAGCACTGTGCGACCGCTACAGCGTAATACTGATTTTCGACGAAATTGCCACCGGCTTTTGGCGAACAGGTCGTTTCTTTGCCTGCGAACACACCGGGGTTTCTCCCGACATTATGACCATAGGCAAGGGGCTCACAGCCGGATACCTTACTATGAGCGCGGTGCTAACCACGGCCGAAATCGCCGATACTATATCGCGCGGCGAGGCCGGAGTGCTTATGCACGGCCCTACCTTCATGGCAAATCCGCTGAGTTGCGCCATAGCATTGGAGTCAATCAGGATGCTCGCCGAAAAACCTATGGAGAGCATTGTGGCCAACATCGAGACTATACTGAAGAGAGAGCTTGCTCCGGCATCGGCGCTCGAAGGGGTGGCCGATGTGCGTGTGCTCGGCTCTATCGGCGTTGTGGAGCTAAAGCGCAGCGTCGATGTGGGCAGATTCCAAAAGAGATGCGTTGAGGAAGGTGTGTGGATACGACCGTTCGGCCGCAACGCCTACATCATGCCTCCTTATATAATAAGCGAGGAAGACCTCAGCCGTCTCTGCCAAGCCCTTATCGACATAATAAGCGATGAACGAAACTATTGAGCAAATTCTCTCCGATATTGCCACAGTCGGCAATATGAGAGCCATACCCGAGGCTGATATGGCCAGTGGTATCGATTTCAGCTCCAACGACTATCTCGGGCTGGCCGCCCGCACGGATTTGCGGGACGGCTTTTTCGCGACGCTCCGACCCGACGACATTCAGATGAGTGCCTCGGCATCCCGCCTGCTTGCCGGACGACAATCGGCATTCACGGCTTTCGAGCGGTGTCTTAAAGAGGCATACGCAGGTCGCGATGCTCTTCTGTTCAACAGCGGCTATCATGCCAATACGGGCATAACGAGTGCATTTGCAGGCTCAGACTATTACATCCTCGCCGACAAGCTTGTGCACGCAAGCATAATCGACGGCATCAGGCTCTCGGGACTGCCGTTCGCACGCTTCCGCCACAACGACTTCGGGCATCTCGCCAGACTGGCGGAAAAGACTTCGAGAGATGGCTACAAGCTGATAATAATAGCCGAAAGTGTGTACAGCATGGACGGCGACCGGGCTGACATCGATGCTCTGGCAGAAATAAAACGCCGTTATCAGGACTCGATACTCTACATCGACGAAGCCCATGCTGTAGGTGTCGAAGGCCCCGGCGGTCTAGGTATGTGCATGGCATCATCATCGTATGACGATATCGACATTATTGTAGGTACCCTTGGCAAAGCGCTGGCCTCGACGGGAGCATACGCCATGCTTAAAAGTCCGCTGCGCAGTTTTATGGTAAACAAAGCTCGAAGTCTTATCTTCTCCACGGCATTGCCTCCGCTGTGCGTGAAGTGGAGCCAATATATTTTCGAAAAATGCCTCGGCATGGAAGCCGAACGAGAACAGCTGCGCAGACTATCGCAAATTTTGGCCGATGAGTTGCTGACCATAGGCGCCAAGGGCTATGTGAGTCATATTCAAGGAGTAATATGCGGCACTCCGCAACGCGCTGTACAACTTTCGCACAAGCTTGCCGAAGAAGGATTTACAGTGCTGCCAATCCGCACCCCTACCGTTCCGCCAGGCACCGACCGTCTGCGTCTGAGTCTGTCGGCAAACATCACACCCGCGCAGATTTCCTCACTTGGGAGCGCCCTGCGTAAACTCTATGAAATCAATGGCTAAAAACGCAAGAACATACAACAACAGGCGCGCCAAACGCCACAAAAAAAAGAATTACAACCTCGCATATCTGGCCGTGCTTGCTGGCGCGGCTCTGCTCTCCGCATTTATTGCATACAGCACAGAAGAAGCCGACGCATTGCAGACACCGTCGGCCGATACGGCATGCCTACAAGAGGTTGCCGTACCCGATGAACTGCCCGAAATAATCAAAGAATATACGGGCTTCAAGGTGTCGTTCAACCCCTTGCACCACTTGCCTAACTATGTGGTATGGGAGCTTACCGGAGATGAAGCCAACGGCACCGAGCCTCGTGACAGCAAATTCAAGGCCGACAAAGACGTGTATGGCTGCCCTACCCTCGACGACTACCGCAACTCGGGCTTTGACCGCGGCCACATGGCTCCTGCCGGCGATATGAAATGGAGCGCACTGGCCATGAGCGACTCGCACTACCTGACCAACATGTGTCCGCAGACCCGACAGCTCAACGGTGGTCGCTGGTCGACCCTCGAACAGAAATGCCGCCAATGGGCCGTACGCGACAGCGCTCTGATAATAATAACAGGCCCGATACTGAGCGACGAACTCACACGGACGACAGGGCCTAACGGAGTATCGGTTCCAGAGCGTTTTTTCAAAGTTATTTACGCTCCATTTGCCAATCCTCCGCGGGCAATAGCATTTATAATGCCTAACGCAGAGCATATCGACGGGCTGGAGAGCCTTACTGTATCGGTAGACCAGGTAGAGGCTGTCACGGGCTTCGACTTCTTTGCATGTCTGCCCGACGCCATTGAAGACACCGTCGAGCAACAGGCGAATTTCCGGGACTGGAACCGACGCAAACGTTGACAAGAGAACTATGCAGACATCATTGATATACAACTCTGAAGATACTATCTGCGCTATATCCACCCCCGCAGGAACGGGTGGTATAGCCGTTATACGCCTGAGCGGCCGCGATGCTTTCGCCATTACCGACAAGGTATGGAAAGGGAAAAGTATAGCCGCAGCCACAACGCATACCGCACATCTTGGCCTCATAAACGACCCCGACACCGACGAGGTTATTGACCAGGCTGTTGCCACAGTATTCCGCGGGCCTCACTCATTCACCGGCGACGATACCGTAGAACTCAGCATACACGGCTCACGGTGGATACAACGGCGAGTGCTCGCCATTCTGCAAAGCCAAGGCGCCCGGCTTGCTCTCCCCGGCGAATTTACCAGACGCGCATACACTGCCGGGCATCTTGACCTCGCCGAAGCCGAAGCGGTAGCCGACGTGATAGCAGCCTCGTCGCAGGCGGCACACAGGCTTGCAATGAGTCAGCTCAGAGGCGAGTATTCGAAGCACATAGCCGGTCTGCGTGCCGAACTGGTAGACCTGACCGCACTTCTGGAGCTTGAACTTGACTTCTCGGAAGAGGACTTGGAGTTTGCCTCACGCACGAGGCTGAACGAGCTGTCATCCTCTATCCATATACAGCTATCGCGCCTTGCCGACAGCTACAAGGCGGGGGCAAACATAAAGGACGGCATCCCGGTGGCTATCATAGGTCCTACCAACGCCGGCAAATCGTCGCTGCTGAATGCTCTGCTCGATGACGAGCGCGCCATTGTGAGCGACATCCACGGCACCACACGCGACATCGTGGAAGACACCATTGAGATAGGCCCCTACCTTATCCGCTTTCGCGACACGGCAGGCCTACGCACGACAACCGACACAATCGAGAACATCGGCATCGAGCGCTCACAAGCGGCGGCCCGGAGTGCATCAGTGGTTATCTACATGGTAGACCCGCTTGCCGCCACCGACGTCGCCAACATATCGAACAGTCTTGATGGCATAGCCCAATCTGATGTCATAATCGCAGTCAACAAGGCAGATATAGCACCAGCCGAAGCCACAGAGACTGCAAAGACACTGGCAGACGCGTTCCCCTCAGCGACCCTACTCACCATTTCTGCCAAAGAGCGCACGGCACTCGCCTATCTGCGCGAGGCTATACTCTGCCACATAGAGACTCAGGTTCCCGACTCCGAGAACGATGTCATTGTGACAAACGCACGTCACGCCGAGGCTCTCCGCAACGCCGCCGATGCGGCATCTGCTGTATCTCAAGCTATAGACGCAGGACTCCCCGCCGACCTCATAGCACAAGACCTCCGCGCGACTATCCACTACCTCTCATCAATAACAGGAGAAATCACTCCGACAGAAGTTCTATCAACTATATTCAGTCGGTTTTGCATCGGCAAATAGATAAACACTTGAAAATCATATAATTAGCTAACAGATAACACGAAACGCCTCTTTTCAGGGGCGTTTTTTATTGGTCAAAATTGCCGATTTTTGTGCATTTTGGTCGATTTT
>VSPE01000067.1 GCA_009775225.1 Muribaculaceae bacterium | reverse complement strand
AGCCAGCACAAATAGCAAATTGCCATCCAACTCTTGACCTCGAATTTGATTAACACTTTTTAAGAGACACTAGTGCTATCATCTTTTTTTATTGGCTTGCTCGCTCAGACTGCGAATTGTTACCTGAGTGGCTCCGAAACCGTATTCGCAGAACGAGGCATCTTGTACATCGTGCCCTTTATAGCGATGTGTCAACTCTTTCATTATCGCTTGACGCAGAACGCCCTCTCCTTTGCCGTGTATAAAGACTATTGTCTGACCGGGTTTTCTGAGGTTGGCATCCATGACTTCGCTGAAGCGGTCTATCTGCATGTTGAGGATGTCGGCCGACGACAATCCGGCTACATTGTCAAGAAGTTCCGACGCATGCAAATCCACAACGACAGGGCCGTCACTTTTTGGCTTGGGAGGCCTGACGGTTGCTTGCGATTTTTTTACGTCGCGTTTCTTCTCCCTTATACCTTCTTCAAGGGTTCGGGCGTCAATTTCTGTCATAAACGGCTTGCCGTCGTTGACTGCGATATCGAAAGCTATGACCGGACAGTCGAAGTAAGGGTTAGGTCTGAAGCAGTGCAGGCGCGCGAATTTTGTAGCATCGACTTTCAGTTCAAGAGATTCAGATGCCTTGGCGGCATAGGCCTTATCGCGTTTGAATGCGAGATACTGCACGTATATACGGTCGAGTTTCGAAAGCGCAGTCTGGTCTATCTCGAAAGCGAATTCCTGTATGTTCGGCTCAATAAGACCATCGAATACAGGAGTCCAGTCATTGTCGAGGCGACTGCGTGTTGCCACGGTTATGTAAAGATAATAGTTAGAATCATTTACAATATAGGCCTCGAAGGACGAGCGCGACAATGTCTTTATGTCGACAGGCTCGAAGCCAAGCACGATATTCAGAGTGTCGCCCGTAGCCGTTTCCACTATCGGAAGCTTTGTTTGTCCTTCCGCCGGAGCGTCTTTGCGGTTCTGGTCGCTATGTTCTTTTGGTGCAGGCATGGCCGTGTCGAAGGATGCCTCTCCCACTACCACACATTCGCTGAGCAGCACAGGCGTTTCAAAGCCGTCGTCGTCCACATAGGCAAGATTGCCGTCGATACGCACAACCCGTCCGCCGCCAACGGCGTTGAGGAAGCGCACCATGTCGCCTGCCTTTATTCCTTTGTTTGCCATTATAACATCATATTGAAGATAAACAGACCGACCGCAACAAAGAGAAGAGAATCGATGCGGTCGAGTATGCCGCCATGACCCGGTATAAGATGTCCCGAGTCTTTTACACTGAAGCTGCGCTTGAACATCGACTCGAACAAATCGCCCCAGGTCGACAAAACGCTTACCAGAGCGCCAAGCGACATCCACATCACACGAGTGTATCCGATTTCAGGCAGAAGACGACAGAATAGCAAGCCCGAAAGTATGCTCAGAACCAAGCCGCCGAAAAAGCCTTCCCACGACTTCTTGGGCGACAGCCTTTCGAATAGGCGGTGCCGCCCGAACAGCGTCCCTACACAGAATGCGCCGGTATCGTTGAGCCATATCATGATAAAGCTTGCCAGCACGAGCATGCGGTTGTCGTAGCTGTCGCTGTATACCAGGCTCAGCAGAAGCAGAGGTATGGCGATATATGCCATGGAGAACACCGACAAGGCCGTGTCGCGGAACGAGTCTTTGTCCTTGTCGTAAAGAGCGAGCGTAAAGCGCACCGGCAGATATAGCAGCAGTATGCCGATAATGCAGATTTCAACCCATGACGGCAATACAGACAGGCATGACATATACACTGTGGCAACAGCCATAATGCAGTCAAGCTCAAGCGAGGCCACGGTAGCCCAGTTTCTATATTTGACTCCGGCCACATGATGTAGCTCCACCACTGCGGCAACGGCGAATACAGCCATCAGACTGATAAACCACATCGGGCCACCGAGGATACATCCTACTATCAGAGCAATATATATCACACCGCTTATGGTGCGCACCAATACTTTGTGCATAGTTCTTCGGTATGTCGGTATATTAGAATTTACTATAGTTAAGCATGTCGAAATACTCCCAGTAGAGTTTGTCGGATGCGGGATGCCGCCTCACCTTGTCGGCGAGAGTCAGAATACATCTTGCCGCCATTCGCACAGGCATCAGAGCATCGTTTATCACCGTTTCCAGGAAGGGCGTTACTTTGGCTATATAAGCCTCTGCATCTACCTGACGGCCTGTTTTCATGAGCGACGTTATGTATGCGAACGATACCGCCATGCCTTTCAGCGGAGTCTTGTACACGACGTCGATATACGACTCTCCTCCTTCTTCGCGGCTGTAACGGTCGAATATCTCCACTATATCCGTGTAGCGGCCGAGCGCAAACAGTGCCTCCACCCAAGAGCAGATATCCACGGCGTCCACAGGGCCCTGAGCGGCTTTGAAAGCCACGAGCGCGGCAAGCGAATGCCATGCACCGCTCATAGATAGCGAGCTTGTAATTTCCATGTACGAGTCGTCGTCGAAGCCGACTCCGTCCGTATCACGGTAGAAGCGTTCTATATAGGTTGCCGCATCGGGAATATTGCAGCCAAGGAGTTGCCGGAGTGCGCGGTCATGAGTGGTATGACTGTCTACAAAGGCACACAGAAGCGCCACTGCTCTGCGCCCGGCATCGGAGCGAGCCAGCATGGCCGCCTGGCAGTCCACATACATAAACTCATCCGGGTTTTCATTCTTTAGCCCTTCGAGTATATCGTATGTCTCGCTATAGAGATAAGGGGCGAAGTTGTAGGCCACTTCCGCAAGCATGAGAAGTGCATCAGAGTCATCGGCACCGAGCGCTCGGGCATAGTCGAATGTGGAGCGGGACTCCTCCTCCATGCCGCCGCGGGCCTGTGCCTTGAAAAGCATAATCCAATAGTTCACCGAGAAAGGCTCATGCTCGATAAGCTCTTCGGCAAACTTTGCCATGGTAGTATTGTCGAGGCGCTCGTCGGCCTGATGCAGCATTTCATAGGCGAGCACCGGCTGAAAACTGATTTTAGTGCGTATGCGCTCAAGATTTGCGAGCACCCAATCATAGCAGTCGAGGTCGGCGGCAAGGTCGAGGAAGCGGATTATCTCTTCGTCGGAGAATGTGTCGTATTGCCCGAGCAGGAACTCCATTGCGGCAACAGGCTCGGCCGGACGGTTAACTTCCAGTCGTGCAATGTCGAAGATTGGCGACAGCATGTCAGCGTTGTCGTTCAGATACTCTCCGGCCGCAGGCGAAGGCGTGTCACTGTCGTCGATAGATGTATCGAGATACAGCAACGCGCGACGCTCCGAAAGGGGCGCACTCTCAGGGTAAAGACGGGCTCCGCAGAAGAGCGCCTCAAGCTGCACGTAATCGTCGCTGACGTCGCCGGCATAATCATAGATTTCCACCAGCTCATCTTCGTCGAAAAAGCGCTCTGTCACAGGACGTGACAGAGACAGCTTAAAGCGATTGTACAGCTCTTCGCGCGGGTTCTTTTCATTACTCATCAGTGCGGAATCATGCTTTTTTCTGCACCTTTTCCCAGGTATCTTTCAAGGCTATGGTGCGGTTGAACACGGGATGTTCGGGCGTGCTGTCGTAGTCGGGAGTAAAATAGCCAACACGTTGGAACTGGAATTTCGCACCTGGTGCGGCCACTTCCATTACATACGGTTCGAGTTTTACGCCTTTCACAACTTTCAGAGACTCGGGATTAAGCATTTCACGAAAATCACGCTCTGTCTCGGCGGCAGGGTTCTCCACGTCGAACAGACGGTCGTAGAGACGCACCTCGGCATCGGTGGCGTGCGGAGCCGAAACCCAGTGGAGGGTGCCTTTTACCTTACGGTTGGCTCCTGGCATACCGCTCAGCGTGTCGGGGTCGTACGAACAGCGAAGCTCAGTGATATTGCCCTCTGCATCCTTGACAACCTCGTCGCACTTGATGATATATGCACCTTTGAGCCGAACTTCCGAACCTGGAGCAAGTCGGAAGAATTTCTTCGGAGGGTTCTCCATGAAATCGTCGCGCTCTATGTATATTTCGCGGCTGAAAGGCATTTCGTGTACTCCGGCCGTAGTATCTTCGGGGTTGTTTTCCATCGTCACGGTCTCAACCTTATCCTCCGGATAGTTGGTGATAACAACCTTAAGCGGGTTTACCACGGCCATGACACGTGTGGCTATGCGGTTGAGGTCGTCGCGCACTGCGTGCTCGAGCAGGCTCACACTGTTGAGAGCCTCGTACTTGGTGTAGCCAATGGTGTCGATGAAGTTGCGCACCGACTTGGGAGTATAGCCGCGGCGGCGCATGCCTGAGATAGTCGGCATGCGGGGGTCGTCCCAGCCGGCTACCAGGCCTTCTTTCACAAGCTGCAGCAGCTTGCGCTTGCTCATCACCGTGTATGTGAGGTTGAGGCGGTTGAACTCAATCTGACGCGGGCAATAGGTGTCGTCGGCCAGTTCCTTAACAAAATACTCGTAGAGCGGACGGTGAGGCACAAACTCAAGTGTACAGATAGAGTGTGTCACGCCTTCGAAGTAGTCGCTTTGGCCGTGAGCGAAGTCATACATCGGGTACACCTTCCACTTTGTTCCCGTACGGTGGTGGGGAGTCTTGATGATGCGGTACATTATAGGGTCGCGGAAGTGCATGTTAGGCGACGCCATATCGATTTTTGCACGAAGCACACGGCTGCCTTCTTCAAATTCGCCTTCGTTCATGCGCATAAAGAGGTCAAGGTTTTCTTCAACCGAACGGTCGCGGTAAGGACTGTGCTGACCGGGGGTGGTGGGAGTGCCTTTCTGTGCGGCAATCTCCTCGCTGCTCTGGTCGTCGACGTATGCCTTGCCTTCTTTTATAAGGCGTATGGCCAATTCGAAGAGCTGAGGGAAGTAGTCAGAAGCATAATATTCGCGGTCGCCCCAGTCAAAACCGAGCCAATGTATGTCTTCGCGAATAGAGTCCACATATTCCACATCTTCCTTGACGGGGTTGGTATCATCAAAGCGCAGATTGCAAGTGCCGCCAAATTTCTCGGCAACGCCAAAATCCATGCAGATAGCCTTGGCATGGCCTATGTGCAGATAACCGTTGGGCTCGGGCGGGAAACGAGTGCTGAGTCGTCCGCCGTTTTTGCCGGCCTTGAGGTCGGCCAGCACTTCCTCTTCTACGAAGTTAAGGCCGCGGGCCTCTGTTGCTTCGTTTACGTCTTTTTCTTCTGCCATAATTATATTGTTTCTTATTTTTTTTCTTAGCTCTCACCCAGACGCTTGCGGTAGAATACGAAATCGCGTCCGAGATATTTTTCTCTCACCACCTTGTTCTCAGCCAGTTCCTCGGATGTTCCCTGAAAGAGGATGCGACCCTCGAACAGCAGATAGGCACGGTCGGTGATGCGCAGTGTCTCCTGTGCGTTATGGTCGGTGATAAGAATACCTATATTCTTTTCTTTAAGCTTGTACACAATAGATTGGATGTCTTCCACTGCTATCGGGTCGACACCTGCGAAAGGTTCGTCGAGCATAATGAAGCGGGGATTTATTGCCAGACAGCGTGCAATCTCAGTGCGTCGGCGCTCGCCGCCAGACAGCTGGTCGCCGAGGTTCTTTCGCACCTTCTGCAGGCGGAACTCTGCGATAAGGCTTTCGAGTTTTTCACGTTGCTCATCCTTCGTCATTGGAGTCATCTGCAACACAGCCTTTATATTATCTTCCACACTGAGCTTGCGGAATACCGAAGCCTCCTGCGCAAGATAGCCGATGCCGTTCTGAGCACGCTTGTATACGGGATATTTAGTAATATTGAGGTCGTTGAGATAGATATTGCCCTCGTTAGGCTCGATAAGTCCTACCGTCATGTAGAAGGTTGTGGTCTTGCCCGCGCCGTTGGGGCCGAGGAGACCGACTATCTCTCCCTGGGTAACGTCTATCGACACATGGTTTACCACAGTGCGCTTGCCGTATATCTTCACCAGATTGTCGGTGCGGAGCACTGCCTTTTCTTCCGGCTTGGCAGCCGCGGCGTCCGGTTCAGATTTTGTTTCGGGAGATACTTCTATGCGCATATCAATGTTGTCGACCTCTTTTCCAAAGGGGGCGGGAAGCACTTCCGAGTGCTCGTCTCCTCTCTTTTCCCAATGCAGTCCCATCAGCAGGTGGTAACGCCGCGCATAGAGCCTTTGCGCAGACGGCTTTCGATATAGTCGGTAAGTAGATTGATTGCCACGGTGTTACTTCCACCCTGAGGTACAATAAGGTCGGCATATCGCTTGCAAGGCTCGATATACTGCATGTGCATGGGTTTGAGCACATCCTGATAGCGGTTTATTACGATTTCCGGGGTGCGGCCGCGCTCAATGCAGTCGCGCGCTATCACACGTATAAGACGGTCATCGGGGTCGGCATCTACAAAAACTTTTATGTCGAGCAGCTCGCGGATGCTGGGGTCGTTAAGCACAAGGATGCCCTCCACTATTATCACATCGGAAGGATGCACTGTTACTGTTTCCTCTTGACGTGTGCAGGTGAGGTATGAATAAGTGGGCATCTCTATCGTTGTGCCTTCTTTAAGTTTCTTGAGGTGGTCAACAAGAAGTGTCCATTCAATTGCGGCGGGCTCGTCGAAATTGATTTTCGAACGTTCCTCAGGCGCGATGTGGCTGGAGTCTTTATAATATGAGTCTTGTGGCATCACGGCTACTTCACCTGCCGGCAGACTGTTGATTATCTTATTTACCACGGTGGTCTTGCCTGAGCCTGTGCCACCTGCTATGCCTATGATTAACATACGTGCGTATCTTAGAGGGTATTTTTTATCGGCGAAGTTACAAAAAATCGTCCGCATGACAAAAAAAAAGAATAAAAAGGCCTCCGAGAGCCTTCTTCGAACAATGACCCTACTCTCAACTGGCAAGTGCAAAATTAGCGATTTGTCGGAAGAACGCATTTTTAGGAGAGTCGAAATTAAGTTT
>VSPE01000066.1 GCA_009775225.1 Muribaculaceae bacterium | reverse complement strand
CTTATGATTGCTGCTGTCGTCATTACTCTCCGAAAACTCACTTCCGTTAACAATCGTTTTTAAACAACCTCTTAGTTTCGCGGATATGGCGTAGCGGAGGCCGTGTGCCTGCGGCGCATCGGCGGCGGTGAAGAAGGGGGCGGTGTCGGCCATGCCTAAGGCGAAGTGGCATAGGCCTATTCCGAGGTCGAGCATGGCGAGGTCGCCTTTGGCTTTGGTGTAGAAGTGGATTGCGCTTTTGTCGGGGGATACGAGGGCGCGCCACGGCTGCGAGTTGAGCGAGGAGGGGGCGAGGCGCATCAGTTCGAGGGCTTCGCTGAGGCGTCCGGCGGGGGAGAGCGGGGTGGAGAAGTCGCCGTCGGAAAAGAGTTCGCCGAAGGGCTTGCGTTTGCGGCTGCCTGCCATGATGCATGTGAGGCGGTGGCGCAGGCTGCTGTGGCCTGACGGTTCGCCTACCGGGCATACAATGCGCAGCGGCACCGACTGAAGAGCGCCGACGCCTTTGGCGAAGTCGGCGCTGCGGAAGGTGGCAGCCATCCAGCAAGTACCGAGTCCGAGGCGTGTGGCTTCGAGCACCACGCGCTCCATGACGAAGCCGGCGGCAAGGGCGGCGGTGTCGGTGTCGTGATATCCCATGAGGAGGTAGTCGCGGGCGCCGCTGATTGTGCCGTAGGTGCCCGGGCGCTGTGGCCCACGGGCGTCGAATGTGCGGAGAGCTATGTGCGGCGCAGGGCCGAAAGGCGCTGTGGCGGTGTTGATAGCTTGCAGCACGACGGCTCGCTGAGTGTCGGTGAGTACGGCGCCGGAGTAGTCGCGCACCGAGCGGCGTAGACGGATAGCTTCGATAAGAGTCATGAGCTAAGAATGTTTCGATATGTTAACGCAAAAAATGACTTAAATATTACTTGAAATTAGGGAAAAAAGCGTACCTTTGCAACAAACAACAATCATAAAGACTCAATGGAAATTAAAGGAAAGATAATCCACGCACTTCCCGAGGTGAGCGGCACATCGAAGGCCGGTAACCTTTGGAAGAAGAAAGAATATGTGCTCGAAAACACCGACGGACAGTTCCCCCGCAAGGTGGCTTTTACCTGCTTCGGTGACAATGCCGACAAAATCAACCTCCAGGTGGGCCAGACCGCTACTATCTACTTCGACATCGAGTCGCGCGAGTGGAACGGCAAGTGGTTTACCGACATACGCTGCTGGCGTGCCGACGTAGAACCCGAAGGCGGTGCCGCACCCGTTGCCGGCGCTCCTGCCACATCTGCTCCCGGCGCAGTGCCTCCTCCCCCTCCCGCACCTGTAGGCGGCGACGACGAATTTCCTTTCTGACAATAGGGAGGACTTTCCGGCGATATAATGACGGACGCGCCCCGGCGCGTCTGTAATGCGTTTTAAACAATACTATTAGGATTATAACAACCGATATACAATGGCTGTCGAACTTAAAAATCTCACCAAACGAACAGAAAACTACTCGCAGTGGTATAACGAGCTGGTAGTCAAGGCAGACCTTGCCGAGCAGAGCGCCGTGCGCGGCTGTATGGTAATTAAGCCCTACGGCTATGCCATTTGGGAGAAGATGCAGCAGACCCTCGACCGTATGTTCAAGGAGACCGGCGTGCAGAACGCTTACTTCCCGCTGCTTATTCCCAAATCGTTTCTGTGCCGCGAGGCCGAGCACGTAGAAGGCTTTGCCAAGGAGTGCGCCGTGGTAACACACTACCGTCTTAAAAACGACCCCAATGGCACCGGTGTCATCGTTGACCCCGAGGCTCGTCTTGAAGAAGAGCTGATAGTGCGCCCGACCTCCGAGACCATTATCTGGGGCACGTACAAGAACTGGATACACAGCTGGCGCGACCTGCCCGTGCTCTGCAACCAGTGGGCCAATGTGATGCGCTGGGAGATGCGTACCCGTATGTTCCTGCGTACTTCCGAATTCCTCTGGCAGGAAGGCCACTGCGCCCATGCCACAGCAGAGGAGAGTGAGGCCCGCACCGTGCAGATGATAAAGCTCTATGCCGAATTTGCCCGCAAGTACATGGCTATCCCCGTGCAAATCGGTGTGAAGACCGCCAACGAACGCTTTGCCGGCGCTCTCAATACCTACACTATCGAGGCCATGATGCAGGACGGCAAGGCCCTCCAGGCCGGTACTTCGCACAACCTCGGCCAGAACTTCGCCAAGGCTTTCGATGTGACTTTCGCAAACAAGGATAACCAGCCCGAATATGTGTGGGCCAACTCGTGGGGTGTGTCGACACGCCTTATGGGTGCGCTCATCATGACGCACTCCGACGACAACGGTCTTGTGCTGCCTCCGCATCTGGCGCCTATTCAGGTGGTGATTGTGCCTATCTACAAGACTGCCGAGCAGCTTGCCGCCATTACCGAGAAGGTGATGCCCATAGTGGAGCGTCTCGGTCAGCTCGGCATATCGGTTAAGTACGACGACGCCGAGAACAAGCGCCCCGGCTTCAAGTTTGCCGACTACGAGCTTAAGGGTGTGCCCGTGCGTCTGGTGCTCGGTGCCCGCGACATAGAGAACGGCACTGTGGAAGTGATGCGCCGCGACACTCTCGAGAAGCACTCCGCTCCCCTTGCCGGTATCGCCGACTATGTGAACACGCTGCTTGAGGAAATTCAGGATAACATATACAACAAGGCTCTCGCGATGCGCAACACTCAGACCTATGTGTGCGACAGCTACGAGGACTTCAAGGCCCGCATCGACGGCGGCGGCTTCTTCCTCTGCCACTGGGACGGCACTACCGAGACCGAAGAACTCATCAAGGCCGAGACCAAGGCTACAATACGCTGCATACCTCTCGACGGCGACGATACTCCCGGTACCTGCATGGTGACCGGCAAGCCCTCGAAGCGCCGCGTGATTATAGCTCGCAGCTACTAATCCTTCCCTCCGTTACACACACTCTCCCTGACAGATTATGCCTAAGATTACCACCGGCTCCGCTACGGGCACCGACTGCCACGCGCAGCCGGTGGTTGCTTTAGTCATACCTTGCTATAACGAGGAGGTGACTCTGCCTATCTGTATACCTGTGCTGTGCTCTATTCTCGACGACATGAGTGCGGCGGGAGTGGCGTCGGCCGACAGCTTTATCCTGTGTGTCGACGACGGCAGCCGCGATGCCACCTGGCATGTGATAGAGCGTATGCACCGCCGCGACGTGCGCGTGAAGGGCATACGCCTGGCACACAACGCGGGCCAGCAGAATGCGCTTTATGCCGGTCTGATGAGCGTGCGCGGCCGCTGCGACGCGGCTGTGACAATCGATGCCGACCTGCAGGACTCGCCCCAGGCTATCGCCTCTATGGTGGAGAAGTACGGGCGTGGCTTCGACATTGTGTACGGTGTGCGCTCGTCGCGCGACTCCGATACATGGTTCAAGCGCACCTCGGCGCGTGCGTTCTACCGTGTGCAGCTGCTCCTCGGCCTCAACACCGTGTACGACCACTCCGAGTTCCGCCTTATGGATGCCCGCGCCATAGATATGCTTGCCGAATATGGCGAGCACAACCTGTATATACGCGGCATAATGCCGCATATCGGACTGCGCTCCACCAAGGTATACTATGAGCGTGCCCCGCGTGCCGCCGGCGAGACCAAATATTCGCTTACGAAGCTTATATCGGTGTCGGTCGACGGGATAACATCGTTCTCCGCGCGTCCTATGCGCCTCATCTTCTATACGGGCCTGATACTCCTGCTGTGCGATATTGCGGTTATAGTGTGGGTACTGGTGTCGTATCTCGGAGGAGAGGCCATTTCCGGCTGGTCGTCGATAATGCTGTCGCTGTGGCTGCTTGCAAGCCTGCTTCTGATAGCCGTCGGCGTGGTGGGCGAGTATATCGGAAAAATATTCAAGGAGGTGAAGCGGCGTCCGCGCTACGCCATAGCGGAGGCGCTGCTGTAAACACATCGTACATCACACTTGTTACTCTTGGCATGAAACGAACCGCTACGCTCGAAATATTTGGAGCCGACCTCTCCAGTGCTCTCAGTCTGCCTTATGCCGACGGGGGTATTCAGGCGGGTTTCCCGTCGCCGGCTCAGGACTATATCAGCGAGTATATCGACCTCAACCGCGAGATAGTGCGACATCCGGCCTCCACGTTCTACGGGCGCGTGAGCGGCGACTCGATGATAGAGGAGGGTATAGAGCCGGGCGACCTGCTTGTAATAGACCGCTCGCTTGAACCCGACGACGGTGACCTCACCGTGTGCTGTCTCGACGGCGAATTTACCCTCAAGCGCATACATCTGGCTCCCGGCGCCGTGTGGCTCATTCCGTCCAACGAGTCGTTCGACCCTATTCTCGTGACGCCCGACCACCGCTTTGAGATATGGGGTGTGGTGACACATACGATAAAGAACAACAGGCGTCCGCGCCGCAAACGCTGCAGCACGTGACCGGGCTTATCGACTGCAACAACTTCTTTGTGTCGTGCGAGCGCATGTTCAACCCGCGCCTGCGCGGTATTCCTGTGGCCGTGCTGAGCAACAACGACGGCTGCATAGTGGCGCTCTCCAATGAGGCCAAGGCCGTGGGGCTGCGCCGCGGCGACCCTTACTTCAAGGTCGCCGACCTGTGCAGGCGTCAAGGAGTGGCTACGCTGTCGGGCAACCACCGGCTCTACGGCGATATATCGAGCCGCGTCATGGCCACGATAGCTTCGGTTGTCGGTGGGGTGCATGTGTATTCTGTGGACGAGTGCTTCATAGATTTCAGCGGGTGGAGCGGCGAGCTTCTGGAGAAAACAGCCCGCGAGATAGTGCGCCGCGTGCGCCGCAACACGGGTATCCCCACCTCGCTCGGCATAGCGCCCACGTGCACTCTGGCAAAGACGGCGTCGCGCTTCGCAAAGAAATATCCGGCCTACCGGGGCGTGTGCGCTATTGACAGCGAATACAAACGCCGCCGCGCTCTCGAGCTTACCGATATTCGCGATGTGTGGGGCATAGGGCGCCGCTTGGTGCGCCGGCTGGCAAACTATGGCATAAGCAAGGCCATACATCTTGCCGACAGAACCCAAGACGATGTGGAGCAGATGCTCAACATAACCGGCATGCGCACATGGCGCGAGCTTAACGGCGAACCTTGCATAAGTGTCGACTCTGTAGGAGCCGACAGCGAGCAGCATCAGAAGCAGATATGCTGCACGCGCTCTTTCGGGTCGAACCTCACGGGCTTCGACATGCTCGCCGATGCCATGGCAAGCTTCGCAACCATTATCAGCAGGCGACTGCGCGAGCGCAATCTTGCCGCAGCGGGGGTGTCGGTGTTTATCCACACAAACGCCATGCGCGACGACCTGCCGCAATACTATAACAGCGCATACCGTCCGCTGGCCGAGCCGTCGAACGACACCATGACTATTGCCAGTGCCGCCACCGACGCTCTGCGCTCAATATTCCGCAAAGGCTTCGGCTATAAGCGTGCCGGCATATTCATCACCGAGCTTTCCGACGTGCGCAGCATACAGCCCTCGCTGTTTTCTGACGCGGAAGTGCGGGAGAAGCGCCGCCGGCTCATGGCTGTGGTGGACTCGCTCAATGCGTCATCGCTGAGCCACGACCGCGTGCACATTGCCTCCTATATGCCGCTGGAGAGCTGTGTGCGGTGCGAACACCGTTCGGCCGATTTCTCCACGCGCCTCGAAGATGTCATTAAAGTAAGAACAAGTATATAATCAGTCATATATGGACTATAAGCAATTCCGCAAACGTCTCACCGAACTCACGGGCCGCTCTTCGGCCGATGTGGACGCCCTTGTCGAGGGTCTCTCGATAATACTGCGCGACACGTGCTCGGAGCTCGACAGTGTGGCTATTCCCACATTCGGCACCTTTACCGCCGTAAAGCACAATGAAGAAGTGGTGACCGACCTCTCCACCGGCAAGCGTATGCTCCTGCCCCCCGAAATCAAAATAGAGTTTCACCCCGGAGGCCTCCTCCAAAAACGTATGCGTAATGAATGATGTAATCACGCTGTCGCAGCTTATAACACGTCTGGCCCGTGTGACCGACACTGATACCAACACGGCGCGCCGCTTTGTGCGCTCGCTTTTTGCTGCCGTAGAAGAGCAGCTTATGGCCGGGGAGAGTGTCACGGTGAAAGGTATCGGCACTTTCCGCCCCAACGGCGATGCTCTTGCCGGAGACAGTGTACTGTTTATTCCCGACGAAGAGCTTGCCGCCGCGGTCAACGCTCCTTTTGCGATGTTCGAGCCTGTGGAAGTGGCCGACGGTGTAAATTTTGATGAGCTTGCCGCTCCCGATGCCGATGCCGACGCTGATGCTCATGCTCATGCCGAAGCAGATGCCGTTGTTGCCGAAGCTCCTGCCGAACTTCCCTCGGAAGTACCTGCGGAAGTGCCAGCGGAAGCAGAGGTCGTGCCGGAAGTCCGGGAAGAGCCTGCGGAAGTGGAGGAAGCGCCGGAAGCAGAGGAGGTACCGACTGTGCCGCCGGTAGCGCCTGTTCCTGCAGCACCTGCCGAGCCTGCAGTAAAGCGTTATCTGTTCCCCGAGGAAGAGGAGGGCGAGCTTCCGCCTGCCGAGCCTCTTCGTGCGCCGGAGCGCAAGAGCAACCGCATGTGGATGTGGATATTGCTCATCGTGCTTGGCGGCGGCATATTTGGCTATCTGCTGGCTTTGCTCGACTCTGACGATGACTTTGAAACCGCTCCTGTCGAGTTTGTCGAGGAGACGTCCGCTGCCGACAGCCTGGTAGCAGGCAGTGCTACATTCGAGGAAGTCGCCATAGAGGAACTCGCCGCTACGGCGCCTGTGGCCGATGCGGCACCTGTCGCCCCTGCCGAGGTCGCGGATACGCATGAGCAGGCTCCGGCACCCGCCGTAGAGCCCGAGCAGAAGCCTGCCGCCGAGAAGCCTGTGTACGACACTGTGACAGGTACCAACTATCTTGCCAAAATGGCCCGCAAGTATTATGGCCGTAGCAGTTATTGGGTGTTTATCTATCAGGCCAATACAGACGTGCTCGACAATCCCGACCGAATAAAGCCGGGTACACGGGTGCTTATTCCGCCCAAGAGCAGTTTTGCCGAAGCTACCGATGCGGCCACTCAGAAGAAGGCCAATCGCATCCGCGCCGAACTTGATAAAAAGTACAAAAAGTAGGCGGAACCTACCATTTTGCCATAGTTCAGACCCTTAAACCTGTTGTAGTGCTATGTTGTACAACATAAATCTATAGCAGGTTTTTCTTTTAACACAATTTAATTATACCAATATTTTTTTGCTTAAAATGCTATAATTTGATTTACAAAGTAAAAATAGGTATTTTAAATTTAAAAACATTAAGTTTTATCG
>VSPE01000065.1 GCA_009775225.1 Muribaculaceae bacterium | reverse complement strand
CATGCCGCACACACCATACACTATCTTGAAATCGAAATCGCAAAACTGTCGAGGGTGTAATGCATGGCGCAAAGATATATGTTAAAATCTTAACCCCAATGAAATAGCCGATGAAAAAAACAGAATAAACGAAAACATACGTCGGTGGGCAATAAAAAACAGCCCCCGACTTGATTGTAGGACGCCAATCACATACAATCACAAAGCAGCGGCACACCGCGCAGTCGAGGGCTGTTATAGCCTTTTGACCGCCGTGTGTCGCTGCTTTTAGTATGTGATTGGCACTGCAAAATTACGCAAAAGGGGCGAGATAACCAACCGTTTCACTAACTATCAAACCCCATTTTATGCTGAATGACTGACAGCAACAGTCTCCCCACGGAGATTTACAAGGAGACCTCCTCGCTCGGACGGCTTCTGATAAAGCCTGTTGATAAGGCCACCGCAAAGGAAATGATTGTCAAGAACCACTACTCCCACAAATGGAATGACGGAGGTTTCGGTGTCTACAACTTCGGAATCTTCCGCGCCGACGAACCCGACCGTTGCCTCGGAGTGGCCGTCTACGGCTACATGAAGAACCCCAAAGCCCGGATATTCACGCACCCCAACCCGAAAGCGTGGATGTGCGAACTCAACCGTATGTGGATAGATGATGAACTCGGCCACAATGCCGAAAGTATTCTGATAGCAGCCTCGATCAAGCTGCTGCGCCGCCTTGACCCCGACCTCGTGGCCGTGCAGAGTTTCGCCGACGGTCGCCTCGGCTGCGGAACTATCTACAAAGCCGCCAACTTCCAGTATTACGGCTTTCACCTCACCAAGTTTCTGCGTAACAGGCGCAGCGGTGAGATGGTACACGAACAGATATTCACCAACTCAACATCGCCGTCGGGCTTTCTACGCGCCAATGTCGGGATGCTGATAGGCGATTTTGAAGTGTTCCACGTCAAGACCTACCGATACATTTACGCGCTCGACAAGCGTTTTCGGTGCGTAAAGCCGCAGCAACCTTATCCGGCATACGACAAAGGGATGGAAGCGACCGAATGGAAGCGCGACCGCCCGAAAATGATAGAAAGATGCGTCGGAATACTTACGAAAATGGCCGCAGATTCGGTGTGAACGCGGCCAAGATAACAATACAAAGGTAGTAAAAATCCCTCAAACCGCAAAAAGTTTGAGGGATTATTTTGCTGTAAAAATAACTATTTTTCAACCGATTAAACAGCGTTTGAGCGATGATTGAACGGCGGTCAAACAGACGCGCCCGAAATGGCCGGAAAACACCAAAAAATGTACTTTTCGTTTTTCAAAATTGCACTTTTCGTTTTTGCGATTATAATAATGTAAGCTCCATAGGAGCGGGATAATATTCGTGTGTTATCCCGCTCCTGTGAAGCTTAAAATCTTCACATTTACAGATTTGCAGCAGCGAGTTTCTCGGGCGTGCCTATATCGTGCCAGCGGTAGGGAGCCGACGGCGTATATGCCTGTATATGGCGGTGTGCGCAGTTGTCGATATACCAGTCGGTGATGCTGAAAGGATGCTCGCAGCCTATGGCGGCGAGGTCGCGTAGCGCTGTAGGCGATAATATATGCACTCCCCCGAAAGCTGCCGCGTGCAGAGTCGCTGAGTCGAGTCCGTCGGGACGTGTGATGCCTTTGGCGGTATTCTCCCACCCGTACAGACGTCCGTCGGCATCGAAAAGAAAATGGC
The DNA here is from genome assembly GCA_009775225.1 of Muribaculaceae bacterium. Classification (GTDB taxonomy): domain Bacteria; phylum Bacteroidota; class Bacteroidia; order Bacteroidales; family Muribaculaceae; genus CAG-873. The sequence goes on along the minus strand of VSPE01000065.1, from coordinate 6,385 downwards.
GTGTGCTGCTGCGCAACCCGTCGACAAGTATGGTGGCGTCGGCACCGCAAGCCTTGTGCTCAGCAAGCATCTCCTCTATCGGAAAGTTGGTATATATGTCGGCGTTGTGCACGACCACAGGCCCTTCGTCGAGTATGCGCGGCTCATCGTGCGCAATCTTGGCAAGAGCGCCACCGGTATCGAGCAGCAGCGCGCTTTCGTCGCTGAAGGTGACCTTCGAGGCGAAAGCGCAGCTCCCTATACACTCCACTATCTGCTCCGGGAAATGGTGTATGTTGATTATCAGCCTATCGGCTCCGGCTGCGAGTAGCTTGCGTGCCACACCTACTACGGCAGGCTCGCCGTGCACTTCGGCCAAAGCCTTAGGGTGAAAATCGGTAAACGGTTTCAAGCGAGAGCCAATGCCCGCAGCAAATATCACTCCGGTCATTTCACATTGAATGTCTGCGCCATATCCTGTTCGCGGTGCACAAGCTCTACCTTCACATTGAACTTGCGTGCTATATGCTCGGCGGTATGCTGCGCGCAGTATACCGAGCGATGCTGGCCGCCGGTGCAGCCGTAGGCAATCATCAGACTCGTAAAGCCGCGGTCTATGTACCGCTGCACCGATGCGTCGGTGAGCGCATAGCAGTGCTCAAGGAATGTAAGCACTTCGCCGTCGTCCTCAAGGAACTGTATCACCTGCGGGTCAAGTCCAGTAAAAGGCTTGTAGCGCTCGTATTTGCCGGGGTTGTTGATAGCACGGCAATCGAACACGAAGCCGCCGCCGTTGCCCGAAGTATCGTTGGGAATACCCTTCTTGTAGGCGAAACTCATCACGCGTACGGTAAGCTGTCGCTTTGTCTGGTCGGCAAACTGCTTCAAGTCAACGAGGCGGTGCAGAAGGTCGTTGAGATACGGATACTCCGCATAAGGTTCGTGCAGAAGCTGTCGCAGATTTGCAATAGCGAAAGGCACGCTCTGCATAAAATGCGGCTTCTTCTCGAAATATCCCCTGAAGCCATATGCTCCGAGCACCTGCAGCGTGCGGAAGAGTACGAAGTGTCTCAGACGCCCCATAAACTCCTTGCGGCTGATAGGCGTGTACTTATTCAGCGACTCGAGATATACGTCGAGAAGCTCGCGGCGCAGTCCTTCCGGCAGATTTGCCTTGGCTTGCCAAAGAAACGAGGCCACGTCGTAGTAGAACGGCCCGCGGCGACCGCCCTGAAAGTCGATAAACCAAGGCTCGCCCTCGCGAATCATCACATTGCGGCTCTGGAAGTCGCGGTACATGAATGTATCGCCCTGCGACGCCTCAAGCAGCACATCGGTAAGGCGGTTGAAGTCATCCTCAAGCATATCTTCCTGAAATTCCATCCCGGTGGCTTTCAGAAAACAGTATTTGAAGTAGTTGAGGTCCCACATTATCGAGCGTCGGTCGAAGCCAACTGCCGGATAGCATACGCCGAAGTCCATGCCGTCGGCCCCGGCAAACTGGATGTCGGGCAAGCGGCTTATGGTCTTTGCCAGCATCTCCTTCTCATGCGCCGAGAAGGAACGCGTAAGGCGTCCTTTCTCTATCTCGTTGAAGAGGAGCGTGTCGCCGAGGTCGGTCTGTATGTATGCCATACCATCGTCGCTTACGGCAAGCACCTCGGGCACGGGGATGCCTTTCGAGGCGAAGTGACGCGCCATATATATAAAGGCGTTATTCTCCTCTTTCGAGGTGCCGAGCACTCCAATCAGGCTCTTGCTGCCGTCATCGTCCGACAGGCGGAAATAGCGTCGGTTCGAGCCCGAAGAAGGCAGCTCGGTCACTTTTGCCGGCGCGAGTCCTTGTATGTCGGCATACAGCCGCGAGATAGTGGTGATATCCATATAATTGCTTGTGCTGAGAGTTTTAATTTTGGAGTTGTGTGGAGTATCAGTTGCCAAGGTCGGAAAGGAACTTGATGCGCACAAGGCGTATTTCGTCCTCGTTAAAGTCGGGACTCAGCTCCTTGTAGGCGTCGTTTAGGCTGTCCGACTTGCTGTTGCGGAAGTAGTCGAATACCTCTTCCTGGTCTTCGGGGTCGATGAAATCGTCGATAAAGTACGACAGGTTAAGACGGGTGCCCGCACCAACTATACCCTCAATCTCATCGAGCAGACGGTCAAAGTCTATGCCGTTGATGTCGGCAATCTCGTTGAGGTCTATCTTGCGGTCTATAGCCTGAATAATCGAAATTTTGAGTTTGCTCTTGTTCGCAACGGTGCGTATGCGCAGGTCTTCGGGACGTTCAATCTCGTTTTCATCCACGTATGCCTTTATCACCTTCACGAAGTCCTGTCCGTAGCGGGTGGCCTTGCCTCCTCCCACACCGGGGATGTTGGCAAGCTCCTCTATGGTCACGGGATAGGTGGTGGCCATAGCGTCGAGCGACGGGTCCTGGAAAATCACGTATGGGGGCAAGTCATGCTGCTGGGCTATCTTGCGGCGAAGAGCGTTGAGTATGGCGAAGAGTTCGGGGTCGGCGGCGCAAACGGAGCCGCCCTTGATTGCGGGTTCTTCTTCAATGGCATCCTCCGAGAAATCGTTATCCTCCACAATCTTGAACGATTTGGGCGATTTGAGGAATTTCTTTCCTTTGGGAGTAATACGCAGAATACCGTAGTTTTCTATTCCGCGTTCTATATATCCTTCTATTATAGCCTGCTGTATTACAGCATTAAGGAATTTCGGACTCGAGCCTTCGCAGCAGCCGAAGACTTCGGTCTCATCGTGACGGTACGAGCGTACATCGGCCGACGCACGACCCATCATAACGTCTACTATATATTCGGTCTTGAATTTCTCTTTAAGAGCGGCAATAGTTTCGAGAGCCGCACATAAATCATCTTTTGCTTCCACTTTCTTTTTGGGATTGAGACAGTTGTCGCAGTTTCCACAGTTCTCTTGTCCGTAAGTCTCGCCGAAATAGTGCAGAAGCGAGCGTCGGCGACATACCGACGACTCAGCGTATGAGGCCGTCTCAGCAAGTAGCTGGCGACCTATCTCTTGTTCCGACAGGGGCTTGCCTTGTATGAATTTCTCCATCTTCTGCAGGTCTTTGCGTGCATAGAACGTAAGGCATACACCTTCGCCTCCGTCGCGCCCTGCACGCCCTGTCTCCTGATAGTATCCTTCGAGCGACTTGGGCATGTCATAGTGTATCACAAAACGCACGTCGGGTTTGTCGATACCCATGCCGAAGGCTATCGTGGCTACTATCACATCTACTTTCTCAAGCAGGAACGCATCCTGGTTCTCGCTGCGGGTCACGGGGTCCATGCCCGCATGGTAAGGCAAGGCCTTTATGGCGTTTACCCTCAGGAGCTCGGCAAGTTCCTCCACTTTGCGGCGCGACAGGCAGTAGATAATGCCCGAGCGACCGCTGCGCTGCTTGATGAAACGGATAATGTCGCGGTCTACGTTCGCTGTCTTGGGCCGTATCTCATAGTAGAGGTTGGCGCGGTTGAACGACGATTTGAAGACGGCGGCATCTGTCATGGCGAGGTTTTTCTGGATGTCGTGCTGCACCTTGGTGGTGGCGGTGGCCGTAAGAGCTATCACCGGGCGGGTGCCTATCTCTGTGATGATAGGACGGATGCGCCGGTATTCCGGTCGGAAATCGTGGCCCCACTCCGATATGCAGTGCGCCTCGTCGACGGCATAGAACGATATGGGAACTGATTTAAGGAACTCTATATTTTCGTCTTTGGTAAGCGATTCCGGTGCCACATACAGCATCTTGGTCTTGCCGGCGAGGATGTCGGCCTTTACGGCGTCTATCGCCGACTTCGACAGCGATGAGTTTAGGAAGTGTGCCACACTGTCGTTTTCGCTGAAGTGTCGTATGGCGTCCACCTGGTTCTTCATCAGCGCTATCAGGGGAGAGATAATGATAGCGGTGCCCTCGCTCAGCAACGCAGGCAACTGATAGCATAGCGACTTGCCGCCGCCCGTAGGCATAATCACGAAGGTGTCGCGCCCGGAAAGGAGGCTAAGCATGGTGGCTTCCTGATTGCCTTTGAAGGTGTCGAAACCGAAGTGTAGCTTGAGAGCGTCGGCGAGTTGTTGTGATGTTATCATGTTGCGAGGGGGAGTCTGAAGGGGTTGCTGTATGTGTGTGTCGCGTAATCAGACGGCCTGCGCGTCGAAGTGTGCTGCTTCGAGCTGCTCGGCACAGTATTGAGGAGTGACAGTAAAAGTTTTTTCTTGGGTTGAAGGTATGTCGTACATTGAATTCATCATGATAGTCTCTACTATCGAGCGAAGTCCGCGTGCTCCGAGCTTGAACTCTATAGCCTTGTCTACAATATAGTCCAGTGCCTCAGGCTCGAAGGTGAGCTTAACGCCGTCCATGGCGAAGAGTTTCTCATACTGACGTGTGATAGCGTTCTTCGGCTCAGTGAGTATGCGTCGCAGGGCTTCGCGGTCAAGAGGCAGCAGGTGCGTCAGAATAGGCAGACGGCCTATTATCTCGGGTATGAGTCCGAATGTACGGAGGTCTTGCGGTGCCACATGGCTCATGAAGCGGTCTTTTTCGATGCGGCGCTGGGCTGCATCGGTGGAGAAGCCCACGAAGCTCGAGTTGAGTCGATGCGCAATCGCCTGCTCTATTCCCTCGAAAGCGCCGCCGCAGATAAAGAGGATATCTTTAGTGTCTACGGCTATCATGGGCTGCTCGGGATGCTTGCGGCCGCCTTGGGGCGGAACATTTACCACTGAGCCTTCAAGAAGCTTGAGGAGGCCCTGTTGAACGCCTTCGCCGCCCACGTCGCGGGTTATCGAAGGATTGTCACCCTTGCGGGCAATCTTGTCTATCTCGTCGATGAATACTATACCGCGCTGTGCACGCTCCACATCGTAGTCGGCAACCTGCAGCAGGCGCGTAAGCAGGCTCTCTATATCTTCGCCCACATAGCCTGCTTGTGTAAGCACCGTGGCGTCGACTATGGTGAACGGCACATCGAGTATCTTGGCTATAGTGCGTGCTATCAGAGTCTTGCCGGTGCCGGTGGGGCCGACCATTATGATGTTGCTCTTCTCTATTTCAACACCGTCCTCGTCGACAGGCTGGTCGAGGCGCTTGTAGTGGTTGTACACAGCCACCGACAGATACTTCTTGGCCTGTTCCTGTCCTATGATATACTGGTCGAGAAAAGCCTTTATCTCCTGAGGCTTCGGCATCGGCCTGGCCTCCTTGGACTCGTCTGCCGCCACTGTGCTGTGGGTGGACTGGTGATGAGTGGCGCGGGCACGACGGGCCACACTGCCGCTGTTGTCATCACCAATCATGCCGAGCATGGTAGCTGCCGTCTCAAGGCAGTCCATACATATTCCCGCATGACCGTCGGGCGACGGAAGCACTGTGGCTCCCTCAGCCTCCGAGCGGCCGCAGAAACTGCATTGCAAACCGTATTGTTTCTTTTTTGCCATATCGGATTATTTGTTGGCTTTTACCAGTACACGGTCTATCATGCCGTATTCGAGCGCCTCTTCGGCGGTCATCCAGTAGTCTCTGTCGGAGTCGCGTTCCACTTTCTCGAAGGGCTGGCCACTGTGCTCCGAGATGATGTGATACAGCTCCTGCTTGAGCTTCTTGATTTCGCGCACGGTGATTTCCATATCGGTGGCCTGTCCTTGAGCACCGCCCATAGGCTGGTGTATCATCACTCGCGAATGGCGCAGTGCGAAGCGCTTGCCTTTCGCGCCTGCTACAAGAAGCACGGCAGCCATAGAGGCGGCGATGCCTGTGCAGATAGTGGTGACATCCGACGAAATATACTGCATGGTGTCGTAAATGCCGAGACCTGCATATACCGAGCCACCGGGCGAGTTGATGTAGATTGACACATCCTTGCCGGGGTCGGCAGAATCGAGATACAGCAGCTGGGCCTGGATTACATTGGCAGTGTAATCGTTGACATCAGTGCCGAGGAATATGATGCGGTCCATCATCAGACGCGAGAACACATCCATCTGCGCAACATTGAGCTGGCGTTCCTCGATAATGGTGGGGCTTATGTATGAGTCGATTGGAGTTGCAGCCTTCGACGTGAACGCCGCATACTGGTCAAGAGCATTGCCGTTCATATTAAGATGATGTACGGCGAATTTTCTGAAATCGTTATTTGTCATAAAAGTTTCTTAGTCTATAGAGCCTACTTTGTTTTATACTTCAAAATTAATCATTTTTTATGGCATGCGCAAATATTTATTTGCATCGTCATGTTTTTTTTGCCGAAACAGGCGCCGCGGAGTTTCCATTGCATTTTTATTTGCTTTTGCGCGTATCTTATTCGTAACTTTCCTCTAAAACGTATTCTGTGATTTCTCCAACAAGCTGACCGAAAATAGGCGATATTGACCATATAT
>VSPE01000064.1 GCA_009775225.1 Muribaculaceae bacterium | reverse complement strand
CCAGCACAAATAGCAAATTGCCATCCAACTCTTGACCTCGAATTTGATTAACACTTTTTAAGAGACACTAGTGTCTTACCGTCTTTTATAGTATAATAGTTGTAGATTTTCTCATTTTCGGTGATATACTGCCAGTGCAGGCGGAGTGTGGTTCCCCCTTTGTATGGGAAGCCGACCAAAATATCGTCGCCTCCCGAACGCACCACAGGGAGCAGCTCCTGAAGGATTGCGTCGTATGAGAAACTGTTACCTACGGCAAGGATACGCTTGGTCTCTGCATGACTCTGCGGCACAGCCGACAGAAGCCCGAAAAGCAGAAGGAATAAAAGTTTCAGTACGTTTTTCATGATTTAGTTAAAGGTATTTTTAAGTGTTGTTACATACAGACGCTTGCAAAGACGCTCAACACGTAATGCGGTACCCGACATTGTGCGGCACCACACGCTCTTTTTGCCACAGAAACGGGGCAAAAATGGCGCAAAGTGCTAAATGATGTTAACGAAGGTGCATTTTTCTCTGGAAATGCTTGCAAGTTCAGCAAAACGGCATTAACTTTGCAACGTGTTTTTCATGGTATAGATTTAAGGTTAACTGGATTGGTTGTCGGGAGACAATCAATTTTTTTTGCACCTTGCTGTAAACACGCATCTCAGACCTCCGATACTACATATACTATTCATAAATTATTGCGGAATAATTTCTGCAATTAAAAACAAAAGTGTAAATTTGCGCCAAGTTATCCAAGTCCATTATTAAATAAGCAAGAACAATGGAAACACGCAAACTGAAAATCCGCGACCTCACGCTGCGCGACGGCCAGCAGTCGCTTTTCGCCACCCGCCTGAGCCAGGCCGAAATCGATAAACTGCTGCCTTACTATGAGAATGCAGGGTTCTACATCATGGAGGTATGGGGCGGTGCCGTACCCGACTCTGTGATGCGCTATCTCGATGAGTCGCCCTGGGAGCGTCTCCGCATCTGCTCGAAAGCCATGAAGGGCAAATCGCTCCTGTCAGCTCTTTCGCGCGGCCGTAACCTCTTCGGTTATGTGCCCTACCCCAACGATGTGCTCGAAGGATTCTACAAAGAGGCTATCGCAAACGGCCTCAACGTGATGCGTATCTTCGACGCCCTCAATGACATCGACAACGTAAAAGACTCCATAAAGATGATTAACAGTCTCGGCGGCATCGCCGACGGCGCAGTATGCTACACCGTCGACCCCAAACCCACCGAGCCGACCGAGAAGCCCGGCTTCTTCGCACGTCTCTTCGGCAAAAAGGCCGCCGAGTCCGAGAAGATATTCACCGACGAATACTTCGTGCGCAAGGCCACCGAAATGGAAGCTCTCGGCGCAAAAATCATCACACTGAAGGATATGGCCGGTCTGGTGAACCCGCTCCGCGCCGCATCTATCATCTCCAAGCTCAAGGCTTCGGTGAAAGTGCCTGTGGATTTCCACACACACTGCACCCCCGGATACGGCCTGGCATCGAGCCTTATGGCTATCCTCAACGGCGTAGACATCCTCGACACCAACATCTGGTGGTTCGGCGGTGGCTCGGCTGCTCCCGCCATTGAGCTTGTATATGTATTCAGCAAGAAGCTCGGCATAGAGGTTGAGGCCAACATGGAGGCTGTAGGCGAAATCCGCACACGCCTTCTTGGCGCACGCGAATCGCTCAAGGCGTTCGACCTCGGCAAGATGCCCAAGCCCTTCGACCCACTCAAGGATGTGCTTCCCGCACAGGTCGACGCTCTCTTCGACACCGCGATTGCCGCCGCACGCAATGGCGACGAGGACGCTCTGCTCGAAACATGCCACGCCATCGAGGAATACTTCGGCTTCCCCAAGCCCAACGAAATTGTAAAGAACGCAGAAGTACCCGGCGGCATGTACTCCAACATGGTTGCCCAACTCAAGGCTCTCGGCGCGTCCGACCTCCTCAACGACGCTATGGCTCTCATCCCCATGGTACGCCGCGACGCCGGTCTCGTACCCCTCGTGACCCCCACGAGCCAGATTGTAGGCTCGCAGGCCGTATCGGTGGCTCTCGACCGCAAGAAAGGCCAGCCCGACTACTCCAACCCCTCGAACCAGTTTATCAGCCTCGTCAAGGGTGAGTACGGCCACACCCCGGTACCCGTAGACCCCGCCTTCCGCGAGAAAATCACCGGCAGCCCCGTTGAAAAGCCCTACGACGTAAGCTCATACCGCAAACCCCAGAACCCCACGCTCGACGAATTCGGCGGCGCACCTCTGGCCAAAAACAAAGAAGAAGAGCTGCTGCTCGAACTTCTGCCCACCGTGGCCAACACCTTCCTGCGCAAGCGCCGCGAAGAGGAATACAAGGCTACCGCGCCCGCACCCGAAGTGAAGAAAGAAGAAGCCGCTGCCGCTCCTGAAGAACCCGTTACCGGCCCCACCCTCAAAGCACCTATGGGCGGACGCATCATCTCGATAGACGTAAAGCCCGGCGATGCCGTAAGCAAAGGCAAGCTCCTGCTCGTGTACGAGGCCATGAAAATGGAAAACGATGTGACAGCAGAGTTCGACGCCGTGGTAAAACGCATCTTCGTGAAGCCCAACGATGTAGTTGGCACCGATGCTGTCCTCATCGAATTTGAGGGATAATCAGTTAATATATCTTAACTTTTTATAACAAAGGCTAAATAACCCGATGCAGCGACTGCCTCGGCTTGCACCTTAATATAAAAAGCGCTAATTTTGCATAAATCTTCATCAGAGGAGGGGGCACAAAGCTTCCTCCTCTTTGTTTGGAGACCCCCGAATACAGAATATGATAGACAAGGAATTACTGAGTAAGACCGTGGCCGACGCCATAGCCGGCACCGACCTCTACGTGATTGACATAGCCGTGAACCCCGGCAATGCCATCGCCGTGGAAATCGACTCGCCCACAGGCGTGGATATCGACGCCTGCGCACGTATAACCCGCAGCATCGAAGAGGCTTTCGACCGCGATGCCGAAGACTACGAGCTGGAAGTCGGCTCGGCAGGCATCACCTCCGACTTCAAAGTACGCGGCCAGTACGACAAGAACGTAGGCAACGAAGTGGAAGTTCTCACTCGCGACGGGCGCAAACTTCACGGAACCCTTGTGGAAGTGGCTCCCGGCGGCATCACCGACCGCGACGTGGACTTCACCATAGAAGTGGCCCTGAAAGTGAAAGAGCCGGGCGCAAAGCGTCCCGTAGTGAAGCAGGAAGCCGTAGCTCTGAAGTCGGCCGACTGCAAGTATGTGCGCTACGACCTCAAATTCTGACATCAATTTATACCCCCAATCCCGTAAACCAACACCCACATCATAATGGCAAAAAAAGAGGAAAAACCGAATATGGTCGAGCAGTTCGCCGAGTTTAAGGAACTGAAGAACATCGACAAAACCACAATGATAAGCGTACTGGAAGAATCGTTCCGCAACGTGCTGGCAAAAATGTTCGGCACCGACGAGAACCTCGACGTCATCCTCAACCCCGACAAGGGCGACGTACAGATATTCCAGAACCTCGAGGTTGTGCCCGACGGCGAAGTCGACAATCCCAACCTCCAAATCTCGCTCAGCGACGCCCGCGCCGACGACGACCCCGAAGCAGAGGTAGGCGAAGAACACTCTCGCGAAATCATCTTCGAGAACTTCGGCCGCCGTGCTATCCTCAACCTGCGCCAGACCCTCCAGAGCCGCATCCTCGACCTCCAGAAAGAAGCCGTATACAATAAGTTTAAAGAGCTGGAAGGCGAACTCGTGACCGGCGAGGTATATCAGACCTGGTCGCGCGAGACTCTCCTGCTCGACGACGACAAGAACGAACTCCTCCTGCCCAAAAACGAGTCTATCCCCGGCGACTTCTTCCGCAAAGGCGAAACCGTACGCGCTGTCATCGCCAACGTAGACAACAAGAACAACAACCCCAAAATTACGGTATCGCGCACCAACGAGCAGTTCCTGCGCCGCCTCTTCGAGCTTGAAGTTCCCGAAATACACGACGGCCTCATCAGCATCCGCGCCGTGGCCCGCATCCCGGGTGAACGCGCCAAGATTGCCGTAGAGAGCTACGACGACCGTATCGACCCCGTAGGCGCCTGCGTGGGCGTAAAAGGCTCGCGTATACACGGCATCGTTCGCGAGCTCCGCAACGAGAACATCGACGTTATCTGCTTCACAAGCAACCCCGCGCTCTTCATCCAGCGCGCCCTCTCGCCCGCACGCATTTCCAACATCCGCCTCGACGAAGAAGCCCGCAAGGCCGAGGTATTCCTCCGTCCCGAAGAAGTTTCGCTCGCTATCGGTAAGAACGGCCACAACATAAAGCTCGCCACCATGCTCACCGGCTACGAAATCGACGTATACCGCGACACCGAAATGGTATACGAGGACGACATCTACCTCGACGACTTCCGCGACGAAATCGACGCTTGGGTTATCGACGCACTCAAGAACATAGGTTGCGTCACAGCCAAGAGCGTGCTCAACACACCCCGCTCTGTCCTCATCGAGAAATCGGACCTTGAAGAGAACACCATAGACGATGTACTCGACATCCTCCGCCGCGAATACGAGGACGAAGAAGCCCCCGAGGCTCCTGCTGCCGAAGAGGATACCACCTCCGAGGCATGAATTATGAATGACTGAATAATTCCCCCTCAACCCTACCTCTCTTCCCGCACAAAAGCTCTCAGCTTCATAATTCAAAAAACTTAAAACGACAATATGGCGAAAACTAAGATAAGCAAAATAGCAAAAGACCTTAACGTATCTCTTCCTACCGTTATCGACTTTCTGCGCAAACGAAACATCAGCATCGACGAAAGCCCCAACACCCGTGTTGAGGACGATGTGGTGGCGCTTCTCATGAGCGCATTCAAGAGCGACAAAGACCTTAAAAACCGTTCGTCGCAGATTACCACCGAACGTAAGGAGAACCGCGCCAAAGCTGCCACTTCGGCCAAAGAAGAGGCTCCCAAAGAAGAGCCCCTTACGACTGTCACACAGAAACCCCGTATCCTGGGCAAGCTCGAGCTGGACTCCAAGGGCAACCCAATAGTGCGCACGCCCGAAGCCACACCTGCACCCGAACCCAAGACAGAGGCAGCTCCCGCACCCGCTCCCAAAGCTGAGGTAGCTCCCGCACCCAAGGCTCCCGAAGCCACTCCCGAAACTCCAAAAGCACCCATAACTCCAAAAGAAACTCCAAAAGAGGCCCCCGAAACTCCCAAAGCTGAGGCAGTATCCGCACCCAAAGCTGAGGCAGCATCCGCTCCCAAAGCTCCCGAAACCCCCATAACTCCCACTACAGCCCCAGCTGCCGAGGTCCCCAAAGAAGAAATATTCACTATCGAGCGCACCGCACCTGCACCCTCGCTCAACATCGTGGGCAAAATCGACCTCGAGGCTCTCAACCAGAACACCCGGCCCAAGAAAAAGAGCCGCGACGAACGCCGTGGAGGCCGTCCCGGAGCACCCGGCGCATCATCGGCCGAAGCCGACCGCAAGAAGCGTCGCCGCATAGCCGGCAAAGAAAAAGTCGACATCGAAAAGGTAGGACAGTCGGCCGGCAACCGCGACCAGCGCGGCGGCAACGGTAGCGGAAATAACGGCAGTGGCGAAAACAACCGTCGAGGCGGCAACGGAGGAGGCAACAACAACGGCCGCGGAAGTGGCGACAACCGCCGCCAGCAGGCCAAGGGCGGAAACCGCAACACACGTCCCGTAACCCCCGAGGTAAGCGAAGAAGACGTACAGAAGCAGGTAAAGGAAACCCTCGCTCGCCTTACCGCAAAAGACAAGAACCTGAAGAAGGGCGCCAAGTGGCGCAAGGAAAAACGCGAAGCAAACGCCTCGCGCGAGCGCGAGGCCCAGCAGGCCGAAATGGCGGAAAGCCGCGTACTCAAAATCACCGAGTTCGTGACCGCCAACGACCTCGCCGCCATGATGGACGTGCCCGTAAACAACGTAATCGCCACATGTATGAACCTCGGTGTAATGGTGTCCATCAACCAGCGCCTCGATGCCGAGACAATCAACATCGTGGCCGAGGAATTCGGCTTTACCACCGAGTATGTATCGGCCGAAGTGGCAGACGCTATCCACCAGGAGGAAGACCGCGAGGAAGACCTCGAGAGCCGTCCGCCGGTAGTGACCGTCATGGGCCACGTAGACCACGGCAAGACCTCGCTGCTCGACTACATCCGCAAGGCCAACGTTATCGCAGGCGAGGCCGGCGGCATCACACAGCACATCGGCTCGTACAGCGTAAAACTCGCCGACGGACGCCACATAACATTCCTCGACACCCCGGGCCATGAAGCATTCACGGCAATGCGTGCCCGAGGCGCAAAGGTAACCGACCTTGTGATTATCATCGTGGCTGCCGACGACAACGTCATGCCCCAGACCGTCGAGGCTATCAACCACGCATCGGCAGCAGGCGTACCTATCGTATTTGCAATCAACAAGATAGACAAACCCCATGCCAACCCTGACAAAATCAAGGAGGAACTCGCCGCAATGAACTACCTCGTAGAGGAATGGGGCGGCAAGTACCAGAGCCAGGACATATCGGCCAAGCAGGGCATCGGCGTGGAAGAGCTCATGGAGAAAGTGCTTCTCGAAGCCGAGCTCCTCGAACTGCGCGCCAACCCCAACCGCCGCGCCACCGGCACAATCATAGAATCGTCGCTCGACAAGGGCCGCGGCTATGTGGCAAACGTGCTGGTACAGAACGGTACCCTCCATGTGGGCGACGTAGTACTCGCAGGCAACCACTTCGGCAAGGTGAAGGCTATGTTCAACGAACGCAACCAGCGCATTAAGGAAGCAGGCCCCGCAACACCTGCCCTCATCCTCGGCCTCAACGGCGCTCCCCAGGCCGGCGACACCTTCAACGTGCTCGAGACAGAGCAGGAAGCCCGCGACATCGCAGGCAAGCGCGAACAACTCGCCCGCGAACAGGGTCTCCGCACCACCAAGCTCCTCACTCTCGAGGATATCGGCCGCCGCCGTGCAATCGGCAACTTCCAGGAGCTCAACATAATTGTGAAGGGCGACGTGGACGGCTCGATAGAAGCACTTTCCGACTCGCTCATCAAGCTCTCTACCGAGGAAGTACAGGTGAACGTACTCCACAAGGCCGTGGGCGAAATCTCGGAGAGCGATGTCACCCTGGCCGCTGCATCCGACGCTATCATCATCGGCTTCCAGGTGCGCCCGAGCGTTGCAGCCCGCCGCGCCGCCGAACGCGACGGCGTGCAAATCCGCCTCTACTCGGTAATCTATCAGGCTATCGAAGAGGTCAAAGACGCTATGGCAGGCCTCCTCGCGCCAGAAATCAAGGAAGAGGTAATCGGTACTGCCGAAGTACTGGAGACATTCCACGTGTCGAAGGTGGGCACTATCGCCGGCGCTATCGTGCGCGAAGGCAAGCTCAAACGCGGGTGCAAGGTTCGCCTCATCCGCGACGGCATCGTACGCTACACCGGCGACCTCGGCTCGCTCAAACGCTTCAAAGACGACGCCAAAGAAGTTCTCTCAGGCTTCGACTGCGGTGTATCCATTGCCGGATACAACGACATCAAGGTCGGCGACTTCATCGAAGGCTTCGAAGAGAAAGAAGTGGCACGCGCACTCGAATGACAACACATACCCTGTATATCAATATAGGCACCAACAGCGGCGACCGACGGGCTATGATAGCCCGGGCGGTCGCCGCTGTTATTTCGTGCCCCCTCTTTGCAGGCGCCACGGTTCGCCGTTCGGCCACGGTGGAGAGCGAGCCCTGGGGCTTCTTGTCGGAAAACCGCTTTCTCAACGTCGGACTGGCCGTGGAGTGCGGCATAGACACCTCACCAGCTGCTCTGCACACTCTGCTCGACGCACTACAGGCCATCGAACGAAGCATATCGCCGCTGCCGCACCGCAACCCCGACGGCACCTACCGCGACCGCGGTATCGACATCGACATCATAGCCCTCGACACCCTCGTTTACTCTGACGAGCGCCTGTCCATACCGCATCCCCGCGCCCCCCTGCGCGACTTCGTAATGACACCCCTGCGGGAACTGTCGCCCGCAGTAGCAGAGTGGATAGAGCTTGAACAACCCCGAAACTATTAAAAAAATAACCGATACGACAAAAGCAATCCCACTGAGAGCCTTGCGGCGCATCGACGGTAGGAATGTCGTCGCTTGAAGATTCAATAACGAAGTGCAAAAAGCACCGTTCTGAATAGGCCCATATTTTTTGAGACTCGAGACTTAATGGCG
>VSPE01000063.1 GCA_009775225.1 Muribaculaceae bacterium | reverse complement strand
TCACCAAAGCATAAATGTCTGAAATTTCGACTGATGCTTATTTTTTTATTCACATTTGTTTTTAAACAACCTCTTATTGTCTTTCCGGGCGTTAATCTCTATATAATATGTGTATAGAATGAAAGATAAGAAATATATTTTGGCTGCTGCTATATGTGTTGCCATGGCTGCTTCAGCTGCCGTTATCAAAGGCCACGGGTATGTGTATGAAGGCGCTGTATCGGCCGGTGTGCCCGACGGTTACGGAATATGCCGCTACGATAACGGGACTGCTTACTATGGTTTTTGGAGCAATGGCCGGCGATGCGGACTCGGGCGCATGCAGTTCGCCGACGATACTTTTGAGTTCGGTATATGGCGCAATGGTGTCTATCAGCCCGTCAAAGGCCAGAAGTTCGTGCCGGGGCGCCAGTGCTACGGCATAGATGTGTCGAAATATCAGAAAGAGGTAGAGTGGACGCGCCTCTCTTTGCCTGCAAACGCGTCGGGAAAGGTGCTCCCCTCAAACAGAAAGACGCTATACCGCCAGCCGGTACTATTTGCTATGATGAAGAGTACGCAGGGTACTACAGTAAAAGACCCTACCTTCGAGCGTAATTTTGCACAGGCTCGCCGCTGCGGTATTATCCGTGGCGCCTACCATTTCCTTTCGGTACATACTCCGGCAGTGCGGCAGGCTGCCGAGTTTATAGCCAACACGCCTCTCGAAGCCGGTGATTTGCCTCCCGTGCTCGACCTTGAGATTGACAAAGCAACAATGCGGCGCGACCATGCAAAGGTGGTACGCATGGCTAAGGAATGGCTCAGAATAATAGAAGCCCACTATGGAGTAAAACCGATTGTATATACGTATAACAATTATTACATCGACTATCTACGAGGGCACGGGCTCGACGGATACGACTACTGGATAGCACGCTACGGAGCCAAGCCGACTGCCCGACACTGGGAAATATGGCAGTTTACAGAGACGGGCCGCGCGGCAGGAATAGGCCATGCCGTAGACATCAATGTATTCAGGGGTAACTATCGCGATTTACTCAATTATGTAAAGCAGAACGGCATACACCGCAACTATGCGCGCAGCCGACTCCCCGCCGCGTTGACGGCAATGCAGCATAGAAGTGTATGATGCCTGCCTATGGCTCTATGGCGACCTTGATTACACCTTCGGCGCGACGCTCGAAAAGGCTGTAGGCATCCTGAACGGAGGCAAGCGAATACGTGTGCGTGATAAGGTGTGTGGTGTCGATTTTACCCTCGGCTATCAGTTGCATAATTCTGTTGCAGTCGCATGCGTCTACACCTCCGGTTTTGAATGTCAGGTTTTTGCCATACATCCAAGGCAATGGCAGAGTCTGCTCTTTGTCGTAGAGGGCCACTATGGTGACTATGGCGTTGGGGCGTGCGAGCTGCCATGCCATGCGGAAAGTGTCGTCAGTGCCGGCAACCTCAATTACGCGGTCGGCGCCGCGCCCGTCGGTAAGGCCTTTCAGAACCGACTCGCACTCCGACGGCATCACTGTCTTTACCTGCGGATAGTGTGTCTGCACGAAGTTCCGCCGCAGAGGGTCGGTTTCGCACACCACAATAGCGGCCGGAGAATATAGCCTCACACACTCCAGAGTACAGATGCCTGTCGGGCCCGCTCCGATTATCAGAACGGTGTCGTCGCTCGATATTTCCGAAATTTTGGCCGCCCAATAACCGGTGGCGAGTATATCGCCCACAAACAAAGCCTGCCTGTCGGAGACATTCTCCGGGATGAGTGTCAGTCCGGTATCGGCGTAGGGCACGCGTACATATTCGGTCTGGCCTCCGTCAATACGGCATCCAAGCTGCCAGCCCCCGTTGATACAGTTGTTCACGAAGCTGCGGCGGCAGTAGAAACACTCACCGCAGAAAGTCTCTACGTTTACAGCAACCCTGTCGCCCGGTTTTACCTTGGCTACAGCTTTGCCTGTGGCTTCGACGATGCCTACCATTTCGTGGCCTACGGTGATGCCGGACACAGACTGCTGCACACTTCCATGCAGTATGTGCAGGTCGGACGAGCAGATGCTGGCCAGTGTCACTCGGACAATGGCGTCTGTTTCCTCGACAATCCCGGGTGTCGGTTTCTCGGTCAGCTCGAAGGTGCCTGGAGCGGTGTATGTGAGTGCTTTCATCGTTTCCCGTGGAGTGGAGGCGTATCAGATGATGCCGCGCAAGTCCATGAGCCGCTCCACATTGTGGCGGCGGCAATAATCTTCAAGACCGTCGATGATGTGCATCGTCACCGCCGGGTCGATGAAGTTGGCGGTGCCTACCTGTATCGCCGAAGCTCCGGCCATGATAAACTCGAGTGCATCGGATGCGGTGCGGATGCCGCCGAGGCCAACTACAGGGATGCCTACGGCTTTTGCTACCTGCCATACCATGCGCACTGCAATGGGGCGTACGGCGGGGCCTGACATACCGCCGGTGACGGTAGACAGCAGGGGGCGGCGGCGCTCCACGTCGATAGCCATGCCGAGGAGAGTGTTGATGAGCGATACGCTGTCGGCGCCCGCGCCTTCAACCGCTTTGGCGATGTCGGTGATAGATGTGACATTGGGCGACAGTTTCACCATGAGATGCCCGGGCCACGCCTTGCGCACAGCCGATACAACTTCCGACGCCCCTTCGCAGGTGGTGCCGAATGCCATGCCGCCCTGCTTTACGTTGGGGCACGATATGTTCAGCTCTATCACGCGCAGTTCGGTGCGGTCGGCTATACGTCCCGCACAGGCCACGTAGTCGGCTATGCAGGCTCCAGACACATTTACTATTACCTCAGAGCCGCAGTCGCGTATCCGGGGGTAGATATGCTCTATGAAGTGGTCTACGCCTTTGTTTTGGAGACCTACAGCATTGAGCATACCCGACGGAGTTTCGGCCATGCGCGGGTAGTCGTTGCCCTGACGCCCTTCGAGAGTAGTGCCCTTGACCACGAAACCGCCGAGGCGTCCGAGGTCGAGAAAATCACTGTATTCGAGGCCGTAGCCGAATGTTCCCGAGGCGGTAAGTACGGGGTTACTGAGAGCAATGTCGCCTATTTTAGTGCTGAGGTCTACCATGGCAGTTCATCGATGTTGAATACCGGGCCGTCGGTGCATACGCAGCGGTTGCCGGTGGTTGTTTTTTCTACGCAGCAGAGGCAGGCACCAAGGCCGCATGCCATTTTGTTTTCGAGCGAGAATTGAGTGTCGAGTCCGCGTTCGCGAGCCTGTGCATACACAGCCTTCATCATTGGCATGGGGCCGCACACCTGTACAAGGTCGTAGTCGCAGGCAAATGCCGGATGCTGCGTAACGAGTCCGTGGAAACCGCAGCTGCCGTCGTCGGTACATACCTTCACGTCGGCAACTGCCGACAGGGTGGCAATCAGAGAGGCGTCGGGGGTCGTGCGTTCGCCGTAGAGGAGGGTGGGGCGTATGCCGATGCGCAACAGAGCTTCGGCATGGAAATAGAAGGGCGCAACGCCTACGCCGCCGCCGATGAGAAGTACCTTGCTGCCTACTGCGGGCATGCGGAAACCGCGTCCGAGCGGCGATATCACACGCATAGTGTCGCCTGCGGCATAATCGGCAAGGACGTCGGTTGCACGTCCGAGGGGTTTTACGAGAAGCTCGAGGCTTTCGGCATCGGCATGGAAGATTGAGAAGGGACGGTTGAGCAGAACATCGGCTTTGCCGATTGCCACTTCAACAAACTGGCCTGGCTGCATGGGGGGCAGCGCTTCGCCTTGCGGCGGACAGAGTGTGATGTGCACCGAACCGCCGGTGAGGTGGCTTATGGAGCGCACTGTCAGTGTCTGTTGCTTTTTCATCTGATTGTGGTATGAAAAAAGGCCGGAGCGATTAGCTTCGGCCTAGTGCGATGATTGGTTTATTTTGTGGCGGGAACGAGAATTGAACTCGTGACCTCCGGGTTATGAATCCGACGCTCTAACCAACTGAGCTATCCCGCCGTTTGCGAGTGCAAAGTTAGGCACTTTTTTTTATTCTGCAAAATTTTTCTTGCACTTTTTTTGAAGAAAATTGCAAATGGCCCTTGCAGGCAGTGCTGATTATGCCATAAATGTCGTGGCACCCAGTTAAATAAAAATTTGTCTTTATACAGGAATAACGAGCATGGGGATGTCTGTCTGGAAAAGTATTTTGTGTGCGAGGCCGGGGTTGAAGAGGCGGCTGAAAGCGTTGCGGCGTCTGTTGGGAATGACAATCAGGTCGAAGTGGTGCTCTTCGTTGAGCTTGGCAAATTCTTTGTCTCCGTCGCTCTGACGTACTGGAACGCTCACAAAGTGGTAGTGGCTGAAGTTATCGCGGCAATAGTTGCTGAGGCGCAGCAGTGCTTTGTCGGCCGAGCGGTCGCTGAAACGCCGTTTTTTAGGTATGTGTACTATTGTTACGGAGGCTTCTTTAGTACCGTACAGGCGGTAGAGCGTGTCGATGGCGAGGATATCGTTTTGGTCGAGATTGCTGAAATACAATATCTTTTTTGGCTCCAGCAGTGTGGCTGACTCCGACGGCTCGGGCACTGTAAGCACTGTGAAGCGGCCCTCGTCGAGTACCTCGGCGGTTACACTGCCTATCATTTCGCTTTCTTTCTTCTCAGCTCCGCGCGTACCCATTACGATGAGTCGGGGAGGGTTTATGCGTGCGTATTCTATGATTGCGTCTTCGGGCACCCCTTCCACAACGGTATGGTCGAATTTCACCATGGGGGCCTCGCCGCGCTTCATGGCAGAGCGAAGCCGGTCGGCAAAGTGCTCCATAAGCTTGCGCGCGTTCGCCACAAGCTGTTCGCGAGCGCCTGTCTCGCCTATATCGTAGCTCAAGGCGTCGGTAAACTGTACATTGCCGGTGATATACGGGTCGATATAGCTGTATAGAAACATAAGTGACTCCTTGTGCCTGAACGCGAGGGTGGCGGCGAGGAGTGCTGCCTTGAATGAGTTTTCACTCATGTCTATCGGAACCAGGATTACATGTGATGATGCCGCCGTGGCTTCCGAAGCTGTGGTAAAAAGCTCTCGGTTCTCGATTATACGCAGTGCAAGCGGCAGGTCTTCTTCGTGTATGCGTACGCGTACGCCCGAAGAGAAGCCCGGCACTTCGAGATTGACGTTGTTGAGCTCTACTTCTATGCCTTCGCCTTCGAGCAGAGCGCGCAGCGACAGGGCTTTTTCGTAGGTGTGTATGGCAACGGTTATAAATCGCGACATGAGAGTTTTGTGTTTGGGGTTGAAAACGCAAAAGGACACGAAGGCAAAAGCTTTGCCAGGTGTCCTTTCGTGAGAGTTATGCGCTTGGCCGTGTTTATTCGGCTTCCTGTTTCTGTAGGATTTCGACAGCCATGTCGTAGATAGTGCTGTCGTCAAGGACAACGATACCACCGTCAGGCCCGGGCTCTATGTGTACACCACAGTTCTTACCGAAGTTGTAGTTGCTGCCACCGAAGTAGTTGCGTACGGTCTGAACCGTGGTGTTGAGTCTGTCTGCAATCTGATGCATCGAACCGTCGGGTAGGCTGTCTTTAAGACGACGGAGCTCGTTGAAGGTGATTGTCTTTGTCATATCCTATATAGTTTTAGGTTAGAAATACAATTTATTAAATTCGCTTACTAAATTAGTTCCATTTTCTTAAGTAAACAAACGTTTGGCAAAATATTTTATATGTTTTATAACATATTTTTATTTTGTAGGCCCTCGTTTCGGCACAAAGTGTTGTTTATCAAATTCTTTCGACATCGCTTGCGCGCAGCCACGCCTTGGTGCCGTTGTTTATTTTAACATTGTACCATTTGGGCGATACAGGGTCGTCGGGAGTTGCCACCGAATCCACTATCTCCACTTTCGTGCCTTCGTGTATGGTGACAACCTTGTCGGAGGCAGTGCGGGAGGCGCGGGGGGTGGAGCTTAGCTGGGTCGATGGTGCCGTCACCACGGCCGACTCATGCGAGCGGGCGCTTGCCATGCTGTCGTAGGCTGTGGCGAGGGTATAGACAAAGAGTACGAGCAGGACGATGCCTCCGAAGAAGCCGCTCTTACGGGCAGGCACGTTGCGCGAGAATATGTATAACGCGATTGCGCCCATGAGCAATACGAATATGCCGAAAGCAGTCCACGCCCATGTGTCGGGCTTGAGTGTGTGCATAACCGAGCGGTGCAGGCGTGCGAAGAATGCGGTGTCATCTTCCGGTTTATCCTGGATGCGCGAGCGCACGAATTCGAGGTTCTGGCGTGCGTCGGCATCGGTAGGGTCGAGCTTAAGCGCGCGCTCGTAGCTGACTACCGCCTTGCCGAGATTGTCGTTGCGGAAGTAGGCGTTGCCGAGATTGTAGTAGGCGTTCGCGCTCATGCCATCTTCGGCAATGCTGCGGGTGTATAGCTCGATAGCCTCACGGTAGTTTTCCTTGTTGTATGCCGAATCTGCCGCCTCGCCTGTGGTGAGGGCTGAGCAGTGTATAAAGACTGAGGCGAGGAGTGTGAGTATGATGAATTTCTTCATGGCTGTTTACTTTTTAACGTCTTCAACCGATTTGATTGCCGCCGAGGCCTGTGCGTATAGGCGGGCTATTTCGTCGTCGGAATGTGAGGGGGTGAAGCGGGCCATTTCGCACTGGTCGAGTACATCAAGCATGCGGTCTGTATCGGCATGCGATAGGCCGTAGGCTGTGAGCTTGCCTGCCACATTGTCGCGTGTGAGCTGGGAGACTGAAATCGACAATTTATCGCTTAGATATCCCCACAGAGCCTTGGAGAGTGCTGTGTAGAAGCGGTCGCTTTCGTGGTCGTTCATTGCCGCTCTTGCCTCACGCAGGCGTTTGGTGGCAATGCGGCCGGCTTTGGCGAGGCGCCGTCCCGTCACATCTGCCTGAAGGCGTATATGGCGGCGGTAAACTATCACAAGCAGGACCAGCAATACAGCCACTGCTATATAAGCAAGCCAGTAGTAGGTGGCGGTGAATGTATAGCTTACTGCGCTTGTGCGCTGACCGCTCTCTACAGGGCGTATGTGGAGAATGTCGTTGATGGTATGGTCAATTGCAGTCTGAACGGGAGTGCCTACCGAATTGTTGCCTCTGAGTACCCGTATAGGTGTATCGGGAACTTCCGCGGTTTCGTATTTTTTGCTTTCGGGGTTGAAATATACAAAGGGAGTGCCTTCTATTGTGAAGTTGCCCACTTCCTGCGGCACGATAGTATAGAGTGTGGTGAATGTGCCGCTCATGTTGGAGCCGCCTGTCACGTTCGCGTTGATTTCGGTTTTCGGGGTATATGCGTCGATGCCTGCGGGGAACTGTACACCGGGCTCGGAGAGATATTTGATGTTGCCGCGGCCGCGTACTATGTAGGAGTAAACCGAAGCCTCGTTGGTGCGCATAAGCTCAGGCTCGAGTCTCGTGTTCACGGAAAAGTGGCCCACAGCTCCGTTGAAGCCTGCCGGGCGTGGCTCGGGGAGGGCCTTTACGTTGAGGGTGGCTACGTTCGATGATGTTGTCACCTCGCGTTCAACCGGCCTTTGTGTACGGAAGAAACCCATGTTTACGGTCTCGTATTGTACAATAGTCACATCGTATTTGCCTGAGTTTACACTAAGCTTGCCCGCTTTCTGAGGGTAGAGCAGCAGGCGTTTGAGTACGGCGGTGTGGTAGTTCTGTCCGTTGTAGTGTTCCATTGATGTCTCAAGGCTCACAGGAAGCTCTTCGCACAGGAAGCCTTCGAAGGCCGGCTGTGTGGTAGACATAAACGAGGATATGTCGTGCTTGGTGTAGACCTTTATGGTGGCTACCACAGGCTCCTGCTCATATACGGAGGATTTGGAGAATGATACGCGTACCAAAAGGTCGTCGGGTGATACTCTGCCAGGAGCTGACGCTTGCGGGTGTGTGCCTTGGCTTCCCTGTGTGCTTCCTTGGGAAGCGGAAGGATTATCGGCAGGAAGTATCTGGAAGGAAGCTTTGCGGCTGTGCAGTGTCTTGCCTTCGCAGTTTACCGACAGTTCGGGGATGTCTACCGTACCAGGTGTGTCGGCGCGATATGTGAATGTAAAGTCAATTGAACTGGACGTAGACATGCGCCCGTTGATAATCTGGGTGCTCTGCATTGTCGACATGGCGGGGCCGAAGAGCAGAGTGCATCCGTCGAGCTGCGGTGCCGAGGGTGGATTGGCGTCGCCATCGCTGAGGCGGAATGTAAGTGCGAAATTGCGTCCCTGCACCACATTTCGTGGCGGAACAAGAGAAAACGAGGGCTGCTGGGCCGAGGCGGCCAGCGTGCCTATAATCAGAAGAAGGAGTAATATTGCACGTTTCATTCTCATAGTCCGTAAGCTTGAATTACCATGGGCGGTCGCTTTGGCGGCGTCCGGCCTGAGGCTCTTGTTCCTTGACCTTCTTTCGGGTCTGGTTTTCTTTATTCTGCATGGATTGCAGGATTTGTTGGGCCGACTGGGTCATGGGCTGCTGCTGTTGTTGCTGCAGCTGTTGTTGCGGATGCTGCTGCTGATGTAGATGGTGATGTAGATGT
>VSPE01000062.1 GCA_009775225.1 Muribaculaceae bacterium | reverse complement strand
GTCATGGCTTAATCTTTTCTTTTTACAAAGGTAATGTTTTTATCCGTAATTGTCAGATTAAGTCTTGACTACTTCACTTAATTGCTATTCTCCTGGGCAAAGGCAGCCTGTCGAAATTATGTTCTCAGTTCTCCCGGCCGCCTATAGGCGTCTCGCCCATCTCCATAGCGCTTGCCCGAGAGACATTCCCCGAACTTGGATTAGAATAAACTGGAGCGTCGTACATCTTGTACGATGCTCTTAAATTTCACCCCATTCTGGCAATAATCTCTTGCCCCACCTTAGTCACAATCCCACATACAAGGGCATTTCCCATAAAGAAGGCTCGCTTGGAATCCGACTCTCCGACAGTGTGGTTGTCCGGGAACATATTCAGACGCTCAAGCTCAAGCGGTATAAGGCGACGCAGACGACCATTGACCGGATCTTTTATCACGTGCTTGAAACGTGATGCCGTAGCGCCGCCTTCGCTCGTAATGATTGTACGCGACGGTTTATCCAGCGGGTCAGGAAAAACCATAGTACCTTCATTGTACGAAAATTCGAACCCGTCTTTAGATTTTCGCATTTCGTGCTTTGCCCCTTTTAGATATTCCCATTTTGGAAGGGTATCCTCCGAAATATAGAAATCTTCAGTGATAAGCTCGCGGTCTGCCCCTTTGGCGATAACATCTCCAAGCAGAATTTTGTCCCCGCTATAGTTTGGCTCAACTTTTGCCGTCCACACCATTCCGTCTATCATGACTCCACCGTTAGAGAAAGGCCGCAGTAGATTTTTTGCATTAAAGTTTTGACTTAAGTCGGCTAAGTCTTCATCGACCTCCTTCAATGGAAACGGTATCACTTCATACTTAAAAAGGCCGTTGGAGTTATCTGTCTGCACAGGGAATGCCTTGGCAAATACACCTTCCTCGAACAACCATATATTGGCATCCTTAACCTGAGCGGCTATGCGCGAACCCTTCTTATATGCCAGAATATATGTACGCCTGCGACGCTGAGGCATACCATAATCCGCTGCGTTTATAATCCTCCACTCTACGATATACCCCAAATCAGCCAAAGACTGAAGAATAATCGCAAAATCGCGACCACGCTGTTTGGCGGGAGAAATAATCAGACGGTCGACATTTTCCAAAAAAAGAATTGAAGGTGCATTTTCGCCTTTTTCACGCACGATACGCTCTATTTCCCACCACAGGACACCTTTTTTCCCTTCAAGACCCTTTGCCTCACTGAGCACGCGGGCAACAGAATAATCCTGACACGGAAAGCCTCCGCACAGCATGTCGTGGTCAGGAATAGTATCTGTAGCCACAGTTGCAATATCCGCATTGACATGACCTACGGCTCCAAACCTTGAAGTGTAGGTTCGGGAAGCATGCTGTATTTTAGTCGATGGCTCGTATTGATTGCTCCAGATAGTATGGAAGAAACAATCATCAACCCTATCCAAACCTATTCTAAATCCTCCGACACCTGCAAATAACTCTATTACATCCATGTATGAAGAAAGAGCGTTACTCTAATTAAAATTTATATTACAAAGGTAAGAGTTTTTTTGATATTCAGCCACCTTTTTGGGGATTAAATCTTCTACACCACAGTAGAACAACCTCAATCCAAACAATGGAAAAACAATGTTGAATACATTCTGAAGGCGACATGAAATATCCACAATCGTTTTGCGTCTAATATATTATAGCGCATATCAACAATCGCCAAGTAGCCATTATGAAAACAGTCTTTATCCTTCTCCCTCTCGCAGGCGCCGTCTTAGGCGCTCTTATCGGTGGCCGTGCCCACCGAAGCTATAATCGCAGAAAAAACGGAATAAAATAAGTAATAAGTAATGTGCGCCCTCAGGCGAATTACCAGGAGGGCGCACAAAATTGTGAGTTACTTCAAGTTCAAGCTTGAAGTCCAGATTTTTCTATACCGAAGCGGCGGCCTGCTGGATGAGTTCGGAAAGACCCGGATGAGCACTCACTGTAAACGAGGCCAAACGGTCTAACGTATATCCGGCGTCGATGATTATCGCCGCCTCGCTGATAAGGTCGGCAGCATGAGCGCCGAGTATCTGACACCCTACCACTTGCCGCTGTTCGTTGTACACAATTTTCACAAATCCGTCGGCAGTACCGGCTGCCATCGCTTTGGAATTTGCTCCATACGGAATTTTTACCGCAGACAATCCCTCGGCACTTTCGGCGGTCAGTCCTACCGATGCACACTCGGGAATGGTGAATACCACCGACGGAACACAGCCTACGCAATCTGTCTGCCCCGACACAATCCGTGCCTGTGCCGATGCTGCATGTGCAAGCATACAGGTTCCGTTTACGTCGCCTATGGCATAAATACCTGGTGCGGATGTACGGAATGAGGAGTCGACGACAATATATCCACGACTGTCGAGCTGTACGCCGGCTTCGGCAAGTCCGTTGGGCAATACCGGCCGACGCCCTACGGCTCCATACACCTTTTCTGCGGTAAGTATTGCCGGCCCTTTCTTGCCTTCGTATTCGAGTGTGAGGCGACCGTCAGACGCTTCTCTGAGGCGGGTTGCCTTTGCCGAAGTGATGATTTTCACACCACGGCGAGACAAAGCCTTGTTCAGCCGTCTGGCAATCTCCGAATCGAAACCCGGCAAAATTTCACGGCAGAACTCAAGCACTGTGACTTCGGTACCGAACTCACACATGATTGATGCCAGCTCAAGCCCTATGACGCCGCCGCCGACAATGACCGCACTTCCCGGAAGTATGGCGGAAGCAAGGAAAGTGTCGCTGTTTCCGGCCAACTCCCCGCCTTCACAAGGAAAAGGAGCCGGCCGCGAGCCGGTGGCAATGATTATGCGGCGCGCTTTCATAAAGTGGCCCCCGGCGAATACAGTATTGCCCTCGCCGAGCCGTGCCTCACCCTGTATCTGCTCCACGTCGGCCAATGAAGAAAATAAATCGCCGCGCAGTGTGTCTACTATTTCGCGGGCACGGGCATGTGCCTTGTCATAGTGCGCCGTCACCTCTCCTACTACGATGCCGAAATCCTCAGCCGAGCGAATTTCATGCAGCCTTTCGGCGGAAGCACAGAGGCATTTTGTGGGGACACACCCTCTGTTCAGACAGGTGCCGCCAGCCAAATCCTTCTCTACAAGAGCGACTTTCAGCCCCCGGCGCGCAGCCAGAGCAGCTGCCTCCACACCTCCGGGGCCGGCACCTATTACGATAAGGTCGTACTGAGTCATAAATCTTTGAATTTCACTATCGGGTTCAATGCAGCCTCGTCTTCGTCGGGGTGTGTTACAGGGGTTGTATACGGCGCCCCCTTCACCTTGTCCGGCTCTGAAACGGCGTCGACGGCAATCTTACGCATAACATCAACAAAAGCATCGAGTGTTTCCTTCGACTCGGTTTCGGTCGGCTCTATCATCAGCGATTCATGGAAAAGCAAGGGGAAGTAGATAGTAGGAGCGTGGAAGTCATAGTCGAGCAGAGCCTTGGCAATATTTAGCGTAGTAACGCCCGTACTCTTGTCTCTGATACCGTCGAATACAAACTCGTGTTTGCACGGGCCTTCAATCGGCTGGAGATAGAGGTCGGAGAGGGCGTGCATCACATAGTTGGCGTTGAGGGTCGCCAGCGGGCCAACCTTGCCAAGTCCGTCTGGCCCCATAGTAAGGATATAGGCCAGAGCCTTTACATACACGGCAAAGTTTCCGAGCCATGCACCCAGTCGGCCGAAACCGTATTCGCCGTCGGCCACGTCGAGAGTACCGTCAGCGCACTCCACCACCCTCGGGTTAGGCAAAAATGCTTCAAGACCTTTGCGGACACCTACGGGGCCTGCTCCGGGGCCGCCACCGCCATGAGGAGTAGAGAACGTTTTGTGCAGATTGATGTGCATCACATCGAAACCCATGTCGCCGGGACGAGCCACGCCAAGCATAGGGTTGAGGTTTGCTCCGTCGTAGTACAGCAGCGCACCGGCGGCATGCACTGCTTCGGCTATCTGCGGAATATTTTTCTCGAACATGCCCACAGTGTTCGGATTTGTGAGCATCACCGCCGCCACAGCATCGTCGAGTTTGGAACGGAAATCGTCAATATCGACGGTTCCGTCAGACAGGCACTCAACTTCAACAATTTCAAAGCCTGCCATAGCGGCGCTCGCCGGATTGGTGCCGTGAGCCGAAACGGGCACAATTACTTTTGTACGGGCATCATCGCCACGCGAAAGGTGATATGCCTTTATCACCATGAGACCGCAATACTCACCGTGTGCGCCCGCAAAGGGATTGAGAGTAAACTCTGCCATGCCTCCTATCTCGGCAAGATATTGCTCGAGAGTACGATAGACGCGCAGTGCGCCCTGCACCGAGGCCGTGCTCTGGGAGGGGTGCAGATTGGCGATACCGCAACGCCCGACCATAGCCTCGTTGATTTTCGGGTTATACTTCATTGTGCACGACCCCAAGGGATAAAAACCTGTGTCGACACCGAAATTGTTGTTGCTTGAGTTGGTATAGTGACGCACAACCGTCGGCTCATCCACTTCCGGAAGTTCTGGCGCTTCGGCACGGAGAAGCGAGCCTGGCAAATTCATGGATGTGCAGGCATAATTGTAGTCCGGCAGACTGTAGCCACGACGGCCTCTCTGCGAAAGCTCGAATATGAGATTGGAGTAAAGACGCTTGTTCATGGCTCAAAGTTTTTCGATTGTTTTCACATAACGCTCAATATCGGCAGGTGAGCACATCTCTGTAGCCGCAATAAGAACGGCATTATCCGAAAGGCGGATGCCTCCGAGGATACCTTCGACATCAAGAGCGCCCAGCATGGTGTCGGCATCGAGCGGCTCGACAGTCTCCACCACGAACTCGTTTAGATAAGGGCTGTCGAGATAGCGCATACGCACCTTGCCGGTAGCGCACAGCCGCTCGGCAAGAGTATGGGCCGCTCGATAGCTCAGCTCGTTGACTCTACGCAGCCCTTCCGCACCCATGAGGCTGAGATATGCTGCGACATGAAGCGTCATTATGCCCTGATTGGAGCAGATGTTCGATGTCGCTTTCTGACGGCGTATATGCTGCTCGCGGGCCTGAAGCGTGAGCACAAACGCGCGACGTCCTTCCGAGTCGACCGTAGCGCCAACAATGCGCCCTGGCATCTTGCGCATAAGTGACTTGGTACAGCACAGATAGCCAAGATACGGGCCGCCATAGTTCAATGGCATACCCAGCGACTGAGCTTCACCACAAGCTATATCGGCACCCCACTCGGCAGGCGATCGAAGCACTCCGAGAGTCGAGGCATGACAGTTCATAATCAGGAGCGATTTGGCGGCATGGCACATATCGGCCAACCCGCTGTAATCCTCGATGATACCGAAGCGATTGGGCGACGCAACAATTACTCCGGCAACGTCGCCGGCGCCGAGCATCTGTGCAAGACTCTCTCGGTCGGTCGAACCTGCGTGCTCGGGTATTACCTCCAGTGTAATACCTGCACCGAAAGCATATGTAGCCGCAACTTGTGCCACAGCTTCGGCCACAGTGGCTGAGATAAGTACGCGACGTTTCCTGCGCGACACGGCCACTGCCATAATCATAGCCTCGGCAGTCGCAGAAGCGCCGTCGTACATCGACGCGTTGCTCACATCAAGCCCGGTAAGCGAACACATCATACTCTGATACTCGAAGATATACTGTAATGTACCTTGTGATATTTCGGGCTGGTAAGGAGTGTATGCAGTAAGGAACTCAGAGCGCGAAGTCATGGCCGTAACAGCCGCCGGCGTATAGTGGTGATAGAAACCGCCGCCGGCAAATATAATACGTTCATGGTTTTGATGTGCTATGCAGGCAAAGAAGCGTTCAAGCTCCGGCTCGCTCATGGCATCAGGCAGCCTGTACGGCTCTTTCAGTCTGAGCGAAGGTGGAACATCGGCATACAGGTCGTCGAGCGTCTCCGCACCGCAGCTGTGCAGCATGGCGGCGATGTCGGCCTCGGTATGTGGCAGATAGGGGTGCATATACTGGAGGATTTTGGTCGTGAATGTCTGAATTAGTGGGAAAGGCCCTCACAGTAAGCCGCATAGGCAGCCTCGTCCATAAGGGCGTCGAGCTCGGAGAGGTCGTTGATTTTGACTTTCATAATCCAGGTCTCGAGAGGAGCGTTGTTTATAAGACGCGGATTATCGGCAAGTTCCTCGTTCACTTCCAGAACCTCGCCGGATACAGGAGCGAAAAGGTCGGATGCGGCCTTGCGGCTCTCCACAGCACCGAACACCTCTTCCTTTTCCACGTCGTCACCTTCTTCGGGCATATCGACATAAGTAACGGTTCCGAGCTGCTTGGCAGCGTATACGCTGATGCCTACGAGGCCTATATTGTCTTCTACTTTGATGTATTCGTGTGAGGGCAGATAATAGATTTTCATTTCAGATTATTTTTTGTAGTTTGGAGTGTAAAATCTTTTTTTGACAACTTCGGCTGCCACAGTGCGGCGGCGTATGCGTACCTGAAGAGCCGTACCGAGCGATGCATAGCGGGCATCTACAAGAGCCATCGCTATGTTTTTACCCAGCGTGAGCGAATTATAGCCGGTAGTGACATGGCCGATAACGGCACCGTCGAGGTCAAGGACTTCGAAGCCGTGGCGTGCGGTGGCGCCGCCTTCAATGGCAAGACCTACGAGCTTGCGGCGCAACCCCTCGGCCTTCTGCTTCTTAAGAGCCTCGCAGCCAATAAATCCGCCTGGTTTGTCGAGACTGACAAACATACCGAGACCGGCTTCGAGCGGAGTGATGTCGTCAGTAAGCTCGTCGCCATAGAGCGGAAGCCCTGCCTCAAAACGGAGGGTGTCGCGGCATCCGAGACCACATGGTTTTACGCCGGCAGCCATGAGCTTGTCCCACATCGCCACTATTACCGCCGGAGAGGCATATATTTCAAAACCGTCTTCACCCGTATAGCCGGTGCGACTCACTATAGTGCCGTCGTCGAGACTCTTGAAAGTATAGAAGCCAAGGTCGGAGCCGTCGATACCCAAGGCGGCCTTCATTACAGCCTCGCTGTCGGGCCCCTGAAGGGCGAGCTGGCCGAAGTCGGCGCAACGGTCGCGCACCTCAACATGGAAGGCGCCGGCATGGCGGCGTATCCACTCGATATCTTTGTCGATATTGGCAGCGTTGATTACAAGCATAAAGCTGTCGGCGCCCTTGCGATACACCAGAAGGTCGTCCACTACTCCGCCCAGCTCGTTGGTCATCATACCGTAAACGGCATGACCTGTCGGCAGCTCGCTTATGTCGCCCGTAAATATATGATTTACAAAGCGCACGGCATCGGGCCCGTCAATATCGACTTCGCCCATGTGGCTCACATCGAAGAGGCCTGCCTTGGTGCGTACCGCAAGGTGCTCCGCATCGAGACCTTCGTATTCTATTGGCATGTCGTAGCCCGCAAAGGGCGACATCTGTGCTCCGAGGCCGCAATGGCGCTCGTGCAGGCAGGTTAGTTTATTCATGATATATATTTATGTGTATAATATTAAGGATAGATAAGGCGATATAAACTCTCGGCCGTAAGACCGGCAATGGCACCGCAGTCGACTCCGGCAAGAGCTTTACCCACATCGGCAGGTGTGAACGGCACACCCCTCAGATGTCGCACAACGGCTTTGTCAAGCTCTGATAAAACGAAGAAATCGCCCGAAATGTTGACCGAACTTATCCGGCCGACATTGTCAAGCCGTATGTGCAGGTCAATCTCTCCTACACCGTCAATACGTCCGGCACGGCGTATCACGCCACTGTCGGCAGTCTGTTCTGCCGACGACATTCTACCATGAAGAAACTCCGGGCTGTAATAAGTCTGTTCGATACGCTCTATCTGCTCAAGCTCGCCGACACCTACCGCATAGACATCGGTACCGCAGATGTACTCAATAGCATAGCGACCAAAGGCAGCCACATTCATGTCGATACCTTCGACCCGCAGGCAAGTCACACGCGACTGCACGGAGTGCACGCGCTTCGACTCCAGCTTGGAGCGCGAAGGAGTAATGGCTCGTCCCATGGTGGCCATATCCACATCGAAAAGCATTGTGCCATGTACAATTGAGCGCCCCGGAATGTGATAGAAGGCATTGCCCGACACTTTACGGTCGTCAATAACAATATCATTGCGTCCAGTAGGCCGCGCATCGAAACCGAGACTGCGCAGCATATCCGACACCAGAAGTGTATAGCGCGAAAAAGTGGTGCTTATATCATCGGAAGGAGTGATATAGGAAAACATCCAGTTGTTGCGGTCGGCATATACACAACCGCCTCCGCTGCGACGCCGCACCACATCGATACCATGCGTACGGCAATAGTCAAGGTCGACTTCGGCCGCCATATCCTGATTGCGCCCGCAGATTACAGTCGGAGCCACTCGCCAGGCGAAGAAATAATCGTCGGGTGGAAGAACTCGGGCCGCCCACTCCTCGGCTGCGAGGTAGAAAGGCAGGCGACGCCAAAGGGCTGCATCGGGCAGTGAAAGGTGTTTCATCGGCGCATTCCGTTTTGGTGCGCTCAAAAGTAAGAATATTTGCCGACTTCTCCAAGCCTTTCAGAAAGAAAAAAACGAGTATTTTATGAAGGGGGAGATTTAATTGTTACCTACTCTCAACTGGCAAGTGCAAAATTAGCGATTTGTCGGAAGAACGCATTTTTAGGAGAGTCGAAATTAAGTTTC
>VSPE01000061.1 GCA_009775225.1 Muribaculaceae bacterium | reverse complement strand
GCTTATGATTGCTGCTGTCGTCATTACTCTCCGAAAACTCACTTCCGTTAACAATCGTTTTTAAACAACCTCTTAGACATTAAACTACGTACCCGTAAGTACACCGAAGAGATATTCTATGCCGACGGAGCCAAACCGCGCTACAACGGTACTGCCTCGGCGCATAAATCTTCGCTGGGTGGCCGCTACGATTATACATTCGACGTCCTCGACCGCCTCTCCAAAGCGGTATACACTCCCGACTCCCTCCATTCTGCCGAGGATTTCTCCACCGCGTATAGTTACGATCGTCGCGGGCGTCCCACATCAATTACTCGCTATGGTGTGGTGTCGCGTAGCGGCGATGACGAGACTTTCGGCATCCTCGACAAGCTCACCATAAGCTACGAGGGCATGCATCTTAAGTCTGTTACCTCCGACCTCGATGCAGTCGAAGGAGTGGACTTCTATGGCCGTACAGGGTGGGCCGGAAGTCTTAAGGAGTTGAATGTAAACGGCATGAGCTATAATTCGGCAGGCATGCTGAGCAGTGACGGTTCCCGCGGGTTAGCGAATATCCGTTATAATTCCAACGGTTTGTCGACTGCATTCCGAGCCAACACACGCAATCCCGTGCGTACATTAACACAGACATACAGCGCCTCGGGTGTCAGGTTGAGCCAGAAAGAAGAGATGAAATATATCGACCGGCGTATCGTGCTTCGTGACCGCCTCTACGTAGGCCCCTTTACCTTCAACACCGACACCCTGGAGCGAGTCGACTTTGCCGGAGGCTACTTCGACGGCAAGGGCTGCGTACACTTCTATCACAGCGACTGGCAGGGGAACGTCACTATGGTTACCGACGGCCACGGGCAGCTTGAGCAGCATAACGGCTATTACCCCTACGGCGAGCCATGGCGTGAGCCCAAAGGGCAGCACTCCCGGCTGTTCGCGGGCAAAGAGCGTTTCGAAGGCCTTGCCAAAGGCACCTCCGATTTCGGGCCTCGTCATCACTATCCCGCACTCGCGCAATGGACGGGCATAGACCGCCTCGGCCACCGCAATCCACGCTTCAACACCTATGTGTTCTGTGCCGCTAATCCGATTAAAAATATCGACCCGAGCGGGAATGACTATTTTATATTTAATACCACCGGGCATCTAATTAGTCGAGAGCCGGATGACAAAAACGATATTATAGCAATTACGAATCAAGATGGAGATTTTATAGAAAGTAAACCGATGAAGTCTGGAATCATTCAGTCGACATACGATATAAAAATTGCCACCGGAGCCTATACCACGATAAAAATACGAGGAGATGATGAGGCTAAGGATATCTTTGAATTCTTTGCAGAAAATACAAAAATTGAGTATTCCCGGTTCGTTTGTGGAATAGAGGGTTCGTCTGGCTTGAATTTCATAACAACTACTCATGACGAAGAATCAGAGGAAGGCTTCGGATATCTCTATGAGTACCAGTTAAAATATGGCTATACTATTCGTAGGTTCATTCATAATCATCCAAGTGGCGGCAGTTCAATCTCGGATAAAGATCATAAGACAGCAAACGTGCTTACGAACAATGTTCCAAATATCGAATTATTTATGTTCTCTGTTCCTCCAGGTAAGACCAAGGGGCATTATTATAAATTTGATTCAAAAACCTTAATAAAAACGGCGTTGCCAATTCACAAGTGAAGAAATATTTAATACTGACCATTCTGCTGAGCATGCTTTTTGCTACAGCCTATTCAACCCCCCGTCGTCAAATTATGACGTTCAGGGAAGCGCGGCTTATGGAACCCCGTGTGGTGGATTTCATAAAAGACGTTGTAATTCCCGTTGCCAAATCAGCAGATTATCGTAGCGATGAGGATTTGATATCAGTTGAAGTATTTTGTGAGTCCGACACTTCTGCCATTGTTGATGTTAACATATGCAAAGAGTCTGGAGCATATTTAATTAATAATGAGGTTGATATGAGTAGTGCGATGCAGTATCTTGCTTATATTGATTCCATACCTATTTTCCTGTATAGTGAATGCCCTACGCGCTTGATTGAAGTGCAGAAAAGTGTGAGGAAACTTATTAAAGTCGTTTATCCTACCTTGTGGAAAGTCGATGACTGCGCCACGTGGAGGTTCAAGTTGCACAATGAAGAATTATCGTTCGACGCAATATATGATTACGCCGCATGGATAACCGACAAGCTCTACCGCTCGCTATTGCCCCCGGAGATAAGGATAAAGAAACTCGACTACATCGCCCCTCGGATTCCGCTACCCGCAGTGGCGGAAAAGGAGGTAAGAAAGGCTCAAGCCGGAATCTCGGTGCAATTGCGTCTGGATAAATGGTAAAACAATGGTTTCCGCCCCCGGATTTCATAAATCCATGCACCGCGGTTTCTGCTTTTCCCGCTGTTGACTTATGCAGCATAGCTGCGAGCAGCCGCCATAGCGGCGCCTACAATTGTAGCCTATGGCAAGCGCTGCATAGATGCGCGATGCCATAGGTAATTATATCTATACACTATATTTAGCTCCGTTAGGTGCGAGATAACATGCGCTGGCTTTATCTCGCTCCTAACGGAGCTGGCTTTACTTTTCTTACTTTTTTTACTATGGCTGCGCGCGGCTACGCAGCGCTTGCCATAGCCTATATTTATTGACACCGCTAATGCGGTGTATCGCAGCTACGCTGCAATAACGGGTCAAGCCGGAATATAGGTGCATTTATTTAATTGCGTTTGGATAAATGTTAAAACTGCAGTCTCCGACCACAAATTTCATTAAATCCATACACCGTGGTTTTGGCTTGCCCCATAAGAAAGGATAGCCCCGATAAATACGCCCTACATCAGGTCTGCCTATCCGGGAGGCCGCATCTTCCTCAAATATTGATTGGCAAAAGAAGCACAGTTGTGCTTTAACTCTTAAATATGTTTTAATAGTGTGGCTTTTCGGCGTTTTTTCGTATCTTTGCGGCTGCAATTTGAAAGATACGAAGCTTGAGAGCTCTCATTATATATATTGCGGCCATTGTGCTGGCCTTGTTTGCGTTTACGGCCTTGGGCAATCCTGACGATGATACGCCCGATGCCGCTGCCGCTTTATGGCAACGTGCGCGCGTGGCGGGCGCCGACTCGCCCGACATGGCTGTGGATACTCCCGCACTTCCGTTCGACTCTCTGGTGCCGGCTGTAATCGCCACAGACACAGTGGGCGACGACTCTCTGCTTGTCGTTCCGGCAGTACCGGCGGCACCGCAGTCGCGCGTGCGATATGTGAAGACCGACCTCGACGCGCCGGTCGACTTCTCGTCGTCGGACTCTATGGTGATTATCCGTCGCGACTCGGCTTTCATGTTCGGCAACGGTGCCGTACAGTATGGCGACATAAAGCTCGACGCCGCCGAAATACAGATGGACCTCAACGACAACACCGTCTTTGCCGTGGGGCGCCTCGACACCACGGGCGAGGTCATCGGCAGGCCCGTATTCAACGATAAGGGCACCGACTATGAGGCCTCGACTATGCGCTATAACTTTAAATCAGAGAAAGGCTACATCACCAATGTGGTCACGCAGCAGGGAGAGGGCTATCTCACAGGCGGACAGTCCAAAAAGAGTGGCGAGGACGAGTTCTTCCTCACCAACGGCCGCTACACCACCTGCGACCACCACGACGACCCCCACTTCTATTTCCAGCTCACCAAGGCCAAGGTGCGTCCCGGCAAGAATGCCGTGTTCGGGCCTGCCTACATGGTGCTCGCCGGCCTGCCGCTGCCGCTGGCGGTGCCATTCGGCTACTTCCCCTTCACCGACAAATACGCCTCGGGCATCATAGTGCCCAGCTTCGGCGACGACTACAACCGAGGCTTCTATCTCAGCGACGGCGGCTACTACTTCGCCATTAACGACAACATAGACCTTGCTCTCACCGGCGAGATATACACCAAGGGCTCGTGGGGCCTCAGCGCACGCTCGAGCTATGCCAAGCGCTACAAGTTCCAAGGCGCGTTCAACCTCAGCTACCTCAAGACCATAACCGGCGAGAAAGGCTCGCCCGACTATGCCACGCAGACCAACTTCCAGGTGCTATGGAACCATTCGCAGGATGCCAAGGCCAACCCGAACATGTCGCTCTCGGCGAGCGTGAACTTCACCACATCGGGATACTCGCGCAACGACCTCAACTCGTATTACTCATCTTCGTTTACCGAGAACACCAAGAGCTCGTCAATCAACATGACATATCGCTTCCCGGGTACCAAGTGGAGCCTCTCCACCACCTTCAACATCGCCCAGCGAACACAGGACTCCACTCTTTCGGTTTCCTTCCCCAATGTCACCGTGAGTCTCTCGCAGGTCTACCCCTTCAAGCGCAAGAAGGCTATCGGAGCCGCAAAGTGGTACGAGAAAATCAAGCTGTCGTATACCGGCCTCTTGCAGAACTCCCTTACCTCGAAGCAGGACGAGTTCTTCAAGAAAAGTCTCGTGAAAGACTGGCGTAACGGCATGAAGCACAGCGTGCCCATTTCGGCGACGTTCAATGTGTTCAACTACATCAACATCACACCCTCGCTCAGCCTCACCGACCGCATGTACACCACAAAGGTGCGCCGTAGCTGGGACGAAGAGCAGGCTATTGAGCGAATGGATACCACATATAACTTCTACAACGTGTGGGACTTCAACGCTTCGGTGTCGATGGATACAAAGGTGTATGCCTTCTTCCAGCCGCTCGGCTTCATCGGCAAGAAAATCAAGATGGTGCGCTATGTCCTCACCCCCTCGGTGTCGTTTACCGGCGCGCCCGACTTCTCCTCCAAGTTCTTCGGTTACTACGGCTCGTACCGCTATACCGACACCCGCGGCCGGGAACTCGAAAAGAAATACAGCTACTTCCCCAACGCGCTCTTCGGCACTCCCGCTCAGGGCCGCAACGGCTCGCTCTCATTCTCACTCGCCAATAACCTCGAGATGAAGGTGAAGAGCGACAACGACTCTATCGGCGAGAAGAAAATATCGCTTATCGAGAACCTCAACATTCAGGAAAGCTACAACTTCGCAGCCGACTCGCTCCGTTGGAGCGACCTCTCCACATCTATCCTGCTGCGCCTCGCCAAGAACTTCAATCTCAACCTTTCTGCCACGTGGGACGTGTACACCTACGGCCTCAACTCATCGGGCACGCCAGTGCGCATCAACAAGACGCGCCTGCAGGCCGGAAAGGGTATAGGCAAGCTCATGCGTACGGGCACGTCATTTTCCTACACGTTCAATAATGACACCTTCAAGCGCAAGAAGAAAAACGACAGTAACAATAACAACAGCAGCGAAAACAACACAAGCGGTGCGCAGCAGGACCGCAACCGCCGCGACGAGGAAAACGACTCCGGCAGTCCCGGCGACATCGAACTGGACGCCGACGGTTATGCCAGGTGGCAGGTACCTTGGAGCCTTACGCTGAACTACTCCGTAAACTACGGCTATGGAGCTTTCAACAAGCAGAAAATGGAGTACGACGGCAAAATCACGCAGAACCTGTCGTTGTCGGGCAATCTCAGGCCAACGCCGGCATGGAACTTCTCATTTACAGCCTCGTATAACTTCGACACGGGGCGCATAGCCTACATGAACTGCAACATATCTCGCGACCTGCACTGCTTCACCATGCGGGCAAGCTTCGTACCCGTAGGCCCCTACAAGAGCTACAACTTCCACATATCCGTAAACTCCTCGATGCTCTCCGACCTCAAGTACGACAAGCGTTCGAACAGCTCTACAGGCATCGACTGGTATTGATTTTTCAACCTATTAATCCACAGCAGCCTTGAAGTTCGCTCCCCTTTTCAGTGAAGATATTATGGGCCGCTCGCCGCTGGTGCTCGCAGGCCCCTGCAGCGCCGAGAGCGAAGAGCAGACCCTCGACACCGCCCGCCGTCTGGCTGCCGCCGGCTTCCGTATATTCCGTGCCGGAGTGTGGAAACCGCGCACGCGCCCGGGCGGCTTCGAAGGCATTGGCGCTCCATCGCTGCCGTGGCTCGCACGAGTAAAGTCCGAGACAGGCATGCTCATTGCCACTGAGGTCGCCAACGCGCGTCATCTTGCCGAGGCCCTCGACGCCGGCATGGATGCAATATGGATAGGTGCGCGCACTTCGGCAAATCCCTTTGCCGTGCAAGAGATTGCCGACGCCCTTGCGGCGCTCCCTCAGGCAAGGCGCGACGCCCTTGCCGTTCTTGTGAAGAATCCTGTGAACCCCGACCTGGAGCTGTGGATAGGTGCCATACAGCGCATATATGCCGCCGGCATAAGGCGCATCGCCGCCGTGCACCGTGGCTTCAGTTCCTACGGCAAGCACCTTTACCGCAACCCGCCCGAGTGGCGTGTGCCTATCGAGCTGCACCGCAGGCTTCCCGGTCTTCCTATCATCTGCGACCCCAGCCACATCGGCGGACGGGCCGACCTTATTGCCCCTATATCGCAGCAGGCACTGAACCTGCGCTTCGACGGCTTAATCATCGAGAGCCATTGCCGCCCGGAACAGGCCCTCAGCGACGCCGCGCAGCAGGTCACGCCAGAGTGTCTTGCCGGGATCATAGACTCGCTCGTAGTGCCTGCCGACGGGCAACCTACCGAGACGCTCGACATGCTCCGACAGCAGATAGACCGCATCGACGACGAGCTGCTCGACCTTCTGGCGCAGCGTATGCGCGTGTCGCGCGAAATCGGGCGCTACAAACTCGCAAACCGTATTCCTATAGTGCAGCCCGGCCGCTACAACGACCTTATGAAGCTGCGAGTCGACGCCGCTGCCGCTCTCGACCTTTCGCCCGAATTTATCGGAAACATACTGGCCACAATCCACGAAGAGTCAGTGAGCCAGCAGGCCGAAATATTCCGGGACAGCGGCGTTGGAATAAAGAATTAATTGCTCAGAAGTCTACCGACAGGCGCACGTTGAACTGGCGGCGTGTGAGGTAGTTCGGCACCGCGTACTGAATTTCGTTTACGTCCGTCACCCAATAATAGCTGCTCACGTTGCTTATGTCGAGGAGGTTGAACACATCCACCCCGAGCCATATACTCTTGAAGTGCCTCATGAAACCCGAGCGGCGTTCGCCGTCCTTGGGCGGCGAGAGGAGTGCGTAGGCCAGGCCTATGTCAAGGCGCTTGTAAGCCGGTGCGCGGAAGTAGCCTTTGTCGCGACTGCCGCGCGGTGCCGTCATCGGAAGTCCGTCGGAGAATATACCTCGCAGGTTGAATTTAAGCTTGGGGAACTTCGGGAAATAGTCGGTGAAGAACAGCGCGAAACTGTATCGCTGGTCGGTAGGGCGGGGCACCTTCACGCCGTTCAGAGTCTCCTGCGTCTTCATCAGCGAGAAGCTAATCCACGAGTCGGTGCCGGGTACAAATTGCCCGAAGAGCTTCATGTCGATGCCCATTGCGAAGCCATTGGTAAGGTTGGCGCCGCTGTACACAATCTTGAGATTGTCTATTTCGTAGGGGATAAGGTTTCCCATGTTCTTGTAGTACACCTCGCCAGAGAGCTTGAAGGGCCTGTTCATGGCGCGGAAGGTGTAGTCGGCACCGAGGATAAACTGGAGCGAGCGCTGACTCTTGATGTTCTCGTTGAGCGTTACCACGATGTTGCCCGAGGCATCGGTCACAGGGTGGCGGAACTCCTTGTAGAAAGGCGACTGATAGTACAGGCCGGTGGCGAAGCGAAGCGAGAGGCGCGGCAGCTTCGAGGGCACGAAGCCCACACTCAGACGCGGACTCACGAGAAACTCCTTGTTGTAGTCCCAGTACGAGAAGCGTATACCGCCGTTGAAGTTGAAGTAGCCCGCCGATGCCTCGAGCCTGTAAGTGTCCATAGCATAGAACGCCAGGCGGTTGGAGCTGAGGTCGTGTTTCGACGACATATTGTATATTACCTTGAGGGCATCGGGGTCGAAGGGCAGCGAAAAGCCGGCCGAGTCGCGCAGCTCCCACTCGCGAGAGCGGTCGTACACTGTCTCGTGCTTGTAGCTCATGCCGTAGTCAATGTTGTGGCGGCTTATGCCGGAGCGCCCCCGCAAATCGAGCGCGAACACCGAAGCCTTGAAGCGGTTTCGCGCATGCTCGTGGTAGCGGCCAACGCCAAGCTCGCCGCCCACGGCATCGCCGTCGGAGCCGCCGGTACCTGCCTGGTCGAGCCAGTACTCGCCCGATATGTCGTAGGCCACAAGCTCATTGGTGAGGAAGCCCGAGGCAAGAAGGCTGAATTCATGCTTTTTGTTTGGAGCATAGCTGATTGTGCCGGCTCCGAAGTATGTCTCGAAGCGGTCTTTCTCCTGTCCGTCGAAGTACACGGTAAACTCCTTGGCATCGGTCGACGTGCCGAACTTAGTAGTGCGGTTATGAGGGATAAAACGATAGTTGTTTACGGCAATATTGCCGAGCACCGACACCTTCCATTTAGGCGAGAAAGTGTAGGTCATCGAAGTCTGATAGTCGAAAAATCTGGGGTCGTAGTCGCCCTTCTCCTCAAGCGAGCCGAGCAGCGACGAATTTTGCTTGTAGCGTATGCCGTGAAGCTGGGTGAAGTGTCTGCTACTGGTGCCTACGGCCGCCGAGGCGCCCATGAGCGATGCCGACACTGTGCCTTCGAACGATTCGGGCTGGCGGTAGGTGATGTCGAGCACCGAGCTCATCTTGTCGCCGTATTCCGCCGAGAAACCGCCCGTGGAGAAGCCTATGGCACCTACCATGTCGGGGTTCACTATACTGAGGCCTTCCTGCTGTCCCGTGGATATGAGCTGCGGGCGGTACACTTCTATACCGTTTATATATACGCTGTTCTCATCGTACGAGCCGCCTCGCACGCTGTACTGGCTCGACATTTCATTGTTCGAGTTCACGCCCGCCATAGTGGTGAGAAGCGCCTCTACAGAGCCGCCGGATGCGTCGGGCGACAGCTTAAGCTCGTTGCGGTCTATTTTCTGCATGGTGCCCGTCTGCTTCTGATAGTCGGTCACCTCTATGCCGCCGAGCACATAATTGGCCGGCTGCATCTTCACATTGAGAGTGACTTCACCCGAGGCATCGACAAGCCTGCGCTTCGACTCCTCGAACCCTATGCAGCTGAACACCACCCGGATAGTGTCGGCTTCGGGCACCGACAGCGTGTAGCGGCCGTCGAGACCGCTGGTGGTGCCTATAGCCTTGCCGGCCACTTTCACCGTCACGAACTCCAGTGGCTCGTTGTCGGCATCGGTGACAAGACCCGATATTTTCACCGGGCCCTTTGCGCACAGCCCCAAGGCCGCACATAAGGCAAAAAATATGATAGCAAGTCGTTTATTCATTACTAAATAATAACGGCGTCGAAGCAAAAAAATTGCTCCGACGCCGCAAATGTACGCTCACGATACTTTATAGCGGTAGTCAATGCCGAACACCGCGCCCGCGAAAGTCAGTATTTCGCCGAACGAAACCAGCACCGAGCCATGGATTTCACCTATGGGCGACACCACGAAGCCCGCTATGAGCAGCCCGGAGCCCAGAGCCACCAGGGCAACCGCGCATACAAGTTGTGCGCGGGCACGCCCGCGCTTTTCATCCTTCTCCATAGCCTTTTTTGCACAAAAATAATACGGCGGCACCACCTGCTGTCGCCGTAAATCCCGACGGGCGGGAAATGGTGCTTTTAGAGCTTGTTTGACAATGATTATTAAACGACTCCGAACAACCTCTAAACAACTGCCGCAAAAAAAACTAAATCATGCAGTCACATCGGTGCGAAATTTTGATTAAATTTGCCGCAGTAATTATAAGAGGTTGTTTAATAATGCTTGTTAACGACAGGGCCGAAAATTTTGAGGCGGATTTATTCCTGCGGCAAAGGA
>VSPE01000060.1 GCA_009775225.1 Muribaculaceae bacterium | reverse complement strand
GCCTGAAAATCGCGTAACCAACATGAATACAGAGTTTAATAATTTCGCATTAACAGATTTTAAAAGACGCCAGTGACGGTAAGACAAGCTCGACAGGTGCTGCCAGCCGCTGCTTCGACAAAGATATTATTGCATCGGAACCGTGGGATGTAGTCGTTATTCAGACCGACCATAACTATTCGGGCGATTACAGTCAGTACTTTCCGTATCTCGATAATCTCATCGCCTATCTGCGAGAGCACCTCACCAACAAAGATGCAGAATTTTTTCTGTATATGACATGGGCTTATCAGGACGGCTCTTCGAAAATGCTCGAGCTTGTAAACCAAGGTCTCTATCAGGACCAGACCGACCAATATGCAAAAATTACCGATTGTGTACCGCGTGCCGCCATGCAGTCGGGCATAGGAGTGGAGAACATCATCCCTGCCGGCACCGCAGTTCAGAATGGACGCACGAGCTATATCGGCGACGCATACAACCGCGACGGCTATCATCTTGACCTTATTCATGGCCGTTATACCGCCTCTCTGACATGGTATGCCAAGATATTCGGCAAAAGTCCGTTCGATGTAAGCTACAGGCCTGACGGCATGAGCCAATTTTGCGCCGACATGTGCAAGACTGCCGTGGCAAAGGCCTTGGAGACACCGATGTCGGTCACTTCGCTGCAGGAAGACTTCGGAGTGAACCCGGATGCCGTATTCTCGGTATTGGACAGGCCTGTATTTATTAATTTCGGATTGGATGCCGGCAGTGCCGACTCTGCAGGCAATGTATGGAATAGCATCACCTCTCAGGTGTCGGGTGCGGCTCTGCGGCAGGTGTTCAACAATAAAGGATACGGGACCGACATCTGCGTGACGGTAGAAGAGCGCTTTGACGGCATAGCCTCCGACGGTATGCTCTATGAGGGAAGCGACTTCGTAATGCCCGATAAAGCCGCTCGCTCGTCGTTCTATGGCTCAGGCCGTAGCGCGGTCATGATTTCGGGCCTCTATCCTGGACAGGCCTACGATATGAAGGTTTACGCATCGTCGGCCCAAGGGGATAAATCTACTTTCCGATTTACAGGCGGCAACAGTGGCGAGGCATCTCTTGAAACTGCCGGAAATTCCGACAAGACGGTGTGTGTGGCAGGCATTGTGGCCGACGAGGGCGGGCGCATCCGTATGGAGAATATGTCCGGCAATGGCGGCGTATATCACCTGAACGCCCTTGCCATAATACCGCACCTGAGTGTGCCGGGTAAGAAAGCTGTGTACATAAACTTCACCGAGCCCGATGCTACTCAAGAGTCTGGCTGGAATAATGTAATAGCCTGTCAGTCAGGATTTGAGATGCCGGTGTTGAAATATGCCGACGGTTCGCCTTCGGGCATTTCGCTGAAGATTGCCGGAAGCTTCGCCGGAACTACGTCGGAAGGAGCCGCAGAAACACAGACATTACTCAATATGCCTGCATCGGTATCTGAAACAGGCTTTTGGGTGAACGGTGTCGAAAAAGACGGTATTCTCGCCGAATGTGGTGAGGTGGTGTTTCACGGACTCGACAGCGACGCTGCCTGTGACATACATTTCTTTGGCTCGCTGACAAACGCCGCCGAGGTGTACGAGGCCGAGTATTCTACCTTTGGCAGAACTGACAATTTTATAGCACTCAACTGCAATAACAACACGTCGCTCACCGCCACGCTGTCGGGAGTATACGCCGCTGCCGACGGTTCCCTGCGCATTACTGTCACGCCCGGAGCCACCTCGGCAGACCGCTACAAGGTGGGATATATCAATGCGATGGCCATAATGGTGCCGGCAATGATAGATATTGAACCGTTCGAACCGGTGGCGAAAGACCCGTGGGACGGAAAATCGGTAGTGCAGCCTCGGGTGGATGCCTTCGGCAACTATCTGATATACTGTGGCGCTGAGCTTGCGTGGATAGCCGAGCGCGTTAATAAGGGTACTCCTGTGGACGGCGTTAAACTCGCGTCCGACATAGACCTCGGCGGTCAGCCGTGGACTCCTATCGGCTACGGCTCGTGGTTCAATGGTAATTTCGACGG
This sequence comes from Muribaculaceae bacterium, assembly GCA_009775225.1. Lineage (GTDB taxonomy): Bacteria > Bacteroidota > Bacteroidia > Bacteroidales > Muribaculaceae > CAG-873. The sequence goes on along the minus strand of VSPE01000060.1, from coordinate 7,987 downwards.
GCAGGGTTATCATATTCGCAACATGTACATCAATAAATCCGACCTGACAGGCAATACCCACTTCTGTGCTCTTATCGGAGGGACAAACAACATCAACAGCAGCATCCGAAATCTGTATCTCTCCGGCAGAATTGAGGTGCCGACGAATATGGTCGCCAAGGCAATCGTAGGCTCGCTGATAGGTAAGGCCAATAATATAGGCTCTATCAGTAACTGCCACAGCGATGTCAGATTTATAGTGTACGGCACTCCGGGTTATGTTGGAGGCCTCACAGGTTTTATGAAATCGGCCGAGGTTAAAAATTCTTCATACTCAGGCATCATAACTGTGAACGGAACCGTTACAAACGGCCTCGGAGGTCTCACAGGCTGCACAAATTCATCTGTGGCAGGAGTCGAAGCTGTGTTCAACGGGTGCAGTTTCTCGGGCAATATTGATTACAAAGGCTCAAAGGCGCCTAAATATGTGGGAGGTATCAATGGCTACTCAAACATCACCGCAGGCTCGGAAACCATTACTAACAATTATATTTCCGGCACGATAAGTGCCGGTGGCTCCAATAAGGGTGTTATTGTCGGTCTGCGGAAGACTCCCGGTTTCTTCTGCGACAACAACTACTATCTTGATGATTTCGGCTACAATGATGCCGGAGGGGAGAAAGCTACTGCCGCCGAATTCCATTCGGGCAAGGTCGCATATCTGCTCAACGGCGACCACTCCGAAATGCTGTTCGGCCAGAATCTCGACCGCAGTGAAAGTATGCCCGAAGTGTATACCGGGGGCAACCATGTGTACAAGGTCACATTTAGTGTCGCCGGCAAGCCTTACGATACTGTATATAGTAATGCTGCTCTCAGACTGCCTCCCGCACCCGAAGTTGCCGGAAAGGATTTCTATGGCTGGGAGGATGCCGACGGTAAACTATATACGGCAGCGTCGGTAATAAGCTCCGACCTTGACCTCTCGGCCCGCTTTTCGTCGGCTATCGGCTCTTTGTCGGAGTCGGCACAGACTTCGATTGAAATCATCGGCAATGTAATGGTGGTCAAGTCGCAAGGCGCACCCTCGACGCTTGTCATATATTCAGTCGACGGTAGAGTAGTGATGCAGGTTCAGGTTAGCAGAAGCGATACAGAAATCCCAATGCCCGCTTTACCGACAGGTCTTTACATAGCCTCATGTGCCGGCATCTCATGTAAATTCAGCCGATAAGCTCCATCGACTGGAGCAGGAAGATAGCATAGAACCCTCACGGGCGCCGCGACTTCCTAAGTCGGGGCGCCCGCAGTCTTTCATAAGAGGCAGTAGTGAAACAATCTTTTTTATCTGAGATGAGTACCGTTATCGGTATATTTTATATGGCGTTGTGTAAAACGAGGAGATGAGTATGTAGGAGAATGAGATTATCGGTAGTCTGAGAAACGCTCCTGGAGCTTCTTGCGGGCGGTGAATATTCGGCTCTTGATAGTTCCGAGAGGCAGGCCTGTGTGCTCGGCTATTTCGTTGTATTTGTAGCCTGCCACATGCATCGAGAAGGGGATGCGGTATTCTTCCGGGAACTCGTTGATAGCCTTTGTGATTTCCTGAGCGCCGTAGCTCTCTTCGGGCGACTCGGCGCCGCACTCCTGCCCGAGGTTGAGCAAGTATAGGTTGTCGGTGGTATCGACCACTGTTGCGCTGCGTACGGTGCGGCGGTAGTTGTTGATGAAGATATTACGCATTATGGTGAATACCCAGCCCTTGAAGTTGGTGCCTTCGGCGTATTTATCTTCGTTGTCGAGCGCCTTTATGGTTGTATCCTGCAGGAGGTCGTATGCGTCATCGCGGTTAGAGGTGAGCATATATGCGAAGTTTAGCAGATTGCTCTGTAGGTTTATGAGGTTTTCTTGAAATTTTACGCTTGCCATATCGTTTGATTTTTGAGGTTCGGAAATAGTCTTTGGTTTTGTTTTACGCTTCAAAATTACGGGCTATTCCGGAGCTGTCAATATTTCAAACGTTAACGGGTGTTAATCGGTAAATTTTCTGTTGTTCATAGATTGTAAAACGCTGTATAATAGTGCAATATGAGCATAAAAATAAATTACACAATTGTTACAGATGATGCTGTGTAACAATTGTGTAACAGAAAAGCGGCTGAAAATACAGGGGCTTCCTTTTATTTATACCGCGCCCAGCGGATGATTTCGGCGAAAGAGGGTTTTTTGCCGTACATGAATATGCCTACGCGGTAGATTTTGGCGCAGAGCCATATCAGGAGCATGAAGGAGGCGTAGAGGAATGTCAGCGAGAGGATGATTTCCCATGCAGGTACACCGAAGGGCAGGCGTGCCATCATGGCCATTGGCGATGTGAAGGGGATGAGTGATACCCAGAAGGCCATGGTGGAACCGGGGTTCTGCACGGCCGACATCGATGTGACTATGCCTATTATGACGGGCATGGTGGCTATGGTGGAGAGTTGTGAGGCGTCCTGCACGTTGTCGACTGCCGAGCCGAGTGCCGCGTAGATTGCGGAGTAGAACAGGTAGCCGCCTATGAAGAAGAGTATCATGTAGAACATGAGCGAGCTTACGTAGCCAACGTCACTGAGCTGGCCTATGGCTCCCATCATCTCTGCATCCTGTGCTGCTTCGGGCATGGTGGCGAGCATAGGGAGCGCCCACGATGAGCATACGGCTATGATTACGCCCCAGATGAATATCTGTGTAATGGCTACGAGGCCTATGCCTACTATCTTGCCGAGCATGAGCGAGGAGGGTTTTACCGACGATACCACGATTTCTAGCACGCGGTTGTTTTTCTCTTCTATGATGCTGTTCATCACCATTGTGCCGTAGATGAGGATAAACATATAGAGCATCATGTCGAGCATCAGCGCTATCACATAGGATAGTACCGACGATGTGTTCTGCTCCTCCTCGCGGTCGAGGCGTATGGTGGGATAGCTGAGGTCGACCTGCACTTCTTCGAGGATTTCGCGGATGTTGTCTATGTTATAGGCTTCGAGGCGTATGTCTTCTATTGCCTGTGTGAGCTGGCCCGAGATATACCCGTCGGTGGAGAGCGAGGGTGCGCCGCGGAAGTATAGCGATATGTTGGCGTTGGGGTTGTCGATGACCTTGGGGCCGATAACGAGTATTGCTTCTATGTCGGCGTCGGTGCGAGCGCTGTCGAGGGGCTGCTTGTAGTCGGTGAAGCTTATCTGGTCATTGCTTTGGAGGCGTTTTGCCACTACGCCGCTGTCGTCGATTACGGCGATGGTCTTGCTCTCGGGGGTGTCGAGGAGCATTATTGCTGCGGGGGCAAACATGAGGGCTATCATCAGTACGGGTACAAGCAGGGTGCTGATGATGAAGCTTTTGCGCTTTACGCGTTCGAGGTATTCGCGCGATATGATTATGCTGAGTGCTGATTTCATAGGGCAGAGGTGTTTGAGGCTTCGACGGCGGATACGAAGATGTCGTCCATAGACGGTAGCATGCGGCGGAATGAGTTGATAGTCACGGCGTCGTTGGCGGCGGCGATAAACGGCTTGAGGGCTTCGGCCGCACGGAGCGATACGGTGACGGTGGCGTTGCCGTCGGTGTCGATAGCTCCGGGTACGAACGATGTGCATACAGGCTCTACGGCTGCACGGAGTGCGTCGGGGCTACCCACGTATGCTATGGCGTAGCGGTTGTCGGAGAATTGTTCGCGGAGGTCGCGGACTGAGCCTGAGAGGATGTTGTGCGAGCGGTTGATGAGCGTGATTTCGTCGCACAGCTCTTCTACGCTGCCCATGTTGTGTGTGGAGAAAATCACGGTGGCGCCTTCGTCGCGCAGCTTGAGGATTTCGCGCTTAAGGATGCCTGCGTTGATAGGGTCGAAGCCCGAGAAGGGCTCGTCGAAGATGAGGAGCTTGGGGCGGTGCAGCACCGTGACTATGAACTGCACTTTCTGTGCCATGCCTTTGGATAGCTCTTCCACTTTTTTATCCCACCACTCGCTTATGTCGAGGCGCTCGAACCATGAACGGAGCTGTGCTTCGGCGTCGCGGCGCGACAGCCCTTTGAGGCGGGCGAAGAATATGGCTTGGTCGCCTACTTTCATCTTCTTGTAGAGTCCTCGTTCTTCTGGCAGATAGCCTATGTTCACGACGTCGGCTGCGGTGAGGGGGTGTCCGTCGAATATCACCTGACCTTTGTCGGGGGCGATTATGTGGTTTATGATGCGTATGAGGGTGGTTTTTCCGGCTCCGTTGGGCCCGAGCAGACCGTACACCTTGCCCCGGGGCACGGCTATCGACACGTCGTCGAGGGCGCGGTGCTTGGTAAAGTCTTTTGTGATGTGCTCTGCGGTAAGGATGTTATCCATTGCTGTTGAGTTGTGGGTTTATTACTTATATATAATAAGACGCGGCAAAATACGGAATATTTCCGAAAAGGCTAAAAAAATTTTGCAGAGTGCCAAAAAGTACGTACCTTTGCAGCGCTTAAGTCTTTAGGGGCTGAGCACAGGATAGTCTTATGGTGTAATGGTAGCACTACAGGTTTTGGTTCTGTCTGTCCAGGTTCGAATCCTGGTAAGACTACTCTAGAAAAGCAGATTGGAAGTCCGCAAGGGTTTCCAATCTGCTTTTTTTGTATGTGGCCGGGCTGATGCGCCCTTATTTGGAGCCGGTCTCTGGAGCCTTGTCTATCAAGTCCATGAACTGGTCGAGGCTCGGCGTTATGATAATTTGGGTGCGGCGGTTGAGCTGTCGGCCCTCCGGGGTGTCATTGGAGGCTATCGGGTTGTATTCTCCGCGTCCGCCTGCGGTGAGGCGCGAGGGGTCGACACCGAACGTGTCCTGAAGAGTCTGCACTACCGAAGAGGCGCGCAGGGCCGAGAGGTCCCAGTTGTTGCGGATATTGGTGCGAGAGATAGGCACATTGTCGGTGTTTCCTTCTACGAGCACGTCGTAGCTCTTATAGTCCTTTATGATTTTTGCGATTTTGCTGAGGATTTCCATCGCCGAGGGGCTAATCTGATAGCTGCCGGTCTTGAAGAGCATATTGTCGGCAAGCGATATGTATACCACGCCCTTGAGAACTTTTATATCGACGTCTTTCAGCTCTGAGGTGTCGAGCGAACGCGTGAGGCGTGTGCTGAGAGCCATAAGGAGTGAGTCGCTCTTGCTCTTGGCGTCGACGAGTTTCTTTATGTAGTTGTTCGACGCGTTGATTTCGTCAACGAGCTTCGATATGTTTACGTTGCCCGACTGGTTGGTCTGTATGCTTTGGTCGAGGGTTCGCTGCAAGGCGGCGTACTGCTCTTTCAGTTCGGCGTTGTTGCGCCGGGCCTGTTCAAGCAGTCCTCCGAGGCTTTTTGCGTCGGAGCGGCTTTCGGCGAGAGCCGACTGCGAAGCTGTGTATTGCTCCTGCAGTGCATTGTATTTCTTTTGAGTCACGCAGCCTGATGCTGCGGCGAGCGACAGCGCGATAGTGAATATCAATACCTTGTTTTTCATAACTTGTCGAACCGGGGGATAGGGCCGGCTTTATTATAAACAAGTGCGGAGCCGCAAGGGTTTGACAGCTATTGCTTGTCGGGCTGCAGGAGCGCTTTGTAGCGTGCCGGGTCGAGCAGAATGGCGCGTGCCTCGGTGAGTGCGGAGTCGCCGGAGAGCTGACGGCGTACGCGGTCGGCGTCGGAGTAGTAGCGGGCGGCAAGCTCGCTGTCGAGGATGTCTATAATTGCGTCGCGGTTTATGTTGAGGTCGTGGTCGAGGTCGTGGCGCAGCATGGCACCAAGGACTTCGAACTGCTTGCTTACCGAGTCGGTCATATATCCCTCGGCCTCGGCGGCCTCGCGGAGATATTTGAGCGCGGCCTCGCACTGCCGGTCGTACTTGAAGCGTGTCGGGTCGATAAATGCCTTGAAGTCGGCGAATATCGAGTCGCCGACCACGAAACTGTCGGAGGGGGCGGGCTGCGGGTTCATCGCCACGAAACGGGTGGCGTAGTCGAAGGCCCAGCTGTCGGCCACGATGTTGTATAACAGGCGGTTGGCGTCGGGGAGTTTTACTGTAACGTCGGGAGTGATGCCGCCGCCGTCGCGCACGATGCGTCCTGCGCGGGTGCTGAACTCATGTGTGAGGCTGTCGGGAGTGCGTGCCGGGGTGCCGTCGGGGTTGCGGTGCGAATAGTCGAGCACTTGTATGAGGCGCCCCGAGGGGATGTAGTAGCGGCCGGTGGTGATTTTGAGGATGTCGTCGTAGGGCAACGGGCGAGTGGTCTGTACGAGACCTTTGCCGAAGGAGCGCTCGCCTACGATGACGGCGCGGTCGAGGTCTTGGAACGAGCCGGAGAGAATTTCGGAAGCCGAAGCCGTGGAGCCGTCGATGAGTATAGCCAGCGGTATTTTGAGGTTGAGTGGCTGTCCTACAGTTTTATAGATGCGCTCGTCGCGCGGGTCTCGGCCTCGGGTGCGCAGAATTTCGGTGCCTTTGGGCACGAAGTTCGAGGCAATCTGTACGGCACTCTCGAGGAGGCCACCGCCGTTCGAGCGAAGGTCTATTACAATACCCTTAAGCTCTTTGTCGGCGAGCATGCTAAGCAGCGCCTCACGCACGCGGCGCGCGCTGCTTTCGTTGAAAGTGGTGAGACGGAGGTATCCGATACCGGTGGAGTCTACGCCGAAGTAGGGCAGAGGGTCGACGTTGATGTCTGCGCGGGTGATAGTGAACGACAGTAGCGAGTCGGCGGTATAAGGCCGGCGCACATCCACGCGCACTTCTGTTCCGGCCTGCCCGCGGAGGTTTTTGCTCACGTCGCCGATGTCGGTCTTGGGCGTAACGGGCACGCCGTCGACCGCGAGAATGGCGTCGCCGGCACGTAGACCGGCCTTGCGTGCGGGCGAAGTCCACTGAGGCTCGCTTATGTATACCGAGTCGCCTCGCTTGGTAATTACCGAGCCTATGCCGGCATACTTTCCTTGCGAGATAGACAGAATTTCGTCCTGATTGTCCGACGGATAATATTCGGTATAGGGGTCTATCTGATACAGAAGGGCGTCGATAGTCTTATCCATTATATCGACAGCATCGAGTGTGTCGACATAGTTGGTGTGAAGTTCTTTGACAATAGAGTTGAAAGTGTGTAGCTTGCGGGCAAATGCGTCTTTGCGGGCGTCGGCGCTTCGTGCGCCCGTCACGCAGCAAATGGCGGCAATGGAAGCCAATATGATGAAAAATCTTTTCATAGCTGGAGTTGAACACGTGAGAGTGGCCGCAGAATGTGTGCGGCGGCTATATAATAAACAAAGTTACAGTAAAAAAATCACCTCCACAAAAAAAATTTTGCAGAGCGCGGAAATATCACTACCTTTGCAGTGTAAACGCCCGGATGGCGGAATCGGTAGACGCGACGGTCTCAAACACCGTTGGAGCAATCCATCCCGGTTCGAGCCCGGGTCCGGGTACAGATAATGGCTGATAATCACTTGATTTTCAGTCATTATTTCTGTTATAGCGTGTACTGAAAGTGTGCTATCGGCGAAAATCGAGCCATTCCAAGCGAAAAATTTGGTAATTTTTAATAACCGTTCATTTTATTTAATTCAATTCTTTTTCGCTCTTTTGCTGTTAATTCGAGATGATAATTAGCCTTACATTGAGAAAAAATCACTAATTTTGTAATTGGATTGGCAGTGGTCAGTCCGCTACATTTTAGAAAAATAAGAAGCGTTATGCTTATCTTGTAGTTTGAGAACGTAGGAAATTCACAAACCTGTGCGAGAGATAGCATAGTGGTTCTCACGCTTATAGCGTGGGCTGCTATTGTTACATCTGCACAAATGGTTTCCTACGACCTTCAAACTACGACGTGGCATAGTTGGCTCACGTTTTTTTTATACCTTAATTAGCACCTCAATAAAAAACAATAGATTTAGAGAGTGTTTGAATTTAAACCAAATTAAACATTAAGTGGCATAACAAACCCTCAATCAGAGTGTTTGTAGAAG
>VSPE01000006.1 GCA_009775225.1 Muribaculaceae bacterium | reverse complement strand
TATATGGTCAATATCGCCTATTTTCGGTCAGCTTGTTGGAGAAATCACAGAATACGTTTTAGAGGAAAGTTACGAAAAAGTAGATACGACGCGCTCCCCGATGCGTTTTTTTTCGTAATTGCGCTAATATCGCTATCTTTGCAACTTGGAAACTGTTTAGAATGTCGTGCCGGTGCGCGGCTTCTCAATAGGAACATGCACTTGTCGGTTCCCGTAATTTTGCAATGAAGTACACTCGTTTTTTTCTTACTCTTGTGCTTGCTCTCACGGCTGTATTCGCCTCCGGCGGTCGTGCCGTAAAGGTTTATAAATCGTCTTTTCCCACTCATGGCGCCATGCGTGTGCTTGTTGTTCCTGTGGAATATCAGAATTTAAGTTTTGTTACTCCCGATGTGCGCGACTACTTCGACCGCATGCTCAACGAGGAGGGTTTCGACGGCCGGGGTGCCCCCGGTTCGGCCCGCGACTATTTCAAGGCGCAGTCGGGCGGCCGCTTCGATGTGCGCTTCGATGTGATGCCGCCGGTGCGGCTCTCGCAGCGCCGAAGCTATTACGGTGCCGACAGCGGCGGTGAGGCCGGAAACGATGTGCATGCCGACCAAATGGTGGTCGAAGCGTTGTCTCTATTGGGCGAAGAGGTCGATTTTTCGCTGTATGACCGCGATGACGATGGACTTATCGACAATGTATTTGTAATATATGCCGGGCTCGACCAGGCTGCCGGTGCTCCCTCCGAAGCCGTATGGAGCCACGCCGGGGCCGTACTCGACAATTCCGGCCTACCGTATCTGACTTACGGCGACCGCATGCTGCGTGACTATGTATGCGTGAGCGAGTTGTCCATGTCCGATACTCCATCCTCCACAGGCGTATTCTGCAAGGAACTTGCCCATACTTTGGGCTTACCGTATCTCAACTCTACCGCCACGCCACTTTCGTGTACTCCCGGTGCGTGGTCGCTTATGGATAGCGGCTATCTGAACAACGGTGGCATGACGCCGGCGGGAATGTCGTCGTTCGAGCGCTGCTCGCTCGGCTGGTGTGAGCCGTGTGTGCTCTCCGGCGCTGGCTCGGTGGAGATGAAGGCTCTTTCGGAGGGTGGTACGCCTTGCCTTGTGCCGACAGACCGTCCCGATGAATTTTTCCTGCTCGAAAACCGTGTGCAGTCGGCTTGGGATGCTGCCCTGCCGGGCCACGGCATGCTGGTATGGCATATTGACTACGATGAGTTGGTGTGGAACTCCGCTGCCGTAAACAATAGCAGCCGACATCAGTATGTAGATATTGTAGAGGCCACCGGTCGCTCCGACAACAATTCCGCCGAGGCTATGAGCGCTTATACGTACCCCGGGACCGAGTCGGTGATTTCGCTGTCGCTATCGGCATGGGGCGACGGGCCTCTGCCTGCTATTACAGATATACGCGAGGCCGGAGCCTTTATATGCTTTGACTTTGGCGGAGGGGCGTCCGTAGTACCCACGCCGGCCTCTGCCGACATGGAAATCTCGGAGCAGGGTGTGCTTACGCTGTCGTGGGACGCCGTGGAAGGTGCCGACGATTATGTGGTGGATGTATATATTGCCGACGGCTCAGGCCCCGCGCTTTTAGAAAACTACCACACGGGCAATGTCACTACTCTGCGGGCTGACGGTCTGTGGCCTGATACTGAATACTGCGCCACGGTGCGGGCCTCGTCGGGCGGACACCTCTCGGAGACTACCGAGGAGATAAGCATGCTTACAGGCGATATCGCAATGGAGTACAGGCGCCCGCACACACCCGAAGCATCTGCCGCCGACGGGGTGGCTGTGCTGAGTTGGCTGCCTGTCGACGATGCCGCAGCCTACCTCCTTACCATAGAGTCGCCTGCCGCTAAAGAGCCGGTACGCATAACGGTAGATTTCGGTACCGGCGGCGTGTTCGGTATTCCTGCCGGCTGGTTTTGGAACGGCGATGTCTACGATGCTTCGGCTCCGGCCTATAACGGAGCTTCGGCGCCTTCCGTTAAGTTCGCGTCGTCGTCGCATACGCTTGTGTCGCCATTCTTCGAAGAGCCTGTCGCCATGCTCTCTTTCTGGCTGCGGTCGGCAGCGGCGGCCGGCGGCAGCACTCTGCGTGTCGAGGGCTGCTATGACGAGAGCGACGACTGGCATCCTTTGCGAGACATAGTTATGGTGAATGAAGCGAAGAACGGCTCAACCTTCCATATTGAAGCCGGTGGCGTGCGACGCATCCGTATCGGCTACGACAAGGAGATTGGCAATGCCGCACTCGATGATGTGGCGGTGCTGACCTCTCGCACCACGTACGCCCCCCGTCCCGACTATACGCGGTTCGATGTAGGCGTCCGTACCGAAATATCGCTTGAAGGCGTATTTGCCGATGAGGGCTATTTCTTTATTGAGGTTGTGGGTCACGACGGCTCCGTGTCGCTACCTTCGCGCCGTGTGTTCGTGCCTGCGCAAAGCGGAGTGGATGTTCCTGTTGCCGGCCGAGCCGATGCACAGGCAGAGTACTATACCCTACAGGGTGTCCGTGTCGTGAAGCCCTCGCGTGGCCTTTATATCCGTCGGCATGGCTCCACAGTCACAAAGGTTTTTGTGAAATAAATTGTTTTAAATAGTTTTAATTGTTTGGAACTGAGGGCGGAGGATACTGCCCGGGAGGGCATCCGAACATGGCGGAGAAGCATTTGGCGAAGTAGGAGGGAGAGCTGAAGCCTACCATATACATAACCTCGCTCACCGAGAATTTTTTCTGCTCGAGAAGCATGGCGGCCTTGCGCAGGCGCATCTGCCTTATGTAGTCGACCGGCGATACCCCCACGTATTTCTTCAGCAGTCGGTACAGGGCTTTCGACTGTAAGTCGAGGGCCTTGCATACAAAATCGACATTGAGGTCGGGGTTCGACAGATTGTTCTCTATCACATTCGTCACGGCGGCAAGCTGGCGGTCGGAGGCGCTTTCCGTCTTTTCTTCGGGCGCTTCGGTGAGGCGGTCGAGGCGCATGTTCCGTGCAATCTTGTCGCTCGCCATTATGAGCTGTTCCACCTTCGCCATAAGAGTAGGTACATCGAAGGGCTTGGCCATAAAGGCATCGATGCCGCTGGTGATGCTTTCATGGTGTATGTCGCCGGCATCCTTGGCCGTGAGCAGCAATATAGGCACATGTGCCAGAGCCGGATTGTCTTTGAGGCGTCGGCTCATTTCGAGGCCCGACATCACAGGCATCATTTCGTCGGTGATTATTACATCGGGGCGGAAGCCTGCGGCTACTGTCAGGCCGGCTTTGCCGTTGGCGGCCACCGCGCATCTGTATTTCTTGCCGAGAGTGTCTTCAAGAAAACTTACGATGGAGCGGTTGTCGTCGACAATGAGCACACGTTTCCGCTTGTCGGACGATGTGGAGGTCACGTTGTCGGCGCCTTGTGTCTCGGCCTCGTCGGCACCTTCGTTGAGAGGAAGGCGCAGCCTGAAGGTGGAGCCTTCGTCGACGCGGCTTTCCACCGAGACATTGCCACCGAGAAAGCGTGCGTACTCGCGTACCAGATACAGGCCTATGCCAGTGCCCTCGTGTGAGGCGGCGGTGCGCGGCGAGCGGTACAGACGCTGGAACACGAGAGCCTGCTCGGCTTCGGGGATGCCGATGCCGTCGTCGGATACCGATATTTCGTAGTCGGCGCCGTCCAGTGCTACCGATAGGGCTATGGTAGAGCCTGCGACGGTGTATTTTACGGCGTTGCTGAGCAGGTTGGATACGAGCGCTTCGAGTTTCACGGCATCGGTGCGCACGTATATGTGCGGAGTCTCGGCATTGAACACAAAGGTGCGCTCTTCCACACTTAGGCGGTAGTTGTCAAAGATGTCGCGGCAGAACTCCACTACGTCGATGCGGGAGTATATGAGCAGGCTGTCGGAGCGCAGCTCCATACGGTTTATTTCTACGGTCTGATGTATGAGCGAGTTGAGCTTTAGCGCGTTGTCGTAGGCAGTATCTATGTCGGCGGCAGCCTCGCTGCTGTCCTCGCCGGTGCGCACTTTGCTCAGCGGCCCTATTATCATCGAGAGCGGCGTCTTCAGCTCGTGTGCAATGTTGGCGAGGAAGAAAAGGCGGTTCTCCACAGTGGCGAGAATGTTTGTGCGTTCCATTTCCTCGATGTGTCTGCGTTGGCGGCGCCGTCCCTCACGTATTATCATGGTAATAATCCCGAAGAAGGCTAAGGCGTAGAGGCTCAGGGCGAGGTTCGACTGGTACCAGGGTCTCAGCACCTCTATCGTGAGCAGTCGCACAGTGGCCGGTGCGCCTGCTATGGCGAGCCGCACTGTGTGTCGGCCCGGAGGTAGCGAGGTGAGACGGATGCGGTTGTCGCCCTCGTCGATTAGCTGCCACTGTACGCTGTCGTCGAGGCTATAGCAGAAATGCAGGTAGCTGCTTGGCGAGAAGTACGACGGCAGTATGTCGATTTCGATGTCGCGGTTATCGCTCGGCAGAGTTACCTTGTAGTTCTTGTTACTTGCGGCGAAGTCTATTCTTGCTCTGTGCCGGCCTTCGCGTACGCCGGCAAGGATTATGCTTTCGTTGTCATGCTTGTCGAGGAGTCGCTGCGGGTTGGCGGTAACAATCTCGTCGGTAGCGCCGAGAATTACCTCGCGCCGGCTTTCGTCGAAGTATATAGCTGTGTAGAACTTGGAGGGCAGAGGCAGCACGCGGGCCGTCATGGTGGCCGGATTCACCGCCCATACCGCCGATGATGTCGCTACCCAGATTTCGCGCGCCACGGGAGCCATTGCGCGTACTGTTTCGTCGGCTCCGCCGAAGGGAAAGCGGATTATGGTGTCGCTTACCGTGCCGGAGGGCGCTATGCGTGCCACGCCGCCGTAGAAGCCGCACCAGATGTCGCCTGAGGGGCCCATGCAAAGCATGGTAGGCTCCTGGCCTGTGGCCGTGCGGATGTCGATACGGTCTATCGAAGTGCCGTCGGCCGATATGCGAGTGAGGGCTGAGTCACGGAAATGAAGCACCCACTTGTTGTGTTGCCTGTCTTGTATTATCTGGCCTATGAGGTCGTTGGGAAGGCCTCCGTCGGTAGAGGCGAAAACGGTGTCGGCCGTATGCCTGAAGCCTTCGCTGCGGAAGCGGCTCACTTTTTCCTTGAAAACGCCGCCGAGGTAACTTGCTATCCAAAGGGTGCTGTCGGCGCTGTCCTCAAGCACGCCGTAAGCCCAGTTGGCGTTGAGGTGATTTGAACGGTCGGCGAAGCGATGGTTGCGGAATCTGGAGCCTGCGCGGTCGTAAATGTTTATGCCGCCGTCGCCGGCCACCAGAATATCGCCATGCGAGCTTTCGGCGATGTCGCGTACGCGGTTGTGCGAAAGGTTGTCGGAGCCATTGCCGGGGGTGAACCACCGGGTGCTACCGTCGGGCCGTTGCATTATCACTCCGTTGGTTCCGCCAATCCACAGAGTGCCTGTGCGGTCGCGCAGTATGCTGTACACTTGCTGGCCTTCGCTTCTGCCGGTAATGTCGGCAAGAGAATATACTCTTACGGGCGACTCGTAGTCGATGATGCTGATGCCGCTCTCGTTTCCGCACCATACGTTGCCGAGACGGTCGGCGCATACGCTCCACACCACATTGGAGGCTATCGAGAAGGCATTGCGGGAGTCGTGGCGGAATATGTGCGGTTCGCGCTTGTCGGGCATCAGCACAAGGCCGTTGTCGGTGCCGCCTACGAGGGTGCCGTCGCAGAATGTCAGCGACTTCACCGAGTTGCCCTCGAAGCCTTCTATGCTGTTGACCTTGCCGTCGGCGGGGCTGTAGGTTAGCAGAGCGCCCTCGGTGCCTATATATATGGTGCCTGTGCGGCGGTCTTCGGCAAGCGAGTTTACAAATATATTGCCGCCGTTGGCGCTGTCGTGCGGAAGATTTATCTCCGAATAAGCGCCAGTGAGGGGGCTGTATGCCGAAAGGCCGTCGTAGGTGCCTATATAGACAGTGCCGTCGTGCGTCTCTATGAGCGAGTAAACCGCGCGGTGCGGCAGCTGCTGTACGGGGCCGCTGAGTTCGCAGGTCGCGAGGTCGTAGTGGTAGAGACCGCTGAGCGAGCCGAGCCATAAGGTGCGGTCTATCAGTAGCATGCTACGGATTTCCCGTGGGAAGTGACCTTCTATGGGCTGTATGCGTATTGTCTCGGGGTCGAGCACGAAGAGGCCGTCGTTGGCGGCCACGAAAATTCTGTCGCCGTCTTCGGCCATGCGGTATACCTGCGCGTGAAACGGGGCCTCGCCGTAGGTGGCGGCAATGGTCTGATAGCCGTCGAATAGATAGAGGCCGGAGGTAGAGCCTATCCAGTTACGGCCTTTGCTGTCGCGGTATATGTCGAACACGGCAAGCTGGTTGCCGTCGATTTTGTAGTTGAACCAGCACAGCCCTTCGGCCCAGGTTGAACCTGTGGCTACGAGCCATGTGCTCAGGCAGAGTAGGATAGAGAAGAGTAGTCGCAAAGTTTTTCAGTGGTTTTAGGGTCGGCGTATCAGAGCCTGCGGAAGTCGCTGCCTGCGGGAGTCTGGAATATCCGCAGGCCGAAAGTGCCTATAACGGCGTACACGTGGTCGAATATATCTGCGGCCAGTGTCTCGAAGTTCTTGAAGCGCGTGTCGGAGATGTAGAAGTAGAGTTCGAGGGGCAGTCCGTTCGGTGTGGGAGCCAGCTGACGTACCATGTAGGTCATGGAGTGGTTTACCACCTGGTTTTGCTCCAGCCATGCGTCGAGGTAGCGGCGCAGCAGTTGCATGTTCACCACTTTGGATGCTTTGTCGATGCCGAGTCCTTCGAGCCAGCCGAGGCGTTCAAGCTCGTCGAGCTCTTCGGGAGTGCAGAAGCGCACACTGTTTACGTCGATGTAAATGGGGCGCTTCACCTGTCGGCCGCCCGAGAGGCTCATGGGCTGGTAGTTGCGGAACGAGCCTTTGATTAGCGAGTAGGGCGGAATGGTGGATACGGAGTTGTCCCAGTTGCGTACCTTCACCGAAGTGAGAGTCACCTCGAGGACTTCGCCGTCGAGATTGTTGGCGGCCGACTCTATCCAGTCGCCGCGGCTGAGCATCTTGTTGGCGGTGAGCTGTACCGATGCAACGAGGCCGAGTATTGTATCCTGAAACACCAGCATGAGTACTGCCGCCGAAGCGCCGAGCGCCGTGAGTATCACCGTGGGCGATTTGCCTATGAGTATGCTCAGGCCTATTATCACGCCTACCCCGATGACTATGAGCTTGAACATCTGGAAGATACCCTTTACCGCATAGCCCTTGAGGCCGGGGCGGTGCAGGAAGGCCTGATACAGATTGTCGATAAAGATAGTGACGATGCGCACGGCGGCCCATACGATATACAGCGACGTGATAGCCGAAAGCCAGTCCACCGAGCTGGCTGTCTCGCCGAAGAGGCCGGGGATGAGCCAGTGTACGGCCATTGCCGGCGACAGTTGCGCGATAGCGCGCATGAGCCTGTCGTTTATGAGGTCGTCGTCCCAGGTGGTGGGGCTTTTGTGCACTATATATTCCACCACCTTCAGCATGTATTTGGAGAGGTAGTAGGCTACTACCGAGCCAATGGCTATGCCGGCCAGCAGCACGGTATTGATGATTAGCGCGTTCCCGGTGCCGGTGATGTGCTCGTTGAGATAGGGGCGTATTTCTTCGAGCATCGCTTACTTCACTATTACCTTGTCGACGCGTGAGTCGGAGAGACGGATATAGATATGTCCCGGTTCGGGATTGCATACAGGCATGCCCTGCATGTTGAAGTAGCGTACGCGCGAAGGCTCGCCGCCGATTACAGCTTCAAGTCCTGCCGATACATCGTGCGTAAGAGTCACTGTCATGGATGTGATGCGGCTCTGCATATACGATGCGAGGTCGACCGAAGTCACGCGCTCGTCGCCGGGTGCCCAGCTGTCGGTTTCCCAAGTCCATTCGCCTTGCGAGGCAATGAACCAGGCATCGCTGTCGGACCCGCTTGTGGAGATTGTAACGCTTATGGCGGCAATGCTGTAGGCGGGGTTGAGAGAGCTTATAGTGACAATATCGTTGTCGTAGAGACGGAGGTCGGTGCCGGCATCGTATGAGCCGTAGAGGCGCACGTGCGTGTTGCCGGTCTCGGAGGCGCGGAATGTAAGAGCCACATTGCCGTCGGAGAAGGTGCGTCCGTCAAGGAGCACCGATTCTTTTTGGGCGGGTGCAGCCACAGCCGGGTTCAGGGTCTCTGGTTCGGCGAAATTGAATACCGACACAAGCTCGGCGTCGGGATTGCGGACTGTGAAGTTTGCAATGGCGACCTCACTGGGCTTCATGCCGTCTTTCACGGCAAAGGCGCGTATGCCAAGAGAGTTGTGCACGGCCACAGGAGCCTCGTAGTGTAGCGAGGAAGTGGAAGGGTCGGCACCGTCTACCGTGTAGTAGATTTCCGCACCGGGAGTGCTGCAGCTTATGCTCACCTCGGTGCCGGCCGTTACCGAGCCTCCCGAAGGAGTTATTACGGGAGTGGCCACAGTCTGCATTTCCGGTTCTACGGAACCTTGGGCGTCATCGTAGTACACGCTGATAGCCTTGATATATACGCGGTGTTCGGCGTCGATGATAATGTTTGTGAGTAGTTTTTCGGGGCGCGAGGGTATGGAGAGGGTGTAGTAGCCGTATTCTGGCGATGTTATGTATAGATATTCCGAATTGAGCAGAAGAGCGGCCTCGAGGTCGCGGTCGTTGTCGTATCTGCATGCCTCCACCACAATCTTAGATGCCACTACCTGAGCCTTATCGGCAAGGTGTATGTTGAACTTGCCGTTGGTTTTCTGCGATGACATACGTATTGCATCCGTTTCGGGGAATACGGCCACGACGCTGGTTACATGGTCGATATATTCGGCACCTGCGCTTACTGCCGACATGTATGTATCGTTGGTAAGAGGACTTGTGCTTGCTGTGGGAGCGCCGAAACTTATGGTGTACGAGCGTTCGCGTGCAATGCCGGCCAGCGCCGTCATCAGAGTCAGTAATACTATTATCTTTCGCATAAATTGTAAATTTCTGCAAAGATAACAAATTTGCGGAATATAATTCACATCTTAAGCAGCGATGAACCGCAGCATCGCGGCTCGGAGGCAAGGGAATGGGAGTCCGCAGGCTGCTGTTTTGAAAAAAAGCGGGCCTTGCATCCGAAATGCAAGGCCCGTCGTAGTATCAGGATTGGGGAATGTTTACTTCACCACAAGTTTTACAGATGTGTTGCCTGCGGTGACGATATACACGCCGGGAGCTGCCACGGTGTGGCGGAATATGCCTGATGCGCGCTCTGCCGAAAGTGTGCGGCCGTCGGCTGCGGTAACGCTGACCATAGTGCCTTCGGCGCCTGCTACCGTGATAGTGCGGGCGTCTGCGCTGATGCGCAGGTTGGTGATGCCGGGCGCTTCATATCCCGAGGTTTCGAGAGATACGGCGTTCGACGGACGGCTCTCGCCTTTGTCGTAGAGAGCTGTCACAACGTAGCTGTGAGTGCCTGCTTCGGCTGTGCCGTCGGTGTATTCGGTGTCGCCGTGGGGCTCGCCGGTGATGCGGCCGCTGTTGCGGTAGATGTGGTAGCCGAGCAGCGAGAGGTCGGCCGAGAGTCCGGCGGGGATGAAGGAGAAGTCATCCATGAACATCGAATAAGTGTCGTTTGCGATGTAGCGAATAGCGAAATGGCGTGCGCCTTCTGGTACGCTGAATGTGAATTTCTGCCATTCGGTGTTGCATATGCTTTCGTCCGAAATCTTGGTGAACGAGTCGATGTCGGTGTCGGTGGTGGAGTACAGTATCTCAAAACGCTCGATGCCCCATTCCGGGTCGTCGATGAGAGAGTGTGCCCAGAAGGTGATTGTCTGCGCACCGCCGTACAGCTCGGGCGATATGGCCCAATCATCGTTGGGACGGGCGCCTTCGACATACATGTCGTTGGCAAGTGCTACCAGCGACTTGGAGCCGGTGCGACCCTGGAACTTGGAGTAGTGCGATGCGAAGCCAGAGTCGAAGTCGAGTACGCCCCAGCTCATCGGGCTGCCGTCACCGAAGCCCGGTTCGTTGGGATACAGGTAGTATGTACCCAGCGATACCTCGGCGTCCTGTGTGACTGCGCCGTCGGCATCAACGAATGTCCAGCCGCACTGGCCTGTAGTGGCATATCCTTCTGCTGCCTCGAAGCTCTCGGTTATTGGGTCGGCTGTGGCGCTTTCGGTGTCGGGTTCATCCCAGCTCAGTACGGCCATGCCCTGTGAGAGCTCGCCGCGAAGGTTGCTTACTGTGGGGAGGGCGCTCAGCACGGGCTTCACGCACAAGGGCGATGTGGTGTTGTCGGCAGGTACCATGTCGGGAGAGTACACTACGGTGGCGTAGTATTCCACATCCTCTTCCACGAGAGCGCTGAAGCTGTCGTCGAAGCTGAACTCGGCCTGACGTCCGGCGCGGAGTGCGTCGCCGCTGCGGCTTGCGAGGAGTTTGCCGTCGCGGTACAGCTCTACGCTGAATTCAGTGGCGTCTTTAAGTCCGGTGTTCTCCACCTTCACCTTGAGTGCGAAAGAGCTGTTCGGCTCGGCGGTGTCGGGGGCCGACAGCGCTCCAATGGTGAGGTTGTGGTCTACACCGCTGGCAATGCGTATCTGGTCGATTGTAGTGGTGTCGTAGCTGTAGTTGGTGGCGTTGAACATCAGCTGTATGGTCTTGCCGGCATACTTGTTGAGGTCGACAGATACAATGCCCCAGCGGTTCTGGTCGGCGGCATTGTTCACAATCACGCTCTTTTCGAGTACCCATTCGCCGCCGCGTTCGCATACATATACGTCGATGTTGTTGTAGTCGGGGCCGGTAACCTGGGTGTAGTAGTTGAATGTGCTGAAGCTGAGTATGGGGTTCTGAGCGTCGGTGAGGTCTATCTTGCCGGATATGAGTGCGGCGCTTGAGCCGTAATACTCGCCTGTCATCTTGGCGAAGCCGTTGTCGTCGGCCTGGGCAAGATGTTCGGGATTGTTGGTTACCACATCCCAGTCGCCGGTGGTGCCGGTGTAGGTGTAGAGTGTGCTGATGGTTCCGCCGGCGAAGCTTTCGAGGTAGGGAAGGGTAAACGGACGGCCAATGGCGATGAAGTCTGACGAAGTAAGGTTCGACTGGCCGCTCAGTGTGGTTGCCTGTACGGCATATCCTGTGAAGAACTGCTTGTCGGGCTCTTCGGCGGTTTTATACACTGTGCCTTTAACGCCGCTTTCCACGAGTTGCCATGCGGTGCCTGAGGCGTTGGGCTTGTACACGCTGTAGCTTACAAGGGCCGGATTGAGGGGATAGCCGGAGTTGTCAGCGCTTACGGCTTCCCACGAGAGTGTAACCTCTCCGGGGGTGTCGCCTTCTACAATGGATACGGCTTTGACGGCTGCGGGGATACCTATGCCTACGTATACTGTGGCTTTCACTTCGCGTCCCGGGTCATTGTCGCGGTATGCGATGGCCGAGTAGGTGTGTACGCCGGGTGTAAGCTCGGGGCTGTTGTCGATATAGCTTAGAGCGGTACCGGGTGCCGGATTGTCGGTGCGGTCTATTTCTTCGCCGTCGCGGTATATGCACAGGCGGGTTATTGCGCTGAGAGTATTGCCGTCGTAGTCTATGGTGGGGGCTTTCAGCGATATTTCGACGTTGCGTGCGCCTTCTGCATCGGGAGTGACGGTGAAGTCGGAGGGTGCGCCGGGTGCGCTTGAGGCGAAGGCGCCGCTCACAGATATGGATGCAACGCGGAGGTTATACACGTCGGCGGGAGAGCAGGCGTGCACGCCCACAAATACGGTGCGCTCGGTGTCGGTGGATATGTAGCCTGTGAGGGTCTGCCAAGCGTTTGCCGATGAGGTGCTCACCTTGGTGCGGCCTATCACCTCTTCTTTCATGGCCTCGGCGGTATTGGTGGAGCCGCATTTCACTTCCACATATTCGGGATAGCGCTCACCCTGGCTGCTTGCGAGCACTGTCACGGCGTATACCGTGCCGGGAACCAGGCGCAGGGGTGTGGTAATCAACCAGTCGTCTTTCTCGAGCATCCTGTCGTCGCCGAGGTAGGCGCAACCGCCCGAGAGGGTGAAGCCTTTGGAGTCGGGGTCAACGTTAATCACCGTTACGTCATCGAGATTATCGACTTGCGAGAAGTCGATTGAATAGGGCGGAGCTGATGCGCCGAGGACTACGCGGTTCGAAGTGCCCGGAGCCGAAGTCTTGCGGTCGTAAGTAGCTTCCACAGTATAGTAATATGTGGCAGCTTCGGCCGGTTCGGCTATGCTTTCGCTGAACGAGTTGCCTGTGGCGGCTCCGGCCACTACTATGTTGTCGGGGTAGCGTGTCACTTTGTAGGTGAGGGCGGCGGGGTCGATGTATCCGCCGTTTTCCGAGCCGTCGGGTGTAGTCCAGCTTACGGTCATGGTTCCGGCTTTCCATTCTGCCGTTACCGTCGGGGCCTTGGGAACATCGGTGCCGGCGAAGATTGTCACTTTCTTTTTGGGCGAAGAGCCGACGCTGTTGGAGATTGTCACTACAAGTTCGGTCTCACCGCCGCGTGCGAGAGTCACGTCGCAGCTTTGGCGTATGCCCCAAGATGTCGCACCCTGTGCCACCCGGATTCCGTTGGCATAGATACTGTAGGAAATGTCGCCGCTGCCCTGTGCTCCCGCGTAGGTGAGAGCAGGCACGTCGAACGACACCTTGCCCGAGAGACTGCCGCGGCTGAAGTCGGTGCTGATATTGGCGGGAGCTGCGGGAGCGCCGTCCTCGGCAAGAGGAGCCGGTACGTACATACCCATGAACTGCTCAGCGCCGGGATAGCGGTACACGAGGGTGCAGGCACCTGTGCTCTTGTTTACCTCGTAGAGGGCCGACTGGCTGTCATCCTTGGGTGTCACACTCCAGAACATACGGCCTGTGCGGGGGTCTATCACGGCCGAAGAGGCGTAGTAAGGCAACAGGCCGGTGTCGCCCACGGGAGTCATGTTGCCGGTGTTGCGGTCTACTTTATAGAGGGTGGATTTCTTGCAGTTCACGCTTACACCGGTATCCTCCATTTCCTGGTCAATCGCGTAGATTGTGCCGTCGGTGTCGATAGCGATAGCGTTCCACTGGTTTTCGAGGGCGCGGATTTTCTTGGTCACGCCGTTCACATAGTCGATAGTTCCGAACATGTATCCAGAGCCTGTAGTGTCCCAGAGGCAGCCGAAAATTTGGCCGGAAAGGGGGTCGTATGCCACATCGGTGGCTATGAACGAATAATCGCCTGGAGAAAAGGAGCGCGTGTTGCGCCAAGTCTCTGTATCGTATGTGCGTATGATGATGCTTACACCGTCGCCGCTTTCTTCTACCTCGCAGGAGTAGTAGTTGCCTTCGGCTTCAACACCGCCGCCATTGGGGTAGATTTCGGAGCGGATGAATACGAAGGACTCGCCTGCGCGTTTGGGAAGCTGATACAGCCCGTAGTTCTGGCTGCCGTCTGCTGTCCACGACTCAGAGTCGAGCATACCGCCCACGATGTCGGGCAATTGCATGTCGGCTCTGCCCGGCTCTGCCATGTTTATGTAGCGGGGCGCCGGCATTTTAAGCAAGCCGGAGTAGCTGCGGTCGGGGGTGAATACCGGGCGTGTATACAAGCGGTTTGTGGTTGCGTGCTTGACCACCGCCTTGGGAGGGGAGGCTAATGCAGGGGCTGCCGTCAGCATGAGAGCTGTCGCGGCTGTCAGTAGCATTGAGGTTAGTCTCATAGAAGAAATGAATTATTTAATGAAGGTTTTTCCTATTGTTTTACCGTCGATGGTTATTATATAAGTGCCGGAAGCAGGTGCCGATAGCATGGCTTCGCCGCTGCGGACAGGAGCAGCCGCCACCTTTATGCCTGCCATGTCGTATAGGGCGATGACTTTGCCGCTGAGGCCGGAGGCTGTCACCCTGCGGCCTTGTATGGTGACTTTGGCCGAAGATACACCCGATGCCGATATGCCCGATGCCTCGGGTGTGCGGACGGTGGCTGTTTCGGACGGAAGAGAGTATAGAGAACCGTTATATGCCTCTACATAGTAGTTGTATTGAGTGGCAGGTGTGAGTCCGTCCACTCTATAGGTGCATACGTTGCCTGTTTTGCGGGCTGCATAGCCATCGATAGGCTTGTCGGAGTATGCAGTGCCATAGCTCAGGTCTACATCGTCGATTGCCAGCGAGCCTGCGGTGTGGTTCGCGGTAATGCGAATTGCCCGGATGCCTTCTGGCAGGTTCTCAATGGTGTATGTGGCGCCTCCGGCAGTCTTTGTGGCTGCTTTGGTGCCAATATTTATCCATTCTCCGCCGGTGGTGTAGCCTTCGATAAGAACGTCGTCGCCCTCGTCTATGCTTATGCCCCGCATCCAGAAGCTCAGAGCGCTGATATCTTCTTTCATGTGTGCCGTGGCGAGTGTTTGTCCTGCTTTGGTGAGTCGCAGCGACGGCACTGCCTTACCGCAGTTTGCCGATATGGCGTAGGTGGAGTTTGTGGTGGTGCTCCAGCCTGAGGGCAGGCCGGTGATGCCGTCGGTGAAGTCGTAGCTCTCGTGGAGGGTGCCGTCGGGAGTGGGAGTAGTCACTGTTAGCAGATACTCTTCGGCGTCGGCGAGGGGTGCCCATGCTGCGGTGAAGGAGAAGGAACTCACCTCCTGTGCCTCGAGGACGTCCGGAGCCAAATAGTCGAAGGTCGGCGGAAGAGTGCGCACGGCCACTTCGTCGGAGGGTTCGCTCTCTCCGGCACTCACTATCACGCTTACGGTATAGTAATACTTGGTGTCGTAGCGTAGACCGTCGACTGTGTATTCTGTGACCGCTCCCACGATGCGACGGTCGTAGCCGGGCACGAATACCATACCGCGGTTTCCTGCGCCGGTGCGTGTATATACGCTCAGAGCGTAGTTGCAGTCTGCTTCGTCGGAGGGCGACCACGATGCCTTGAAGCTGCCGGGCGTGATGTCGGTGGCCGCGTTGGCTACAGGCACTTTCACGTCGGGACGTCCGCCGGCTACCTTGAAGGTGACGACGCCGTCGGCTCTTTCTGTGATTTCGCTTATCGGTAGGCCGAGCGAGCGTCCTGTCCAGGGCAGCATGCTCGGTATGGTGTTGTCGTTGAACTCAGTGCGTCCGAGACTGCCGGGGAAAGCGTCGTCGGCACGTGTCTCCTCGGAGCTCATGCCGTCGGCTTCTTCGATATCCACGTGCTGGTGGTTCACGGTAGTATTCACGGTGTTGGAAATCCACACGTTGTCGTTGTAGTCGATGTGCCATACAAGGAGGCCGTGACCGGGGATGTATGTGTCCCATCCTGTCTGCTGGCGGTTCTCGAAGAGGAAGAATTCGGTAGGTTTGGGAGTGGGAATTATGGCGCCCTGATTGCGAGATATTTCGTCGAGGCGAACGTTAGCCGCCGATGTTATTTCGCGCGGCTGGAGCCAGCCGAGGGCATAGCGTTCGAAAATCGAGTAGTTGGGAGGTGTGCAGCCGTTGTTGTTGTAGGGGCCGTAGTCGAGGGTCGACCAGGGGCCGGGGGTGAAGGCGCTGTTATACGACACCGTATAGAGGTCGGGCAGACCCATTACATGCGAGAACTCGTGTACGAAGGTACCTATTCCGTCGGGTCGTCCCGGGTCGCCTGGAAGCGGCCTGCCGAACATATCGCGCGGCACGTTCCATTCGTTGGAACAGGCGTAGCGGTCAAGCTTCACGCCGTCGTGTACTACATCGACTCCGCTTGCGTAGCTGAGAAAGAAGGTATGTGGCCACACCTGGTTCTTTATGCCGGTCGACGACTCCGCCTCGCCGGCAAAGAATATGAATACGTTGTCGACCACGCCGTCGCCGTCGGTGTCGTACTCCGAAAAATCAATCTCGCTGTCGAGGAGACGTGCGGCCTCCACAACCATCATGTACGCGCGGCGGTCGTTGCCGTTGGCGGCGTTTTCACCGTAGTAGCTCATTTCGTTCGCCAGCGTCACGGGGCCGAACACGTCGAACTGAGGCTCGAAGCGGCCTTGCGAGTTATCGGAGAAGAAATCGAGCGCTGAGCCGGTTCCGCCGTAGTCCGAGAAACCGCGTTCGTTAATCATGCGGTTAAAGTAGTCCGACGGGTCGGGGCAGGTGAATCTGAGGTCACTGAACTCCACTAATATCACCAAAGCCTTGGGTTGGCCTGTCGACGGGAATGCAGTGCCGGGGAATAGTCCGTAGCCTTTTTCGGAAGCCGGTGCCTTGGCGCGGGCTTTCTGCATGCGTTGTGTGGCGGCCTGACGGCGGGGCGATCGCAAGGCCATATCGCTCATGGCTCTGAAGTAAAGCTCGGGGTCGGTGTCGGAAACGGAATATGTGCCGTCGTCGTTCTGAAGAAGGGGCCGTCCGTCGGGAGTTGTGAAGAAGTGATGATACTCGTCGCCATACATGCGCGCTTCCACGGTGCTGCCGTCGGGTTGGCTTAACTGTATCAGCCCCGGGCGGGCAGGAATAGCCAGCAGAGATGGGTCGGAAACACAGGCCATAAGCACCAAGGCTGCACCCTTACGCAAAGTCGGGCGCAACCTACGCAGAAAATTTCTGATTGCCATTGAAAAAACAGTTCGGTTAATTTAGTGTTAGTGCTCCGAAGTGTCGGTTTCGGGTTTTGGTGTCATTATGACAATGTTTTGGCTTATACCGGCATCTTCGAGTGCGTTTTCAGCGGCAAATATAATCACTATTTTTTAATAATCATAATTTTTCAGTCATTTCGCCTGTGGCTATCGTGTATTTTAGCGAAGAGTCCAGCAGGGTGAGGATATAATACTCTTTATTGCGCTCCATGCTGAATACGCAGTTAAGCTGTTCGGTCTCCTGAAGATAGTCGTAGAGGCGTGGCGGGAGCTGGTCGAACAGCAGTACCTGAGGCAGCGGCATGCCGTAGCCGTCGATAGCAATCCATGAGTAGGTGTAGTCGAAAGTCAGTCCGGGACCATCGTCGATACGTATGTGGTAGTTCGAGCCGCTTTCCGTGACCGACTGCAGTTCGGAGTAGGGGAAGTATTGGTTGAGGAACTCGGCTACAGGTCCCGGAACATCGTCCCAGAGGTCGCGGTGGCTGCATCCGCCGGCCGTCCATACAAGAGCCGAGCACATCAGAACGGCGAGCAACAGGCGTAAAGAATGAAGGCAAGTATTTATTTTCATATCGTGTGTTTTTTTATAATTTGCTAACACATCAACGATGTAAATGGTTGGTGCCTCCATGTAAAAAAGTTCTGGCCGGACTCATCGCGAGTCCGGCCAGAACATAGTATGCAAAGTTATGAATTTATCTGATTATTCGCCTACAGCCTGCACGAAGTTGAGCGAGCGGTTGTCTACCTTATCCTTGCCTAAGAGGAGGGGCAGGGGAGTAGCCTGGCGAGTGAGGCCGAAAGTCTGGTTGAAGCGGTTGCCGTATTCGTTTTCGGTGAATGGACGGTTGTCGGTGTTCACTTCGCGCACTTCGAATACGAGGATACCGCGGTTGCCCTTTACGGGGCCTGTGAGTTTGCCCTGCTCGGCAGCGGCTATTGCACCCTGAAGAGCGCTTTCGTTGAAGCCGATGTTGAGGAGGGTGGGAGTTGTGATGTTCACGTTGCCTTCAGCCACTTCCGCGCCCATAGCCTTTGCATAGCCCTCAAGGTCGGAAGCTTTGCCTGTGTAGTCGCTCATGAGCTTCTCGGCCTTCTTGGCGTTGCGGGCTTGAGCGGTGAGTTGTGTGTTGAGAGCGGGGCTGGTGTAGGGCATGTAGTCGTCGTAGATGTCAGTGACGGCAATGGCGATGAGGTAGCTCTGCTTGTCATCCTGAAGCATGGGCGAAACCTGGCCTTTCTTGGCCTCCATAGCCCACTTCACGAAGCGGCGGCTGTCTGAAGCGTTGCCTATGCCTGTCGAGGAAGCGCTGACCTGGTCGGTGAGTACCGAGTAGCCGGCTTCGGTGGCGTTCTTTGCAAATTCGTCGGCCGAAGAGTTGTTGCTCACGTAGGTGCGGAGCGAGCCGGTGAGGTCGGTAAGTGTTTCCTGCGAGGGGTCTACGGTGTATTCGATAGTTGCGATGTCGTAGAAGTTTACGGGTGCGTTGCGGCGGTTCACCTTGTAGATAGCGCTCACGGGAGTGCCCTGTACGGTGTCGGTGTACACAAATGCCTTGCCGGTGGCGGCAGTGGTGAGGGCGCTCTTCATCTTCTCGTCTACGCCCATGCCTTCAAGTCCTGTCCAGATGCTGTCCTGGCCCATGATTGATGCGCCGTCGGAGAGCGATGCGAAGGTTTCGCCGCCGTTGAGTACGTCTACGAGGCTGTCGAGGTTAACCTCTTCTGCTGCGCGGAGCATGGAGATGTTGATAGAGTCGATACCCTGCTTTACTTCGATTACTTTGGCGATAGTGTAAGAGTCGCCGTCGCGGCTGAGGAGCTTGGCGGTGCCGACTTCGTTCTCGGCGACGAAAGTCTTGAGGCGGTTGTCGGTGATGCGGCTTGCGGGTACGTTGAGCTGCGATACCACAAAGCGGGTGTTCGAAGCCACGGCGTCGGTACCGGGAGTTTCGTTGAGGGCGCTGATAGCTTCCTCAACAACCTGCTGGCCTGCGATGCGGTCGGCCTGCGAAGGTTCGATAGGCACGTAGATGTATTCTATTTCACGAGTCTCTTCGTCGAGGCGGTAGTTGGCTTTCTGAGAGTTCCAAAGTGCCTTTACGTCGGCGTCGCTGAACTCGATTTCGTCGTCGGCCACCGAACTGGCGTCCTTGCTCACGTATGCTATGTGGCGTGTGGTGGCGTTGTCGTCGTAGAAGTTCTTGGCGTCGAGTTTGTTATATGTGAAAAGACCTGTTACGAGGCTCATGAATTTCTGGTTGAGCATCGAGTTCTCGAGGTCTTGCTCCTGCGAAGCCCAGATTTTGCGGAGCTCGTCGCCGATTTCGGGACGGAGACCGTACTTGGCGGGGTTCTGCATGGCGTCGTATACGGCGCGGCCCGATGCTTCGGGGAGCTGGAGCTGCTGCGCGAGGTAGCCAATCATCTGTTGAGCGGCGGGGTGGGGGTTCTCGCCTGTCATGGCTTCGGTAAGCTCGGCGTCGGTTACCTTGATGCCCAGCTCGTCGTATTCTTTCTTGAGGAGCTGCTCGGTGAGGAGCGACTGTACGACGTTCTGTGTTAGGACGTCGCTGCTGTAGTCGCGACCCTGGTTGCGGAGCTGCTCGCCGGCCTGAGCCAGACGGTTCTGATAGTCTTGATATTCCACGGTCACGCCACCGGCTTTTGCAACTGTGGTGGGATGGCCGAAGTAGGTGCGTCCCGAGGTGAGGAAGTCACCCAGGATGAAGGCAAGGAGTGCTACTATGATGATGATGAACAGCAGCACCGACTTGTTTCTGATTTTCTCTAAGGTTGCCATTGTATGATAAGTGGTTTTGTTATTTCGTGGTAAAAAGCGCACAAAGATACATTTTTTTTGCCGTAACTTCAAATATGGGGCGTAGAATTATGTGAAAATCGTAAAAAAAGATGCGCGGCAAGCTGCAAAAACGGCAGGAGTAAGAGCCGTGTTTCTTAATAGATAGCTACATAGGAGATTATTACGGTATATTATATCGTCAGGAGAGCCCTTGAGAACTGAAAGGAGAAAGAGTTGTAGAAAACGGCAGGAGCGGGGCGGCCTTGGGCCGTCTCGCTCCTGTTGCTTGTGTTATCGGCGGGAGATTATTCTTCGTCGTCTTCCTCACGCATGTTGTGGAACACGTTCTGAACGTCTTCGTCGTCTTCGAGCTTCTCGAGCAGTTTGTTGATGCTCTCGCGCTGTTCGGGTGTTACGTCCTTCACGTCGTTGGGAATACGTACAAATTCTGAGCTGATGATTTCGAAGCCGTTGTCTTCGAGGTATTTCTGAATTTGCGAGTACGATTCGAAGGCGCCGTAGAGCACGATTTCCTCGTTGCCTTCCTCGTCTTCGTCGTGGCCGAGTTCGTCTACACCGTAGTCGATGAGCTCAAGCTCGAGGTCGTCGAGGCTTACGCCGTCTTTGGGCTTGATTTTGAAGAGGCTCTTGTGGTCGAAGAGGAATGTGAGCGAGCCCTGTGTGCCGAGGCTGCCGCCGTGCTTGGTGAAGTACGAGCGCACGTTTGCCACGGTGCGTGTGTTGTTGTCGGTAGCTGCCTCCACGAAGATTGCGATGCCGAAGGGGCCGTAGCCCTCGTATGTGATTTCCTTGTAGTCGCCGGCGTTTTTGTCGGTGGCTTTCTTGATAGCACGTTCTACAGTATCCTTGGGCATGTTGGCTGCCTTGGCATTCTGCATGAGGGCGCGCAGGCGGGGGTTGGTATCGGGGTCGGGTCCACCGGCTTTGGCGGCGATTGTTATTTCCTTGCCGATGCGCGTGAAAGTACGCGACATATTGCCCCAACGTTTGAGTTTACGGGCTTTGCGGTATTCGAATGCTCTTCCCATTGCTTGTTTTTATCTTGTTGGTTATTTTTGTTGATTGTTAGCGTAGTTCTGCTCCGAGGTCGGTGCGGAGGGCGTTGATGATGTTGTTCATCACGCGGTCGATGTACTTGTCCTGGAGGGTCTTTTCGGGGTCCTGGAGGTTGATTGATATGGCATACGACTTTTTGCCGGCGGGGAGCTTGTCGCCCTCGTACACGTCGAAGAGGTCGATGCCGGTGAGTATGCGGCGCTCGGCGCGGCGTACGGTTTCTTCGATGTCGGCCATAGTCACTTTGGTGTCAAGCAGCAGCGAGAGGTCGCGCTTCACGGGCTGAGTCTTGGGTAGCGGTGTGTAGAGCGCGTTGCGGCGGGCGGCAAGGTGTGCCACGCTGTCCCAGTTGAGTTCGGCGAAGCATACGGGAACCTTGATGTCGCAGCGGCGCAGCACATCGCCGGCTACCATGCCGATAGTGCCGATAGTGCCGCCGTTCACGTGCTTGATTGTGAGTGCCTGTGCGAAGATGCCGCCTGCGGGTGTGTCGGCATCGGTGAAGCTAACCTGCGAGCAGTCGAGGCCGCAGCGTGCGAGGACGTTGATTACGGCTGCCTTAAGGTCGTAGAAGCAGGCGTCTTCGCGCTGGCGGAGCCAGTTGGCCTGGCGGGTAGAGCCCGACATCCACATGCCTAAGTGTGCCGACTCGCTGTAGGGTGCCAGCGGGGCCTCGGCGGTCGAGGTCTTGGTGCCGTTGCGGAAGTACACGTTGCCGAACTCGTAGAAAGCGGTGTCAGGGCAGCGGCGGTTAATGTTGTGGGCCACCGATTCCAGACCGCCGAAGAGCAGGGTCTGGCGCATCACGCAGAGGTCTTGGCTCAGAGGGTTGAGCAGACGCACGCAGTTGTCGAGGGGATAGTCGGACAGAGGTGCGTAGTAGCTTTCTGCTGTGAGCGAGTTGTTGAGGATTTCGTTCCAGCCGGCGCCGGTAAGCTGCTCGGCTATGGTGCGGCGAAGGTCGTTGGCTGCGTCTACCGGGGTCTTGAACGAGAGGCATGAATGCAGTTTGCTGCTCATGGGGATTTCGTTGTAGCCGTAGATGCGGAGGAAGTCCTCAATCACGTCGCAGGGGCGCTGAACGTCCACGCGATAGGTGGGCACGTCGAGGCTGAGTTCGCCTCCGGCCTTGAGTTCGGCCTTTATTTCAAGTGCGTTGAGTATCTTGAGTATGGTTTCGTCGGCGAACTTGGCTCCGATAAGGCGGCCGAAGTCGGCGATGTTCATGTCCACGTGGTAGGGGTCTACGGGAGCGGGATAGTAGTCCGTGATTGCGCCCGCGGTCTTGCCGCTGGTAAGCTCGCATATAAGTTTTGCGGCGAGCTTGAGGGCGTAGAGACAGCCGTTGGGGTCTACGCCGCGCTCAAAGCGGAACGATGAGTCGGTGCTGATGCCGTGGCGGCGTGCCGTGCGGCGCACCGAGGTGGCATTGAAGCATGCGCTCTCGAGGAACACGCGTGTGGTAGTCTCGGTAGTGCCCGAGTTGAGGCCTCCGAATACGCCTGCGATGCAGCGGGGAGTCTCGGCATCGCAAATCATGAGGTCGGCGCCGTCGAGGGTGTGTTCAGCGCCGTCGAGTGTCACGAACTTGCTGCCGTGTGCGGCGCGGCGCACCACTACCTTGTCGCCGGTGAGTGTGTCGGCGTCGAAGGCGTGCAGCGGCTGGCCTATGGCGTGGAGGATATAGTTGGTGATGTCTACCACATTGTTGATAGAGTGCATGCCTATGGTGGCGAGGTGTTTCACAAGCCATTCGGGGCTGGGGCCTACCTGTACGCCTTCGATAGTGATGCCGCAGTAGCGGGTTACGCCGTCGGCTGACTCTACACTCACTTCTATGCCTTTGGCCTCGGGCCTGTCGACAGTGAAGTCGTCGACGGCGGGGCGGTGCGCCTTGACGGCGTTGATGCCGCGGCCGGTGAGAGCAGCCGCCACGTCGCGTGCCACGCCGTAGTGCGAGGCTGCGTCGATGCGGTTGGGGGTTAGGTCTACTTCGAGTACGTAGTCGTCTTCAACGCCGAAATACTCCGAAGCGGGGGTGCCTACGAGGGCTTCGGCTGCCGCGGGCAGCACTATGATGCCGTCGTGCGAGTGGCCTACGCCGATTTCGTCTTCGGCACATATCATGCCGAGCGACTCCACGCCGCGTATTTTTGACTTCTTGATTTTGAACGACTCGCCCTCGGGAGTATAGAGCGTTGTGCCTACAGTGGCTACCACAACGGTTTGGCCGGCTGCTACATTAGGTGCGCCGCAAACTATCTGTGTGGGGTTGCCGTTGCCCTCGAGGTCGACGGTGGTGATGTGGAGATGGTCGCTGTCGGGGTGCGCTTCGCAAGTGAGCACTTTGCCGATTACGATGCCTGCGAGGCCGCCGCGTATGCTCTCCACGCGCTCTACGGTGCCTACTTCGAGACCGATTGAGGTGAGCAGGGCCGACAGTTCGTCGGGTGTCAGCTCGAGGTCTACGTATTCTTTAAGCCATTTATATGATATATTCATTGCTTGGAGTGTTTTCGACTTGCAAAGGTAGTGATTTTTAAGTAAGTCGCAAAATATTTATTGTACGCGTGCGCGCTATGCTCACGCCTCGGCAGCCGCCACAAGGAAGCGCCCTGCGCTGTCGTGCACGAAGCGCAGCACTCCGGCGGCGGCCAGACGCGCTATCATCTCGCAGGTGTCGGCCACGCTCAGGTGCAGTCTCAGAGCTATCTGCTGCTCGTCGAGGCGCACATCGAGGCTGTCGAAGATTGCGGCGAGGCTGTAGTGGCGGCTGTCGAGAGGGGCGGCTTCGGGG
The DNA here is from genome assembly GCA_009775225.1 of Muribaculaceae bacterium. GTDB lineage: Bacteria > Bacteroidota > Bacteroidia > Bacteroidales > Muribaculaceae > CAG-873. Next base: position 54,277 of record VSPE01000006.1, on the reverse strand, counting down.
TCGGAGGCGAGCTGCCATGCGCGCATCATCATTGGCGTTGCGGCAATGTTCTCGTCGGCCACGCGGTAATATGCCTTGATGAGTCCGGCGCCTTCGTCGACGCTCACGGGGCGCACGTCCGATGCCGCTATCTCGGCCACTATCACACGCACGGAGCCTTCGAGGCGGTAGGCCTTGAACGTTATCCGCTGTGGCGGGCGGCAGTAGCGCTCGGCGGCCTGCTCTACCACGTATATGTCTTCCTCGTTGCGTACGCCGGCTATCACGCCGTTGTCTTTTACACCGATGAGCAGGCGGCCGCCGCTGTGGTTGGCGAAGGCCGACAGCGAGCGTGCTATCTTGCGGGCGTCGGATATGGCAAATTTGAAGTCTTGCCGTTCGTGCTCGCCTTGGGCCACCATGCGCCGCAGTATTGTGGTTCCGCGGATGGCTTGAAGGTCTTTCATGCACTGATGATGTCGAGCAGGCGCTCTACAGAGTGGAAGGTGCGTGCTGGAGCGTCGTTCCAGAACGAGTCGTATGCGGCAGCGTTACCGCCGTCGCCGGGTGTGTCGCTTACCACCCGCAGGCACACGAATGGTACGCCTTTGGTGTGGCAGGTCTGCGCAATGGCTGCCGACTCCATGTCTACGGCCTTTGCTTCGGGGTAGAGTGCGAGTATGCGCCTGAGGTCTTCTACCTCATCCACGAAGATGTCGCCCGATACGAGGAGGCCTTCTTTTGCGTCCAGCGCTTTTCGCACTTCCTCGGCGAGGGGGCAGGCGAAGCGCTCGGGGAAGCCAGGCACCTGGCCTCGGGTTGTGCCCGGTCCGCACCACACGTCGTGGTAGGCAATCTCGGTGGCGAGCACCACGTCGAGCACGCGTGCGGGGTCGTCGGTGGCGCCGGTCCCGCCTGCCACGCCTGTATTCACCACCATGTCGGGGCGGAAGTTCTCTATGAGTGTGAGTGCGCCGATGGCTGCGTTGACCTTGCCGATGCCGCATTTGCAGGCCACTACCTGATGACGGCCCATGCGTCCGGTGTGGAAGTCGGTGCCGTTCACCGTTGCGGTGGAGGCGTCGGCGATTAGCGGGAGCAGTAGTGCCATTTCCTTATCCATGGCAACTATTATTCCGATTTTCATGTCTGACAGTAAACTTTGTTTGGGGATAAAAAAGACAGAAAAGACAGAAAAGGTGTTAGCCCCTTTCGATGTCTTTTCTGTCAGATAAGGTTTGAGCGAGGAGTGCTCTTATTTCTCGAATTTCTTCACAATCACGGTAGCGTTGTGGCCGCCGAAGCCGAAAGAGTTGGAGAGGGCGGCGCGTACAGTACGCTTCTGAGCCTTGTCGAAGGTGAAGTTGAGTGAGTAGTCGATGTTTTCGTCTACGTCCTCGGGGTCGTGGTTGATAGTGGGCGGAACGATGTCTTCCTCAACGGCCTTCACCGAGAAGATTGCTTCGAGAGCGCCGGTTGCACCGAGCAGGTGGCCTGTCATCGACTTGGTGGACGAGATGTTGAGCTTGTGTGCGCTTTCGCCGAATACATCCACAATGGCTTTCACTTCCGAAACGTCGCCTACGGGAGTCGATGTGCCGTGCACGTTGATGTAGTCGATGTCTTCGGGCTTCATGCCTGCGTCTTCGAGAGCATTTTCCATAGCGAGCTTTGCTCCGAGGCCGTCGGGGTGAGTTGCGGTGAGGTGGTAAGCGTCGGCCGAGAGACCGCCGCCGGCTACTTCACAGTAGATTTTGGCGCCGCGTGCGAGAGCGTGCTCGAGTTCTTCGAGTACGAGTACAGCTGAGCCTTCGCCCATAACAAAGCCGTCGCGGCTTTTGCTGAAGGGGCGCGATGCTGTCTCGGGGCTGTCATTGCGGGTCGAAAGTGCGTGCATAGAGTTGAAGCCGCCTACACCTGCGGGGAAGATTGCAGCTTCAGCGCCGCCGGTAAGAATGACGTCGGCTTTTCCGAGGCGTATGAGGTTGAAGGCATCGATGATAGCGTTGTTTGACGATGCGCATGCCGATACCACGCCATAGTTGGGGCCGTGGTAGCCGTACTCCATGGAGATGTGGCCCGAAGCGATGTCGGCAATCATCTTGGGGATGAAGAAGGGATTGTATTTGGGGCCTTTCTCGGCGTTGAGGGCATAGTATCCGGCTTCTTCCTCGAAAGTGTGGAGGCCGCCGATACCGGCAGCTACGATAACGCCTACGCGGTTTTTGTTTACGCCGGCGCCTTCCTCTTCAAGCTTGGCGTCGGCCACGGCCTGACGGGCAGCCACGAGGGCATACTGGGCATAGAGGTCGAGTGTGCGCTCTTTTTTGCGGTCGAAGTGCTCTGAGGCATTGAAATTCTTCACTTCGCAGGCAAACTTGGTCTTGAAGAGGCTTGCGTCGAAGTGAGTGATGGGGCCTGCGCCGCTTACACCGGCCTTGGCGTTTTCCCAGGTGGTGTCTACGTCGTTGCCTATGGGGGTAATGGCACCCAGGCCGGTGACTACTACTCGTTTAAGTTCCATGTATTTTATTGAGAGTGGTGGTGTTGTGTATTGACAGGAATTGAGAGCGTGTGCAGCTATATACGCGTGCGTGCGCGCAAACACAAAAAAACCAAAACCGCCGTTTCATTTTCTGCGAAATTTCGCGGCGGTTGTATGGTTGTGTGTTGCTAAGCGTTCCTGCTTATTACGCGTGGGCTTCAACGAAGGCAACAGCGTCGCCTACTGTTTTGATTTTTTCAGCTTCTTCGTCGGGGATGGTGATGCCGAATTCTTTTTCGAAGTCCATAATCAGCTCTACGGTATCGAGAGAGTCTGCACCGAGGTCGGTGATGAATGCTGCTTCTTCAGTTACTTTTTCGGGCTCAACACCGAGTTTGTCAACTACGATGTTTTTCACGCGATCTGCAATTTCTGACATGATGATAAGTATTTTGATTAATAAAATTGGCAATTTTGCGGTGCAAAGTAAGTAAATTTTCTTCGACTACGGAAATTTTTCTACATTCAAGTTTGTTATATAGCTATGTGCGCGGTCCCTAAATCGCTGACAGAAGCATCTGTAATGCGGTTTTGGCTATATTGCAAAAAAATGTTAAACACATGTGCGGCACGTCTTTTTCCAGGCTGCTGAAGAAGTGCGCACGGAGGTGGCTGAGAATGGCAATATGCTCATTATAGTTCTTTAGGAGCCTTGTTTTTAATCTTTTTGATAATATTTTTGGCAATTCTCATATAATTGTGTAATTTTGCATGCTAAAACACTAATACTTATCTTCTCATGGAAAAAATAGACAATCTCGACCGCAAGATACTCCAGATAGTCATGCACAATGCCCGCATACCGTCGAAAGATGTGGCGCTTGTGTGCGGTGTGTCGCGTGCGGCTGTGCACCAGCGTATACAGAGACTTATCGATATGAAAGTCATTACCGGCTCTGGCTATCATGTCAACCCCAAAATCCTCGGTTACGCCACCTGCACTTATATAGGTGTGAACCTCGAGCGCGGTGCCATGTACAGTGATGTTGTGCCCGAACTCGAGAAAATACCCGAAGTTGTTGAATGCCATTTCACAACCGGTCCCTACACAATGCTCATCAAGCTCTTTGCCCGCGACAACGAACATCTTATGGAGCTTCTCAACAAGAAAATCCAGATGATACCAGGTGTGACCGGCACAGAGACCCTTATCTCGCTCGACCACTCAATCCACCGTGAAATTCCCGTGCGTCTCGAAGGCGAGGATATCAACTGATTATTAATAAAACGCTAAATATCACATATTATGGCTGAAGCTGCCGAACGCTGGACCGAAATCGAGCACCTGCCCCAGTGGGATGAGGAGTTCTATCATATCTATACTGCCAAGAAATTCGGCAAGTGGGTCATGATAAAGACTCTGCGCCCCGAGTTTGCCGACGACCCGCGCTATCAGGCGATGATAGAGCAGGAATTCGATGTGCGTTATAGCCTTGCGCATCCCAATATCGTGATGATAAACGATTTTGAGGATATCCCCGGCATTGGGCGCTGTATTGTCACCGACGATGTTTACGGAGACTCCCTACGCAAGCTCATCGACGAGAAAAAGGTGACATCCGCGCACATAGAGCAGCTTCGCCACCAGCTTGTGAGCGCCCTCGAGTACATCGAGGGGCAGCACATCGTGCACCCCGACCTTACTCCCGACAATATTCTCTTCACCGAGAATATCGGCAATCTTAAGCTTATCGACGTGGGCTACGAGCAGCGTCCCCGCCTCTCGCACCAGAGTACTGCCGACGATATCTACAACTACGGAAAGGTGCTCACCGAGGCTCTTGACGCAGTCGACTCCAAAGACCCCGTTCTGCGCCGTGTGGCGCGCAAATGCACCGACCCCGACCCGAAGCGTCGCTTCCGCGACATGCAGCAGGTACACCTCGCGCTCGAAGGTCGTGGCAACAGCATGTTCTACTTCATTATCATTGCATTCCTGGCGCTCATGCTCTTCCTCGTGATATGGCTCAAGTCGCCCTACGCGCCCTCGCCTACCACGCTGAATGCAATATTGCCTAATTCACTATGTCTTCTGTCTTCGTTCATCCCATAACTTCCGACGACGACCACCTGCACCAGTATGTGCAGTTCGGAATTGACCTATACCGCAACAATCCCTATTACGTGCCGCCACTGGTGTTCGACGAGATTGCGACACTCTCGCCCGACAAGAACCCTGCATCCGACTTCTGCGAGTCGCAGTCGTTCATGGCTTTCCGCAACGGCGAGCCTGTGGGTACTATCACTGCCATAATCAACCGCGCGGCCAATGAAAAGACCGGGCGCCGACAGATGCGCTTCGGCTTTGTGAACTTTGTGGACGACGCCGAGGTGGTCGACGAGCTTTTTGCCGCTGTCGAGGAATGGGGGCGCTGCCGCGGCATGACCGAGATAGTAGGCCCTATGGGCTTTAGCGACCTCGACCAGGAAGGCATGCTCATCGAGGGCTTCGAGGAAGACGGAACAATGGCTACCATATACAACTATCCGTACTATCCCGAGCACATGGTGCGCATGGGCTACGAGAAAGACGCCGATTGGATAGAATACCGCATTACGGTGCCTCCCGAGGTGCCTGAAAAGCACGCGCGCATAGCTGAAATTGTGGCACGCAAATATAATCTGTCGGTAAAGAAATATACTTCACGCTCAAAAATCAAGGCTGAATACGGCCGCGCCATATTCGAGCTGGTGAACGATGCCTACAAAGACCTTTACGGCTATGTAGCCCTCACCGACAGGCAGATTGAGCATTACATAGCACAATATATAGGTGTGCTGCGCCTCGAAGACGTGTCTCTTGTTATCGACGGCGAAGGCACTCTTGTGGCTCTTGGCATAGCCATGCCCTCACTATCGCAGGCTCTGCGCAAAGGCCGCGGCAAGCTTTTCCCCTTCGGCTGGTATCACCTGCTGCGCGCTATAGGTGGCCATACCGATGTGGTAGACCTTCTGCTTGTGGCTGTGCGCCCCGACTATCAGAGCAAGGGTGTAAACGCGCTCATCTTCGCAGACCTTATCCCCCGCTTCGCCGCCAGTGGCTACAAATTCGCCGAGAGCAACGTAGAGCTTGAAGGTAACGAAAACGTGCAGAAGCAGTGGGAATACTTCGAGCGCCGTCAGCACCGTCGCCGACGCGCGTTCCGCAAGATGCTGTAAGGCGTATCATTCTTATTTGGAACACGGAAAGGCATGGGAACTTAGTTCCTGATGTCTTTCCTTTTTTATAAATCATTCTCTAATATGCAGCTATGCTGCGGGATGGTTGAACTAACTGCAGCCTAAATGTCGTCGCTCCGTTTTTACATCGTTTCTTTTGTCACTACCGACTCTGCGGTGCCTTTGGCGAAGGTGGTAGTGATGCGGGCGCCTTCGGGCAGGAGTGAGGCATCGGTTACGGCATGGCCTTCGTGACGTGTTATGGAATAGCCTCTGCGCAGAGTCGCTTCGGGAGAGAGGGCGTCGAGAATTTCGCCGAGCGCGGTGAGGCGGTCGGCTTTTCGGATTAATATGTTGCGGGCGGTAGTTTCAATAGCTTCGGCCACTTCGGGGCCTGTGCGCCTGCGGTTGCGCTCAATGATGCCGCGCACGAGTGCGGGGAGGTTGCCCTGATAATATGCGAGCTGACGGTGCTGCCCGTCGAGGCGGTCGGATACGGTGTCGAGAATGTCGCGTCCGAGCAAGTGTACGGCCTGCAAGGCATCGGACATGCGCCCTATGAGAACTTCTGCGGCAGCTGTAGGTGTTTTTACGCGTGTGTTTGCCACGTAGTCAAGCACGTTGGTGTCGCGTTCGTGCCCTATGCCTACAATGACGGGCAGAGGGAATTGGGCTATGTTGAAGGCCAGCTCGTAGTCGTCGAATGATGCGAGGTCGCTCACCGCACCGCCGCCGCGAATGATTACCACGCAGTCGAAATCATCCACTCTTTCCATAATGGCTTCAAGGGCTGCTATCACGCTTGCCGAGGTGCGCTCGCCCTGCAGCGTGGCTGTAAAGAGAGTGGTGTCGAAACGCAGGCGGTAGGGGTTGAGGTGCAGGTGTTTTACAAAGTCGCCGTAGCCGGCTGCTCCGGCTGCCGATATTACCGCCACCCGCGAGGGCACGGGGTTCCACTCCAACTCGCGGTTTAGGTCGTATACGCCGTCGTCCTGCAGGCGTGCTATTATCTCCATGCGCCGACGGGCGAGGTCGCCCACGGTGTATGCAGGGTCGATGTCGGTGATTACGAGGGAGAGGCCGTATACGGTGTGGTAGCTTGCCGATACCTTGGCCATGATTTTCATGTCGGAGCGCAGGCGCGAGCCTGTGGCCGCATGGAAAGCCGCCCCCAGCCTTGCGAAAGCTGAGGCCCATATCACGGCGCGGCACTTGGCCAGTGGTATTCCTCCGGCGCTATCCTTCTCGATAAGCTCCATGTAGCAGTGGCCTCCCGAGGTGCGTACATCGGAGGTCTCCGCCGTCACCCACACGTCGGAAAGCCCTGGCGCTGAGTTCACGGCGAAGCCTATGCGGCGGCACAGCTCGGCCAGCGGTATGGAGTGTCGCTCACTTCTCATCGGGGCATGTTATCTCGATGAAGCGTTTGCCGTCGAAGCGCATGGCGATACTGTGGCGCATTGCTGCCAGACCTTCGGGCGCGCTGTCGGCCGTGTAGTAGGCTGGGGTGGTGTTGATGAAGTCGAAGGAGCCGTCGCTGCTGTTGAAAGAGGCACGGATATATGCTGTGGGAGGCATCTCCGCGTCTTTCAGCTCTTTTCTTCTGTCTTTTGGTATGAAGTCGGAGGCAGCCGGCATGGCCGGTTGCTTGGGTGCGGGCGACCAGTCGCTGCGGTAGAATGTGATGCCACTGTCGGCCACGGGGGTGAGCACCGTCTCTATCACAGCGATGATAGTGTCGTTTTTAAGCTGCAGAAGGGCTATCTGCAAGCTTGCGTCGCGCGAAATCTGCACGTCGATGCAGTTTTCGGACTCGCTCAGCACCTTTGAGGAGCCGTTGAACAGGTTTGTGGTTGTGGTGGGCAGCCCGTGGCGGAAATAGTCAATCATGTCGAGCCGGGCGTTGCGGTCGAGCAGCGGCAGCACGCTCCCGGGTGCTTCGGTGAAGAAATCGGCTGCAGTGCGGGCGAGGGCATTGCCTGCGGCAGCAGCCACACACATGGCGGCCAGGGCGGCTTTGATTGATAACTTCATCTTCATCGTAATTATCGTTTGCGTTCTTTGCGAGAGGCTTTGGCGGCGCGACCCGAGTCTTTGCGGGTTTTGCGCTCGCTTGCCGAGGCATAGTCGCGCTCGGTGTCGGCAACTTCGCTGAATATCCGTTTGCCGAAGAAGTCGAGGCCTTTGAGGGCCGCCACCACGCGAGAGGCGTCGCCTTTCTTGACGTCGAAGAGCGAGTAGCCTGGCAGGAGGTCGATGCGGCCCACATCCACACGAGCGCCGCTCACGTTCTTGTTGAGCAGCTCTATGAGGTTGCCGGCGTAAAAGCCGTCGGCCTTGCCCACGTTCACGTAGATGCGCGCCATGCCCTTTTCAGCAGTACGGCGGTCTTTTTCCTTGTCGGTTCGCTTGGCGCCTTTCTCTTTTTCCTTACGTTCTTTTGCGGGTTTCTCGTCGATGAAATCGATGTTCGGTGCGTCTTTGTAGTAGTTGAGCAGGCGGTTGAACTCAAGCGACAGCACGCGTTTGAGGAGGTCTTCGGTAGAGAGCCACGACAGCTTTTTGAGCACACCGGGTAGGTAGCGGTTTATTTCTTCCTCGTTAACCTCCACTTTCTCGATGCGGTCGGCAAGGTTGTAGAGCTGTTTCTCGATGATGTGCTCGGGGGTGGGGACTTCCTTGCGCTCGAACTTTTTGCCTATAATACGCTCGATTTCGCGCAGCTTGCCTTTTTCGCGGGAGTGTATTATGGCCACGGACACACCGGTCTTTCCGGCACGGCCCGTACGGCCCGAGCGGTGGGTGTACACGGCGGTATCGTCGGGCAGGCCGTAGTTGATTACGTGAGTGAGGTCATCGACGTCGAGACCTCGTGCGGCCACGTCGGTGGCTACGAGAAGGGAAATCACGCCGTCGCGGAATTTCTTCATCACCATGTCGCGCTGCTGCTGCGAGAGGTCGCCGTGTAGCGAGTCGGCATTATAACCGTCCTGGATGAGCTTGTCGGCAATCTCCTGAGTGTCGCGGCGGGTGCGGCAGAACACAATGGCGTAAATGTTCGGGGAGTTGTCGGCAATGCGTTTGAGAGCGAGATATTTGTCGCGGGCGTTTACCATATAGTAGATATGGCGTACGTTTTTAGCGCCCTCGTTGCGGGTGCCTATTACAATCTCCTCGGGGTTTTTCATAAAGCGTTTTGCGATGCGTGCCACCTCGGCGGGCATTGTGGCCGAGAAGAGGAGCATCTTGCGCTCGTCGGGTACGTGGGTGAGGATATCGGTGATAGAGTCCACGAAGCCCATGTTGAGCATTTCGTCGGCCTCGTCGAGCACTACGGTATTTACCTTGTCGAGTTTCACCACGCCGCGGGTTATAAGGTCGATAAGTCGGCCCGGAGTGGCTACTATGATATGAGCGCCGTGGCGTAGGGCACGTATCTGGCTTTCGATGCTGCTGCCGCCGTAGACGGGAATGATAGAGAGGTCGGGAGTGTATTTTGAAAAGTCGGCGAGGTCGGAGGCTATCTGTAGGCAGAGTTCGCGGGTTGGAGCGAGAACGAGGGCCTGCGGCTCGCGCACGGCGGTATCGACGCGCTGTATCACGGGCAGACCGAAAGCTGCGGTCTTGCCTGTACCCGTCTGAGCGAGGGCCACGAGGTCGTGGTTGCCCGACAGCAATACGGGTATCACTTTCTCCTGCACGGGCATCGGAGTCTCGAAGCCCATTTCGGCTATGCCACGCAGGAGGTCGTCGCGTACGCCTAAATCTTGAAATGTTGTCATGCTTTTGTTTTAATCAATCTACAAAGATACAACAAATAATTTCAGTGGAGGGCGTAAAGAAGGAATAAAAAAATTTTTTGATAGAAGGATATAAGTCCTCTTGCCTATATGAGAAAGATGCAGGCCTCGAAGGAAACCTGCATCTTTCAGGATAATAAGGATGTATGCTTATTTCTTGATGAGCTTGAGGGTGGTGCCGTCTTCTAAGACTACGAAGTAGAGGCCGGCGGGTAGGGTGGATACGTCGACTGCCTGACCTGGTGCTACCGTGCCTGCGAATACGCGTGCACCTGCTGCCGACCACAATGTGACGGCCACAGGCTCACTGTTGCCGAGAGTAAAGCTGTATACGGCCGGATTGGGGTATATAGTCAGCGAAGAGGGTGCCGCAGCGTTCTTGATGCCCGAAGTCATGGTTACAGGGATGCTTACCTTGTGGTATGTAGGAGCTTCGGGTGTGATGTCGGCGGCTTTGTGGAGCTGAGTGGCGCGTCTTATTTGGCCTTCCACCTCTATTGCGGCGCCATTGCTGAGCTCGGCCTCGTCGTCGAGCGTCACTGTGATTATGCCTTCGGCAATGCTTGCTGTCAGCCCTTCGGGTACGCTGCTGCCCGTGGCGAGACGATAGGTGGCGGTGTACAGCTCGGGGCTTCCGTTTATCACGAATACGTCGGCGAGGTCGAGCGAGCCGGAGCGTGTATTGGTGTCAATCACGATTTTTTTTGTTTCATCGATTGTCGGTGCTGCCACGGTGGAGTTTGCAGAGGTGTGCAGTACGGGGAGTGTCAGCGTTGTGGTAATATCGCCGAGGGTGCCCTCTACGGTGAGGCGGTATTCGCGCCAGTCGCCTTTTACGAGGCGGTTGCACAGGCGGTTGTTCTCAATGTAGAACATATCGTCGTAGCCTTCCGGCTCAACCTTGACGAGCGCGAGGTCGACGCGTTTTTTATATGTGGCGCGTCCGTCGACGAGCTTTGCTATGAAAATCTGGTCGTTGCTGAAGGTCGTGGCGTTGAGCTCTTCCTGCGACAGACGACCGTCTTCGACGACGAGGTAATTGTTGTATCGGTTGACTTCAGGCAGGTCGAGGACGGTGAGATTGAAAGTGGTGGAAAGCGACGGGTCGGTGTCAGATGTTGCCGTGAGAGTTGTCTGGCCTGCTTTCAGTGTCTCGAAGAAGCCGCCCTTGTCGATGCGTGCCACTTCGGGGTCGGAGCTTGTCCAGCTGTAGGTGTCATAGATGAAGTGGTTTGCACCGGTGCCGTTTATCGACGAGCCGTTTGTGGTGAGGCTGACGGTGGAGTAGAAGTGCTTTTCGCCGACCAGAGCGGTGCCCTCGGCGTTGCTTACGGTGGTGGCATTGCCTTCGCGTGCTATCTGCACGCCGGTGAGAGTCACTACCTCTACCTCGAAAACATCGTCGGGCGCGAGGTCGGTGGCGCTGAAGTGTATTTTGGTGGCGCCGGTCTTAAGTGCGGTGAAAAGGCCGTTGCTGTCGATAGTGCCTATGCTTTCGTCTTCGACACTCCAGCGTGCGGTTGTGCCTTCCATGCGTTTACCGTTGTGAAAGGCAAAGCCTTCGTAGAGACAGGTCTTGCCTTCCACGACCTGCAGCTGGGTAATGCCGGCGTAGTTGATGTAGTAGTCGCCCGGCTTTTCCTGTGTCGGGTCGGGCTCGGTGATGACTATTGCGCCGACCTCCGTCGACGATTCTCCGAGCCATCCGCACTGCTGGTTGACAGAGTTGTACACTTTTATGAAGTCGATGTGGTCAAGATGCACATATTCGCCATTGCTGTCCACGGCCCAGTCGATGTCGAAGCCGTCGGTCACTTTGCCGTTTTCGTCTTCAAAGTACGGATTTCGGGCTTTTGTCAGGTCGCCTGTGGTTGCATGATTGTCGCAGTATCCGAAAGCCAGCGGTCTGTAGCACTCGATGTAGGATGGCGCGCGCAGGTCGTAGACGGCGTTGATGTGAGTGCCTGAGAGCGATAGCTTGTTGCCGTCGGTGAGGTGCACGTCGGTGTAGATGCTCGGGTCGGGGAAGTAGCTCTGCTGGTGGAACTGGTTGGAGGGTACGCAGCCGTTGAAGCCGTCGGAAGCTGTGTAGGGAATGTAATAGCGCGATGCGTAGCCGGGGTCTTCGTAGGTGAAAGTGATGTCGCGGCGCGAGGTCTTGAACCAGTAGTTCGAGCCGGCGAGCTCATACCAGGTGTCGTCGGGCAGCCCGTTGCCGTTGTCGTCGCGCATCACCATCACGGCTCCCGGTTCGCTCCAGTATCCTTTGACACCGGCTTCGAAGGCATTGCCGCTGATGGTGAAGTCTACGCCATAGGGGTTGCGGGGGTCGTTGACAACCGGCTGGTCGAAGCCGACCACTACATAGCCGCCGAAACCGCCGAGCGACACCAGTCCTGTTGTTGACGGTATGGTGGATGTGCCACCTGTGTCGCCTGAGCCAATCAGGTTGTCGGCGCTCTTGAACGAGGCAGTGTTTACAAACTGCCCCGGGGCAGGTACAAATTCCCATATTTTGGCTACGGTAGGATTGTGTCTCAAAGTAATTTCGACGGTAGCGTCGCTGTGCTCGTCGCCGTCGGTCAGGCGGTAGGCAAAAGAGTCTTTGCTCCAGTTGGCTATGCCTTCGACACTGTCTAGTGTGTACACAAGGCATGGCTTTTCGGCGCCGTAGTTGTCGGTGAAAGTGCTTTGCGATACGTTGCCGTGCTCAGGTTGCGAAATGATGGTGCATGGCGGTGTGCCGGTCTTGCGGTCGTTGGTGAATACGTCGAGCGTATATGTGCCGGGAGTGAGGAGCAGAGAGGCGTTGTCGTCGTTAGCCCTCACTTTATAGAGGTCGATTTCGTAGGGACTTTCCACACGCACGCCGTTGCGCTCAGTCCAGGCTGTGAGTGTGGCCTTGCCGGTGACAGGCTCGACTGTCAGGATGCCCTGAGCGTATGTGCCGCTTAGCGTTGTTTCGATGTTGCTGATGAGTGCGGTGTTGTCGCAATCGAAGCCCCAGCTTATGCCGTTTGCTTCCCAGAGTGAAGGGTCGTTCCAGCCTGCCGGGCTATTGAAGAAGTTGGTGAAATAGATTGTGACGGTCTTTTGCTTGTCGTCACGAAGGCCGGTAAGACCGTTTACGTTGCGCACGTTCGGGGTGAAAGGATTGTCGGCAGGTTCGGTGACGATGAAGCGGCGTGTGGCAGTGGTGGTGACGCCGTTGTAGTTGCAGTGTATGGTGAGGGTGGCTTCACCTGCCGTAAGGGGTTTCAGCGACCATGTCACATTGTTTCTGCGGTACGATTTGTTGCTGTCGTAGCCGCAGTTCGTCACCGTCAGCAGGTCGGGATTGCTGTTCTCGTAAGTGAATGTGATGCCCTTGTCGGCGAAGTCATTGTTGTCGTAGGCACTTACACCCGACGGCAGTGTGAAAAATTCGTTCCACAGCTGGTCGGTACCGTAGGCGTCGAGTCGTGCCACGGCATTGTAGTCGGCCACGTCTTTTGGTGCGAGACCTTCGGTCTGTGCACTTGCCGTCACTGCAAAAGAGAGCAGAGACAGGCCCAGAAAGATTTTTTTTAACATGGAATTGTGTGATTGGATTATGATGGATTATTTCTTGAATTTGAAGACAGTATGCCCCAGACGGGCCACATATATGCCTCCGGGCAAGTCGATGGCAAACGAAGCTCTGTCGCCGTCGATGGCTCTTGACATAAGCCGTACTCCCTGGATGCTGTATATCTCAAGGGTGAGACCGTCGGCCATTGTGGCGGTGATGCTGCCCCCTTCGTATATCAGGCCCGGAGCGGTGCCGGGTGTCGCATCCGCGATGCCGGCCTCGTCGCCGTCGTGCTGCGGAAAGACAGGTATAGACGGGAACCAGTAGTTCTGTATCATGTCGTAGTCACGTATGGTGTTGCCATAGGCGTCGGTGCGGCGTGTGATGTAGACCTGAGTGCCGAATTCATGGCAGAGCGACATATATATTTCGTCGCTTTGCGGATGCACGCGCATCGAGCACCCGTACACTTTCCACGGAGCGACAGGGTCTTCTTCGTTAAGGTCAATGATAAGGCTTATGTCGCCGCTGTCGATGTCGTAGCGGAAGATACGGTAAGTGCTGAACCAGCTGTTTTCGCCGCCGCACCAGTAGAGAACGTTGTTCTGTGAGGAGGCGCAGAATGAATCAGGAGTCCAGGCGTACCACGAAGACGCCGGGGGATAGCATCCGTCGGGTATATTGATGATTTTGTAAGCGAGGGTAGCCGGGTCGACTTTGATAAGATAAGGAAGCATCTCGCCCAGACCGCCGGTGTCGGCGGTGACGCTGAGCCACAGCGAGCCGTCTTTCGCTTTCACCACCGAGCCGATGCCTGCACCGTCGTGTCCGACCTTGTCGCCTATGGTAAAGGTGGCGGTGTGAGTGTCGGTCGTCGGGTCTATTTTTATCAGCCCGTATTCCTGATGAGCCACAAACAAGGCGCCGCCGGCTATCACCATAGAGCCGCATTGGCCGTGATAGAGTGCGCCGGCCGAGTTTGTGTTGCCTCCGGCCGAGTAGCCGTTAGGGTTCTCGGTGCCGTCTATCATGCCTTTTACCCTGTAGTTGTCGAGGTCGAATACCCACACGCCGTGGCTGGTGGATATGTAGCCTTTGTGGTCGTCGTAGCCGGCGAAGGCGCGTCCGTCGCACTGCATGCCCGAGGGGTCTATCAGGGTCGACTGATAGAGCATCTTCATTGTTCGGGCGTCGGCCACGGTGATGCGGCCTCCGGTGACGGTGGCGCCAGGGTCGCGTTCCTGCTTGGCTATGAGATAGAAACGTCCCCGGTGGATGGCTCCGTACTGGTTGGTGCAGCCCAGCTCTTTTCCCGGATTTGCTTCGCGGAATATGCGGTAGTCCCAGTAGTTGCCGTCGGGGTCGTCGGGATGGAGGAAATTGATGCTTGAGTTGCTGTGTCCATACCAGTCTTCGTTTACGATGAATACGCCGTCGGTGTATTCTTTTTCGGCGGAGAAGGCACAAAGAGGGAGCGTACCCATTAAAAATGCGTATAAAATCTTCATAATATGAGGTGCTTATGATTTTCTTAGATTGGTTCCGGCGGTAAATCGGGGAGAATAGGGATGTGCAGGTCGACAGCTTTCGACAGTTCGGTAGATGTCTCGCCTATCCATCCACAGTACTGGTTGATGCCCGTCTGCACTCTTACGAAGTCTATGCCCGGCAGGGCGACAGGCATGCCGTCGGCGTCTACGGCCCAGTCTATCTTGAAGCTGTTGAGTTCGTCGTTGTCGTTGGGGTGGTTGTCGACATATCCCCATGCGAACGAGTAAAGCACGAAGTATGTGCCGTTGCCGCTTGTGTCGATAGCGTTTGGCGGCAGGCAGGAGCCGCTGAGCGAGTATGTTCTGTCGTGGAGCCACATAGGCCAGTAGCTCTGTTTGTGGAAGATGTTGTGCGGCACGAAGCCTGAGGCTCCGTCGCTGTCAGTCCAGGCGATATAGGCGGCATCGTCGATGAAGCTGCCGTTTTTCACCGGTTCGCGGTCGGGGTCGGGAGCCGAATATGTGAGTGTGTATGCGTGTCTTGTGGCAGGATTGCCATAGTCGCTGCCGGCAAGTTCATACCATGTGTCGTCGGGCAGCCCGTTGCAGTTGGTGTCGTAGCTGACCCAGACAATGCCCGGCTCGCAGGAGCCGCCTTTGAGCTCGGGGTTGATAAGCTCGTAGAAGGCATTTCCCCATATGCGGAAGTCATATTCGCCGGGGATGTTGACCACCGTATGGTCGAAGCCGAAAGTCACATATCCGCCGTATGCTCCGAGGCTTATCATCACGTCGTTTGTGCCCGAAATGCAGTCCTGGGCTTTCCTGACCATGTCAGCCTCGGTGTCGCCCGGCTCGTATTTTGGCATTTCGTTGACAAACTGCCCGGGAGCAGGCCTGTACTCATAGACATGGGCTATGTAGGGGCTGTATTCCACTTCTTCGTGGAGCACATGCACGGTGAAGTCGAAGTGGTATGGAGTGGCTGCGTCAATGATGTCGAAGCTGAGGCTGTAAGTGCCTTCTTCGGCCGCGAGGAAGATATAGTCGGGCGCGTCGGTGCCGCAGTCACTGCCATCGACACTCCAGCGGTAGTGCTCGCCGGTAAGGGCGGAGTGCAGCGGCAGCTTCTGCATGCGGTAGATGTAGTAGACGTCGTCGATACCGAGATTGACGGTGTCGATGCTGTGAGTGCATCCCGAGATGGCTGCGGCGCATAATATGGCAAGGAGGAGATGTTTCATATTGGAAGGAAGGCTATATGTGCCGGAATATCGCCGGTGCGCACGCTCCACTTGCATTTGCCTTCGGGCGAGAAACAGTATAGAGTGCCGGAGCTGACATAGTTGCGCGCGTCGGTGACAAAAATGTCGCCGGTCTCGGGGTGTACGGCTATGCCGTAGGGTATGACAATGTCGGCGTCGGTGCCGTCGCTTATGAAGTTTGTCGACACCACTTCTTTAGTGCGGATGTCGATGATGCCGTAAGAGATGGTGTTCGATGCAGTGAAATTGTTCCACTCGGTGGCGTAATAATAGAGCGAGTCGCCTTTTAGAGCCATATTCGAGACGGCGACAGGGATGGTGTCGGTGACATACATCTGGTTGTTGCTCCTGTTCTTTTCGAGCACATACAGCCGCGAGGGGCGTGTCATGTAGTCGCCGCGCGAGCTCACCCACAGTTTTTTGTAGCGGTCTTTCTTGAGTCGGTGCAGGTTTATGCCCACGGGTATCTGTCTGACTTGCTTGAAGTCTATCATCTGGATTACCGACACGGTGTTGTCGTAGGCCGGCGCGCGGTAGCCGCCAGAGTTGGCCACATACATATAGTCGTCGACGACCTCCATCTCTTCGGGCTGATAGCCCACGCTTACCTTGCGTGTGGCGCGGAGCGACAGAGTGTCTATCTCGTAGACGGCGCCTTTGGGGGCGTCGGGGTCGATGAGTACCGGCCCTACATATGAGCTCACATAGGCTTTGCCGCGGTGGAAGCGCACGTAGCGGCAGTTGGGTATATCAATCTGGCCGATGCGGACGCCGCTTTTGGCATCCATCACCTCGACTTTGTGCGAGCAGTTTACCACGACGTATAGCTTCGAGCCATAGATGCCTATGTCGTTGCCTACGTCGCCAAGCTCTTTGATTACAGCGGGGTTGCGCTCGGCGTAGAAGTTGCGGGCGTATAGTCCTGTGAAATAGTCGAAGTAATCGAGCGTGCACTTGTTAGAGCCCATGTTTCCTTCGTTTACGAGATAGAAGCCTCTGATTGCCGTATCGGTGGCGGGAACCTCCGGCACGGGGTCGTACTCAGCGGGCACCACGAGCTCGTCATCGCGACAGCCCGTGGCACTCAGCATGAGCGGCAGAAAATAAACTATGGTATAACGAATGAAATTCCTCATGGCGGAGAGGCGGGAGAATGAGCTTATATTTCTACGGTGAGAGTGAGTCGGTAGTTGCGTTTGGGCATAGGGTAGTTGATGATTACATCGTAGTCCTGCGCGAAAACATTGTTTACCTCAAGAAGAGCGCGGAAATTGACCCGCCCGAATGTGAAGTCGCGGCTCAGCGAGAGGTCGGTGGTGTACCACGGCTGGGTGTAGTTGTAGCGGATATTCTCCTGCTGGTTGTAGCGCTCGCCCACGTAGATGTAGGAGCAGTTGAAGTTCCACCGGCGCCATACGGCGTTGATGACCGCCGAGCCGGAGTGGTGGGGTATATAGGGGATTTGGTCGCGGTAGTAGTTGTCGGCCGGATTGGTGACGTCGATAGCGCGCTGCCATGTGTATTGTGCGCGCAGCGTTACGAATAGCTCGCTTGCCGGGTTCAGGGTAAGCAGAGCCGATATATCCACGCCTTTGATGTCTACCACCCCGAGGTTGAGCATCGTCCAGCGGAACTGCTGCCCCTTGGGGTATGCCACTATTTTGTCTTTCACACGGTTGATGTAGCCGTCGACGCTTACACGCGCTGCCGATATGAAGCTGTTGGCGCTGTGGTCATAGAGAAGGCCGATGTTGTACTGGGTCACGCGCTCGGGGTTGAGCTTGGAGTTGCCCATGTCGGCATAGTAGAGGTCGTTGAAGGTAGGCATCCTGAATGAGCGTTTCACGAAGGCGCGCACCGAGAAGTCGCGGTTGCGCAGAGGATTGCCGCTGAGGTAAATGGCAGGAGTGAACACGTGCTTGTCGGCAGGCGACTGCTGCCCGCGCAGAATGTCGTGGATGAAGGTGCCCATGCCGCTTGCCAGAGCTTTGAAACGCTTGAGGTTCAGAGCCGTTGCCACTGCCACTATGTGTGAGAAGCGGTCGGGGCGCGCAAAGCCTGTCATGTCGGCGGCAAGAGCGTTCCACATAAAATCGTAGCTTGCCGACACGCGCCACTGCGGCAGTATGGCATATTCGTTTGCGGTGGATATGTAGAACTCGCGCTGGCGGTATATATTGTCGATTTTTATCTGCTTGTCGTCGTTGTTTACGTAGTGCGTGCGGTAGAACGAATATTTCACGTTTGCAAGCGTGGTGAAGCGGCCTATACACTTGGTGAAAGAGCCTTGCGCAAAGGAGTTGTTGTCCCAAATGCGCTCGCCGCGCCGCCACACATTGTTTACAATCGCGCCCGGCACGCCGCGCTCCGAGTCGTAGTGGTACACCTTGAAGTGCCACTCGCCTTCGTTGATAGAGCCGTTGAGGTTCAGCTCGGCGCGCAGTGCGTTTATGTCGCCGTTCTGCCTTACGGCGGTGGTGTCGTAGGCCGTCTCGCCGGCGGCGTTCACGCGGCGATAGCGGAATTTATATTTTCCGCTCGAGTTTATCCACTCGGTGCTGAGCGAGGCGTTTACATTCTCGGATAGCCGCAGCTCTACGAGAGCCGAGGGGTTTATGAGGTCGAACGAGCCGGTGCGGAATGTAGCGCGGGCATTGTAGTTCTTCCCTTCGGCGAAGCGTGGTGTGCGCGTGCGTATGTATATGGTGCCGGCGCTGCCGTAGTCGCGTGCCGGTTGCAGTATTTCGCTTTTCTGGCCGTTGTAGAGCGAGATTGCCTCTACGTTGTCGAGCGAGAACTGGCCCAGGTCGATTTGACCGTTCTGCGCGTTGCCAAGCTCGATACCGTCGTACACCACGCCGGAGTGGTTGGTGCCCATAGAGCGGATGTTCACGGTCTTGATGCCGCCAACGCCGCCGTAGTCCTTGACCTGCACCCCCGAGAAGTAGCGGAGGGCGTCGGCCACGCTCTGGCTATTGAGGCGCTTTAGTTCCTCACCGCCGAGGCGCTGCACGGGTATTACCTCCACCGGCGGCCGTGTGGCCGTGACCACCACTTCGCGTAGTGCGCGGGCAGTGGTGTCGGCATCGGTGTCGATGTCGGCCGTGGCGGCGGCAGCGCTCAGCGGTGCGCAGGCAAGGATAGCGAGTATGTATGGAGTCAGTCGCATGATTGGCATAAAATAAAAATCCCCGCGTGGCGCTCCTTCGTGAGCGGTCTTTGCGGGAAATTGCGACTGTAATGCTTCGTGCATGAAGCCTTGAGTATGTGTCAGTGCCCATAGTCCCGTAGGCCTTCTCTTGAAGATGCGGCAACGGCAGGTCTTCTGACTCGTTCCGTCGGCTTGTGCGTCTTCTCGGAGGATGCCTCCAATGACTTTGTGCACAGCGACTTGTTGCGGAACTTACAGCAGCGGGTACTGTCAGGGATTTTCACCCTGTTCCCTTTTGATGCATCGGGGTATTCACCCTTGGCAACCATTGCGCTGCAAAGGTAGTGATTTTTTTTTGAACTGGCAAAATAAAATTATGAGGGGTGGGCTTTCTCTTACTGTCGCACCCGGCTAAAGCGTATCGATGAGTTGGAGAGCGGGAAGTTAAGCCTTAAAATCGCGCCGTCCTGCTCAATGGTGGCGTGAGTGTCTTCGCGCAGTGTGACGCCGGTGGCGGTGTGCCATTCGAGGTCGAAGTGGCTGTCGAATATTGTAGGGCGCAGGCGTCCTTTGATGCGCAGCGGCTGCCAGTCGGAGCGCCGCATGTTCGCTCCGGCGAGGAATATGATGTCGTAGTCGCCGTCGGGGCGGCGCACAGTGGCGAGGCTGTAGGTGCCTCCGAGCTGTGCCTTGTCGAGGTCTATGTCGCGGTCGAGGTATTTCCAAAGACCCTCCACGGGGTCTTTTGAGCTTCGGATATATGCAGTGAGGGCCTCCACGCTCTCGAAGTCTGCCGAGGAGGTAGCCACGCCGCCTGTGTAGCGGATGTCGTTCCGCAGCTCGGCGAGTGCGTGTGTGCAGCTGTATCCCATGGCGAGGCCCGGTGTGTTGGAGAAATTTACAGGTATGGTCTTTTCTGCTTTTCGACTACCGATGTCGAGGAAGGCTTTGCCGTCGAACACACGCAGTACTGCTGAAAGGCCTTCTGCCCCTGCCGGACGGTAGGATAGGCTTATTTCGCCCTCTGTGAGTATGCTGTCGCGCCCGGAAGATACCCTGTGCACGCTGTAGGCCGTGCGCGTGCCAATAAGGTCGTCGGCGCCGATGAGCGAGGGCACCGCTATGCGGAGCGCGCTGTAGTTGAGGCTGTCGGCATAGTCCCAGTACATGGTCATGGCGGCGTCGGCGCGGCGGCCTGGGCTGAGGCGCAGGTGGTAGTTTAGGGTTTCTACGGCGTTGTCCAAAACTGTGAGATACCTCTCGCCGGCATGTATAAGCATGGTGCCGGCGACGAAAGTCAAGGCGGTGATGCAGCGCCTAAGCATGTGCGAGAAGCGTTTTTATGGCGTCGGTAAATTCGACATCGGGCATATCCCATGGCAGCCAGTGTATGGTGAAGCCGCGCCGCTCCATGCCTCTGAACCACGTCATCTGCCGCTTGGCGAACTGATGAATGGCTGTTTCGAGCTGAGCCTCCGTGTCGGTGCGGCTCAGTTGTCCGAGCAGGTGCAGGGTCAGGAATTTGTATTCGAGTCCGTAGTAAATGAGGTCGTCGGGTGCGATGCCGCTGTCGAGCAGCCCTTGTACTTCGCTGAGCATGTTCTCGCTGTCGAAGCGGCGTCGCATACGCTCGCTGATGAGGCGGCGTCGCTCTTCTCGAGGGATGTCGATGCCCACAATGACGGCTTCGACGGGCTGCGGGTTGCGTGCGAGAGCGGCCTCGTCGGGGTGGTCGAGATAGTAGCGTTCTATTTCTATGGCTCTGATTGCGCGCTGGCAGGTGTCGATGTCGGTGGTGTTGTGCAGCGTCTTGGTCTGAGCGAGTATTGCTGCCAGCTCGGGTAGCTCCTTGCCGCGCAGGCTTTCGCGCAGTGCCTTGTTTTCAGGGACTTCGGGCAGGAGGGTGCCTTTCAGCAGCGACTCCACATACAGGCCTGTGCCGCCGCATATTATCGGCTGCCTCTGCCGGCTGCGAATATCGGCGAGCGCGGTCCTGCTGTCGCGCAGGTACTCGTATAGGTTGTATTTGTGGCCTGCCGGCGCCACGTCGATGAGGTGGTATCTCACGTCAGAGCCGTAGTCGGCGAGGTCTTTGCCGGTGCCTATGTCCATGCCACGGTACACCTGTCGCGAGTCGGCGCTTATGATTTCTCCGCCGAGGGCGCGGGCCGCGTCGACGGCGCGTCGCGTCTTGCCCGAGGCCGTGGGGCCTACAATTGCGAGTACGGGTGTGGTGTGGGGCATGTTCATGAGTCAGGCAACAGTGGATTTACGGTGGAATACGCCTGTCATGCGCCTCCACAGCTTGCGGAGGCGGAAGAAGGGGCGGTCTTCGTTGTTATGGGCTATGTCGAACCACGAGGCATCGTCGTAGTCTACTTTCCACTCATGCAGGTCGCCGATATGGAAGGTGGGGCGATAGTGCTTGATAGGGTAGAGACGTTTGCCTTCGCGGTCGTATGTCTTCCACGCCATTGTGATAGTGTGGATGCGGTAAAGCTCATTGGCGAGCAACGGAGCCAGAGCGTTTGCTGCCAGAGCGGTGTCAATCATGTATGCGTTGAACCACTGCGCTGCCGGGGCCTCGGGGTCTTGCTCCTGAGAGGGGACGAACACGGCGTAGTGGAGTACGTTCGCGGCGGTGGCGTAGCCTTCGTTGGCATAGCAGTATCTGAGGTCGAAGTTGCTGATGCCGGTTTTCTCGGCGAAGAGAGTTCGGGCCTGACGGTCGCCGAGAGAGTTGGTGCGCGAAATCTGTACCTGGGCGGGTGTATCCCAGCTCATATCGTCGTCGGCCTTCAGAAGCAGGTTGTTGCCGCAAAGTATGAGATAGCGCACCAGAGTGTGGTCTTTGTCGCCGAGATGCTTGGAGTGCATGGTGTTGAGCAGGTTGCTCAGGTTTTCGTAGCGTCCCCACATTACAGCTGCCGACAGCAGGAACATCACTACGGGCATGTAGTTGAAGAAGAAGCGGTCGGGCGCGTTCATGTCGGAGTTGATGTAGCGTGCGAAGTAGTACCAGTATTCCACGCCGCCGAGAAGCAGCGCGAGTATCATAAGCAGCTTTACCTGATACTTGGATTCGTTGTAGTACAGCGTGGCCATAACGCTGTCGCCGGCATAGAAGCCGGTGCGGCGTTGGCTATCGCGGGTGCGGTACGCGCCAAGACCCATGTACACCGTGGCGGCGCATAGCACTGCCACTATGGGGAACATGACAAGGCATGTCACAAACGGAATTTCGCTGTTATAGAGCTTGAGGTGTATTACGGTGGGAACGAGCCAGTCGGTGCACAGGATTACCACCACGAACATTGCCACGGCGGCGAGGGTGAGAGCCTTGATTGTCATTTCGATAGGCGGCGAATCGGCTCCGAGTCTTCCGCGCTCACGGTTGTGCGAGTATGCTGACAGAAGATACACTTCGGCAAGACAGATAAAAGGCAGCCACAGCTTTGGCGTGAAGATGCCGAGCAACAGCGGCAGCGTAATGGCTCCGTAGCTTATCATCCAGTTGAGCCACAGAGTCTTGAGTATGTGGGGGATGCTAAGACGTGATTTATCGATTGCCATTACCGCTTATTTGAGATTGTCGTTGAAGAACTTGAGCATCTTCGCATACACCACCGCGCGGGCATTGCAGCCGTTGATAGAGTGGTTCATCTGCGGGAATACCAGCATATCGCACAGTATGCCGGCGCTCTGAAGTGTGGATACATACTGGAGGGTGTTGGCCGGGTGTACGTTGTCGTCCGACGTACCGTACATCATAAGCAGCGGGCATCCCAGATGCAGTGCGCGCAGCAATGCCGAAGAGTCATTGTAGCCACGCTCGTTCTGTTGCGGGGTGAGCATATAGCGCTCGGTGTACACGGTGTCGTAGAAGCGCCAGTCGGTAACGGGTGCTATAGACACCGCCGCGGCATAGGGTGTGTTGTCAGCCGAAGCGCACATCAGGGCTTCGTAGCCGCCATAGCTCCAGCCGTATATGCCTATGCGAGAGGCGTCCACGTAGGGCAGCGAGGCGGCATAGCGTGCCGCGGCAATCTGGTCGGCAGTCTCGTAGTGGCCGAGGTCCTTATACACGGCATAGCGGAAGGCGGTACCGCGTCCGCCGGTGCCGCGTCCGTCGACGCAAATCACCAGATAACCCTGTGAGGCATAGTACTGCTCCCAGTCGAGCTGCCAGCGGTTCAGAACCTGCTGCGAGCCGGGGCCGCTGTACTGGCTCATGATTACGGGGTAGCGTTTCGAGGCCGAAAAATCGCGGGGCTTGACAATGTAGCCGTTTAGTTCAAGACCGCCGTCGGAAGGTACCGTTATGAACTCTTTGACAGCCATAAGCGGCTTGGCTTTTGCTGCGTAGGAGGCATTGTCGAGCACAGTGCGTATGGTCTTGCCGCCTGGCTGGCAGAGCGATTGTGTAGGCACATCGTCTACCGAGCTGTAGGAGAGCAGCATGGATGTACATCCTGGGGCGAAAGTGGCCGAAGAGGTGCCTTTTTCCTTGCTCACGGCTGTGTATACGCCTTTGCGGTCGAGGCGGTATATGGTGCGGTCGGCAGGAGTGGGAGCCGCAGCCTGAAAGTAGTGGTTGCCGTTGGCGTCGGCGCCGTAGTATGCGGTGGCGTCGCAGCCTGGCTTGCTTATGTCGCGCAGACTGGCTCCTGCGTAGGAGTATTCGTAGAAGCGGGTATAGCCGTCGGCGCCCGAGGCTATCACAAACGAATTTTCGCCGTAGTGTATGTCGTTGTAGGTCTCGGTCTCAATCCATGCCTTGGACTCATCGGTGTATATCGAGCGTGTAACGGTCGATTTGGGGTTGGCCATAAACAGCTCGAAACGGTTTTGGTCGCGGTTGAGAGTCGCTATCATCAGCTGCGTGGGCTTGGGCCCGTAAGCGATGCGCGGAATATAGTATGCCGCGCCGCCGGGGAGGTCTATCGTCTTGGTCTTGCGGGTCTCCACATCGTAGCTGTGTACGCTCACAACCGAGTTGGGCTTGCCTGCCACGGGGTATTTGTAGCTCATCACGCCGGGATATAGCTCGTACTGTTCCTGTTTGTCGCATGTGCCGGCGTAGACTGGCAGAGTGTACAGGGGCACGGCGCTCTCGTCGAAGCGCACATAGCAGAGGGTGAGATTGTCGGGTGCCCAGCTCATGAGCGATGTTACACCGAACTCTTCCTCGTACGTCCAGTCGGTGGCTCCGTTAATTATCTTTCCTGCTTTGCCGTCGGTTGTCACGGCCACTTCTGTGCCGTAGTCGAGTTTTGCGGCGTAGATATTGTTTTCGGCAACGAACGCCACCATGCGGGAGTCGGGCGAGAAGAGTGGTTCGCTCTGGCGGCGGTGCTGCGTGGAGAGCGGTTTCAGCAGGCGCGAACGCACCTCATATACGTAGTGTTCGGCGGTGGAAGAGCGGCGGTATACAGGTTCCGATGCGCGCCACACCATTACCTTTGATGCGTCGGGGCTGAGAGCGAAGCCCTCGAAGTCCACTATAGTTGTCTCGCGGGTATGGTCTATGTCGAAGAGCGTATCAAGCTCTTTGCCGGAAGCTATGTCTTTGATGATGAGCTTGCGACCGTCGTCGGAGCGCTCTACGTAGCTCTTGCCGTCGGGCATGAACACTATTTCGGCCGAAGCCGCCTTGTTGTCGGGATAGCAGTAGGGGGCAAGTTCGCTCACGGTTTTGTCGCGCATGGCGCCGATGGCACCCCATGCGCTTATACTCAGGCTTATGCACGCGGCTGCGATGATATAGCGTATATTCATTTCAAGTATTTCTGTCAGTTGCACTGCAAAGGTAACAATTATTCGCGAAAAAAGTGCAAACGCAGAGCTGGCGACTTTTGCCCGGACGCCCTTAAGCTGCGTAGCTTCGTGCTGGCATAGGAAAAGCAAAAAAAGTAATTCAAGCTCCATTATGAGCGAGATAATATCCGCGTGGTTTATCTCGCTCATAATGGAACTTGGTGTAAAGAGTAGGAGTACTTGCCTATGGCAGCTATGCTGCTTGCATTATGCCTTTGCGGCCAGAGGTGAGGGGACGTTGTACACGCGTGTAGCGAGTTCCTGGTCGAGCATATAAAGGGCGAGGTTGTCGTTGCCGATAAGGCGGAGACGCTCTACGAGCTGGTTGGCAGTTTCTTCCTCTTCCACCTGCTCGGATATAAACCAGTCGAGCTTGCCGCGTGTGGCATAGTCGTGTTCGCTTTCGGCGAGGGCGTAGAGATTGTTGATGAGGGCGGTCACCTTCTCTTCGTGAGCGAGGGTGTCTTCAAATGCGGCAAGAGGCGAAGCCCATGATTCGGGAACATCCGCAATAGGCTTGAGCACCACGCGGCCGCCGCGCGACAGCAGGTAGTTGATGAAGATTTCGGCATGGGCCTGCTCTTCCTTGAACTGGATGCGGAACCAGTTGGCAATGCCTGTACGGCCTTCGGCTTCAAAGTGCATGCCCATTGCCAGGTAGAGGTATGCCGACCAGAATTCGGCGTTAATTTGAGCGTTGATAGCGTCTTGAATTTTCGGACTAATCATTTTTTTTATGAATTTATGGTTTGTGGAGAAGGGAGTCGCTTTTTTTCTATTTTCTTGTGCCGAGTACCACGGGGTCGCGGTGGTCGGCAGTGCGGTCGAGCAGCGGCTCGAAGCGGTAGTATGGAGCCAGTCCTGCGGTGTCGGCGTTGGAGGGGCAGAGCAGGAGAGTTCCCTGCGGATATGCGGCGGCCTCGGCAGGCGATACTGAGCGGATGCGGTCGCCGAGGTAGTAGTTGAGTGAGTAATATCTGTAATCGCCGTATATAGAGTTGGCGGATATTATCTCGGCCTCAGGGTCGGCAGTGAGTGTGGGTATGGCTCTGTAGTCGCTCTTGGGGTTGAGTACTGCCGGCATGCCTACTGCCATGTATGCCGTGAGCAGCGTCCACACTGCCACCAGGATGTGTCCGACAGGCGAATGGCGGTTACAGAACCATGCTACGCCTGTGGCGAGCGGGAGCATCAGCACTATGTAGCCCCACCAAGGCACGGAGGCGAGGGTGAGTCCGCTTTGCGGCCATATCCGAAGTGCCACAATGGCAAGCGGCGCCGCAATGGCGAGCACAGCCATGAGCCACGCAAAGAAGCGTATGGGGCGCAAGGGGGTCTTTCCGTTCAGTATGCACGTTATGCCGTAGCATATAAAGGGATATGCCGGCAGAAGGTATACCGAACGCTTGCTGGCCGGGATGCAGTAGAAGCCTATTGTGATTACGGCTGTGACTGCGCTGAGCATGCCAGGGCTGCGGAGTGCCGAAAGACGTGCCTTGCGAAGCGAGAAGCACGAGGCCATCAGCAGAAGCGTCCACGGCAGCAGGCCGGCTATGAGTGTAACAAAGTTGTACCAGAAAGGTTTGACATGGCTCTCATACGACATTTTACCGAGAAGTCTGTCGATATTCTCTTCGTACATAAGGTGGTAGAAGTCGTCGCCTCCGCGCTGCCATGCCAGTATGTACCACCACGAAGTGAGTGCGATAGACAGAACTGCCAGCCCGAGCATCTTGAACAGGGTCGGGAAGAAGGCGTCGCCGCGCAGCAGTCTGAATACGCCGATAGCGAAGCAGGGCAGAAGTGCTCCGACAGGGCCTTTTGTGAGTGTGGCGCAAGTGAGCAGTACTATCACGGCGAGGTACAGGAGGCCTTTGCGCTTCGGGCTGTATTCGCGTATGTTATACATTATATATACGGCACCCACCATACATGCGGTGAGCACCATGTCGACGCGGCAGGCTACCGAGGCGCGGAATACCTCGAAAGAGCATGCCGTGACAAGCGCGAAAATCATGGCGAAGCGTGTGCCGTTGGCGCGCCGTGCCCATGCGAAGCCGCCCATAGCCATGGCGAGTGCCGCGAGAGCCGAAGGAAGGCGCGATATATACTCGTTTACCACGCCGCCGTTCAGAAGCCATGCCAGCGCTGCTATTATCCATGCCATGAAAGGCGGTTTGTAGGGCATATCCTGTCCGTAGCTCAGAGGCAGTATCCAGTCGCCGCTCTGTAGCATTGACATGGCTACAATAGCCTCGCGTGGCTCTCCTTTTGAGTAAAACAGAGTGAGTCCGAGCCAGGGCAGAAGCATAATGGCCAAAGCGATAAGCACAATCCATTGTGCTCCGGGCATGTGAGTTTCGTCGCGTCGTAACATAGGGCAAAATTACTATACCCCTTCCTAATTTGCAAATATTTTTTTTGAGTAATATAGCCTTGGATTGCCTTGTAAGGCCTTATTGGGTGTTGATTTTGTAAAAATATTTGCAAGAACTTCGATTTTTATTAAAAAGTTTGCAAATGTCGGGAATAGTTTTTAACTTTGCATCACCTTGTTTAATCAATCACCCCCGGACGGGGTGGCTTCTGCCTCTGCTGTTGCTATGACGCCCTTCGTCTGCCAATACTTTTTGCCATGGAAATGCCTCTTATAACCCGCATTGAGAAAGGGAGTAAAAATGCCCTTATGGCTAAGCGTATAATCTTCCATTATCTCAATAACGGATACGACACAATAGCAAATCTTGCAAAGGAGCTAAATCTCAGCGTGCCTACCGTGAACAAGTTTCTGGAGGAGATGGCCACACTTGATATTATCAAGGAACAGGGAAAGCTCGAAATCAGTGGCGGACGTCATCCGGCACTCTACGGACTTAACCCCAAGGCATGCTACTTCGGCGGTGTCGACATCAAAAGCAACAGTGTGAGCATGGCCGTGATAGACCTTTGCGGCAATGTGGTGTCAAAAGCCGACAATATGCCCTATGTCGTGGCCGATACTCCCGAGAGTCTCGACGAACTGTGCGGAATTATGCGCGATTTTCTGGCGTCCGCACCCGTGAAGACTTCCGACATAATGAATGTCAATGTCAATATCTCGGGTCGTGTCAACCCAAAGAGCGGCTACAGCTACAGCCTCTTCAACTTTGAGGAACGTCCGCTGAGCGATGTTATCACTCAGAAGGTGGGTGTGCGCACCTGCATCGACAACGACACCCGCGCGATGGCCTTCGGTGAGTTCCGTTGCGGGAACCACCGCGACGACCGCAATGTGCTCTTTGTAAATGTGAGCTGGGGTATAGGCATAGGCATTATTCTGGACGGAAAAATCTACTCCGGCAAATCCGGTTTTGCCGGTGAGTTCGGCCACATGGTCACATATAACAATGAGGTGATATGCCACTGCGGAAAGAAGGGATGTCTCGAAACAGAGGCTTCCGGCTCGGCTCTCCACCGTAAGCTGTGCAGGCGCCTCGACGAAGGCGAGAACTCGATTATTGCCGACACTTACCGTGCCAACGGCGATATTACTCTCGACGATATTCTCGATGCCGTGAAGCGCGAGGATATTCTCTGTCTCGAGCTTATCGAGGAAGTCGGAGGGGAACTCGGACGGTGGCTCGCAGGACTTATCAACATCTTCAACCCCGAAAAGGTGATTATAGGCGGTGTTCTTGCCGAAACCGGCGACTACCTGCTCCAGCCTATCAGGGTAGCCATGCGCCGCTATTCGCTCAATCTGGTGAATAAGGATACCAAGATAGTACTCTCGCATCTCGGCCATGACGCAGGCGTGCTCGGAGCCTGTGTGATAGCACGCAGCCGTGCCTTTGAAGATATTCTTGAATAATCCAACTCATAAATATAATAAGGTAAATTTCAGGTAAAAAAGGACGATACCCCGCTTTAATTCACAATTATCTATCCCTTGTCGCTGACCGTGAAACGATTTTGTCTTACAATACTTCTGCTGGCTGCCATAATGTGGCAGTGCGCCGCTGGTGTGCGTAAGGTCGACGTGTTGGTTATCGGCGCAGGTACATCCGGAGTCGCCGCATCGTTGCAGGCGGCCCGGATGGGGCGGTCGGTTGTGTTGGCCGACGAATTGCCATGGGTGGGCGGAATGCTCACTTCGGCAGGCGTAAGCGCAGCCGACGGCAACTATAATCTGCGGGGTGGCATCTGGGCCGAGTTTGTAGACTCGCTCAGCATGCACTATGGTGGTATGAATGCTCTGCGCACCGGCTGGGTGAGCAACATAATGTTCGAACCGCAGGTGGGGCAGAACATTCTCTGTGCCATGATTGACGCGGAACCGCGCATCACACGTGTCCGCTATCGTGAGATAGTGGAGCTTGACCACGATGCGCAGCGCCTGTGGCGCGTACGTTTCAAGCGCGCACGGCATCAATATCAGACGGTAGAGGCATCGGTCATTATCGACTGTACCGAACTCGGCGACATAGTGGCGCGCCTCGGTATTGCCTGCGACACCGGTATGGAGTGCGGCGCACTCGTTGGCGAAGATGTGGCTCCCGCCGCTGCCAACGGTATTGTTCAGGACCTTACCTATGTGGCGGTGCTCGAAGCCGCTCCGTCGCCCGTGGCTATGGACGAGCCTCCGGGCTATGACCCGGCCGAATTTGCCTGTTCGGCAATAAACGCGCTCTGCCCCGAGCCTCCCGACCCGAAGAAACGCTGGTCGCCGGCACAGATGCTTTCCTATGGACGTCTGCCAGGTAGAAAGTATATGATAAACTGGCCTATATGCGGCAATGACTACTATGCCGACATGGCGTCACTTGCCGACGGACGACGTAAACGCGAGTTAAACAAGGCAAAAGCCCGCACTCTCAGGTTTCTCTATTTCATGCACAAGGAATTGGGCATGGATACGCTGCGTATAGCCCGTGGTGTGTATCCTACCCCAGACGGCCTTCCTCTTATGCCTTACTATCGCGAGGGGCGCCGCACAAAAGGTGTGGTGCGCTTTACCTTGCCTTATATAACAGCTCCCTATGCGCAGGAGCTGCCTCTCTACCGAACCGCCGTGGCTGTGGGTGACTATCCTGTCGACCAGCACCACACCCGCTACGATGGCTCTGAGCCGCTCCCCGACCTCTATTGCTACCCCGTCCCCTCCTGGGGGCTGCCTGCCGGTACTCTCATCCCCGACGACACCGACGATGTGATAGTGGCCGAGAAGGCTGTCTCGGTGAGCAATATCGTAAACGGCACCACTCGCCTTCAGCCCGTGGTGATGCAGATAGGGCAGGCTGCAGGCACTATCGCCGCTATTGCCGCAGCCTCGGGAATAACTCCGCGCGAGGTTCCCGTAAGGGAAGTGCAGGAAGCATTGCTTGCTTCGGGCGGCTATCTGCTCCCCTTCTGCGAGCTCAGGCCCGGCGAACGCGGCTTCGAGGCTGTGCAGCGTATGGGAGTGTGCGGACTGCTGAGAGGCGAAGGTAAAGCTGAAGGTTGGACAGGCACAACACATGTGTATCCTGATTCGCCCGTTACCGCCGACGTGCTTGCTCTTCTCTACCGCTACTATGGAAAGGAGCCGCGAAATACAGGCTCTGCCCCCGTAAAGGGAAAAGTGCTTGCCAAAGCTCTGCGGGAGCTTGGTGCGGAAGTGCCCGGGTCGGTCGCAAAGGCCCGCACAATCTCGCGGCTTGAGTATGCCGAGCTTGTCGATTCGTGCCTGCGTCCCTTCGACATCCCGGTGGATTACAATGGAAATATTATCTTAAGCAACTGACAATATTTAGAAAATGGAAGACAGACGAAGTTTCCTTAAAAAAATGGCAATCGGAGCATCGGCTCTGGCTGTGCCGGGGGCTTTGGGCTCGCTGGCCACTTCCTGCGGCGAGCGTGCCGAGGCTGCCGAAGCTGCGGCAACGCCGACAGTGACGCCTCGCGGCGCCGGATTGCCTGTCACCGGCACCTTCCTCGACGAAATATCGCACGACATTCCGCACCAGAACTGGGGCGAGGCCGAGTGGGATGCCGATTTCTCCCACATGAAGCGCATGGGTATCGATACCGTGATAATGATACGCTCCGGCTATCGGAAGTTTATCACTTATCCGTCGGAGTATCTTACCCGCAAACGCGGCTGCTATATGCCGCACACCGACCTGCTGGATATGTATATGCGTCTTGCCGACAAGCACGGCATGAAGTTCTGGTTCGGCCTCTATGACTCCGGCCGCTACTGGGATACCGGCGACATGAGCTGGGAGGTAGAGGACAACAAGTATGTAATCGACGAGGTGTGGGAGCGCTATGGCAGCAAACACCCGAGCTTCGGCGGCTGGTATATCAGCGGCGAAATTAGCCGCGCGACCAAAGGCGCTATCGACTCTTTCCATGCAATGGGAAAGCAGTGCAAGGATGTGTCGGGTGGCCTTCCTACCTTTATCTCCCCGTGGATAGACGGCAAGAAAGCTGTCGCCGCTGCCGGCTCTGCACTTACCAAGGAAGAGGCGGTGAGTGTGGAGGAGCACGAACGCGAGTGGAGCGAAATCTTCGATGGCATACACGATGTGGTGGATGCCTGCGCCTTCCAGGATGGACATATCGACTATGACGAGCTGGATGCTTTCTTCGAAGTGAACAAGCGCATGGCCGACCGCTATGGCATGCAGTGCTGGACAAATGCCGAGTCGTTCGACCGCGATATGCCTATCAAGTTCTTCCCGATTAAGTTCGAAAAGCTTCGCCTCAAGCTCGAGGCTGCACGCCGTGCCGGCTACGACAAGGCTATCACCTTCGAGTTCAGTCACTTCATGAGCCCGCAGTCGGCATATCGCCAGGCCGGACATCTCTACAACCGCTATTGCGACTATTTCGGCATCGAGGTGTGAGGCGCATCGCTTAAACGTATATCTTATGAAAAAAGACATTAACCTCGGATATCTGTTCTTTATATCCTTTGTAGCCGCATTGGGAGGCTTCCTTTTCGGCTATGACACGGCTGTCATCTCGGGGACTATCTCGCAGGTGAGCAGCCAGTTCGCGCTTGATGCCATAAATCAGGGCTGGTATGTGGGCTGCGCGCTGCTCGGCTCTATCGGCGGCGTGGCTGTCGCCGGTATGCTCGGCGACTGGCTCGGCCGCAAGAAAGCCATGATAGTGTCGGCAGTGCTCTTCAGCGCTTCGGCCATAGGCTGTGCGCTCTGCGCCACCTTCGGCGAGCTTGTGCTGTGGCGTATCGTGGGGGGCGCCGGCATCGGTGTGGCCTCTATTATCTGCCCGCTGTATATCTCCGAGCTTGCAGCCGCCGAATACCGCGGACGTCTGGTGTCGCTCTATCAGCTCGCCGTGACTATAGGTTTTGTGGGCGCCTATCTTGTCAACTACGGGCTGCTCACCTATTCCGAAGGTGCGCTTGCCGCCGACGGCATCTTCGACCGCGTATTTGTGAGCGAGGTATGGCGTGGTATGCTAGGCATGGAGACCCTTCCCGCCGTACTCTTCTTCCTCATCATATTCTTTATCCCCGAGAGCCCGCGCTGGCTCCTTGCACACGGGCGCGTGAGCCGCGGTCGTGTCGTTCTTGGCCGCGTGTTCACCTCATCGGCTGCGGCCGATGCCGAAATGGCGGCAGTGGAAGCTTCGCTTGGCAATACCTCCTCGGCCGGTTCTGACTGGCGTCTGCTCCTGAAGCCCAACCTCCTTGTGGCTGTGCTTATCGGCGCAGCTATTGCCATTCTCGGCCAGTTTATGGGGGTCAACGCCGTGCTTTACTACGGCCCCACCATTTTCGAGGATGCAGGTCTTTCGGCCGGCGATTCACTCTTCTATCAGGTAATGGTCGGAGCAGTCAATACCCTTACCACCGTGGCCGCGTTGCTGCTCATCGATAAGGTAGGCCGCAAGCAGCTCGTGTACTGGGGCGTGTCGGGCATGATAATATCTCTTCTGCTCATCGCCGGCTATTTCACCTACGGAGCCTCGCTCGGGCTGTCGTCGCTGTGGTTGCTCACATTCTTCCTTATTTATATAATGTGTTGCGCCGGCTCTATCTGTGCTGTGGTTTTTGTGCTTCTCAGCGAGATGTATCCCACCAAAATACGAGCCCTCGCCATGTCGGTTGCCGGTCTGGCTCTGTGGATAGGTACCTATCTTGTAGGCCAGCTCACCCCGTGGCTGCTCGCCAACCTTATGCCGGCCGGTACCTTCCTGCTGTTCGCAGCCATGTGCGTGCCCTATATGCTCATCATGTGGCGCGCCGTGCCCGAAACCACAGGCAAGACCCTCGAAGAAATCGAGAAATACTGGGAAAAGGAACCTAGTGGAGCTGCCGGTGCAGTTTCCGACCGGGCTTCTTCGATATAAACACAAGTAATCTATAATAATCCACTAAAAAATCATACAATGATACAAAATCTTGACGGCCTTATCGAGCAATACCGCAGCGAGCTTTTCGACAGCGTACTGCCTTTCTGGCTCGAAAACTCAATCGATAAAGAATACGGTGGTTATTTTACCTGCCTCGACCGCGAGGGCAAGGTCTTCGACACCGACAAGTTTATATGGCTTCAGGGCCGCGAAGTGTGGATGTTTGCCATGCTTTACAACAAAGTTGCTCCCCGTAAGGAGTGGCTCGACGCCGCTGTGAAAGGTGCCGAGTTCCTTAAAAAGCACGGTCACGACGGCAACTACAACTTCTATTTTTCCACCACCCGCGAGGGCGAGCCTCTGGTCGAGCCTTACAATATCTTCTCCAACACCTTCGCCACAATGGCTTTCGGCCAGCTGGCAAAGGCCACCGGCAGCAAGGAATACGAGGAAATAGCACTCAAAGCATGGAATAAGGTACTGGAGCGCCGCGACAATCCCAAGGGCAAGTGGAACAAGCTCCACCCCGGGACGCGCAATCTCAAGAACTTCGCCCTGCCGATGATTTTGTGCAATCTTTCGCTCGAAATACAGCACCTCCTCGACGAAAATGCTTTCAAGCGCACTACCGACGACTTCCTTCACGAAGTGTGTGACGTATTTATCCGTCCTGAGCTTGGCGGACTCGTTATGGAGAACGTGCTCTCCGACGGCACCCTCTGCGACTGCTTCGAGGGTCGTCACATGAACCCCGGCCACGCAATCGAGGCTATGTGGTTCATCATGGATTTGGGCGAGAAGCTCGGCCGTCCCGAACTCATCGAAATGGCCAAGGATACAGCCATACGCATGGCCGAATACGGCTGGGATAAAGAGTTCGGCGGCATATATTATTTTATGGATTTAAAGGGCTGTCCCCCGCAGGAACTTGAGTGGGACCAGAAACTCTGGTGGGTGCATATCGAGACGCTCATTTCCATGATAAAAGGCTATCGCCTCACCGGCGACAAGCGCTGCCTCGAATGGTTCGAGCGCGTGCACGACTATGTGTGGACTCACTTCAAGGATGCCGAGCACCCAGAGTGGTTCGGTTACCTCAATCGCCGCGGCGAAGTGCTGCTGCCCCTCAAGGGCGGCAAATGGAAGGGCTGTTTCCACGTTCCGCGCGGTCTCTACCAAGTATGGCGCACCCTTGAGGCCATAAAGGCCGAAGGCAAGAGCCTGTGACTTTTCTGACACTGATTATATATAGCAAGCCCCGCGGCATCGGAGTCGCGGGGCTTGTATTATAGTTATTGTTGAGTTTCTTATTCAGCCACGAGGGTGAGAAGAAGCTCTTTTTCGTCTTCGGGGTCGGTGGTGATGTTGATTTTTCCTTCGCGGGCGAGCCAGCCGAGAGCGGCGTATACTTCCTTATCTTTGAGTTTGGTGATTTTCTTCAGCTGTTTCACGCCCAAGGCCTCGGCGTCATTGAGAGCAACCCATACGGTGCCGGCATAAGTGCCGATTACTTCTGTGTTCATTTTGTTCAGTATTATGTGAGTTAGACAAATAAATTTTACGCTCTTAAGCGGAATTTCGGTATGTTATGCTCGCAAAATTAACAAAAAATACCAACTTTCCAACTATATTTAGTAAACAAACTGCTCGCGAATAAGTTTTGGGTGCTGTAATATATTGAGTAATAGAGTGGTATTGCCGGTGCGACGTGCCGGTTATAAATGTTAACTCTCCGGGTGTTGTTTAAAGAATTTTTTATTTTTAAAAATTTTTAAAAAGCGTGGCGCTAAAATTGTAGAGTTTTTGATGAGTTTGCATTTATTCAAAATTAATAGTTAAATATTGTAAAAAATGGCACGTTGTTTCGAAAAAGGTGCTAACTTAGTGGCGTCAAACTGAGAAAACTATGCACAAACTATATCTGAAATTTAAGTAATAGATTATGTATAAGCTTTTTAAGGGGCGATATTATCAATGCCTTAAATCCCTTTTTATCTATAGAAATATAACTCTTAATAACAAGCCGGCAAATACGCATCTTTTCAAAGGTGTAAGGCACATGAAATTGACTAATCAATAACACCAAGCTATAACACAACTAATCAAATCTAATCAAACAATACTAATACCTGTAATAATGGGAAAATTTTCACAACATTTCCGACTATTGCTATTGACGGCCGCTTTGGTTCTGCACGGCATCTGTGCATGGGCTGCGCCTTTCAATGTATCCGGTACGGTTACTGACGAGACGGGCGAGCCCCTAATCGGTGTTTCCGTAAAAGCTGAAAAGAGCAACACCGGTGTATCAACCGATTTCAACGGCCAGTTTTCAATCGTAATGCAGGCTCCCGGCACTCTTGAGTTTTCTTATGTGGGCATGGAAGCACAGAAGAAGAAAGTTTCAGGTGCTACCAAGCTTAACATAGTGCTTAAAGAAAACACCAATGCGCTCGACGACGTTGTGGTTGTGGGCTACGGTACTCAGAAAAAAGTGAACCTTACAGGTGCTGTGCAGAGTGTGAACTCAAACCAAATTCTACGTGCCAATACCTCTAATGGCGCAAACGTTCTTGTCGGCATTGTCCCCGGCGTATATGGCGCTCAAGGTTCTGGTGCTCCCGGTGGTGATGCCGCTTCGCTGCAAATACGTGGTGTCGGCTCTCTCAACTCAAGCACGAGCCCATTGGTACTCATTGACGGTGTCGAGGGCGATATGAACCGTATCGACCTTGCTAATGTAGAGTCCATTTCGGTTCTCAAAGACGCCGCTTCTGCATCTATCTACGGTTCTCGCGCCTCTAATGGCGTTATTCTTGTTACCACCAAGCGTGGTTCGCAAGGTAAACCCAAAGTCTCTTTCAACGGCTATGTAGGTTGGAGTATGCCTACCGAAATGCCAGATCCTGTAAACGCTGTTGAGTATCTTCAGGCAATCGACATCGCAAACGTCAATGCAGGTATTGGAGAGCAGAATACCGAGCTTATCAACAAGTATCTTACCGAAGGTGCCAATCTCAGCGGTCGCTACGACACCAATTGGAAAGACCTCATCATGAAGAAGCACGCAATGTCGCAGAACTACTCTGTGGGCGTGAGCGGTGGTACCGATTTTCTCAGCATATATGCCGGTGCCGGGTACTACGAACAGGAGGGTATGGTGCCCAACAATGAGTTCAAGCGCTATAACCTGCGTGTCAACACCGATATGAAAATCAACAGCTGGGTTCGCATCGGTGTCGATGCGGCTGTCCGTCAGGCTGAGGTGCGTAATCCCATCGGTGGTGCAAACGAACTTATCGGATATGCCCTGACGCTTCTCCCGACTTTTGGCGCCTACGACCTCAACGTTGAGACTGGCGAACTCAACTGGGGTTATGGCAACGGTGTTGGTAACAACCCTATCGCAGCCATAAACGCCGGCGGTTATTCCAAGAGCTGGGCTCCTGAATATAATGCCAAGGGCAACATCGTAATCACTCCCGTCAAGGGGCTCACTATACAAGGTTCTTGGAACTGGAAGCGCAACGACGGTCGTACCTATACTTTCGCCAATCAGTATTCCCAGTATGAAGGCGGCGTTCTCAAGAAACCCTATGACGTCAAGAAGGTCGCTGTACGCGAAAACCGCAGCTCGGCCGACTATGTGCAGTACAACGCAATGGCAACCTACGAAAACACTTTCGGCAAGAACTATATCAAGGCCATGGTAGGTTTCCAAAGTGAAGATTACAATACCCACAGCCTCGAAGGTTATCGCAATACCTTCAACTACGACGGCTATGAAGACCTCGTAAACGGTGATGCAGCGACAGCAACCAACAGCTCGTATCGCACCACATACGCCATGCTTTCATATATATTCCGTATCAACTACACATTTAACGACCGCTATCTTCTTGAGGTTAACGGTCGCTACGACGGCACCTCGCGTTATAAAGCCGACAAGCGCTGGGGCTTCTTCCCCTCGGTTTCGGCAGGCTGGCGTATCTCGGAGGAAAGCTTCCTCAAAGAAACTCAGACTGTGCTCAATAACCTTAAGCTCCGTGCTTCGTATGGTGAGCTTGGCAACCAGCCTTCAAACAGCAACTTCCCCTTTGCTTCGGTGGTTACAGCCGGCCCGGCTTATGGCTACTACTTCGATGAGACTTTCGTGACAGGTGCTGCTCAGGCTGCTCTCTCGAATGCGGCAATCGGATGGGAGAAATCACAGCAAGTCGACGTAGGTATCGACTTCGGTCTGTTCAACAACCGCCTTTCCGGTACCTTCGACTGGTACTACCGTCGTGTCACCGATATGCTCCAGACATTCCCCTTGCCCGGCTTCCTTGCAATGTCTGCTCCCATGAAGAATGCAGGCGACATGGAGAACCGTGGTTGGGAACTCTCTCTTGAGTGGAACGACCGCATTGCAGACTTCAACTACTATGCCCGCTTCAACCTCTCCGACGTGCGCAACAAAGTTACCAAGCTTTATGGCGCCAACTATACCAGCGGCAACCGCTGGACTCTTCAGGGTGAAGCATACAGCCAGTTCGCAGGCTATGTGGCCGATGGTTACTTCCAGAGCTACGACGAAATCAATGCCACCAACCCCGACGGTTCGTATGTGCATGCTGTCTATGGAGAGCGAAGCCTCGTGCAGCCCGGCTGGATTAAGTACAAAGACCTCAACGGCGACGGCGTAATCAACGGCGACGACCGCACTCTTATCGGCGACCCCCGTCCCCACTTTGAGTTTGGTCTTACTCTCGGCGGCGAGTGGAGAGGTATCGACCTAAGTATCCTCTTCCAGGGCATTGGCCAGCGCGACGTGGCTTACACCGGTGGTGGCGCACGTCCTCTTGTAGGCGGTTCTACTATCTACCGACATCAGCTTGGCAACACCTGGACTGAAGACAATCCCAACGCCGATTACCCCTTGCTCCTCAACGACCCCAATGCTTCGCTTTCGAACAATATGTTCTCGTCGTTCTGGGTGCGTAGCGGCGCTTACCTTCGCCTCAAGAACCTCGTCCTCGGCTATACCTTCCCCAAGAAGTGGACAACCAAGGCTTACATCGAGCGTCTGCGTATCTACGGCTCCGCTCAGAACCTCTTTACCGCTCGTGCTAAAGACAACTTCTACAAGGGCTTCGACCCCGAGCAGACAGGCGGTGCAACATGTTACCCCATCAACCGTACTTTCAATGTCGGTATTCAACTTGACTTCTAAAACTACAGCTATTTGAACTAATGAAAAAGACTATATATACAGCCATACTGGCAGCTGCCGCGCTATTGGCAAGTTCTTGTTCCGACTTCCTCGACAAGAAAAGCTCGGCATACGACTCCGACGGCTTCTATAAGTCGGAGGCCGGTCTCAACGAAGGTCTCACTGCCGTTTACCGTCAGCTTATCTATGACCAGAACTGGGGCGTCGCTGCGCCGCAGATGCAAGATGTATATTGCCCCTACGGCCTCCAGAACGAGGAGAACAACACAATCAGCGCCGGCCCCGGCCTTACGCCAGACCAGTCCTACGTGGCTTCGTATTGGAACGGTCACTTTGCAGCCGTTGGCCGTGCCAA
Source organism: Muribaculaceae bacterium (assembly GCA_009775225.1). GTDB lineage: Bacteria > Bacteroidota > Bacteroidia > Bacteroidales > Muribaculaceae > CAG-873. The sequence continues at coordinate 15,605 of VSPE01000006.1, read as the reverse complement.
TAACTGCATATCAGGCGCTGCAATCGATTTCAACGCGCTGATTGAAGGCAATGGCCCCTCCGACACATATCTGCGTCGCCTTGCCGAGACATATGCTCTGCGAGGATATGCCTACTACAACCTGCTTCAGGCTTTCGGCGACCTGCCCCTGCTTACCCGTGCGGCAACACCCGACGATGCCACTATGCCTCTTACCGACAAGCAGGAGATAGCCCAGTATTTCATAACAGAGCTTTCAAAGCTGGCCGATGCTAAAATCCTGCCTTTCTACCCCGAGCAGAAGGGCCGTGTGGGCAATGGTATGCTCAGTCTCCTCGTAGCGCGATATGCCATGCTTGCCGGTAGCCACAACTTCAACGACAAGGCTAATGAATACTTCGAAATCGCGGCAAAGTATGCCAAGTATGTAATGGATGAAGGCGGCCTGGCTCAGAATTACGGAGACCTCTTCACCACTGAAGGCCAATCCAAAGCCGATGTGCAGAAAGAAATTCTTTGGGCCTTCAACTATGCCTACGGCTCGCAGAACCTTCTCACCAACCTGCGTTTAGGTCACGCACTTCTCACCGCCGGTGGCTCGACTGTGCGTTTCGCCTCTCCTCTCCTCGCCGTGATATACGAGTGCACTGACGGCAAGCGTATCGATGAGTCCGACCTGTACGACCCCACCAAGCCCTATATGAACCGCGATCCCCGTATGGAAGAAACTCTTCTTATGCACGGTCAAGAATTTTGGTACGACAATGGCAAGAAAGCCGTACGCATCAACATCTACGACCCCACCTGCATGCAGTTCCCCAAGCCCACTCCTCCCAAAAAGGGTACATGGTACTCTTGGACTAACATGGATACATTCACATCGCACTCTGCTATATCGGACCCCGGTGTCGGTGTTATTTGGAACAAGTATAATAAAGACATGACCGAGTTTATCGGTGCTGCCTGTGCAATGGACCTTATTGTGATGCGAGTGGCTGAGGCTTATAATACCTATGCAGAGGCTATGATTGAGTTGGATAAGTTCTCCGACCCCACGGTTGCGGCCGCTATAAACGAAGTGCGTGCCCGTGTGAACATGCCTAAGATTGAGGTTGTAGACCCCACCCGTACAACATCTAAAGATAAAATGCGTCAGATTGTGCGCCGCGAACGCAAAGCCGAATTCGGTATGGAAGGTCTGCTGCTTACCGACTTCCGCCGCTGGCAGATTGGCGACATCCTCAACGCCGGTCCCATCTATGGTCAGCCTGTTCCTGAAATTCGTTACGAAGGCCTTACCAGAGATGATTTGCCAAACTTTAAAAAGGATGCTCGCCATGACATCAACGACGTACCCGACTATACAGATGTAGCCGATAAGTACACTTTCCGCGATGCAAAACGTTTTTGGAAGCCGTGCTTCATGTGGTGGCCTATCCCCCGTGCCGAGCTTGACAAGAACCCTAATTTCCACCTTGCGGAAGGCTATTAAGTTTAAGCCGATTATTAACTGAAAAATCATAGTTTTAATTCGCAAATCCGATTAGTAAACAACGTCACACTGATGTAGCCGGGGTGCCCGGCTCCCCGGCTGCATCTCTTTCTAAAATAATCTCTCCGACAAGAACACGTAAACAGTCACCGAGCAATATGATGAAGCATATCCTTTCGATATCATTACTGACAATCGCCGCGCTAGTATCGCAGGCGCAGACTACCGTAAAGACAGCCGACGGCAGTGTCACTCTTGCCAACAGCCATACCTCGGTGACTTTCGATGCCGGCAAGCGTTTCGACATCCTTTCAATGACGCATAACGGCTCCCGCGAGCTCGTAGCACCCGGCGACAATCTTACGCCCTGGACTATAACATACCTCGGTGCTCAGGGCGAGACTCCTGAAGTGACGCCCGCCACTGCTGTTTACCGTGGCTATACCACCGCGATATGCGACACCGCATCCACCCTTGTGTTCCACTGGGTTACCCGTCTGCGCTACGACGGCAAGAACTACCCCGTGGAGATGAGCGTCACACTCCCCGACAATTCCTCACTGCTTGAGTGGCGCGTAAAGGCCTCGCTCCCCGAAGGTTGGAAAGTGAGCGAGGTGAAGTTCCCCACCGTGGCAGTGAAGTCGCCTGAAGAAGCCAAAGTCATCACACCCGCCGGCTGGGGCAACGAGTACAAGCTCCGCACAGATACTGTCTATGAGGCCAATTACCCATCCTGGTCGGCTTCCATGCAGATGATGATGCTCGATGATGCCGAAGGTGCATATTTCTACTCTCCACGCGACTATGCCGCTTGCGGCAAGCTCATGACCATAGGCGAACGCCTTGGCCGCAGCGAGTTCACCACCAAGACAGTAGTCAGTGAGGCATGGAACAAAGACGGCGTTTTCGAACTCCCCTGGACTACCGTCACATCCTTCAGCCCTAAAGGCTGGGCCGAAGCCGCAAAGGCGTGGTACCGCCCCTTCGCTCACAGCACCTCGTGGGGCAAAGTGCAGCTTAAAGACCGCGACATACCCAAGTGGCTCGTCGAGAAAGACCTATGGCTCCGCGCCAAGTACACCGGCGACACTACCGTTAACGCCGTGCACCGAGCTATCGACTACTATGGCGAGGATATCGCCTTTCACTGGTACTTCTGGCACAACCACGCTTACGACAGCCATTACCCCGACTACTTCCCCGCAAAACCTGAGTTCAGAGGCATCGTGCAGAAAGTTCGCGAGCGCAACTGCCAGGTAATGCCCTATATCAACGGCCGCCTGTGGGACCCCGCAGCCGACAGCTACACCGCGCGTGAAGGTTGGAAAGCCTCATGCCGACGTCCCGACGGAGCACTCTACACAGAAATATATCCCACTTCGATTGTGCCCAACACCGTTACATGTCCCGCCTCGCCTATATGGCACGACATGCTCATAGAGCTGGCCGACTCCATTCAGGAACGCTTAGGCACCGACGGCTTATATATCGACCAGATTGCAGCAGCCGCGCCCTATCCCTGCTATGCCGACAACCACCCCCACGCTAAGGGCGGCGGCGAGTTTTGGTACGAGAAGTATAAAGGCATAATCGACGATATGCGTGCCGACCATCTCCGCCCTGGCAACATAATCTTCTCTGAAGAAAACGCCGAGTGCTACATCCCCGTGTTCGACATCCTTCTCACCGTCAACACGCCACACACGCCCTCGTGCAAGATTGTGCCCCTCTATCCGCTCATCTACAGCGACCGCGTGCTCACTACTGCCTACACCTACAGCCCCTACACCGACGTCCGTCTGGGCGACTTCCGCTATCAGAACATGCAGTGCCTCCTCTACGGCTCGCAACTCGGCTGGGTAGACCCCCGTCTGCTTTGGGTCGACGAGGCAAGCGAATACGAGGCCAAATACCTCAAGAACCTCGTGGAGTTCCGCAAGAAGCAGCACGATGTGTTTATCGGCGGCCAGTATGTGCGCGAGTTTGTGCCCGAGGGTGACAATCCCACCAACACAGTGCCACAGTTCGGCACCGACTATATGGTGAAGGGTGCCGAGTGGATTTCTCCCAAAGGTCAGCGCGTGATGTATGTGGTAAACAGCGACTCTAAGCCACACAAAGTTAAACTTCCCACGGGCAAGTGGGTGACAATGAAGCCTATTTCGGCACAGCGCTTCAACCTCAAAGACTGATAATCTATATTAACAACTACCTGCATATTAAAAATGTCTACAATGTACAAACTTATATTTCCCTTATTGGCACTTGCGTCTGTGGCTCCGGTGGCACAGGCTGCCGGCTTCTGGACAATTCAGGGCGCCGAGTATCGTGTCGATACGCTTGAGCACTATAAGGCAGGCCCCGGCACTACTATAACTGTAATAGACGCAGTGGGACCCGTCAAGCAGCGTGTATGGGTATGCGAGACAAATCTCACTGCTGACAATGTTGACATCAAAACATATAATCCATCGCTCATTCGCTCCACTAATACCAACATTTCCACTATGGTGGCCAACCGCAAGGGCGACGGCAATGTATACTGCGTCGGTGTAAACGCCGACCTCTTCTCAAGCAATGGCCCTATTGGCACTACTGTCATGGGTGGCGAGATTATCAAGACCGCCAAAGAAAGTACCGCCTGGAAAGCGACCGGTTTCGAGCAGGGCAAGGCTCTTTATTTCGGCTCTGCCGACATAAAGTTCAACGCCAAACTAAACGGTAAGATGGAGTACGCTCCGTCGCTGGTAAATGTGCCGCGTGCTCAGAACGAGACTATCATCTATACACGCCGCTGGGGTAGCACTACAGGCACGACCAAGGGTGAGAACGGTCTTGAGCTGGTGCTACGCCCCGCCGGTGGCGCTCTCCGCGCTGACGGCCCGACAGAGTGCACTGTAGTTGGCTCGCCTGTGGTAAACGGTGGCAACATGGCCATTCCCGAAGGTTGCTTTGTGCTGTCGACTACCGTGCCCAGTCACATCCGAGACCTCGGCAAGATGAAAGACGGCGATAAATATACTATCAACGTGGGTAGCATCAGTGTGAAAAGCACCGGTTTCGGAAGCCACCTTTTCAGTTCTGTCAAAGAGTTTATCGGAGGCGACCCTATTCTGATGGTCGACGGAAAGACTCTCGAAGCCAAGCACTACGCCTCGATGCCGAACTACAATAGTCGTCGTCCCCGTACAGCCATTGGCACCGACGAGACTCACTCGATAATGAAACTTCTTGTTGTAGACGGCGACAGCTATAACAAAGGCATCTCGGCCGGAGCAACAGCCGTAGAGCTTGCCGACATGATGCTCGCCATCGGCTGCTACGACGCTCTCAACTTCGATGGCGGCGGCTCGTCGGAAATGTGGAACAACAAGTTCGGCACTTTAAACCGCCCCAGCGACGGCGCCCCGCGCAAGGTGCGCAACGGCTGGTTTGTCACCACCCCTGATACCGGCGACAATACTATGAGCGCCATTGAGTTTGCTTGTGGCCCGCAGTCGCTGGAAATAGGTGATATATTCCACCCCAAATTCTATGGCTACACCAAGACAGGAGTGCTTGTTGCTACAGAGGTCAAGGGTGTGCGCCTGAGCGTGCCCGAAGGCCTCGGCGTAGTAAACGGCGATGCGAGCTACTGTACAATCACAGGCAACGGTACTTATGTTGTCACCGCCGAACTAAATGGCATGCGTTGCAAACTCGCCGTGCGTGCCGGCGACTACGATGCCAATCAGAGTGGTGTCGACGATGTTGTTGCCGCTGACCGCGATGCACCGGTAGAGTATTTTACTCTGCAAGGAATATCCGTCATAAACCCGCAAAACGGTGTTTTTATCCGCCGGCAGGGCACGAAAGTGACAAAAGTGGTACTATAGCCAAACCGCACTTTGAAATAAAATCAACCAACAATCATATTAAATAACCTAAAATCAATTTGGAAATGAAAAAACTTTTCCTCCTTGGTCTTGCTCTTGCAAGCACTGCTTCTATGGTAAGCGCTCAGGACTACGTGAGCGGCGGCCAGAAAGTTTACAAAGAAGGTTATAACTTCTCTGTGGAGTGGGCTAACCTCGACCTCGTCGGCAAACCCGGCTGGGTGGCTCTCGGCAAGCGCACCGGCGTAGGTGTGAACGATAAGTTCTATGTAAACAACATGGACGACAACACCTTCAGCATCTATGGCCCCAAAGGCTTTATCAGCAACATCGCCATTCCTCAGGGTTTCGCCTGGGCCGGTACTTCGGTAGACCAGAGCGGTAACGTTATCATGCGTGCTTCTTCTGAAAAATGGCCCGGCACCGGTGCATACGGTGGCTGCTACTATCCCGGCAAGACAGGTAACCTCTTTTATTTCATCAACAGCGAGACCGACCAGCTCGTAACCTCCACTCCTGCCGAACTCGACGCTTACGACGGCCGTACCGACGCTCTCGGCTTTACCATGGGCGACATCCTCTCGGGCGAAACTCCAATCTTCCTGGTCGGTGACAACAAAATGCGCCTTGCCGAGATGTATTACGACGCAGCCGAAAACTCTATGATTGGTGTAAACTATAAAATTACTATCAACTCTGCCTTCGCCGGTACAGGTGCAGGTGCCGTAAAAGTGCTTGGTACAGCACAGGCATACGGCGAGCTCAGTGCTGACGGTCTTTACACTCAGATTGCAGTATCACCCAACTATGTACACGATGCTAATAACGGCGGCGATGTCATCACCAACAATGGCCTGAGAAACTACATACAGCGCTATGCTTATGGCTTCAACCCCGACAGCCAGCTCGATGAGTTCCTGCCCACCGACGAGTTCTTTGTAACTCCCCAGCATGGCGGCCTCGCAGGTTTCCTTATCTTCGAGCTTGGCGGCAAGCAGTTTATTGCTTATCCTGTGGCTCAGGCTTCCGACGCTCTGGCTATCGCCGAACTCACTACTGTGGATACCCCCGTTTCCGACGATACTCTCGATGCTTCTAGCCTGGTTGTGCGTCACTTCGCTTCTATCAACGAGACAACCAAGGACGTGGCTTACCTCGGTTCAGTAACTGCTCCCATGACCCTCTCGTATGAGCCGGTTGAAGGCGAAGACGCTGTGTATATCTACACATACTGCCAGTTCGGTGCCATGATGAAGTATAAATTTGGTGTTGGCAGCGGCGCCGGCATCGACAACGTAGCTGTCGACAACAACGCCGATGCTCCCGTAGAATACTACAACATCGACGGCGTACGCGTGGCTTATCCCACTGCAGGCAACATCTATATCCGCAAGCAGGGTACTTCGGTTGCCAAGGTCGTTTACTAATCCTGACATCTTATAATCCTCATTCCCCGCATATTTGCGGGGATGGGGATTTTTTACGCTTTAAAATACTTTATTTCTAAAACCTAATAAACAACACAATGAAAAAACTTCTCATTGCTTTTATGGCACTAGCCGGCGCCTGCGCAGCCAATGCTGCCGTGGGCGGCGTCGCAGTTCAGAAGGGTTTCTCGCTTACCAATGAGTATGAAGTTGCCGTGTCGACCAATCAGGACGCATTCCGCTCCGGTGTAGGTGTCGGCGACAAGTTCTATGCTCCTAATATTCGTGAGAATAAGGTTTATGTCTACGATAAAGACGGAAATGTAAGCACAATCACACCTCCCGAAGGAAAGTATGTGTGGACAAGCTGCTCGGCAGACAAATCGGGCCATGTTCTCATTAGTCTTGACAACCATGCGTTCGACGGTTCTTGTTCGTCCGGCGGAAATCACGGCTTTATGGTCATCGACCCCGCAACCGATGCTGTTGTTGTAGACTTCCTTCCCATGACTTTCAGCTATGCTTGCCGTTTCGATGCAATGGGTTCGCTCTCTCAGAGCCTCTTCGACGACGACAAGTTTGCTATCTACTGCCCCATACAGGTTTCATCGGGCTATCGCTTCCTCTACAATCAGGTAGGTGCCGAGAAGCCCTCGTACTGGATTACCAAGGCTATACCCCGCTCGAGCGAAGGCATCGTGGGTACCGACGAAATTCCCTCGCTCTTCCCTGCGCCTGCCAACACTCAGGCAACTACCGGTGTGGCTATGCAGTTCAAGCACACCGACGATGAAGGCGATGCCTTCACTATCGCAATTTATGCCAATCCGCAGTACACCGTCACCTATTCGGCAGAAGGTAAGTACGGCAATGGTATACGCCGCTTTACCGGTGGCTACGTACCCACCCAGCAGTGGTACTACACTCCCCAGCACGGTGCTTTCTCTGGCTTCAACATCTTCAGCCTCGGCGGTAAGGATTATATCCTCTATCCCGCAGGTGCCGGTTCGATGACTGCCGACCCCTTCGCAATCGCTGAGGTCAGCTTCGTCAACAGCCCCGCCACCGACATGACAATGGAAGGTGAGACTCTTGTCGACGGCAAGCCTGTTGGCGTACTCAAGGCCCGCACTTTCGCTGCTGCCGGCACCGACGGCAATCCCCTCTACAACGCTGCCGCTTCCTGCCCTCCCACCTATACTGTTGTGCCCGTTGAAGGTGACGAAAACTCGGTTTACATCTACGTGTACAACACCGGCGCTCCTGCCTCCAAGTGGAAATTCTCTGTAAACGTACCCGAAGAGAACCCCTCTACCGCTACCGGTGAAGGCACTCTCGAAAGCCCCTACAATGTAGCCAAGGCTCTCGAAATCGTTGCTGCCGGCGAAATGAGCGTGGATGCAGTGTACGTGCAGGGTAAAATTAGTGAGATCACCGAGGTTAGCACCAAGTTTGGCAACGCCACTTATACTATCTCCGACGAAGGCACCGAAAACGCTCTTCTCGTATATCGCGGCTATGCTCTGGGCAACCAGAAATTTACCGCTGAAGACGAAATCAAGGTCGGCGACGACGTGCTCCTTCTCGGTAAGCTCGTTGAATACAAGGAAGCACCTCAGGTAACAACCGGTAGCTATATCGTGAAGCTCAACGGCAACGAATATGAAGAGCCCGAAGTTCCCGACTTCAGCACTTGCAACGGCACTGAAGAAGCCACAATCATCGGTAAAGACTTCACCTTCCCGGCCTACATAAGCGAGGGCTACGGCTTCAACACCGTAGAGCCAAAAGGCGGAACTGCTCCTCAGGTATATGAAAACGTTCTGCGCATCTACGCCAACAGCACCATGACGGTCTATGGCGGTCAGCTCAACAAGATTGAGTTTGTGATTGCTTCGACCAACAAAGACCGCTACACCACACTGACTCCTTCGGTTGGCAAAATCTCTCCCGAGCAGACCGCTTATGCCGACGGCACCGTGGTGACATGGATTGGCGACGCCAAGGAAGTGACCTTCACCGTAGGCGCTAAAGCTAATCTCGGCAGCACTCCCACAAAGGCAGGTCAGATTCACATCTCTGAAATCGTAATCAACAAGGCCGACGCTCCCGCTCCCGTTGAGCCCACCCTCGGCAAAGTAGGCGAAGTGCTCACTCAGAACGGCTACACCCTCACTCCCATCTACACCGTGGAAGGCATCAACCAGAGCAACAGCCGCTCTGGCGTTCTCTACAACGACAAGGTATATGTGCCCAACCTCTTCGGCAACCTCGTTATCTACAACGTGGCCGGCGAAGTCATCAAGACTATCCCCCCGACAGAAGGCTACAAGATGTGGACAAGCTGTAACCTCGACGCAGCCGGTCACCTCCTTGTGCAAATCGACAATACCACCGCAGCTTCCTTCGGCGACACAGCAGGCATGATTTCGGCCAACGGCGGCCACGGCTTCATGGTCATCGACACCGAGACCGACGAAGTAATCCTCCCCTTCATGCAGATGAAGAGCTCGTCGCAGCGCTACGACTGCATGGCTCCCGTTGCCAAAGACCTCTATACCGATGAGGTGGTGAGCATCTTCCAGCCCCTCTCCGGCAACTCGTCGATGTTCCGTTATCTCTATAATCAGCGTAACGTGGCCGAGAAGCCCAACTGGTGGGACGTAAGAGCCCTCACTTCGGGCACAGGCATTGTTGCAACCGAGGCAGTGCCCTCGCTCTTTACAGGTACAGCAGCCGACAAGCAGACCTCTACCGGTTATGCTCTCGAGTACACCCATGACGGTGACGCGAACTTCTCTATCCTTGTCTACGCCAACCCCGAATACCATGCAACCTATTCGGCTGAAGGCAAGTTCGGCAACGCCATCCGCAAGTTTACTTCCGCCGGCGCACCCACCGAACAGTGGTACTACACTCCGCAGCACTCGGGTCTGACCGGCTTCAATGTCTTCAAGCTCGACGGCAAGGAATATATCATCTATCCCGCTATCGACGACAACTCGGCTTACAATGCTGAATTTGCCCGTCCGGCCGACGCCTTTGCAATCGCTGAGGTAAGCTATGTAGACGGCCCCGCCACCGATATGACTATGACCGGTGAGACACTCGTCGACGGCAAGCTCGCCGGCACACTCAAGGCCCGTGCATACGGCCTCCGCAACGAAGCCGGCACAGCTCCCGAATACAAGTCGGCCACTTCAGCCGCCCCAGCATACACTATTGTTCCTGTTGAAGGCGACAGCAAGTCGGTATACATCCTTACTTACAACAACGGCGCTCCCGCAGCTAAATGGCAGTTCACAGTAAGTGAGACTACCGGTGTGGAAGGTGTCGAGTCAGTGGATGGCGATGCTCCCGTTGTATACTACAACCTCCAGGGCGTACGTGTAGCCAACCCCGCCAAGGGTATCTACATCCGCGTACAGGGTAACAAGGCCACCAAAGTGGTGCTCTGATGCCCCCTCTGAAACAATAACCTTTTGAGAGAGCAGGGGCCGCTCCTGGCCTTTGCTCTCTCTTTCTTTTTGCAAAATATAAATTGTCTATTCTCGGATTATTCTTTAAAACAGCTTCTTTGAAACAGCATTGTCATGATTACCAAAAAACTTATACCGACATGAAAGAGGGCTATCATAATTAGTTCCGCTCCATAATTCAGCGACAAGTAGGGACGCGCTTCTGCGCGTCCGCGCGTGAAGCACTAATCATAGTGTTCTGGTCACGCGGACGCGCAGAAGCGCGTCCCTACTATATACTTTTTTTCTAAACTATAACCTTTAATTAATTACAACTAATCAGTAAAAGAGAGTGAAACGGATTTTTGCAATTGGTGCGGTGGCCCTTGCCCTTAGTGCCGTAGCGCAGACTCGCACACTTACCGAAGCCGACATTCCGTCGGTGCTCCGAAGTCTTACTACCGAACAGAAGGCCCGGCTGGTGGTGGGCACTCATCATTCCGAGGATGCCCCGAGTCATTATACTCCGGGGGCGGCCGGCTGGACTTACGCTATTCCGGAAAAGGGAGTGCCCGGTCTGAACCTCGCCGACGGTCCCGTTGGCCCGCGTATCAACCCCATGCCTTGGGTCGTGACCCGCGTGGTGTACGACGATAACGGTCTCCCGCACGATGAGGTCACCGGTGAAGATGCCGATGGCCGTCGCGCGCAGTGGTGCACAGCCTTCCCCTCCACAACAGCCCTCGCAGCCACCTTCGACCCCGAGGCGGCAGCACAGCAGGGCAGAGTAATGGGCGACGAGTGCGCCGCATACGGTGTGGATGTGCTCCTCTCGCCGGGCATCAATATTATGCGAAATCCCCTCAATGGCCGCAACTTCGAATACTACTCCGAAGACCCCGTGCTCACAGGCGTAATGGCGGCCGAGCTGGTAAAAGGCGTGCAGAGCAAGGGTGTGGGCGTAAGCCTGAAGCACTTTGTGGCCAATACTCAGCAGACGGGCAAGAAGTACAACGACGCCATTATGACGCAGCGTGCTCTTCGCGAAATATACCTCCCCGCTTTCGAGCGTGTGGTTCGTCAGGCAAAACCCTGGACGGTGATGACTTCGTACAACAAAATCGCCGGCGAATACACGCAGACCAACAAGGAGCTTATGAAGAGCCTCCTGCGCGACGAGTGGGGCTATGACGGCGCCGTAGTCACCGACTGGACAGTATACCGTCCTACCGCCGGCCTCATCAACGCCCGCACCGCCCTCATCATGCCCGGCAGCGAGAAGCTCGTGCAGGAAGTGCTTGCCTGCGTGGACGACGGCACCGTGAGCGAGGCTACCCTCGACACCTGCGCCGCCGATGTGCTCCGTCTCGCCGCTCGCTCACTCTCGGCTCGCGGCTGGCAGCCCTCGATGCCCGACCTTGAGGCAAACGCCGCCGTGTCGCGCCGTCTCGGCGCCGAGGCTATGGTGCTGCTGAAGAACAACGATGGTCTCCTGCCTCTCCGCAAGGGCGCTAAAGTGGCTCTCTTCGGCACAAGCGCTTACCAGAGCATTGCCGGCGGCACCGGCTCGTCGAACGTCAACAAGGCATACGTAGTCGACATCGACAGCGGCCTTATCGCTGCCGGATATAAGGTGAACCCCGAGCTGGCAAAGTTGTACCGCACCTATAACGCCAACCGCGCGCGCCTCACCGACACCCACCCCAACTGTCCCTCATGGCAGAAAATCTCGTATCACCGCCCCGTGATTTCCGAGATGAACCTGGGCGGTGCCGCTACCTTTATCGCTGCTCAGGCTTCCGCCGACGATGCCGCAGTCGTAGTCATTGGCCGTCCCAGCGGCGAAGTGTCTGACCGCCGCGTGCCCGACGACTTCAACCTCTCGGCAGTGGAGAAGAGTATGCTCAAGCAGGTCTGCGACGCTTTCCACGCCAAGGGCAAACCCGTGGTGGTGGTGCTCAACGTGTGTGGTACAGTGGAGACTTCTTCGTGGAAAGACATGCCCGACGCCATTGTGCTGGCGTGGTTCCCCGGCCAGGAGTGCGGCAATGCCGTGGCCGATATACTCTCGGGCAAGGTAAACCCCTCGGGCCGTCTCCCCATGACATGGCCCGAGCACTATGCCGATATGCCCTCAGCAAACAACTACCCCTATGTTGGCCAAACCGAAGGCCGTAACTTCGACTACACTTTCCATGAGGAAGACATCTGGGTAGGCTACCGTTACTTCGACACCACCGGCCGACGTGTGTCGTATCCCTTCGGCTACGGCCTCAGCTACACCACCTTCGGCTACTCCGACGCCAAAGTGAGCCGCAAGGGCGACAAGACTACCGTGAGCGTCACCGTTACCAATACAGGCGATGTGCCGGGCCGCGAGGTGGTGCAGCTCTATGTGAGCGCGCCGGCTTCCGAGGTGCTGCCCAAGCCGGCCGCCGAGTTGCGTGCCTTCGCCAAGACGCGTGAACTTGCCCCGGGCGAGAGTCAGCGCATGAGCCTCAATGTCACCGACCGCGAGCTGGCATCGTTCAACGCCGCCGCTTCGCGCTGGGAGACTGCCGCAGGCGCATATCAGGCGCGTCTGGGACGCTGCGTGGGCGACTATGCCGCATCGGTGCCCTTCTCCGTCAAAAAAGCCTCGGTGTACCCCGTGGCCGACATCCTCAAACCCGTCGAGAAGGCTCGCACCATGCGCATGCGCGAGATTGTGCCGTCGCCCACTCAGGATATGACATGGCATGAGGCGTCGGACTTCAAAGTGCTCGGTCGCGTATATCCCGACTCGCTGCCGCTCTACACCCGCATACCCGACTTCCTGCATGACACCACCCGCGACGCACTCTATACCCTCGGACGCCATTCCACCGGTCTGGCCGTGCGTTTCCGCACCGACTCGCCGCGCATTGCCCTCGACTGGCAGAACTGGTACGGCGGTTCTATGGCCCACATGGCTACACTCGGTTCGCGTGGCGCCGACCTCTATTATCTCACCGACGACGGCCAATGGCGTTCGCTCGCTCCCGCTATACCGTACGGCGACCCCGCTACTGTAACGCTCCTTATAGAGAACATGGAGCCGGTGATGCGCGAGTACATGCTGCATCTGCCGCTCTACGACGGGCTTCGCTACTGCAAGATTGGTGTGGCGCCCGATGCCGTAATCGAAGCCCCCGTGGCCGACAGCCCCCGCGCTGCCGTGAAGCCCGTGGTAATATACGGCAGCTCCATTGCGCATGGTGCCACCGCCTCGCGTCCCGGTATGGCCGCAAGCAACACCCTGCGCCGCGAACTAGACGCCGATGTCATAAACCTCGGTTTCAGCGCCAACGCACATATCGACTATGAGATAGCGCACATGATGGCAGATGTTGACGCTTCGGCGTATGTGCTCGACTTCGTGCCCAATGCCCTCGTATGGGAAATCAACGAAAAGACCGAGCGCTTTGTGAAGATTCTGCGCGACCGCCGGCCTGATGTACCCCTCGTATTTGTGGAAGACCCTTATTTCACTCATTCGCAGCTCGATACCAAGGTTAAATCCACTATCGACGCCAAGAACGCCGCTATAAAGGCCATGTACGAAAAGCTTGTGGCCGAAGGGCTTACCAATACGTATTACATCACTTCCGACAAGCTCCTCCCCACCGACGGTGACGGTAGCTCCGACTCTATCCACTTCACCGACAGGGGTTTCCGCTCGTACTGCGACGCACTCCTGCCTGTGCTCAGGAAGATTGTAAAGTAAGTCGAAAGGTCTTGCTTATACCTATGTATGCCGACCGGGTTATGGCCCGGCCGGCTTTTTATTGTGAAATATTGTTAAATTATAGTACTTGGTATTGCATAGTACTATAAAAGTCTATACATTTGCAGTGTGAAAACGAAACAGCCCCCTCTAATCAATCTACAATCTAAATCTTAATATGGCAACAAACATCGACAATCTGAAGTCGCAAATGCGCAAGGGGATGCTGGAGTTCTGCGTGCTGCTGTTGCTGCGAGGCCGCGATGCCTATGCCTCCGAAATCATCGAAAAGATGAAAGAGGCGCACCTCATTGTTATGGAAGGCACGCTATACCCGCTGCTAACACGCCTCAAAAACGACGGTCTTCTCACTTACCGCTGGGAAGAGTCGCCCTCAGGGCCGCCGCGCAAGTATTACTCCATAACCCCGCTCGGCGACCAGTTCCTTGAGCAGCTCAAAGTATCCTGGGCCGAAATCAACCTTACAGTCAACCACCTTCTCGCCAATAATCTACAATCCAACGAACAATGAAACGCTCTTATCCTACAAACGTCGACGGTCAGATTTTCTATATCGACGAAGACGCATTCCTCCTCCTCCAGAACTATCTTCAGCAGCTCAAAATCACTTTTACCGGCGAAGAGGGCGGCGAGATTGTGGCCGACATCGAAAGCCGAATCCGCGAGCATTTCAACGATAAAATTCAGGCAGGACACGCAGTGATTGTGCTCGCCGACGTAAACACCGTAATAGAGACAATGGGCCGCCCCGAGGATATCAGCCCCGACCACGCCGAGGCATCGGCTGCCACGCACGGGCAGCAGCCCAAAGGCGACTCGCAGCCCTTAATCTCGATTAACATGCCCGCACACAAGCGCCTCTACCGCAATATGCGCAACAAGGTATTCGGCGGCGTGATAGGCGGCCTGGCCGTATATCTTGGCTGGAATGCCAATATCATGCGTCTGTTTTATATAATTATCACGCTATCTACTATCGACTGGTTCCACTTCTGGCCCTTCGTAATCGTGTACCTCCTTGCGTGGATGATTATCCCCTCGGCAGTCACACCCCGACAGATATTACAGATGAAAGGAGCGCCCGTAAACATCGACAATGTAGGTCGCACCGTAATCGAGACATCGGGCATCACACCCCCGCCGGTGGAAGACGACAGCAACTTCTTCACCACCGTACTGTCGATTATCGGCAAGTGCATACTCGCCTTCATCGGATTCATAGCGAGTGTGGTGGCAATAGGCGCAATCGGAGTGTTTGTAAGCGTGGCCGCAGGCATTATATCGCTCGTCACGGCAGGCAATACCGCCATTCTCAACGGCCTCGACCTCTACCCCCTCCATGCAGGCTACCTCATGTGCACTCTCGTACTGGTAGGCTCACTCATCGGCTTCATTATAAGCGGCGTCGTATCATGGGCCTGCGCCTCGTCGCTCTTCAACCTGCCCAAGGCATCCAAGACACTGGTAGTCTCACTCGTAATATCCTGCATTATGCTCATCATCGCTGCCATGGTACTCGGCTTCGCCATAGTATAAGAGGTTGTTTAATAATGCTTGTTAACGACAGGGCCGAAAATTTTGAGGCGGATTTATTCCTGCGGCAAAGGA
>VSPE01000059.1 GCA_009775225.1 Muribaculaceae bacterium | reverse complement strand
TTGATTTTGCCACGCTCAAACTGTTGCTTAATCATGTCGAACATTAAAATCTATTTAAATTCAAACACTCTCTTAGAATGGATGCTTGTAAATTATTGATTTTCAAGTGTGTGTCCGTGTGTGTTTATGGTTGCATAATTGTTACAAATGCGGTGCTGTAACAATTATGTAACACGAATGTAGGAGTAATGAAAATAGTGGCGGGAGGAGAGTCGGAAAGCTTTTTGAACTCGTGTAATGGTTGGATTACAGATGGTTAAAGCTCGAATGGAGTACGCGAAAGAATGGAGCGTGCGAGAGTGGCCTCGTCGGTGTACTCTATTTCGTTGCCTACCGATACACCGCGTGCGAGCTGAGTGATTTTTACATCGGGGGCTGCGCGCGATATCAGTCGGAAAATGTAGAAGTTGGTAGTGTCGGCTTCGACTGTCGCGCCGGTGGCGAGAATTACTTCGTCGACGCCGCCTTCTTTTACGCGCTCAACAAGAGATGCAATCTGCAATGCGTCGGGGCCAACGCCGTCGACGGGCGATATGAGGCCGCCAAGCACGTGATACAGCCCAGTGAACTGGCGGGTGTTCTCGATGCTCATCACATCTTTTACGTTTTCTACCACGCAAACCACGGCAGCGTTGCGCGAGGGCGACGCACAGATGGGGCACAGCTCGTTCTCGCTGATGTTGTGGCATTTGAGGCAGTAGCGAATACCTGTGCGCATGCCTATTATGGCATTGCCGAGCGCCTCGGCCTCGTCGGAGGGGCGGCGGAGAAGGTGCAGGGCAAAGCGTAGGGCAGTCTTACGACCCACACCTGGCAGACGCGACAGCGCTGTCACTGCATTTTCAAGTAATATGGATGAAAACTCCTGTTCCATTTGTCAATGCGAAATTACTAAAAAATGCCGATGTCAGCAAATCTTTATAATTTAGGTTTGAAAATTGGTCGAAAAGTCTAATTTTATGAACGTGTGACGGGATATATTTGCCGAAAACGGAAAATTACGCTAATTTCGCGACTTAGTTCTAACAATCTACAATAAACCACATTTTAATATCCGATGAACTTACGATTATTGGCCGGCTTCGGCTTGGCTGCCTGTTATTTGGCAGGCTATGCCCACAAGCCGGCAACACTTAGCCTTGATGATTGTCTTGCAATCGCTTTGAGCGATAATCCCACGGTAAAGGTAGCCGATATGGAGGTTGAGCGTATGGACTATTCCCGAAAGGATGTGATAGGAAGTCTTCTGCCCACTGTCGACTTCTCGGGCAGCTATAGCCGCACCCTCGAAAAGCAGGTGATGTATATGAATATGGATGGCTTCGGCGACTTTGGCGGAGCGCCGGGTTCGGGCGAAGAAGCAGCCAAAGCCGCATCGCGTGCCGCAAGCCGCGCCTCTTCGGGCGGCGACGGCGGTATCAAGGTGGGCCTCGACAACTCGTATTCAATGGGCTTTTCGGCTTCCCTGCCTATAATCGCACCGCAGCTTTGGAAAAGCATCTCGCTCAGCGATGCGCAGATAGCGCGCAGCCTCGAAGCCTCGCGCCAAAGCCGGCAGGCGCTGGTGAACCAGGTTAAGAGCGCATACTATACCCTGTTGCTCGCCCTTGACTCGCGAGACGTTATTCAGGAAAGCTACGACATGGCCGCTCTCACCTATGAGACATACAGCAAACAGTATGCCGCAGGTGCCGCTTCGGACTACGATGTGCTCCGCACTTCTGTGGCCATGAAGAATATAGAGCCTCAGCTCATGCAAGCCGATATCGCTATCAAGCAGGCACGTCTGCAGCTCCTGCTGCTAATGGGTATCGACAGCACTATAGACTTCGACGTGGCCGACCGCCTCAGCAACTACGAAGAAACTATGTATGCCGACGCGCTCGCCATGAGCGACCCCGACTATAGCGGCAACGCCGACCTTCGTCTGCTCGACCTTGACAAGAAGGTGCTCGAGAAGAACCTCTCCGTGCAGAAACTGGCTTTCGCGCCCACCCTCGCTCTGGCCGCCAACTACAACTGGACGTCGATGAACAACGGCACTCCCTTCCGCAATATGCGCTGGACTCCGTATTCGTCGGTCGGGCTGTCGCTGTCGGTTCCTATTTTCCAGGGAGGCAAGCGCTGGAACGCCGTCAAGCAGACTCGCCTTCAGGTGGAGGAGCTGCAGCTCCAGCGCGAAAACCTCGAGCGAAGTGTGGCCATGCAGGTAAATCTCGCCGTGGATAACATCAAGATAAATGTGAAGCAGATAGCATCGTGCTCCGAAAGCGTCCGTCAGGCCGACCGCGCGCACACTATCATGGAAAAGAGCTTCGACATAGGCGCCGCCAGCTACCTCAATCTCCGCGACAGTGAGCTTGCTCTCACACAGGCGCGTCTGGCCTATTTTCAGGCTATATACAATTATCTTGTGGCCGGCAGCGAGCTTGAACTGCTCCTCGGAAACGCTCCTTTGGAGAAGTATGCCACTCCTCAAACCGTTAATCAGCAATAAAACACACTCAGCATAATGAATACCGCTTATAAATTTGCCGCCGTAGCCGCCGCACTACTTGCGCTGGCATCGTGCTCATCGTCCGAGAAAGACTCTGCAAAAGCAGAGGTCGAAGAGCTTCCCATTGTTACAGTGGATGTGGCCCACCGCATGGAAGTGCCTCAGAAAAAAGTGTACACAGCCAACGTAGAGGCCGACAACCTCAACAACATTGCTCCGGCGTCGCCAAACCGCATCAAGAAAATAACTGTAGATGTAGGCGACCGCGTACGTGCCGGAGAGGCTCTTGTAGAGCTTGACCGCGCGAATATCGACCAGCTGCGCATCAACCTCGAGCAGCTTGAGCGCGAGTACAACCGTGCCGTTAAGCTCTTCGAAATAGGTGGCGGCACACAGCAGAGCGTCGACCAGCTCAAGGCTCAGCTTGACGCTTCGCGCACGCAGTACGACAATATGCTTGAGAACACCGTGCTCGTTTCGCCGATTAACGGCGTTGTCACGGCACGAAACTATGACCCGGGCGACATGACTGGCTCGGCTCCCGTGCTCTCGCTAGGCCAGCTTTCGCCGGTGGTGAAGGTTATCATCAACATAAGCGAGAACGACCTTGCGCTGGTAAAGCAGGGCATGCCTGTCGAAATCACTTTCGACGCTTTCCCCGCAGAGTCGTTCAGCGGCCGCATACAGCGCGTATATCCCACCGTCGACCCTGCCACACGAACATTCTCGGTAGAGGTGCAGATTGCCAACCCCGGCGAGCGCATCAAGCCCGGCATGTTTGCACGAGTGGCTATCGACCTTGGCGCACAGCAGAACGTAGTGGTGCCTGACCGCGCCGTGGTAAAGCAGTCCGGCTCAGGCAACAAATATGTGTACGTACTTTCCGACGGCCGCGTAAGCTACAGGAAAGTGACTCTCGGCCAGCGCTTCGACACCACCTACGAGCTTCTCGACGGTATTGAAGACGGCGACACCGTGGTAATCACCGGCCAGACGCGTCTTGCCGACGGCGTTGCTGTGGAAGTGCACTGATGTCACTCTCGAGATACTCATAAAACAAAGTCCTAACTCTTTAACTCCCGATAAGAAATGAGTCTATACGGCAATGCTGTAAAACGCCCTATTATGACCACACTGTGCTTTGTGGCGGTGGTTATTCTGGGTCTGTTCTCACTGAAACAGCTACCAATCGACCTATACCCCGACGTGGAGACAAACACCATTATGGTGATGACTACCTACGCCGGCGCAAGCGCCCAGGATATCGAGCAGAATGTGACACGTCCGCTCGAGAATGTGCTCAATGCGGTAAACGACCTCAAGCACATCACGTCCAAGTCGCGTGAAAATATTTCTGTGATAACGCTCGAGTTCGAGTACGGCGAAGACATCGACGTGCTTACCAACGACGTGCGCGACAAGCTCGACATGGTGTCGTCGATGCTTCCCGACGATGCCGAGAACCCGATTATTTTCAAGTTCTCGACCGACATGATTCCTATCATAATGCTGTCGGTGAGAGCTACCGAGAGTATGCCCGGCCTGTATAAAATCCTCGACGACGCCGTGGCGAACCCCCTCGCACGCATCAGCGGCGTAGGCTCTGTGTCGATTTCGGGCGCACCCAAGCGTGAAATACACGTATACGTAGACCCCAACCGCCTCGAAGCATACAACCTCACCGTGGAGCAGATAGGCTCTATCATAGGTGCGGAGAACCGCAACATCCCCGGCGGCTCCTTCGACATCGGCTCCGACACATACGCACTCCGCGTGCAGGGCGAGTTCTCTTCGTCGGAGCAGATGGCCGACATCGTCGTGTCGAACCAGGGCGGCCGCACGGTATATCTCCGCGATGTGGCGCGCATCGAAGACTCACTCGAGGAACGCACTCAGGAAACATTCAACAACGGCGAGCAGGGTGCCATGATTGTAATTCAGAAGCAGAGCGGCGCCAACTCCGTAGAAATCTCCGACAAGGTGCTCAAGATGCTTCCCTCGCTGCAGAAGCGTCTGCCGTCCGACGTGAAGCTCGGCATAATCGTGGATACGTCCGACAATATCCGCAACACTATCGACTCGCTCGTCGAGACGGTGGCCTATGCGCTCCTCTTCGTGGTGATTGTGGTGTTCTTCTTCCTCGGCCGCTGGCGAGCAACACTCATCATCTGCATCACAATACCTATTTCGCTGATAGCATCGTTCATCTACCTGTTCGCCACGGGCAATACGCTGAATATAGTGTCGCTCTCGGCCCTGTCAATCTCTATCGGTATGGTGGTCGACGACGCCATTGTGGTGCTTGAGAACGTGACCACGCACATAGAGCGAGGCTCCGACCCCAAGCAGGCCGCAGTGCACGGCACAAACGAGGTTGCGGTATCGGTAATAGCGTCAACGCTCACGCTCATTGCGGTGTTCTTCCCCCTCACCCTTGTTACCGGCATGACAGGTGTGCTCTTCCGTCAGCTCGGCTGGATGGTAACTATCATGATGATAATATCTACCGTGTGCGCGCTTTCGCTCACTCCTATGCTGTGCTCGCAGCTTCTCCGTCGCGTAAATCATCACGGCAAGCTCTATATGCTCCTGTTCACGCCAGTCAACCGTGGCCTCGATGCTTTCGACCGTGGCTACGGCAGGCTGCTCAACTGGGTAGTGAGTCACAAAATGCTCACATTTGTTCTCTGTATCGCCACCTTCGTCGGCTCGCTCTTCCTTATGAAGCAGGTGGGCACCGAGTTCTTCCCCACTGCCGACGACGCCCGCATGCGAGTGAGCCTCGAGATGCCTATCGGCACACGTGTGGAGCTGTCGAAAGAGAGCGCCAATCGCCTCTCCGACCTTTGGCTTGAGAAATATCCCGAGATTCTTACTCTGAACCATACTACGGGTACGGCATCCAGCGACAACACCTTTGCCTCGCTGAGCGACAACGGCCCCCACATCATATCGATGAACATACGACTCTCCGACCCCGGCGACCGCGACCGCTCCGTGACAGAGATTGCGGCTCTCATGCGCGAAGACCTCCGCGACTTCCCAGAGTTCAAGAAGGCTCAGGTTTCGGTTGGCGGCATGGGCGGCGGCATGGGCGGTCAGGCCACTATCGACTACGAGATTTTCGGCTACGATTTCGCCGAGACCGACTCTGTGGCACGAATGCTTCAGGCCGAGCTGCGTAAAATACCCGGTACGGCCGACATCATAATATCGCGCTCCGACTATCAGCCCGAATATCAGGTCGATTTCGACCGCGAGAAACTTGCTCTCTATGGCTTGAACCTCTCCACCGCCGCAAACTATCTGCGAAACCGTATCAACGGTCAGCTCGCATCGCAGTTCCGCGAGGACGGCGAGGAATACGACATCAAGGTGATGTATGCCCCCGAGCACCGCACATCGCTCGAGGATATAGAGAATATCCTTATCTACAACGGTGCAGGCAACGCCGTGCGTGTGCGCGACGTAGGCACGGTTGTGGAGCGCTTCACACCTCCTACTATCGAGCGTAAAGACCGCGAGCGCGTGGTTACCGTGTCGACCTTCGTGCAGGATGTGCCTATGAGTCAGGTTGTGGAAGCCTCGCAGAAGGCTATCGACGCCATGGATATTCCACAGGGCGTTTCAATCGACCTCTCCGGCAGCTACGAAGACCAGCAAGACTCGTTCCGCGACCTCCTAACACTCGCTGTACTCATCATAATACTCGTGTATATAGTCATGGCGGCCCAGTTCGAGAGTTACACCTACCCCGGCATCATCATGACATCGCTCCTCTTCGCTTTCTCGGGCGTGTTTATCATACTTTGGCTCACGGGCCACACCCTCAATGTGATGAGTATGATTGGCGCTATCATGCTTATCGGTATCGTGGTGAAGAACGGTATCGTGCTCATCGACTACATCTCGCTTAACCGCGAGCGAGGTATGTCTATCCGCCGGGCCGTGATAGACGGCGGCGAGTCACGTCTGCGTCCTGTGGTGATGACCACCCTCACCACAATTCTCGGTATGGTGCCTATGGCAGTAGGCACGGGTCAGGGTGCCGAGATGTGGCGCCCCATGGGTACGGCAGTAATCGGCGGTCTCACCTTCTCCACTATTCTCACGCTACTCTTTGTGCCTGTACTCTATTGTGTATTCGCTTCGCGAGGCGTCAAGAATCAGCGCCGTAAGCACCGCAAGGCTCTTGAGGCGGCAAAACGTAAAACTCTGTAAACATACAAGGAATGAAAACGATATTCATAGCCTTTGACCAGGCTCATTACGAACGTATTGTAGAGATGCTCGAGCGCTCCAACTGCCGTGGCTTCACGGCCTGGGGGCAGGTCACCGGACGAGGCAGCGTCGACGGCGAGCCTCATTACGGCAGCCATGCGTGGCCTTCCATGGCATCGGCCATTCTCACCGTTGTGGAGGATGAGCGTGTACCGACAGTGCTCGCCAAGCTCCGCGCCTTCAACGACGAGCGTCCCAAACTCGGCCTCCGTGCCTTTGTGTGGGATGTGGTGGAGCAGATATAGCATATCCGCGATACCGCAGCGCCTCAGAGAGACACAGCGGCATATAGATATAAAAAGCCCCGGATTTTTCCGGGGCTTTATCTTTTCGAGTCTGTTTAGAACTCGGCGTTGTTCGGTGTACGTGGGAAGGGGATGACGTCGCGGATGTTTGTCATGCCGGTCACGAAGAGCACCAGACGCTCGAAGCCAAGGCCGAAGCCGCTGTGAGGCACAGTGCCGAAGCGGCGGGTGTCAAGGTACCACCACATATCTTTCATGGGGATGCCAAGCTCTTCGATGCGGTGCAGAAGCTTGTCGTAGTCGGCTTCGCGTTCGCTGCCGCCGATGATTTCGCCGATTTTTGGGAAGAGGACATCCATGGCTCGCACGGTGCGGCCGTCTTCGTTCTGCTTCATGTAGAAGGCCTTGATAGCGGCGGGGTAGTCGGTGAGGATTACGGGTTTCTTGAAGTGCTCTTCCACCAGGAAGCGTTCGTGTTCGCTCTGGAGGTCGGTGCCCCATTCTACGGGGAACTCGAACTTGTGGCCCGATGCCTTGAGGATTTCGATGCCTTCGGTGTATGTGAGGCGTACGAAGTCGTTGTGAAGCACGAACTCGAGGCGCTGCACCAGTTCGGGGTCGAAGTGCTCGGCGAGGAAGTCGATGTCGTCGCGGCAGTGGTCGAGCGCATAGCTGATGCAGTATTTAACGAACTCTTCTGCAAGGTTCATGTTGTCGATGATGTCGTAGAAGGCCATTTCAGGCTCTATCATCCAGAACTCGGAGAGGTGGCGCGGTGTGTTGGAGTTCTCGGCACGGAAGGTAGGGCCAAAGGTGTAGATTTCGCCAAGGGCTGTGGCGCCGAGTTCGCCTTCGAGCTGGCCCGATACGGTGAGTGCTGTGGGCTTGCCGAAGAAGTCTTTGCTGTAGTCAACCTTGCTGTCTTCGGTGCGTGGGAGCTTGTCGAGCGGGAGGGTCGTCACCTGGAACATGGCGCCTGCGCCTTCGCAGTCGCTGGCGGTGATAAGGGGTGTGTTGAGGTATACGAAACCTTTGTCCTGGAAGAACTTGTGTATGGCGAAGGCCAATGCCGAGCGTATGCGCAGTATGGCGCCGAAGGTGGCTGTGCGGGGGCGCAGGTGCGCTTTCTCGCGCAGGAACTCGAGAGTGTGGCCTTTTTTCTGCAGTGGATATGTCTCGGGGTCGGCGGTGCCGTAGATTTCAAGGGTCTGGGCCTGCACTTCGCAGCTCTGTCCTTTGCCCATAGATTCTACCAGCAGGCCGCTTACGTGGATTGACGAACCTGTGGTAACGGCCTTAAGTTCTTCGTCGGAGAACTTGCTCAGGTCGAATACTATCTGGAGGTTGCGCACGGTAGAGCCGTCGTTGAGGGCTACGAACTGTACGTTCTTGTTGCCTCGGCGGGTGCGTACCCAGCCTTTTACGGTCACTTCTTTACCGATAAGTGCGGGGTCGAAGATGTCGACTATTTTAGTACGTTTCATTGTCATTTGTCAATTTTGTCGCAAATATACGCTTTTTTTACATGAAAAGCAAACATTCTACTTCGGAGATAGGCTTGCAAGTGGCACAAGCATTTCTTCGAGGCTTATGCCGCCGTGCTGGAATGTGCCTGTGTAGTACTGCACGTAGTGGTTGAAGTTGTTCGGGTAGGCGAAGAAGTCATTTCGGGCGGCGAAGATATAGCTCGTCGACACATTGGGCGAGGGTAGCCCGTAGCGTGCCGGGTTCTTGATTTCATATACCTGTTTGGCGTTGTATGCCAGGTTTTTGCCCAGCTTGTAGCGCAGGTTGGTGTTGGTGTTTTTGTCGCCTACTACTTTTATGGCGTTGTCTACTCGTATTGTGCCGTGGTCGGTGGTAAGCACTATCCTGTAGCCTTTCTCGGCTATGCGCCTGAAAATATCATTGGCCGACGAATGGCGGAACCACGACTCGGTGAGCGAGCGGTAGGCGGCGTTGGTCGATGCCAGTTCGCGTATCATCTTCGACTCGGTGCGGGCGTGCGACAGCATGTCGATGAAGTTGAAAATAATCACGTTCAGGTCGTTGTCTTCCAATCGGGCAAAGTCGCGCAGAAGAGCCTCGCCACCGGCGTTGTCGTTGATTTTGTGATAGGAGAAGCGATAGTTGCGGCGGTATCGCTGCAGCTGTGTGGCTATGAGCGGCGACTCGTTGATGTTCTTGCCTTCCTCCGAGTCTTCGTCCACCCAAAGCTCGGGGCACATCTTCTCTATCTGTGCCGGCATGAGGCCCGAGAAAATGGCGTTGCGCGCATATTGCGTGGCTGTGGGCAGGATAGATGTGTATAGCTCTTCGCTGATATTGAAGTATTCGGCAAGGATAGGCTTCACCGTGCGCCACTGGTCGAGGCGGAAGTTGTCGATGAGAATAAAGAACACCTTCTCGCCGGCATCGAGCAGCGGGAATACCTTGCGGGGGAAGATGCGCGGGCTCATAAGAGGGCGCTCGTCGTCGCTGTCGGCGTTCACCCAGTCTTCGTAGTGGCGGCGCAGCCATTTGTAGAACTCGGAGTTAGCTTCCTTTTTCTGCATCTCGAGCATCTCGCTCATGCCGGTGGCGGCGTCGGCAAGCTCCATTTCGCGGAATACCAAACGGCCGTAGAGGTCGTACCAGTCTTCGATGCTGTCGGCGCTGTTGATGAGAGAACCCAGCTCGCCGAATTCCTGGCGGTAGTCGCCTGTCACTTTCTGCGACACCAGCTGTTCGGAGTGCAGATGCTTCTTTATGGCTATAAGTATCTGGTTGGGGTTCACAGGCTTGATGAGGTAGTCGGCAATCTTGCTGCCTACAGCCTGGTCCATTATATTTTCTTCTTCGCTCTTGGTAATCATTATCACGGGCGTCTGCGGCTGCCGCTGCTTTATCAGAGCGAGAGTCTCAAGCCCGGTAAGTCCCGGCATATTCTCGTCGAGTATTATCAGGTCGAACGGCTCGGCCATGGCCATGTCGAACGCGTCGCGCCCGTTGTTCGCAGTCACGACGTCGTAGCCGCGGTTGCGCAGAAAGAGCAGGTGGGGCTTGAGAAGGTCTATCTCATCGTCGGCCCAAAGTATGCGTTGCTGTGTTGTCATAATACAAATTTAGATAAAAATCCTGAGATTTTTACACCGGCAGAATAAAAAATCAAGGCTGACGCCTTGATTCCCG
>VSPE01000058.1 GCA_009775225.1 Muribaculaceae bacterium | reverse complement strand
CTCCCTCCTCGTAAACTGCACCTTAACATAAAATTCACCACCCTGTCCTTAACAATGATTATTAAACAACCTCTAAAATTCACACAGATGAGATACACGTATGATTATCTTGTGATAGGCTCGGGCATCGCCGGCATGAGCTTCGCACTCAAAGTGGCGGAAAAGGGCGCGCGTGTGGCCTTGGTCTGCAAGACTACACTCGATGAGGCAAATACGGCGCTAGCCCAAGGTGGTGTGGCTTCGGTCACCGACTTGTCGGTCGACGACTTCGAAAAGCACATCCACGACACTATGGTAGCCGGCGACTGGCTCAGCGACCCAAAGGCCGTAGAGAAAGTTGTGCGGGAGGCACCCGCGCAAATCAGGCAGCTGCTGGAGTGGGGTGTCGACTTCGACCGCCGCGAAGACGGCTCTTTCGACCTTCACCGCGAGGGCGGTCACAGCGAGTTCCGCATACTGCACCACGCCGACAACACCGGCTTCGAGATACAGGAAAGCCTTATTAAGGCTGTGAAGGGAAGCTCCAACATCGATGTGTACGAAAACCACTTCGCTATAGAAATAATAACCCAGCATCACCTGGGCAAAATAGTGAACAGGCGAACTCCCGACATCACCTGCTACGGAGCATACGTGCTCGACATCGCCCGAGGAGAAGTCGACACCTTCCTCGCCAAAATCACCGTAATGGCCACCGGCGGCGTAGGCGCAGTCTACCAGACCACCACAAATCCCCTCGTTGCCACCGGCGACGGCATTGCAATGGTCTACCGCGCCAAAGGCACCGTTGCCGACATGGAGTTCATCCAGTTCCACCCCACGGCGCTCTTCCACCCCGGCGACCGTCCCTCCTTCCTCATCACCGAAGCCATGCGAGGCTACGGGGCAGTGCTCCGCAACCTCAAAGGCGAGGAATTCATGCACAAATACGACCCGCGCCTCTCCCTTGCGCCGCGAGATATAGTGGCCCGTGCTATCGACTCCGAGATGAAGCTTCACGGCGACGACCACGTGTATCTCGACGTGACACACAAAGACCCGGAGGAGACCCGTCGACATTTCCCCAACATTTACCGCAAGTGCCTCTCGCTCGGCATCGACATCACAAAAGACTATATCCCGGTAGCGCCCGCCGCCCACTATCTCTGCGGAGGCATACGCGTTGACCTCAACGGAGAGTCCAGCATCAGGCGCCTCTACGCTCTCGGTGAGTGTTCCTGCACAGGCCTGCATGGCGGCAACCGTCTGGCTTCCAATTCGCTCATAGAGGCGGTGGTATATGCCGACGCCGCTGCAAGCCATGCCTCCGCCGAACTGCCCGGTCTGAGTCTGCGCGAGGATGTGCCCGACTGGAACGACGAGGGTACGAGCCACAACGAAGAAATGGTGCTTATCACACAGAGCATACGCGAGGTAAACCAGATTATGGGCACCTACGTGGGCATTGTGCGCTCCAACCTCCGCCTCGACCGAGCCTGGAACCGTCTCGACATACTCTACGAGGAGACCGAGCGCCTCTTCAAGTGCTCGAAGGCTTCGAGGCAAATATGCGAGCTGCGCAATATAATAAATGTAGGCTATCTCATCATGCGCCAGGCCAAAGAGCGCCGCGAATCGCGAGGCCTGCACTATACTATCGACTACCCGCCGGTAAAAA
The DNA here is from genome assembly GCA_009775225.1 of Muribaculaceae bacterium. GTDB lineage: Bacteria > Bacteroidota > Bacteroidia > Bacteroidales > Muribaculaceae > CAG-873. The sequence goes on along the minus strand of VSPE01000058.1, from coordinate 9,171 downwards.
GAGAAGAATAGACGGACAGTTTTTTTCGTACCGACCCACCGCACCAAGTGCTGGATTGATTGTTGTAATACTATAATGTTTCAACTTTCATCCCGCACTTATGCTATTTCGTATATTCATATCGGCTATCCTTGCCTGCGCGGCGCCCGCCCTCGGTGCGACGGAAACGCCTGTGCCTGTAATGGCGGTGGAAGATGTGGCCGTGGCGACGATTGTGGAAACGCCCGTCATGACCCCGCCCGACAGCATCGACATCGCCCCTATTGAGGCCATGCGGCCTTTACGCGCCCGGCCGGCGCGGATTTCTATCTACGAGCTGCCTTATTCGCGCACTGCAAAGTCATACAACTGGCCCCGCCTATGGGTCAATACAGGCATACTCGTGGGCGCATACGTAGGCACTCTCGTCGTGCTTGAGTGCCTCCCCGAAGACGCCACCTCATGGAACCGTGCCAACCTACAGAAAGACCCGCCCGCAAAGCGCTGGGTGAGCAATGTGTTCAGGCGCGGCCCCGAGTGGGACCACGACAACGTTATCTTCAACTACGTGCTGCACCCCTACGCCGGTGCCGTCTACTTCATGAGCGCGCGCTCGTGCGGGTTCAATTTCTATCAGAGCCTTCTCTACTCCGCGCTCATTTCCACCGTTGGCTGGGAATTCGGCATCGAAGCCTGCATGGAGCGACCATCCATTCAGGATATATTCGTAACGCCGCTTGTAGGATGTGTCATAGGCGAGCTGTTTTACAAACTCAAACGCAATATCGTTGCCGACGGATACCGCCTCTTCGGCTCGCCCGTAATCGGCAATATAGTGGCTTTCCTCATCGACCCCGTCAACGAAGTCGTGGGCTACTTCGGCCACAGCGACACTCGCCGCCTCGGCATCGCCGGCAGGAAACGCCCGGCCGTCACATCCTCGCTCACCCCCATGATAGGGCACGGCACTGCCGGTTTCAGCCTCGTTTGCACATTCTGACTCCGCCGCAGTTTACAATTGTGCTACAAAACGGATAAGTTACGGTTAACCGTTGGCAGATGCCTTGCATTGCGATGTTTTTTGTATAATTTTGCACCGCAATGGAAAGGAATACCAATCTGTTTTATGCCGTCATCCTTTTTGCGGCTTTTTTTTGTGCCTGTAGCCTTGGCTCGTGTCGGCGTGTCGGTGACCCTCTCACCGAGTCGCTCGATTCGCTTATGAGTACCGTCTTTGCCAATGGTGAGCCGGGGGCGACGCTCATCGTAAGTCGTGGCGACTCGATTGTCTACGAGCGCTCTTTCGGTTTGTGCAATCTTGCCACAGGCAAGCCCATGCGCCCTTCTACCATGATGTGCCTTGCATCGTCCACAAAGAGATTTACTGCCGTGGCTATTCTCAAGCTGCAGCTCGAGGGTAAGCTCTCGCTCGACGATGCTATCACAAAATACTTCCCCATGCTTCCCGAGGATGTGTTCGGCTCCGTCACGCTTAGGCACATGCTCACGCAGACTTCAGGTATCCCGGACAGGCGTCCGACTACTCCCGAGGAATGGCGTTCGTATACAGCAAATATTAAATCGGTATTCGGCAACAACAGCGACTTCCTTATATATGGCCGCGAGGACGAGCTTACGGCATATCTCAGGCAGGTCGACTCTCTCAGCTTCACTCCGGGCACAGCGTTCGAGAAGCAGAACCCGCCCTATATGCTACTTACGTCTGTAATAGAGCAGGCTTCCGGTAAGAACTTCGAGACCTTCATGTACGACGATATTTTCGAGCCGGCAGGCCTTTTGTCGGCGACGTTCATAACACCCGACAGCGAAATACTCGAAAACGTACACTCCTACCGCCTTGCCGAAGGGGCGCCGAAGCCCGGCGTTTTCCGCAGTGCCGACGGCCGCTGGGAAGAATATGACCTCGGGGAGGCGAAATACTTCCTTAGCCGGGCCGACAGAGGCCTGTACATGTCGGCAATCGACTTCTCGCGCTGGCAGAGCATTTTTCTTTCCGATGTGCTTCTCACTCCCGACGCCGTGCAGGAGCTTGAGAGACCTCTCGTGCCTACAAGCTTCCCGGGGGTGAGCTATAACATGGGCTTATATGTGGTACAGAAACCCGGAAAACCGCTGAAGCTGTATAAGCGAAGCGCTCACGGAGGCTTCGTAGCTATTGAATCGCTTTTCCCCGAAACGGGAACCTCCTACGTCATTTTGTCGAACCGCAACGACTGGGATAGAAAGGAGATGAGCGATAAACTCGAGGATATTCTGCATCACCACCGTTTAATCTGAGCCAATGTCACTGCGTAAATTCCTTGCCGCTCTTTGCTGCGTCGCCGCTGTTTCGGTGGCCTACATGGTTTCGTGCCGCAACGCTTCGCACGTGACTACATCAGTCATAACAGAGCTGAGCGCTCCGCTCGACAGCATATTCGGAACCCTTTTCCCCGACAGCAAGGCTCCCGGCGCCGTCGTTATGGTGCGGCGCGGCGACAGCATATATTATAACAGAGCCTTCGGCATGGCCCGCCTCGACAGCAACCTCGCCATGACCGACAGCACACTTCTAAATGTGGCGTCGGCTTCGAAGACCTTCACGGCAATAGGCTTGCTGAGGCTCGCAGCACAGGGCCGTCTGAGCCTCGACGACCCCATGAGCAAGTTCTTTCCCGACTTCAACCCTGATGTGTTCGGAAAAATAAAACTCCGACACATATTGTCGCACACGACAGGTCTCGGCGACGGTCGCCCGAGAACTGACGACCAGTGGGATATATTCCTCCGCAAGCACCGCTCCGCCTTCGCCAAGGCTCCCGACTTCGTGCGCTACGGCCGCGAGCAGGAGCAAATCAGCATATACCGCTCGCTCGATTCGCTGAATTATGAGCCGGGCTCGAAGTTCGTATACGCCGACGCGCCCTACAAGCTCCTCGCAACCATTATTGAGCAGGTTACCGACACCGCTTTCGAAAAATGGATGCAGGCAAATATAATCAGACCTGCCGGTCTGAGAGAGACTCGCTATGTGTCGGCAACACTCACACACCCGCGTATGGCGCACGCCTACCGCCCCGCAAAAGATGCCGCAAAGCCCGGTGTGTTCCGCAGCCCCGACGGACGCTGGGACGAGTTCGACTATGGTGAAGCCGAGTTCTTCCTCTGCCGCGCCGATAACGGCGTTTACACAACACCGCGGGAGTTCGCCTTGTGGGTCAAGCGGCTTCAGAACGGCGAGATTGTGCCCGAAATGACCGTCCGCGACCTCAATACCACAATCATAAGCACCGGAATACCGGGTGTGGGATACGCCATGGGCATTTTCACACAAACGCGCGATGCTAAGCCTTACAAAGTCTTCCACAGCTCGCAGAACGGTGGCTTTGGAGTATATGAGGCATACTATCCCGAACACGATGTTTTCTATCTGATTTTGGCAAACCGCAACGACTGGAACCGCATGGCAGTATCCGAGCGTGTCGACAGCGTCCTCGCCTCAAAGCATTGGTTCGACCGATGACTCCGCGACTTCAGATACTAATCTGCACCGTGGCGCACAGACTCCCGCAGCTCGACCTCGGCGGTCTGCCCGTTCTCCCGGAGGTATGTTACACGATATGCTGTCAGGGAGCGCCCGACGCCGCTTTGGAAAGCCGCCTGCGCGAGCGTGCCGACATTGAGTTGCACACCTTTGCCGACATTGGTCTGAGTCGCAACCGAAACCACTCGCTCGCACTCGCGTCAGCCCCCTACATCCTCATTTCCGACGACGACATTGCATACTGCCCCGACGGCCTCCGCAGTATCGTCGCAGCCTTCGACAGCGACCCCGCGCTCGACATCGTTGCCACACGCTCCGTAATCCCCGAGACGCATGTATATCCGCCCGACGGCCACCCCCTCGACCGCCCCTTCCGCTTCTACTCGCCCATTTCTTTTGAGATAGCCCTTCGCCGCGAGTCATGGAGACGTAGTGGCGTGCTTTTCAGCGAGATTGCCGGCATAGGTGCGCCCTATCTCACTGCCGGCGAAGAGCAGATTTTCGTGCACAGGCTCCTTGAAACCGGACTGTGCGGACGCTTTATCGACGCAGTCGTGTCGCACCACCGAGGCACCACCACTTCGGTGCGCAGCGCCTCAAAGCCGGGCGTAGTACGTGCCAAAGGCGCGCTCATGCGCATCGAGCGAGGCTTTCTGCCCGCGCTTGTGCGCCTTCCCGTCGAGGCGCGCCGCTCGCCGGTTGCATTTTTCAAAGCACTTGTGTACCTTTGCCAGGGATTTGCCTATTCTATAAGGCACCGCAAGGAACTCTGATGAATAGAATGAAGATATTACTGCTCGGCGATGCCAGCAACTACCACGTCGCCCTCGCCAAAGGACTGCGCACGCTCGGCCATGACGTCACGGTGGCCTCAAACGGTAGCAAGTGGATGAAGACGCCGCGCGACATCGACCTGTACCGCCACGAGCACATGCTCAGCGGCGCACTCCTGTATGCACGTATGAGCACCGTGCTCGCTTCGCGCCTCAAGGGCTACGACATAGTGCAGATGGTATCACCCGGCTTCGTCGACCTCAGGCCCTCGCTCCTCGAGCGCATACTCAGGCGCCTGCGCCGCGATAACGGTGCCTTGTATCTCAGCGCCCTCGGTACCGACGCCGCCTTCGTACGGAACCTCATCGGCCCGCATCCCGCCCTCGGCTTCTCGGAGTGGCGCGAGGGCAATGCGCTAAGCCCCTGGGCTAAAAGCCCCGAGGCGCAGCTCGACAAGTGGCTCAAAAAAAAACTCCAACAATACAACGACTTATTCTACAATACCGTCGACGGCGTTGTCTCGGCTCTCTACGAGTACCACAAAGTTATCGAGGCAGAATATCCGCACGTGCCTATGGTCTACGGCGGCATACCCGTCGACCGCGACCCACTGCCTGCCATGCGCATCAGGCCCGACGGCGAAAAAGTGAAAATACTATATGCCGTGCACCGAAGCCGCGTAGCCGAGAAAGGAGCCGACAAGCTCCGCCCGCTCCTCGACCGTCTTGTGGAGGAGATGCCGCAGGATGTCGAAATTGTAGCGCCCCCAAACATGCCCTACCTCGACTTTATCCGTGCGCTCGCCGACGCCGACATGGTATGCGACCAGCTATACTCCTATACCCCCGCCACAACAGCCCTCCTGGGCATGGCAATGGGAGTGGTACCCATATCGGGCGGCGAGGAGCTATTCTACGATTTCATCGGCGAAGACACGCTCCGGCCTGTATTCAACCCAGACCCGCGCGACCTCGAAGGCACATATGCGCGGCTCCGGGCACTCGTTGCCGACAGAGCCGCACTGCGTCGTATGAGCGCCGAAGCCCCCGCCTTTGTGGAGCGGCACAACGACGCCGTAACCGTAGCGCGCCGCTTCATCGACTTTTGGACAAGATAAGAGTAACTCTTCCGCCCCGGGAGCGGATAAAAACCTTCGCGGCAGTGCGTGTGTTATAGAGATTACAAACCCGAAAACTCTTACGCACAATGGACGACTACACCAACCTCATCAACTCTTCGCCACTGGTAATGGTAGAATTTTATGCCACCTGGTGCCCTCATTGCAGACGCATGATGCCCGTCGTGGCGCAAGTTCGAGAGCTACTCGGAGACAATGCCAAAATATACCAGCTCGACATCGACCGCGACACAGAGGCCGCCGACAAGGCCGGAGTAAGTGGCGTACCCACCTTCATCATATACCGCGACGGAAACCCCGTGTGGCAGTACAGCGGTGAAATCGACGGAAACGTACTCCTTAAGAAACTCCAGTCCTTCATGGGCTGACGCCCCCCCGGGCATTTACGAGCCGGCCACAAGCAGCCCGAGGCTCAGCAAAAGCACCCCGAGGTCGATAAGCTTAGCCTTGACATTGCCTTCGTGCAGAACAAGCACGCCGAAGGCAAACGACACCAGCACGCTGCCGCGCCGCACCATCGAAATCACCGAAATCATGGCGCCAGGCAGCGATAGCGCGTAGAAATAAGCCAGGTCGGCAGCCGTGAGGAACACCGAGATACCCACTATCGCCCAACGCCACCTGAAAGGCCCCGTGCTGTGTCCTGCCCGACGCAGTACACTCACTGCAATTGCCATAAGCACAAGCTGATACAACGAATACCATGCCTGCACCTGTAGAGGCTCGTAGCGCAGCAGCAGATACTTGTCGTACAGGGCGCTGCACGCGCCAAGCACCGTGGCGCCCACTGCCATCCACAGCCATCGGCTGTGCTTCATCGAGAAACCCTCGCGGGCACCTATGCGGCTTATAAAGTACAGCGACGCGAAGCCCAGAAGAATACCCGCCCACTGAAGCAAGTTGAGCCGCTCGCCGAAAATCAGCAGCGCGCCCACAAGCACCATTACGGGCCGCGACGCATTCACAGGCCCCTGTATCGTAAGAGGAAGATGCTTTATGGCGAAATAGCCTAGCACCCACGACGACAGCACTATCACCGCCTTGAGAGCTATGAAAAGGTGGTCGGATACTGCCGCGCCCGGCCCGAAACGGCCCGAGCAAACACTATCCGCTATCACCGGAAACATAAGCACGCTGCCGAACAATGTGTTGAGCAGCAGAACCAAAAGCACATTGTTGCCGCGCAGCGACAGCTTCTTCATCACATCGTAGAAGCCCAGACACAGCGCCGAGCATATTGCAAGAATTATCCACATGATATTCCTATTAGAGAGTATTCCGAACGGTTTCTATTCGCTTTCGGGCTGCAAAGTTAGCGATTTTTCGCCCTGCCGCCGAACTCAGCTCAAAAATATTTGCATATCAGCAAAATAATACGTATCTTTGCCGCGCTTTAGGAGCACTTGCTCCCGAGGCTGTATTTTTAATCAACCTATTTTATTAACTAATTAAATGACAGAATTAAAAAATTCTCCGATTGAAGACTTCGATTGGGCCGCTTACGAAAACGGCGAAAGCGCCGGCGAGAAATCGCGTGAAGAACTCACCCACGCTTACGAAGAATCTCTCAACTCGGTTAAAGACAAAGAAGTAATCGAAGGTACCATTATCGCTCTCAACAAGCGTGAGGCTGTGGTTAACATCGACTACAAATCCGACGGCATCATCCCCATGAGCGAATTCCGCTACAACCCCGACATCAAAATCGGCGACAAGGTAGAGGTATTCATCGAGAACCAGGAAGACCGTAAAGGCCAGCTCATCCTCTCGCACAAGAAAGCTCGTGCTTCGCGCTCGTGGGAACGTATCAACGCCGCCCTCGAAAACAACGAAATCATCAAGGGCTTCATCAAGTGCCGTACTAAAGGCGGCATGATTGTCGACGTGTTCGGTATCGAGGCTTTCCTCCCCGGCTCGCAAATCGACGTTAAGCCCATCCGCGACTACGATGTATTCGTAGGTAAGACCATGGAATTCAAGGTTGTGAAAATCAACGAAGAGTTCCGCAACGTGGTCGTTTCTCACAAAGCACTCATCGAAGCCGAGCTCGAGCAGCAGAAGCGTGAAATCATCTCCAAGCTCGAAAAGGGTCAGGTACTCGAAGGTACCGTCAAGAACATCACCTCTTACGGCGTATTTATCGACCTCGGCGGCGTAGACGGCCTCATCCACATCACCGACCTCAGCTGGGGACGCGTTAGCCACCCCAACGAAGTGGTGCAGCTCGACCAGAAGCTCAACGTCGTTATCCTCGACTTCGACAACGACAAGAAGCGCATCGCTCTTGGTCTCAAGCAGCTCCACCCCCATCCCTGGGATGCCCTCGACGCTGACCTCAAGGTGGGCGACAAGGTTAAGGGCAAAGTGGTCGTTATGGCTGACTATGGCGCATTCCTCGAAGTTGCTCCCGGCGTAGAAGGTCTCATCCACGTAAGCGAAATGTCGTGGAGCCAGCACCTCCGCAGCGCTCAGGAATTCCTCAAAATCGGCGACGAAATCGAAGCTGTTATCCTCACTCTCGACCGCAACGAGCGTAAGATGAGCCTCGGTATCAAACAGCTCAAGAAAGACCCCTGGGAAGATATCGAAGTGAAGTACCCCATCGGCAGCCGTCACACTGCTAAGGTGCGCAACTTCACAAACTTCGGCGTATTCGTTGAAATCGAAGAAGGCGTCGACGGTCTCATCCACATCTCTGACCTCAGCTGGACTAAGAAAATCAAACACCCCAGCGAATTTACTCAGGTGGGTGCCGACATCGAAGTCGAAGTACTCCAGATTGACAAGGACAACCGCCGCCTCAGCCTCGGACACAAGCAGCTTGAAGAAAACCCCTGGGACGTATTCGAGACTATCTTCACCGTTGGCTCTGTTCACGAAGGCACTATCGTAGAAATGCTCGAAAAGGGCGCTGTTGTTGCTCTCCCCTACGGTGTTGAAGGCTTCGCTACTCCCAAGCACCTCACTAAGGAAGACGGCTCGCAGGCTAAGGTTGACGAAAAACTCAACTTCAAGGTTATCGAGTTCAACAAAGACAGCAAGCGTATCATCCTCTCGCACAGCCGCACTTTCGAGGAAGACACTCGCGCAGAAAAGCCCGCTGCAGAGCGTAAGCCTAAGCGTGCTGCCGCTCCCAAGAAAGCTGAAGAAGCTCCCGCTGCTACAACTCCCCTCGAAAAGACCACTCTGGGCGACCTCGAGGCTCTCGCAGCTCTCAAGGAGAAACTCTCGAAGTAATTCAAGCTTACTCCAAATATATGCGCCCGACCGGTCTGCCCGGCCGGGCGCTTTTTAAATTCTTGACTCTATGAAATGCGAACACATCAATCACGGCACATGCTCTCGCCGTGTAACTTTTGAAATAGACGCCGAAGGCATCCTCCACAACGTATGTTTCGAAGGCGGATGCCCCGGCAACACTGCCGGCGTAGCTACGCTCGCCGAAGGTCGTCCTGCACACGCCGTTGCCACACTCCTTCGCGGCACCGACTGCCGCGGTCGCGGAACTTCGTGCCCCGACCAGCTCGCTATTGCTATCGACGAAGCCCTCGCTTCTTCAGACAAGTAAGATATTCCTGTCTGCGAGGTCACAGACCTGTGCGGCAGGTACTTATAGCACACAAAAAGAGAGTGTGTCAAAATTCAGTTATGCACTAATAAATTAGCCCAATAGTAGGGACGCGCTTCTGCGCGTCCGCGTAATCAAAACTAATCAATTAAATATTAGTATCTTACT
>VSPE01000057.1 GCA_009775225.1 Muribaculaceae bacterium | reverse complement strand
ACGGCTCATTAGCTCAACTGAATAGAGCATCTGACTACGGATCAGAAGGTTACAGGTTTGAATCCTGTATGAGTCACAATCAGGGCATCCCCACATTTTGTCGGTGATGCTCTTTTTGTTTTTCAGGCCCGCAATATTTACAGATGCCGGCACACTACGGCGGCTGTAATCGGCGTTATATATTATAAGGTCATTTTGTGCGTAAGTGAAATTATTAACCGATGCCCCGACTACTCCTCATACTCATTTTATTCGCGGCGGCCGTATTGCCATCGGCAGCCCGAACCGACAAGCTTGAGCGTGCCCGAGAGCTTGCCGCCGAGGTGCCTTCGGTGCAGCAGAGTCCCTATCGCGGATACTCGTGGAGGCTGGATGAAGAGGGCGACTCCATAATGGTGCTGCACCTTCGGGAGCTTACCGTGTATCCCCGCCTGAAGTTCAAGAACAGGAAGCAGGAGGAATACTACTGGCGCACTGTGCGCGATGTGAAGCTTACTCTGCCGTATGCCAAGCTCATCGCCGAGACTCTTGTGGAGACATACGAGTATATAGAGACCTTCCCAACCCAGAAAGAGCGTGAGGACTACCTCAAGAAAATGGAAAAGGCGCTCTTCGAGCAGTACAAGCCTGTGCTGAAGCGCTTCTCCAAGCGGCAGGCCAAGGTGCTCATAAAGCTTGTGCAGCGTGAGACGCACCAGACAAGCTACGATATAGTAAAAGCCTTCCTCGGCACGTTCAGAGCATCGTTCTGGCAAGGCTTCGGCAAGCTCTTCGGAGTGAGTCTCAAAAGCACATTCAATCCTAAAAAAGACTCTTCCGACGCCATGCTCGACCGTATAGCCCGCGAGGTGGAGCAGGGTACTCTATGAATATCGGCCGCACATACGAAGAACTGATGCCGCATTACCGCGCCTTTCTGATGCTTGAGCGCGGTCTGAGCGACAATACCCGTGTGGCATATATGGCCGATGTGGCCAGGCTTGCCGACTGGGCTTCGCAGATTTCCACCCCTATTGCCGACCTCACCTCCGACGACCTGCACGCCTTTGTAGCCGAAATTCACTCTCTCGGCGTGGCCGAGCGTACGCAGGCCAGGATAGTGTCGGGTGTGCGCTCTTTCTTCCGCTATCTTGTGGTGGAAGGTGTGGTGGAAGTGAATCCCGCGGCGCGTATCGAAAGCCCAAAGCCAGGCCTGCATCTGCCCGAAGTGCTTACCGTAGAGGAAGTACAACGCATGTTCGACGCTATCGATGTCACCGCTCCTCTCGGACGCCGCAACCGCGCCATGCTTGAGGTGCTCTACGGCTCCGGCCTGCGTGTGAGCGAGCTGTGCTCGCTGGAGCGCCGCCGTGTTTTCCTTGACAAAGCATACCTTATCGTAGAGGGAAAAGGCTCCAAGGAGCGTATGGTGCCCATGAGCGAGGTTTCGGTAGAGCAGATTGAGCTTTATCTCGACGAGCGCTGGCAGAGCGGCGACCCAGTGAAGCGCGGCGAGGAGGATTACCTCTTCCTGAACAGTCGTGGAGCGCACCTCTCTCGCGTGATGATATTCTATATAGTGCGCGACCTCGCCGAAGCCGCCGGCATCAAAAAGACAATATCGCCGCACACTCTGCGGCACTCATTCGCCACACATCTACTCGAAGGCGGAGCCAATCTGCGCGCCATACAGCAGATGCTCGGCCACGAATCAATAGCCACCACAGAGATATATCTGCACCTCGACAACACTCGTCTGCGTGAAGAAATCCTTCTTCATCATCCACGAAACCGACAAGCTCTATGAAACGACTCTGCACTCTCCTTTTCCTTTGCTGCTGCCTTCCGGCGGCTGCCGGCCTGTCTAAGTTCGATGCCGGTTCGCGACTTTCTCTCAACCGCCTGTCGGCGCAGTCGCGCGCGGCCGACGGCGACATGGCTGCTTTTGTTTCCCTTGAAGACGGCAGTGCCTGCACCGCTCTCGAAGCCTGCGGGCTGCATGTGTGCGGAACCGCAGGCGACATTGCCATAGTACGCGGCACGCGCGAGGCTCTTCTGCTGGCATCGGAACTCGAAGAGGTGCGTTCGGTGAGGCTGCAGCGCCCGGTAATGCTCTGCAACGACCTGCTGCGGGCCGACATACACTCCGATGCGCTAAGCTCAGGAGAGGGTGTCGAAGGCCGTACTTACACCGGCGAGGGAGTGGTGACGGGCTTGTTCGATACGGGTTTCGATTTCCGCAATCCTACATTCCGCGACGGCTCCGCCTCTCGAATAAAGCGTGTGTGGCACTATATCGACGATGAAGGGAACTGTGAGGCTCACGACGACGCGAACCTCATCGATGCGCTTGATACCGACGACGAGGATGCTCAGCACGGCAGCCACGTTCTCGGCACAATGTCCGGACACTACGATGCCTCGCCATACGACGGTGTAGCCACCGGCGCAGAGATAGCGGTGGCCTGCGGCCCCCTCTCCGATGTAAATATAGCCGACGGCGTGAGCCGCATTGCAGCCTATGCGAGAGCCGAGGGCAAGCCTTGTGTTATAAATCTTTCATTGGCCGATTTTATCGGGCCGGCCGACGGTACCGACGAGGTGTGCCGCTCTCTGTATGCCTCTACCGCAGGTGCGGGCGATGCGATACTTGTGATGTCGGCTGGCAACGAAAGTTCGTTCAAGCGCTCTATATCAAGTATTCTGAGTGCCGAAGACCCTGCGCTGCGGACATTTATACTCGCCGACCTGCACCGCCGCAAGAGCGAAGGGGTTGTGTCGGTATGGAGCGGCGACAGCCGTCCGCTAAAGCTCACGCTGGCAGTTATGGAGATGTTCGAAGGCACGGTGCTCAGCTCTTTCGAGGTACCGCTCGATGAGGAACACTGCTATAGCCTGCTTTCGGAAGAATTTGAGGGCGATTTGCCCGAAGGTATGGTGTGCAGGGTCGACGAGGGTATGGCACTTGCCTTTGAGGGCAGCTTCGCCACGGTGTATTACTCGGCAAATTCGGCTACGAACAGTCGCCCAAATTTCTATATCGACTATAAGCTCAGCCTTGTGCGGGCTACAAATCCGAGCGGCAGCAAAGCGCTCGGCATCATTGTGGAGGGTGCCGAAGGGCAGCGCGTGGATGTGCGCCTTCAGGGTGATGACGCTACCCTCTATTCAGCTGGGCGACAGGGCTGGGCTTCAGGCGCCGACGACTTCACCATAAGCTCTATGGCCTGCACCGAGGGTGCCGTGTGCGTTGGCTCGTATAATACGCGGCGCGAATGGACTGCTCTCGACGGCGAGTATTCCGGGCTGGGCGACTCTTATCCTGTTGGCGGTATCTCGCCATGGTCGTCGTACGGTGTTACTGCCGACGGTCGCTCTCTGCCTCATGTGGCCGCACCCGGAGCGGCGATAGTATCGGTGAAGTCCACACCATATATCGAGCGGCACGACAATGCTGCGGAAATAGTTTACAGCCGTGAGTCGGACGGCCGTACCGACTATTGGGGTATAGGCTACGGCACGTCTATGGCATCGCCTGCCGTGGCCGGAGGCATTGCCCTGTGGCTTGAGGCTGACCCTTCGCTTACGGCTGCCGACGTGCACGAGATTATCGCTGCTACATCGCGCCGCGAGGCCGCCATGAGCGATAATCCTGTAGTGTGGGGTGCGGGTAAGTTCGATGCCGAGGCCGGACTGCGCGAGGTGCTTGCCCGCCGTGCCGGTATTGCCGGCCCTTCGGTGGTAGGCGAGCGCTTGCTGTCGTGGTGCGTGGCCGGCTCTTCGCTGGAGCTTGTCTGTGCCGGAGTGTCACGTATGGAAGCCGCGCTCTACGATATGTCGGGGCGCAAAGTGGCCTCGGCTTCTGCGTTCGGCGATTCGGCAACTATGGATATTGCGGGTGTCGGGCCGGGTGTCTATGTGCTGAGAGCCGCCGGCGAAAGCGTCAGGATTGTTCTTCGCTGAGACCGGTAATTATCGCGCGGGCCTTTGCTGCGCCCACTACGGCGGCAATTTCGTCGGTGGTGGCTTCGCGCAGGCGCTTCACACTCTTGAAGTGTGTCAGCAGTACCTCGGAGGTCTTCGGGCCTATGCCTTTTATGCCATCGAGCTCGCTTACGAGGGCGCTCTTGCTGCGGCGGTTGCGGTGGTGTGTGATGCCGAAGCGGTGAGCCTCGTCGCGCAGATGCTGTACCACGCGCAGTGTTTCCGAATTTTTGTCGATGTAGAGCGGTATGCTATCGCCCGGGAAGTATATTTCTTCGAGGCGTTTGGCGATGCCCACCACCGCTATTTTGCCGCGCAGACCCATGTCGTCGAGGGCCTCCACGGCGGCGCTGAGCTGCCCTTTGCCGCCGTCGACTACGATTAGTTGCGGCAGTCCCTCACCTTCCTGCATGAGCCGTGTGTAGCGGCGTGTGAGCACTTCCTTCATCGAGGCGAAATCGTCGGGGCCGACTACGGTCTTGATGTTGAAGTGGCGGTAGTCGCGTTTGGCTGGCTTGCCGTCGCGGAATACCACACACGATGCCACGGGATTGGTGCCCTGTATGTTCGAGTTGTCGAAGCACTCTATGTGGTGTGGCTGTTCGCTGAGGCGGAAGTCGGCCTTGATGCGTTCGAGCAGCCGCGAGGTGCGCTCTTCGGGATTGTGGCGCTCGAGATGCTTGAGGTCGTCCACGCGGTTCTGGCGGGCGTTTTTCTCTGATACTTCAAGCAGTTTGGCTTTGTCGCCGCGGCGCGGAATGGTGAATGACACCCCTTCAAGCTCTATCTCTGGAGCCTCGGCCACGATAATCTTGTCGTATTTCACATCGAGGCTCTGGCGTATCTCTTCCATGGCGTAACCCAGGATTTGGGCGCGCGATTCGTCAAGCGAACGCTTGTATCGCAGCGTGACGCTTCGTACCACGGCACCGCGCCTCACGTGCATGTAGTTGACATATACGTCGTTGCTGCCGTCGTCGTCGAAGCCGAACACGTCCACGTCGCCCACTGTCTGGCTTACAATCACACTCTTGCTGCGGTAGTTTTCGAGCAGCCGGTACGACTGTTTCAGTTCCTGTGCCTCCTCGAAGCGCAGCTCCGAAGCCAGCCGCTCCATCTCGCCGCGGAGATACGTCATCAGCTCCTGTGCCTCGCCTCTGAGTATCTGCCTGATACGGTCGATGTATATGCTGTAGGTCTTTTCGTCGATTTCGCCGGTGCAGCATCCGCGGCACTTGCGTATGTGGTATTGCAGGCAGTGCCGTCCGCGCCCTTTGCTTATGTACTCGGGGGTGATAGGTATGCGGCAGGTGCGCACGGGATACAGCTCGCCGATGAGGTCGAGCACGGTGCGTGCCACCGAAGTGTTGGTGTAGGGGCCGTAGTACTTGGAGCCGTCGCGTATGTGCTGGCGGGTGAGGAATACGCGGGGGTACATCTCGTTGGTGACCACTATCCATGGGTACGATTTGTCGTCCTTGAGGAGTACGTTGTAGCGTGGTTTGTACTCCTTTATCATGGCGTTCTCGAGGTTGAGGGCGTCCTGCTCGGTGGGTACCACGATATACTTCATATCCGCGATGTTGCGTACTAGAAGGTTGGTGCGGAGGTTGTCGTGGGTGCGGTTGAAGTACGACGATACGCGCCTTTTGAGGTTTTTGGCCTTGCCTACGTAAATCACCGTTCCCGCCGCATCGAAGTACATGTAAACTCCGGGAGTGTCGGGAAGGATAGAGATTTTCTCTTTCAGTTCGGGCGATTTTTCGTGGCGTGCCATGTGAGGGTGTCTATCCGAAGAGGCCGAAATCGTCCACACGGTTCTCGCCGAGGTGTTCGTAGGCGAGCGTGGTTACTTCGCGGCCGCGCGGTGTTCGCTTTATAAAACCTTCTTTGATTAGATATGGTTCGTAAACCTCCTCGATGGTGCCGGGGTCTTCGCCGAGGGCGGTGGCAATGGTGACGAGTCCCACAGGGCCTCCCTTGAACTTACGTATGATAGTCCCGAGGATTTTGTTGTCGATTTCGTCGAGTCCGTAGCGGTCGATGTTCAGAGCCTCGAGCGCATAGCGTGATATGGCGAGGTCTATTTCGCCCGAGCCTTTCACCTGTGCGAAGTCGCGCACGCGCCGCAGAAGGGCGTTGGCGATACGCGGGGTGCCGCGGCTGCGCATGGCAATCTCGGCTGCGGCCTCGGTGGTGCAAGGCACCCGCATAAGGGCTGCCGAGCGCAGGATGATGCGCTTGAGGACTTCGTGGTCGTAGTACTCGAGATGACATTTTATGCCGAAACGCGCGCGCAGAGGCGAGGTGAGCAGGCCGCTGCGGGTGGTGGCGCCGACGAGCGTGAAGGGGTTGAGAGAGAGCTGCACCGACCGTGCTCCGGGGCCTTTGTCTATCATGATGTCGATGCGGTAGTCCTCCATTGCCGAGTAGAGGTATTCCTCCACCACGGGGCTGAGACGATGTATTTCATCGATGAAGAGCACGTCGTTCTCTTCCAGCGAGGTGAGTATGCCCGCGAGGTCGCCGGGCTTGTCGAGCACAGGGCCGGATGTCACTTTTAGGTTCACTCCAAGCTCGTTGGCAATTATGCCGGCGAGTGTTGTCTTGCCGAGGCCCGGAGGGCCGAACAGAAGCAGGTGGTCGAGCGCTTCGGAACGCAGCGTGGCTGCCTTTACGAATACGCGGAGGTTCTCTATGATCTTTTCCTGGCCGTTGAACGACTCAAAGCGCCCCGGGCGGAGCGCTTTCTCAAAGTCGGCTTCGGATGCGCCGGCCTGTTGGCGTATGTCGAAATCTTCTTCCAAATTCCTTGGTGAAAGTTAAGAATTATAAATGCTCGCACATCTTTTCGTACACCGCGTCGGGCCTTATGCCGTTGAGGCACTGCAGGTCGCCGCGGAAGCATGGCTTGTCGCCGAATACCGAGCAGGGGCGGCATGGCAGAGGCACCTGCAGCATATCGGAGTCGCTCTGGCGCCAGCCCTTGAAGCCGCAGTAGGGGTGAGTCGCCCCCCAGATGCTCACTGTAGGAGTGCCTGCGATAGCGCTCAGGTGCATGTTGGCGGAGTCCATGCTCAGCATCACGTCGAGGTGGTTCAGAAGGGCAAGCTCTATCTTGAAGCCATATCGTTTGCCGGCAAGGTTGGTGGCGGCGCTATAGCGGTCGGCCCAGCCGTCGAGAATGGCCTGCTCGCGGCTTCCTCCTCCGAAAAGGAATATCCGAAGGTCGCGGCCTGTGTCGGCGTCGCTCTGGAAGCGGGCCACCACTTTCTCCATAAGCTCCACGGGATATACCTTGCCGTTGTGAGCTGCGAAGGGGGCAATCCCTATCCACTTCTGTCCGGCGGGCTTAGGAGTGGTGATTGCCGCATAGCACTCGTCGGGAGCTGTTGCGTGCCCTTGGAAGAGACCGTCGAATTTCTCCACCAGCGGCAGCCCGGCCTTGAAGAAGGCCTCGCGGTAGCGTGCCCGCTGCGAAATTAGCGGCAGCATCACCTTGTTGTTCCGGCGGGTGAGGGCGCGTCGCTTGGCGCGTGGCTTGAAAATCTGTACTCCGGGCACGCCTTTCAGACGCAGAAACGCAGCCAGTATCTTGGTGCGCAGTACATTGTGCAGGTCGATGAATATGTCGGGGCGATAGTCGGCATACAGCCGCGATGCAAGACGCCTCATACCTGCCACGCCGTCGTATTCGCCCTTTACGTCGGCGCCCACGAGCACGAGGTTGTCGGGCGCGTTGACGAATATCGAAATCATCGAAGGGCGCGTAACGAGCACAAAGCGCACATCGGGGTAGCAGCGGCACGCGCTGTAAATCACCGGGACGGTCATGGCGACATCGCCAAAGGCCGAAAAGCGGCTCAGGAGAGCTGTGCGGATGCCTTTCGGATTATTGTTTTGCGGCATAGAGCACCGGGTTGGTGTCGGCGTCGTTATACATCTTCATCTGGCGGTACACCTTCATGTACTTGCGTCCTGCCGCGATGTCGTCGAGGAGGGCGTCGATAGCCGAGATGAGGTCGGCGCGTTGTTCTTCGAGTACGGCGAGTTTGGCACCGCACTTGGCTTTATGCTCGGCCGATGCGTCGGGGCGGGCTACTTCGGCTGCCATGTGGTAGATTTTGAGCGCGAGTATCGACAGACGGTCGAGAGCCCATGCCGGGCTTTCGGTGTTGATAGTGGCGTCGGGGAGTACTTTCACGTCGGCGTATACTGTGCGGAAGTAGGAGTCAAGCTCCTCCACCATGTCGGTGCGGTCTTGATTCGACTTGTCGATGCGGCGCTTGAGGGCGAGCGCTGCCACGGGGTCGATTTCGGGGTCACGGATTATGTCTTCGAGGTGCCATTGAACGGCGTCGATACGGTTTTTTGCATATAGAACGCCCTCGATGCTCTCAGGGGCATAGGGCTGGCGTGTGGCGGCGTCTACATCGTCGTCAATATGATAGTCGGCAACACTCTGCTCGAAAATCTTATAACTCTTTTCTGCGAATTTCATAACTCTTACGGGCTTTGAGTTTTTTGTGTTTTACAAAATTATATAGAAAAAACTTCAAAAGCAAATAATAATGCCGTTCGCGCAGTTTTTTATAATCCGACTATGATGTGGTAGTGGAAATAGGCATAGATTGTTTTCGGATTACACTGGAAAGTTCGATTTTGTGTAATTTTTTACACTTTTTCGAACTTTCCAGTGTAATAGTGTTTAATGATTTGGAGGAAGCGGTATTTGTTTAGGTACACCGAAGTAAAGATAGTATGACAATTAATGGGGGCTGTACGCCCCCATTAAATTAGTTGATATTAAGTTTTGTGTTAATGCACTAAAAATTTTTGAGTTTCAGATGCTGTTTCAGTTGTGCAAACTACGATATATAATCCAGGTGATAAGCTAGCAATATCAATGTTGTCTCCTATGTTTATAATTCCTTGTTGGGCTGGATAATCTGCTGATATCTGAGGACTAAGAATAGAATACTTGACTTGACGAGTGTCGTCATTTAGGTTGGTTGTAACTTTTATTGTTTTATTAGATATGGAAATATTTAAATTGTCTTGTTGTGAAGAAATGGTTGCTGATATAGCAGGAATTATAAGTTCATCGCTTTTTGTTGAGCCATTATCATTGTAACCAACGGCGGTAAACTTAGTCCATTTGTTCTTTTTTACAGATGTTTCAAAATAACCATTTTTAAAATCGGTTACATTATACTTACTGGCAATTCTTTGTCCTTCTTCTAACTTTTGAATGACGAGCCGGTCACAGCCTTCTAAATTTTTAAAATTAATACGTATGTCATGTGTCTCTAATGATGCCGATGCTGCTAACGAGCGATTTGTGCTTACTTCTGGGGCTAATTCTAATTCGATTTTTTGAGGTAAGTAGTCAATTACAAAGTAAGTGGACTTATAAGAGTAGGTACGTCCTTTGCGAGTAGATGTAGTTACTCGTCCTCTTAAATAGCCATCGCAAGTGCGAGCATATTCTTCGGCGGAGAAATTTAAAACCCAATCTGACATGTTAAGGGCGATTGGTGTTAAGAAACCATTAGCATCGTATACAACATCCCATAATCCATTCTTTCGTAATAATGAAACTGTAATTCCTTCACCTCCATGCCCTCCTTGGTTGTGCCAAAATGGGTGTAAGCTGTCACAATATGCTACGATATGCTCGTAGTCATCGCCAGCCGCGTTGCGCACAGAAGGAGTTCTAGATACTATTTTACGTATGTCTGAATTATTTGAGGTATCGGTATTTTCTAAATTATAAGTGGTATTTTGGGAAATCGAAATACTGCCATTAAACGGAACTTTAACATTATTGGAGCCGTCTGAAGTCAGTGATGGCGTACTAGAACCAACTATTAAATCCCATTTCCAATTTAATAATTGCCCAATGTTTAATTCAGTGACATTTCGCCTAATGGTGCCTTTCCCAAATTCGGTAGAGAGTATTTGTGATAAACGATTTTCGGTTGGAATAAAATAATTGAGAGAAATACCATTTTGCCAAGTTGTAGGCGCATATAAAATAAGAGATGAACTTAATCGTAACTCTCCTTGGGTTGCAATACTAAATTGTTCATTTAAATCATCACTTCCGATAGCATTTAAAATTGCTTTCTCAAATGGATTTGCATATGCTGTTCTTAACCAAAGAGCATCCTCATTTGGATTTTTAAGAATAGTGCTATAATAGCCAAAGCCACGGACTAAGTCTCGTAGTGCGAGAGAAACAAAGTCGTAAAAATCTTCTCCGACACTATTTTCATCTAAAGAAAATGAAAATTCGTTTAGATAGGATTTATTATAGGTAATTCTGATATCTGGCGTCTCTATGCTAGAAAGAAACTCCCAACTGGGAATGGAATCTAGATAAGTCACATCGCTTTCTACTTCTCGTTCTTTTAATAGGACTCTTTTTATCCTTGTCATAAGCACCATTTCAGCGGGGTTGTCGCGACCGAATGCTTCTTCTTGGAGCACATCAACTTTAGATAGTTGTTTGTTGTCAGCACCTCTGAAAGTTCCTAAACCTACACTAATGGTAATGGGTAAACTTGACGGCAGGGCTTCTTCTAGAATTCTACAGGCATAATTGAATGCGCCTTGCATTTCATAGGTGCAATCTTCACTATAACTAACTTTTAAGAGAGTGCCGCCTTCTATTGTGCGAATAATTGGAAGTCCGTCAATGGTAGGGATTGATTCGTCTGATACGTATCCATTTACCTCCGAATATGTTTGCGCAAATATTTTAAAAGGCAAAAATATAAGCACAATCATTACTAAACACTGGCGTCTTTTAAAATCTGTTAATGCGAAATTATTAAACTCTGTATTCATGTTGGTTACGCGATTTTCAGGC
>VSPE01000056.1 GCA_009775225.1 Muribaculaceae bacterium | reverse complement strand
CTCCCTCCTCGTAAACTGCACCTTAACATAAAATTCACCACCCTGTCCTTAACAATGATTATTAAACAACCTCTAAGCACCGTGCCCCTTCAAGAGGTGCCAAACAGTTAAAAACAATTTATTTCAATACAGACAGTGGCCGCCGGCTCCCCCGACGGCCACTTATATATGAGTAATTGTATAATTTATAATTGTTTTTAATTGTATTAATTGTTTGGGGTAGAGGGGTGATTGGGGCTGATTTATGAATGGGCGCGCGGCAGTTCGATACGGAAAGTAGTACCTTGGCCGGGGGCCGACTGCTTCACGAAAATACGGCCATTGTGATACTGCTCGATGATACGCTTGGCAAGAGTAAGCCCCAGGCCCCAGCCGCGACTCTTGGTTGTATAGCCAGGATTGAACACCGTCTTGTGGTTCTTGCGGCTGATACCCTTGCCCGTATCGGCCACTTCTATGAAAGCCGCAAACGGCATCGCGCCGGCTGTGACCGTGATAGTGCCGGTGCCGTCCATGGCATCCACGGCATTCTTGATGAGGTTCTCTATCACCCATGCAAGCAGGGGAGGGCAGGCCATGACTGACGCCTGTGCCGGCGGGCGGTTATAGCCAAGAGAAATACGGGGCGAAATGCGGGTCGACATATATCCTACCGCGTCGTCCACTATCGTGTCGAGGTCTTCTGCTGTCATTTTAGGCACCGAGCCTATCTTGGAGAAGCGCGAGGCAATAGTGCTAAGGCGCGTCACATCCTTGTTCATCTCCGCCACCGTGTCGGCATCTACACCGTAGTCGGGCAGAAGCTCCATCCACGCCATTAGCGACGAAATAGGAGTGCCGAGCTGGTGAGCCGTCTCCTTGGAGAGACCTACCCACACCTTGTTCTGCTCCGCTTTCTTGGTGGAAAGCACCGCGAAATATACCACCGCGATAAACGCCAGCATCACCAGTAGCTGGATATAGGGGAATATACTCAGGCGCCGCAGAAGCGTGGAGTCTTCATAGTACAGATATTGGTCGAAGCCATCGGCAATCTCTATGGCAATCACATTGGGGCCGTTGCGCAGCTCCTCGAGCTTCTCGCGCAGAAATACTATGTTGCGAGGCTCCGACGGAAGCCCGAAAGCTTCGTCGTCGCCGGCAACCGGCAGTGCGAAGTTGCGTTGCTGTAGAATGTTCCCCTCCGCATCGGTAAGAAGTACAGGTATAGTAGTGTTACTCTGGATGATGCCCAGCAGGAAGTCCACATCGGCACCCTCGCTCCCGTTGTCGGCCAGCGTGGTCGCCGACACAAGCTCCTTGGTGGCGTCGGCCCACAGCTGCATGCGCTCGCGCTCCACCGTAGAGAGGTCGCGGATAAGACCGTCGGAGAAGTACAGGAAGAGCGCCACCACGGCAGCCGATGCTATGAGGAAGGCTGCCTTGCCGTATCGCCGTATGTCGTAAATATCAGTCACAGGTGCAAAGGTAAGAAAAAATTTAGTAAATTTGCAGACTCATAGTAACGCATTACAAAGAGATATGGGTGCACTTGACATCATAATCATAGTCATAATCGTGCTGGCCGCCGTGTATGGTGCCATAAAAGGCTTTATGCACCAGATAGGCACACTCACGGCTCTTGTCGCCGGCGTGCTCGTATGCCGCTTTTTCGGCGCGCGCGTGGCCGACGCCATTGTCGATGCCGGTGCACAGTACGCATCGGTATACCGCATGATGGTGTATGTGCTCCTCTTCGTGCTCGTTTTCGCAAGCATACGCTTTGTGGCAGGCTTGTGCGGCACACTCCTCTCAAAGATGCACGTACGTGTCATAGACCGAATTGCGGGAGCGCTCTTCAGCGTTGCCGCTGCCGTGCTCACCATGAGTATTCTGGTAAATGTGTATCTCACGCTCGCTCCCGCTGACCGCTGCCGCTTCGAAAATTCCAACAAACCGTGGCGCACGGCTGTTATCTCTTTTGCCCCACGTATTATGGGATATATCACCGATTGAACATGACCGAAAATACCGATAAAGAAATAAATGCGCAGGCCGAACGCCCCAGAGCTAACGACGAGCTAATCTCAAAAGCGACGTCGGGAGAGTACAAGTACGGCTTTGTCTCGGATATCGACACCGACATAATACCCGCCGGACTCACCGAGGAGGTCGTGAGGCTCATATCGCAAAAGAAAGGCGAGCCGGAATGGTTGCTCGACTTCCGCCTGAAAGCATTCCGCTACTGGCAGACTATTGAGGTGCCGCAGTGGGCCCACCTCGATGTGCCCGACATTGACTTTCAGGCCATAAGCTACTATGCCGCTCCCAAGAAGAAAGAAGGCCCCGCGAGCATGGACGAGGTGGACCCCGCTCTGCTCGACACTTTCAACCGCCTCGGTATTCCTCTCGAAGAGCAGAAAGTATTGTCGGGCATGGCGGTTGATGCCGTAATGGACTCCGTGTCGGTCAAGACCACTCACCGCGAGCGCCTTGCCGAGCTGGGCATTATATTCTGCTCCTTCAGCGAAGCCGTGCGCGAGTACCCCGACCTCGTGCGCAAGTACCTCGGCAAAGTGGTGAGCTACCGCGACAATTTTTATGCCGCGCTAAACTCCGCTGTATTTTCCGACGGCTCCTTTGTGTACATCCCCAAGGGTGTGCGCTGCCCTATGGAACTGTCGACATACTTCCGCATCAACGCCTCGGGCACCGGGCAGTTCGAGCGTACACTCATCGTGGCCGACGACGACGCATACGTGAGCTACCTCGAAGGTTGCACGGCACCGATGCGCGACGAAAACCAGCTCCATGCCGCTATCGTCGAGATTATTGTGGAAGACCGCGCCGAGGTCAAGTACTCCACCGTGCAGAACTGGTATGCCGGCGACGCTCAGGGGCGCGGCGGCGTGTATAACTTCGTCACCAAGCGCGGACTCTGCCGAGGCGATTATTCCAAGCTCAGTTGGACGCAGGTAGAGACAGGCTCGGCTATCACATGGAAATACCCCTCCTGCATCCTTGCCGGCGAGGGCGCTGTGGGCGAGTTCTACTCCGTGGCTGTGACAAACAACTATCAGCAGGCCGATACAGGCACAAAGATGGTTCACACAGGCTCGAATACCCGTTCGACCATAGTTTCCAAAGGCATCTCCGCAGGACACAGCGAGAACAGCTACCGTGGTCTCGTAAAGGTGGCACGCGACGCCAAGGGTGTCCGAAACTACACCCAGTGCGACTCGCTCCTGCTGAGCGATACATGCGGCGCGCACACATTCCCCGTGGTCGACGTTGCCAACCCCACTGCCGTGGTCGAGCACGAGGCCACAACATCCAAAATCTCCGAGCAACAGATTTTCTACTGCAACCAGCGCGGCATACCTACCGAGGAGGCGGTTGCCCTCATAGTAAACGGTTATGCCAAAGAGGTGATGAACAAGTTACCCATGGAGTTTGCCGTAGAGGCACAGAAGCTCCTCGCCATC
The DNA here is from genome assembly GCA_009775225.1 of Muribaculaceae bacterium. Classification (GTDB taxonomy): domain Bacteria; phylum Bacteroidota; class Bacteroidia; order Bacteroidales; family Muribaculaceae; genus CAG-873. The sequence continues at coordinate 8,167 of VSPE01000056.1, read as the reverse complement.
ACTCTCGAAGGAAGCGTGGGATGACTTTGAGTTTAGAAGTTTAGGAGTTTAGACGAGTAATTATTTTTTACGATATATGAGCGAAACATTGCTGAAGGTGACCGACTTGCGGGCCGGCATCGAAGGAAAAGAAATATTAAGGGGTATCAACCTCACCATACGCCCCGGCGAAGTACACGCTATCATGGGTCCGAACGGCTCGGGTAAGAGTACTCTCTCTGGCGTGCTCGCAGGCGACCCCCGCTTTACAGTGACAGGCGGCTCCGCCGATTTTCACGGTGTGGATTTGCTGGCTCTGTCGCCCGAGGACAGAAGCCACGAAGGCCTTTTCCTGTCTTTCCAGTACCCCGTGGAAATTCCCGGTGTGACTATGGTGAACTTCATGCGTGCGGCGGTAAATGCCAAGCGTAAGTACTTTAACGAGGAGCCTATGTCGGCCGCCGACTTCCTGAAGCTCATGCGACAGAAGCGCGCAGTGGTCGAGCTTGACAACAAACTGGCATCACGCTCGGTAAACGAGGGCTTCTCGGGCGGCGAGAAGAAGAGAAATGAGATTTTCCAGATGGCCGTGCTCGAGCCGCGCCTCTCTATCCTCGACGAAACCGACTCTGGGCTCGACATCGACGCACTGCGAATTGTGGCTGGAGGTGTAAACAAGCTCCGCAGCGACCGCAACGCCACAATTGTCATCACTCACTATCAGCGCCTGCTCGACTATATCAAGCCCGACTTCGTGCACATTCTCTACAAGGGACGCATCGTTTACTCCGGCGGCCCCGAACTCGCGCTCGAGCTTGAAGAGAAAGGATACGACTGGATTAAGCAGCAGGTTGACCAAAACTCTCTCTCTGAAAAATGATTTCCGCACAAAAAGCTTTCGCTCAGTATATCGACCTTTACAAGGATAGCGTCGGTCACGTGTCGGTGTCGCCTATGCTTACGGCCCTGAACCGCAGCGCGCTCGCCGCGCTCGAAAAGGCCGTGCAGACATTCCGCCACGACCCTATGGGAGTGGCAGATGTCAGCGCCCCCGAGATGTTCGCCCCCGACTATGGCGTTAATATCCTCGGAGTGCGCCTGCCGGTCGATGCCGCGTCATCGTTCCGCTGTGGCGTGCCGCGTCTCAACAGCCTTCTCGCTGTAGTGGCCAACGACGGCTACTATCCCACTCAGAACACAGCATCCGACCTTCCCGAAGGTCTCACCGTGTGCTCGCTCCGCGATGTGCCCGCAGATATTTCAGTGCGGGTGAGCGAGGCCTTGTCGCGCAACCTTGCCGACGGCGGCCCTGCCTGTGCTCTCAACTCGCTCTTCCTGCACGACGGTGTGCTTGTGTATGCGCGCCGCGGCGTAAAGGTCGACAAGGCCATACAGATTGTAAACATCACCTCCGTGGCAATGCCCGTGCTGAATATCCGCAGGGTAGTAGTTATCGCCGAGGATGACGCCGATATCAAGGTGCTCCTGTGCGACCATTCGCAGGCTGCCGGTGTGCAGACTCTCGACTCCGAAGTCGTGACCGTGGAGGTGGGCGACGGCGCACGCGTAGAGCTTTACGACATCGAGGAGACTCTTCCGCAAAGCCGACGCTACTGGCAGCTCTTCGGCCGGCAGGCTTCGCGCTCACACCTCTCTGTAGGCTCTTTTGCACTACACGGCGGCCGTTCGCGCAACGAATACCGCATCGATGTGGAGGGCGACTATGCCCGCACAGAGCTGAGCGGCCTCAGCATTTGCGCCGCCGACCGCATCGTGGATAACGATGTGCGCCTCACTCATGCAGGCTCTCACTGCACAAGCCGACAGCTCTTCAAAAACGCACTATTCGAGAACTCCAAAGGTGGCTTCGCCGGCAAAATTGTGGTGAAGCACGGTGCCATGTTTACCGACGCCGAGCAGACAAACCGCAACATCGTGGACGGCGAGATGGCCCGTATGATTACGGCCCCGCAGCTCGAGATTTACTGCGATGAGGTAAAGTGCAGCCACGGCGCCACCACCGGCCAGCTCGACGAGCGGGCTATGTTCTATATGCAGGCGCGTGGTATTCCCGCCGATGAAGCGCGCCGCATGCTCACGCAGGCTTTTATGGTCGATGTAATCGACAGCATTACATTCGAGGTTCTGCGTCAGCGCCTCCATGTCCTTGTGGAGAAGCGCCTCAGCGGCACCGCTGCCGGATGCGACACTTGTGCCACAGCATGCCACTCCGACCTTCAGGAGCCTGTATAATAAGTTTCCGACAATGAATATCGACTCCATACGCGCCGACTTCCCTATACTTTCACGGAAAGTGAACGGCAAAGACCTCATCTACCTCGACAATGCGGCTTCCACTCAGACGCCCCGCGCCGTGGTCGATGACATCGAGTATATATATTACAACCGAAAGGCCAATGTGCACCGTGGCGTGCACTGCCTCTCGCAGGAGGCTACGGCTGCTATGGAAGAGGCGCGCGAACGGGTGCGACGCTTTATCGGCGCTGACTCCGTAGAGGAAATAATCTTTACCCGCGGCACCACCGAGAGCATCAATCTGGTGGCCTCGAGCTACGGCCTGCTTCTCAACGAGGGCGACGAGATTATCCTCACCGTTATGGAGCATCATTCCAACATTGTACCCTGGCAGCTCCTTGCTTCGCGTCGAGGCATAGTAATCAAGGTTGTACCATGCGACGAGCGCGGAGTACTCGACCTCGATGCCTATCGCGCGCTCTTCTCGCCGCGCACCCGCCTGGTGTCGGTCACGCAGGTGTCGAATGTTCTCGGCACTGTCAATCCCGTAGCCGAGATGGCCGCCATAGCACACAGTCATGGCGCGCTGGTCTGCATCGATGGCGCGCAGGCCGTGGCACATACTAAGGTCGATGTAAAGGCCCTCGGAGCCGATTTCTATGTATTTTCATCCCATAAGATGTACGGACCAACAGGCGTGGGCATACTGTACGGGCGCCGCGACCTGCTCGAAACCATGCCTCCCTATCAGGGCGGCGGCGAGATGATAGGCCATGTGAGCTTCAGCGGCACCACCTGGGCCGAACTTCCCTTCAAGTTCGAGGCAGGTACGCCCGACTACGTAGGCGCTGCCGCTCTGGCAAAGGCTATAGACTATCTCGAGGGCCTTGGTATAGAAAATGTGGCCGATCACGAGCATGAGCTGCTGGAGTACGCCACATCACTCATGGAGACTATCCCCGGACTGCGTATTTACGGCACAGCCCCACACAAGAGTGCCGTGATTTCGTTTCTTATAGGTGATGCTCACCACTACGACACCGGCATACTTCTCGACCAGCTCGGCATAGCCGTGCGCACAGGCCACCACTGCGCGCAGCCCCTCATGGAGCGCTTCGGTATCGAAGGCACAGTGCGCGCCTCTTTCGCGGCATATAACACAAGGGTCGAGGTCGACGCCTTTATCGCCGCCCTGCGCCGTGTTGCAGCCATGCTCGTCTGACTCCAACAATTTGCGCTGAGTACAGATTGAGCCTTTTCTGAACCCCCGCGCATACATTGGTGTTGATATAATATAAGCAATTCGTTTCAGTTATATTATCAACACACATAAGGTATGAAGACATTTTCTCATTTACGCGGGAGGGGCATCTCGTGGTTTGGCGCCACGGTCTTCTCGCTGCTGCTGTGCCTGCTGGCTCCGTCGTGCGGCTCTATCCGCACTCATGCGGGTATCGACCACGAGTATTCCTATGATTTCGATGACGGATATTATCGTGGCCACCATAAAAAGCACCATAAGAAGCACCACAAAAAATATAAGAAGCATAAAAAGCATCATCATCACGACGACTGATTGCTCCCTCTCCTCGTGCACTATGCGAGGCGAGGCTGTGCCGCGTGCAGATGTCTGCGGCACAGCCTCGTCGCTGTTTATATAGATAGTGATGTCCGGCTATTTGTGCATCTTGTCGGCGAGGTCGTGGGCCTTGTCGGCGAGAGACTCGAGTAGGTCAGCGCCTTTGTCTACGATGTTGCCGGTCACTTCCTTTGCCTTGTCGGTGATGTTGCCCACCTTTTCTTTGGCTTGGTTGAGGGCCGAGTCGGGGTCGTCTTGCTGTTGCTGTATTTTCTCCTTTACGTTGTTCACGGCACCGCTTACGGAGTCTTTTGCGGCGGCAGCTGCCTGGGCTGCCTTGTCGCGGAGGTTTGAGGCTACATCGCCGGCTTCTTCTTTTACGGCCTTGGCTTTTTCTTCAGCAGCCACTTTAGCGGCTTTTGCCGATACTTCGGCTGCGTCTTTCGAAATCTTTGCAGCTGCCTGAGCTGCCTTGTCGTTGGTGTTCATAGTGAGAAGAGTGTTATGTTAGTATTATGTAGTTATGTCATAGCAGCAGACTGTGCGCTGCCGGGGTGAGATATTGCGAGAGGATGTAGGCGGGTATGGGTATCTGTATTTCGCCCTGGGCGTACGATGCCACCTCGTAGGGCTGGTATGAGAATACTATTTCGCCGTCGGGAGTAAGGTAGAAGTTGCCACCGCCTGGAATTTCGGTGATGTCGGTGCTGCCGATAGAGGCTTCCATCCTCACGGCGTAGTCGCGTATGATTTCCGGGAGGGCAGCGATGCCTTCGGCGGTAAACACGTCGGCCAGTGTGAGCACCTTTCCGGCAGTGAGGTCATAGTTTATGTAGCGTATGTTGTACATGCCGTGTGCGGCAGAGGGCATGTAGTACGATACAGTCACTGCGTATGATAGTATTGACGCCGACAGTGTCTCTACGTCGCCTTCTATGGAGTAGAAGCCGTTGAAGCGCGCCGTAAAGCGGGGAGTGTCGCGCACTACCGAGTCGGGCAGCACAGTGTCGGCAAGAGTGTAACCGTTCTCGCGCGATATTTTCGCCGCAGTACGTTCTATCATTGTGTTCAGGTCGGTGCCCGTGGTGTCGAAGGCGGCATCGAGGATGCTGTCTCTTAGGGCGGCGATATCCTTTCCGAACATACTTTCGGGCATCAGCAGTTGCACCTGTAGTCCGTAGCTTTGGTCGGACGGTGTCTCGAAGTCGACGGCGGAGCCTTTGAGGCTGTATGCTTTTGTGGCCTCAATCTTTTTGAATGTCACCATGTCGTTGTCGGCTTTCCTGTCGGCAGAGCAGGAGGCAAAGGCGATTGCGGCAATCATGCCGGAGGCGAACAAGAGTGTTGCTGAATGTTTCATGAGCAGTGGTCTTATGTAGTTGTGCGTGTAGAAATACAACGCCCGGTGGCGCCATTGGTTGGCGGTTCTGGGCGTTTTATGATTTTTTGTGTAATAGCTGTATTGAGAGTGCCGCTGTCGTTATCTGAGCTTGAGACGCTGGCCCACGGATAGTTTCGTGGTGGTCTTGATACCGTTCAGGCGGCAGAGTTTTGCCACTGTGGTGCCGTTTCGCGAGGCGATTTTGCTGAGGGTGTCGCCTTTTCGCACACGGTAGCTTGCCGTGGAGCTTTTCGACTTGGGTGCGGAATTGCGCACGTACGGCTTGGCCGGATTTTTCTTCAGATACTCTTTGGCGTACTCGGAGTTTGCCGCGGGCGAGAAGTTGCGCGCGTTCTGATAGGTATTCTTGTCGAAGGTATAGGTGTCAGTGTGCGTGGTCTGGTTTGCGAAGTCGAAAATCGCGCAGGGGTTAATGGCGTATCCCATGTATCGAGTCTCGAAGTGGAGGTGTGGGCCTGTTGAGCGGCCGGTGTTGCCGCCGAGAGCTATCGGGTCGCCGGCCTTTACATACTGGTCGGGTTCCACGAGCCATTTCGAGAGGTGGCCATACACTGTTTCGAGCTGGTTGGGGTGGCGTATCACCACATACATGCCGTAGCCTTTGCGGGCGCCTTGATTGCGTACTATGCGCACTTTGCCGTCGAAGGCTGCGCGCACTGTGTCGCCTATGTTGAGCTTGAGGTCGACGCCCTTGTGCATGCGGCGGAAGCGTCGGCGGTAGCCGTAGGGCGATGTTATGTAGCCGGGGTGGGGCATGGCGAAGTTCGTCACATCGATAACGGCGGTCTGGGGCACATGAGCGGCGTTGTAGCAGTTCACGGCCTGGCTGTCCCAGCCTTCGGTGTATATGTCGAGTTCGGGCTCTTCTTCTTCTTCGAAGAGCTCTTCAAGATATTTTGTGGTATTCTCCACCGATATGCCTGCGTTGCCCTGGTTGGCAAGGAGGGCGTCGTGCCTGAGGGCATGACGGTCGGGGAGCTGGTAATTCTGCGCCGAAGCGCTTATGGTGAGAATGAATGTTGCTGCGGCTATGAATAATCCTTTCATCGGTAGGAGAGGAGTAAACTGTTTTTAGAAGTCCAATCTGTGGTTGTTATTAGAAAAAATGCTCTGAGGAGAAGAGTGGCATTACAGTTCGTCGGGAGCGTAGAGCGCGGACATTGTCGGCAGCTCGTAGTCGAAGATTTCTTCGGGGGTGAAGAAGAGAGCTATCTCGATAGCGGCGTTCTCGGGGCTGTCGGAGGCGTGCACTATGTTTTCCTGGCCGCTCATGCCGAAGTCGCCGCGGATAGTTCCCGGCTCGGCTTTGCGGCAGTTTGTGGCGCCGGTAAGGCTGCGTACTACCGCTACGGAATCCTTGCCTTTGAGCACCATTACTATCACGGGGGTCGCCATCATCGACTTCAGGATGAGGGGGAAGAAGGGTCGGTCGGCAAGGTGTGCGTAGTGTTCGCGCAGTATTGCTTCGTCGAGTTGCATCATCTTGATGCCGGCTATAATAAGGCCTTTACGCTGAAAGCGCATCATGACGTCTCCAACGAGGCTGCGTGATATGGTGGAAGGCTTTAGGATTACAAATGTCTGCTCCATCGACGTATGCTGTTAATGCTTGTTAATTAGAGTTTTTGAGCAGTCCAAAGATAATCATTTTGGCCCGATTTCGGGTCGTGCCGCAGTATAAAAAATGTAAAACCGCTGCGCCGGCTGCAGTTTTTGCGGGGTATGGCGTTGAGCTTTAGTGTGTTAATGCGAAATATGTTTTACAACATAAAACGTGTAAATGCTTATGCGGAATTGTTGACGTGGCTCCCGTCAGCGTTAAAATACATTAACGTACTACCTGACAAGACGAGCGAGGAAGCTGAAGTGCGGCTTGTTCTGCAAGTGCGACAGCGCTATTGCCGAGAGGCTGCTCGCCGCAGCTGTGGCAGCGAGGACTATCCAGTGGTTGGCGGCGTCAATGCCGAGAATGAACTTGGCGGCGAATATAAACACCATGTGCAGGTAGTAAATCCACATGCTCTGCGCTCGCAGGCCGGAGCACAGGCGTGCGCTGTTGTGCACGGGCAGGCGCAGGGCTGCGAGGAATAGGCCCGTGCCGCCAATCAGCTCGCTGCCTGGCAGCGAAGCGTAGTACATGGTTATACTCGCTGCTATCATGATGTATGGCAGTGGGCCGTGGCTTAATCTCTGCATGGCTTTGAAGCACAGCATGCCGCACAGCAGGTACAGGCCCCCGCCGAGCACTCTGAAGGGCATGATGTTCAGAGCGGTGACAGCGAAGTGCGGCAGCCCCGAGAGGTCGGAATACGATATAGCTCTGAAGGCTATGTACGAGAGCGTGCTCACTACCACGAGGAGGCGTACGCCTCGGGACGAGCCTATTGTGCGCGAGAGGGTGAAGGTGAATATGCCCAGTGAGTATAGAAACCACAGCGGCCATGCGTATGGCATTTCGCCCAAGAAAATGATGTTGCATAAAAGCTGTGCGATGGCTTTAGGCACGTTGCTGCCGCCCCAATATAATATGGTACAGGCTATGGGAAGATAGATGAGCAGCCAGCTCGCGAACAGCCTGAATATCTGTGCCGCGCGGGCTGAAAGCATTGCACGGCGTACCTCGGTGCCGTTCACGGTGCCAAGCTTGCGCATGAGCAGGTAGCCCGAGGATAGGAAGAAGAAGGGAACGGCAAGCGAGATGAACCATTCCAGGGGCCATGAGAAGTGGCCGTAAACTGTGCCTACGTGTATTGCAACTACGCCGTAGGCCATAATGTACTTGGTGAGGTCGATGCCTTGCAGCTGTGAAAGTCGTGTCGGAGAAGATGCCGTGTTCATGTCGGAGGCTAAGGTGGTGTTTAACAATAAGAGGTCGTTTAATAATGCTTGTTAACGACAGGGCCGAAAATTTTGAGGCGGATTTATTCCTGCGGCAAAGGAGCATAGCTGGC
>VSPE01000055.1 GCA_009775225.1 Muribaculaceae bacterium | reverse complement strand
CTTCTGCGCGTCCGCGCGGACAAAACTATTTAAAATTACCGCTTTACACGCGGACGCGCAGAAGCGCGTCCCTACAAGACAACAATTTATTTAACAACAATTTTATTTAAATATGGGCGACCGACATCAGTTTCGGGCCAAATGGCATGATTATAACAATGGTATCTACTTTGTCACCGTATGTGTCAAAGATATGAAGCAGTCATTGGGCAGGATTATCGATGGAGAGATGACATTATATAATGTAGGGCGTCATCTCGAATATTGGATTGAAAAACTGAAAACAGGTTCCGACATCGAGGTCATCGACTCGGTGATAATGCCTAACCATTTTCATCTTTTGGTAGGCACACGACTGAATATAAGCGACTCCGCAAATGCAGAAACCAACAGGGGGTGCTTGCAAAAATCAGCGCATGGCGATGAGTGTACAGATTTTCATCACAACAGTCGGTTGGCCGTATTCGTAAATAATCTGAAGGGTGGAGTGACACGTTTCGCAAAAAAGCAGGGCATACCGTTCCAATGGCAGGAAAGATATTACGACAATATCATCACCACCGCCCATGCGTTCGATAACGTATTGAATTACATTATGTATAACGTCGAAAACTGGGATAAAGACCGCTTCTACAAAGAATGAGACGTATTTCGCATCAAGTAGGGACGCGCTTCTGCGCGTCCGCGCAGACAAAACTATTTAAAATTACCGCTTTACACGCGGACGCGCAGAAGCGCGTCCCTACTGTACTGCACCAATAATATATGCAGCCCGACACCCTTTCCGAATATATCTATCACCTGTGTGGCGAGGCTGGTGCGTGTGCGTGCGGTATCGCTGCCGTGGGCCCGGTGGATGCCGGGGCGGTGGCGCTGTACGACGGCTGGATTGCCCGAGGCTGTCATGGCTCTATGGAGTATCTCGCCCGCTACGGTGCTGTCCGTGCTAATCCGGCGGAGCTGCTGCCGGGTGCCAGCACGCTTGTGATGTGCGCCTTTGCCTATGGGGGCGCCGTGCGCAGCGCGCTTTTCGCCGACTATGCTCTGGGCGATGACTATCATACGGTGCTGCGCGAGGCTTTGGCGCCTGTGGCTGCCTGCCTCGAGGATGCGGTGCCCGGCTCGGCCACGCGTATATGTGTGGATACGGCTCCTCTGCGCGAGCGCTATTGGGCGCAGCGCGCGGGTGTCGGTTTTGTGGGGCTGAACAATCAGCTTATTGTGCCCGGTGTCGGTTCGGCTGTCTTTCTCGCGGCTTTGTTGTGGACGGGAGAGGCGCAGCCCGACGAGCCGTGCGCGGCGCAGTGCACCGGGTGCGGCGCGTGTGTGCGGGCGTGTCCCGGGCAGGCTCTCGACGGTCGGGGTGGCATGGATGCCCGGCGCTGTCTGTCGTATCTCACCATAGAGCATCGCGGCGAGCTTCCCGAGGGGCTGTCGCTGCCGGGTCGTATCTACGGCTGCGATATATGCCGCGACGTGTGTCCGCTGGGCAAAGGCGGGGGTGAGGCTGCCGTGCTGCCCGCTCTCCGCGCAAGGCCCGAGCTGCTGGCTCTCGGGACTGACGATGTGCTATCGCTCGGGCAGGAGGATTTCTCGGCGCTGTTCAGGCGCTCGGCCGTGAAGCGTGCCAAGCTCGCGGGGTTGCAGCGCAACGCCCGGCGGGTGCGTCGATAAGAACTACAAAAAAAGTGGTGGCGATTCTACCTGCCACCACTTTTTTTGTGATTATGTTGCTGCGCTTTTGCGCTATGCCAGACATAGGATGAGTGCCTGTGCCGCTACCACACGGAGGAACATTGTGAGGGGGTAGACGGTGGAGTATGCTACAGCGGGGGCGTCGTTGCCGGTGCTGTTGTTGGCGTAGGCGAGGGCAGGGGGGTCGGTGCAACCGCCCGACATGAGGCCCATGATTGTGAGGAGGTTTATTTTGTCATGTCCGCGGGCGATACATCCTACTATGATGAGGGGTACTACAGTGATTACGAAGCCCCATATAACCCACCACATGCCGGTGTTGTTGAACACAGATGCGGCGAAGTCTTTGCCGGCGGATATGCCTACCGATGCAAGGAAGAGGCATATACCCAGCTCGCGCAGGAGTAGCGATGCCGACGATGATGTATAGGTGACGAGTTTAGCCTTGTAGCCGAAGCGGCTGAGGAGTATGGCCACCACGAGGGGGCCGCCGGCGAGGCCGAGCTTCATGCCGAAGCCTACGTTGATAGAGCCAAGGATGATACCGAGGATGATGCCTACGAAGATAGTGATGAGGTTGGGCTGGTTGAGGCGTTTCATCGAGTTGCCGAGTCGCGATGCGAGTCGGTCGATGTCTTCGAGGTTTCCGACTACGGTGATGCGGTCGCCCATCTGGAGGCGGAGGTTCGGTGCGGCGAGGAGGTCTACGCCGGCACGGTTCACACGTGTGCAGTTGAGCTTATAGCCGTTGTGTAGACGGAGCGAGCCGAGTGCCACGCCGTTATATTCGCTCTTGGTGACGACAATACGGCGCGAGTATACGGGAGTGGGGGTGGACTCCCAGTCCATCTCTACTTCGGGGCCTATTACGGCCTTGAAGCGTTCAACATCCTGTGCGGAGCATACGATGTAGAGCATGTCTCCGGTGTGTATGGTTGTTGTCGACTTGGGAATTGTCACGGTACCGTCGGCTCCCATGAGTCGCGATACCACGAAGTTGGTGTGTACTACATCGTGGAGCTGGAGCAGAGTTTTGTTGTTGACGAGATTGTTCTCTACTTTTATGGTGAGCAGGAATGGCTTGAGGTGCGAGTCTTCCTGTTCTTTCTCGATTTGCTTGATTTCGTTGTCAATGTCGATGCGGAAAATCCATTTGATGACGAACATCGACAGGATGATGCCTACCACTCCGAGGGGATATGCGGCTGCGTATCCGCTTGCCATGAGGTTTGCCTGCTCTGGAGTGGAAGTCATCTGTGTGATAGTCTGCTGTGCCGCTGCGAGGCCGGGGGTGTTTGTTACGGCGCCGCTCATCACGCCTACGAGGGCAGAGATGTCGTGCACGTTGCCGAAGAAGTATATGCAGAGTACTATGGCAACGTTCAGCGTTATGCCCAGTACGGCGAGGAGGTTGAGCCTCATGCCGCCTTTCTTGAAAGAAGAGAAGAAGCCGGGGCCGACTTGAAGTCCTATTGAAAAGATGAACAGAATGAGGCCGAACTCACGCACGAACTTGAGGATGTTGTTGTCGACCACGTAGCCGAAGTGACCCATGAGGATGCCAACGAAGAGCACGAAGGTTACTCCGAGCGATACACCGAAAAACTTGACTTTTCCGATGTATATGCCCGCCGCTATGACGAAAGAGTATAGCACAAGTGTCGATGCTATCGATACTTCGCCGGGCATAAATAAACTTGCCAAAGAATCCATTGAAAAAACCGTAACTTTTTTTACCTGAAACGTCCGGGAGCATAGGCTCCCAAATTTTGCGCAAAGGTAGTGATAATTTTCCGATTGAGGAAATTTTCGCAAATTTTAGAATTGTTAGTAGCTCCTCTTTGTTGGGTGTCTATCGTCCGAGTTTGCGTCGGGTGTATTCGATTACGAAGTCGGCTATTTCTTCGAGAGGCATGGATGATGAGTCGATGCAGAGGTGATAGCTTGAGGCGTCGCCCCAGCGCTTGTCGGTGTAGAAGTTGTAGAAGTTGGCGCGCAGCTTGTTGCTTTTCCTGGCGAGAGCTGTGGCTTCGGCTTCGGTTGCTGATTCGAGGCGCTCTATAATGCGCTTTGCGCAGTCTGTAGCGGGTGCGTGTACGAAAACGTTTACTACGTTCGGGCGGTCGCGGAGGATGTAGTCGGCGCTTCGGCCTACGATGACGCATGGTTCGGAGTCGGCGAGTTCGTGTATGAAGTCGCTCTGTGCCTTGTATATGCCGTCGGAGGTGTTTACGTTGTCTCCCAGCCACGACATCGGGTAGAAGCCCATGGAGAACGGTATTATTGCTCCTACGATACGTGGAGCGCGCTCGTCGTTCTTCTCAAAGTACTCGAGGTTGTAGCCTGCTTTCTGGGCGGCTTTTACGAGGAGTTCTTTGTCGTAGAAGCTGATGCCGAGTCGTTCGGATATGAGTCGGCCGAGGGCGCGACCTCCGCTGCCGAATGTGCGTCCTATGGTGATTACGTATCTGTCGGGTAGGTTTTTCACGTGCAGTGCTGTTTAAAATTATGTACGCACGCGCGTCTGCGGGCGCGCGTGCGTGGGCTGGGATGCATTATTCGGCTTTGCCGGTTTCTTTCTTTGTCGTTTTTTTAGCCGTGGCTTTTTTGGGTGCGGCTGCTTCTGTGGTCTTGGCGGCACGAGGCTTGCAGGTGCGGGTTTTGCGGGCGGGAGCTTCGGCTTTCTCTTCGCGTTTGCGGTGCTCGATGTTGTACTGCTCGACGCTCTTTCGCATCGATGCGAGTTCTTTGTTGAGCGTTTCGATTTCGGCGCCTTGGTTGCGGATAGTGAGCAGGAGCGAGTTCAGTTCTTCGTTTCCTACCTGTGAGGGGAATTCCTCTTCTACTCGCATGAGGAAGTCGGCGAGCACGTTCATGTAGTTTGTGAAGGCTGCAAACGGAGTCTCGTAGGGGCTGAATGTCGCGGGACGCTTGGTGTTCATGTAGAAGAAGTGGTCGCAGGACTGGAGGTACTGGAAGTCGCGTTTAATTGCGCGGTTGTCACATTCGCGGATGCGCTCGGCCAGCGAGTATAGTTTTTCGAAGGCTTCGTTCTGGAGTCTGTTACCGAGCCAGAGCGAAGTATCGCGTGCTTCGTCGGCGCTTGATATGGGGTGGAGTACGGAGAGTTCGCCCACGGCTTTGATTTTCGATATGGCCTGAGAGGGAGTGAGGAACTCTATGCCGCGCTCGGCCGCCATGCGGGGGAGTGCTTCGAGGAAGTGGAATATGCCTGTCGTGGCGGGGTGGAGGTCGCCGAATGTCTCCATGTTGAGGAAGATGTTGACGATTTGTTCTTCGGCGGGTGTGGAGGCAATCCAGTCCATGTACTTGTCGGCGGTGAGGGGGAATTCCGACCATGATGTGTCGCTGAAGCGGAATGCGATGTCGTCGCTGAGCTTGGAGTTGCGGAGGAGCAGCTTGAGTTTGGGAGCCGACGCAGCTGTGTAAACGTAGTCGGGCGACTTCCAGCCGAGGATGTGCTTGGCGCCTTCGGTTAGTATGCCTTTGAAGCCGAGAGCCACGAGCTGGGGCGCGAGGTCGTCGTCGTAGATAAGCTCGGTGTTACGCACTACCTTGGGTTCGACGCCGAAGCGGCTGCGGAGTATGCTGCATGTGTCAGCTATCTGGAGTGCAAATTCCTCGGGGTCGGTGAGCGATGCGAGGCCGTAGGAGAAGGGCTGTGCCACAAATTCCACGGCGCCGGTGTCGGCGAGCTTGCGGAGCAGCTCGATGAACTGTGGTACGTAGTGCTCGAACTGTTCGAGGGCTACGCCCGACACTGCAATGGAGCAGCGGAAGCGGCCTTCGCTCTGCTCTATCATGCGGAGGAGGGTCTCGCAGGCGGGGATGTATGAGTTGTGAGCTACGCGGCTTACGATGTCGTCGTTGAGGAAGTCGTCGAAGTAATAGTGGTCCTTGCCGATGTCGAAGAAGCGGTAGCGTTTGAGACGGAAGGGCTGGTGTATCTCGAAATTAAAACAGATTGCTTTCATATCTGTGTGCTGATTTTTGCTTTAGGAATTATCGGCCAAGAACTTTATTGTATATGTCGATTACTTTGCGACCGGCCTTGTCCCATGTAATCTGTGCGACTTCGTCGAGCCCGTCTTCGCGGAGCTGCTTGTAAAGCGCGGGGTAGCTTATAATGGCGTGTATTGCGTCGGCCATTGCGTCGATGTCCCAGTAGTCGGTTTTGATGACGTTAGTGAGGATTTCGGCGCAACCGCTCTGCTTGGATATTATCGATGGTACTCCCATCTGCATAGCTTCGAGCGGCGATATGCCGAAAGGCTCGGACACTGAGGGCATGATGTAAACGTCGGATGCCTTGAGCATTTCGTATACCTGTCTTCCTTTCTGGAAGCCGGGGAAGTGGAAGCGGTCGGCAATGCCGCGCTCGGCGGCGAGTGCTATCATCTTATCCATCATGTCGCCGGAGCCGGCCATTACAAAGCGTACGTTCGAGCAGTTGCGGAGTACTTTTGCGGCTGCCTCAACGAAGTATTCGGGGCCTTTCTGCATGGTGATGCGGCCGAGGAATGTTACCACTTTCTCTTTTGTAGCCCTTGGCATCTCGATGTCGAGGAGGTCTTGGCTGAGGGGTACTACGGCGTTGTGCACGGTTGTGACTTTGGCGGGGTCTATGCCGTAGTGGTCTATTACGGTCTGTCGGGTGAGGTTGCTCACGGTGATTATGTGGTCGGCGTGAGTCATGCCGTCGCGTTCGATGCCGTAGACGGTGGGGTTTGGTTTGCCTCGCGAGCGGTCGTACTCGGTGGCGTGTACGTGTACTACAAGGGGTTTGCCTGTCACCTGCTTGGCGTGTATGCCTGCGGGGTATGTGAGCCAGTCGTGGCTGTGGATTATGTCGAAGTCGATGGTGCGCGCTATCACCCCTGCAGTAATCGAGTAGTTGTTTATTTCCTCGAGCAGGTTGTCGGGGTATCGGCCTGAGAACTCTATGCAGCCGATGTCGTTTGTGCGCATGTAGTTGAAGTCGGCGTATATGTGGTCGCGGAGGCGGAAGTATAGTTCGGGTTCCATTACTTTTCCGATGCGCGAGTCAACGTAGTCGCGGTTTACGTCGCGCCACGCCACGGGCACCTGTGAAGTGCCTATAATGTTTGCGAAGCTTCGGTCTTCGTCGCCGTGCGGTTTCGGGATAACAAAGGTTATGTCCATGTCGCCGCACTCCCACATGCCTTTTGTGAGGCCGTAGCTTGCAGTGCCGAGGCCGCCCAGGATGTGAGGGGGGAATTCCCAACCGAACATTAATGCTTTCATAGTGGATGTGGTTGAAATGTTTTTTATAATAAATCCGAGTGGGAATTGTATCAGTTATGCGGGTCGAGTCGCTTCAGCGAGCGGTATGTGCGGAGCACTTCGGCCACGTTTGTGGCGTGCGACACGGCTCCTCGGCCGGTGTATGGCGGGTTTCCGTCGTAGAGCTGGGAGAGCGAGCCGATGCAGCCTTGTGTCATTTCGTCTTCAAAGCCGATGAGCATGCGGTCGATGTATCCCACGCCGCTCATGCCGAACACGCGGAGGTATGCGTCGGCGTAGAAGCCGATGAGCCAGGGGCGTGAGGGGCCGTTGTGCATTGCAAACTCGCGTTCGTCGGGGCTTCCGAGGTAGCAGGGGCGGTATCCGTAGCTTTTGGGGGAGAGTGTCCGAAGTCCCTTTGGTGTGAGTAGTTCGCGAGTCACGACGTCGAGCACGCCTTTTCGCTGACGGCGGTCGAGCGGCGAGTAGTCGAGGCCTATGGCGATTGCCATGTTGGGGCGCACTGAGGGTTCGGCGAATGTTCCGTCCACGAAGTCGTAGAGGTAACCGCTCTCGTTGAGGAATGTGTCGATGAAGGGCTGCTTCATCTTTTCGGCTTCGGTGAGCCAGGTGTCGCGTCGTGCTGCGAGGTCTTCGTTACCTTCGGCGAGTGCGGCTGCGAACATGAGGGCGTTGTACCACATGGCGTTGAACTCTACCAGTCGGCCTGTGCGTCGTACTACAGGGGCGCCGTTGAGCATGGAGTTCATCCATGATACGGGGCGGTCGTGTCCGTCGGTTGAGAGGAGTCCTGTTTGGTGGTCGACGTAGAGGTTTGGCTGTCCTCCTGTGAGGATGTGGTCAACGAGGTGTGCCACCGGCTTGAGGTATAGCTTGCGCGCGGCGTCGGTTCCGGCGGTCTTGGCGTACTGCTGTATGGCCCATATTGCCCAGAGTGGTATGTCGGGGTGCTCGATGCCTTTTATGTGCTTGGATGTCTTGCCCGTGTCGACGAATTTGAGGAGTGCCTTTAGCGCCGTGGCCATTATCGCTTCGTAGTCGGCGCGGTGGTCGATAGCGAGAGTGAGGCCGGGGAGAGCCATGAAGGTGTTGCGGGCGAGGACTACCCCCCATGGGAAACCTGATATGAGGTACATGCCGTCGCCTCGGCGTATATAGAATTGCTTGGCTGAGTTCTTGAGGCAGTTGAAGAAAGATGTGCGTGGTGTGCGGCTTGCTATCTCTGTTTCGTACATTTTCGAGAGGCTCCGGGGGCTTACCTCGCTGATACCGGCGGAGAATATTATCGACTCGCCTTTCTTGATAGGTATTTCGAAGTAGCCGGGTACCCAGAGGTCTTCGCAGTACGGAACTCCGCGCTCCATGTCTTTTACGTATTCAATGCCGTTGTACCAGTTGGGTTCGTCGACCCACACGGGCTTGCGGTTGAACTGCATGTATAGAGTGGGGAAGCCTTCGTAGAGGCATGTGGCGATGCCGTTTGGCACATCCTCGACGGCACGGTTAATGGCGTCGTTTGCCACGCACAGGCTGTTTACTTCGCGGAATGCAAGGAAGGGCTTAAAGCGGAGCGTCGTGGCCGAGTGTGCCTCGACGAGAGTATATCGGATGAGGATGCGGTTCTCCCTGCTGATGAAGATTTTTTCTTTGGTTAGGATAACGCCTCCCACACGGTATGTCATGCGTGGCACGTCCTCGCAGTCGAACTCGCGGATGTACTTGTGGCCTGCGGGAGAGTACACACCGCCCTGATAGCGGTGTATGCCCAGATTGAAGGGCGCTCCGTGCTGGATGACGGTCTCATCGAGGCTCGACAGCATTACGTGTGATTTGTTGTCCATACCTTCGATAGGAATCACCAGCAGGCCGTGTTGCTTGCGGGTGTTGCATCCCACCAGAGAGGTGCAGTGGTATGCTCCTGCCTGGTTTGTGCGCAACATCTCCTTGGGCAGCGACTGGTCCAGGTTGATGAGCAAGTTCTTATCAAATTTAAGATAACTCATTGTGGTGTTAGGATTATGTATAGTTTTGTGTTATGCGTTTTATGAGTGAGTGTTCGGTGTAGCGGAGCGGTACAGCATGTATAACACTCGGGTCGGTCTGAGGGATTTATCTTTATCATGCGAAGATACATCTTTATTTTTTATAGTGCAAGCAAATATGTCTTACAACAATAAAAATTATCGGAATTTGATTAATTTTGCGCCATGAAAAATCAAGTAATCCCCGTGCTGCTGCTCACGGGATACCTAGGCAGTGGCAAGACAACTCTTCTCAACCGTATTCTCACCAACAGGCAGGGCATACGCTTTGCAGTGATTGTCAATGATATCGGCGAGGTGAATATCGACGCGTCGCTCATCCAGAAGGGCGGTGTGGTAGGCAAAAAAGACGAGGGCGACCTTGTGGCTCTTCAGAATGGCTGCATATGCTGCACGCTTAAGATGGATTTGGTGGAGCAGCTTGCCGAAATCACGGCCACGGGCAAGTTCGATTATATTGTCATCGAGGCCAGCGGCATTTGCGAGCCTGCTCCGATTGCGCAGACGATATGCTCTATCCCGAATATGGCTGCCGAGTATCATCGTGGCGGCATACCGCGGCTCGACTGTATTGCCACGGTGGTCGACGCTCTTCGACTGAAGTCGGAGTTTGACTGCGGCGACGCTCTCGGCCGCAAAAATCTTGGAGAGGAAGACCTCGAGCGTCTCGTGATAGAGCAGATTGAGTTCTGCAACATCATTCTTCTGAACAAAATATCGGAGGTTACGCCCGAGGAGGCAGGCCGTATCCGTGCCATTATACGCGCCATTCAGCCCCGCGCCGAGATTATCGAGTGCGACTATTGCGACATCGACCTCGGGCTGCTGCTCAATACAGGTCTCTTTGACTTCGAGCGTGTGGCTACTTCAGCCGCATGGGTCGACGCTATCGAGGGGCATCACGACGACGATGATGACGATGAGCATGAGCATAACCACCACCATGAGCATCATCACGGACACGACTGTGAGAGCTGCGGCTGTCATCATCACCACCACGGCGAGGGTGAGGCCGTCGAATATGGCATCAGCACATTTGTGTACTATCGTCGTCCCGGGTTCGACATCAACAAGTTCGACCGCTTTGTGGCATCGCAGTGGCCGCGCAACATTATCCGCGCCAAAGGGGTGCTGTATTTCAAGCATAACCCCGATATGTCGTACCTGTTCGAGCAGGCCGGTGTGCAGAAGAAGCTCGCCGAGGCCGGATACTGGTTTGCCACTGCGCCCGAAGACGAGCTTCAGCGCCTGATGATAGAAGAGCCGGGGCTGGCACGCGACTGGGACCCGAAGTACGGCGACCGCATGATAAAGCTTGTGTTTATAGGGCAAAATCTTGACCGCAAGGCCATAGTCGAGGCTCTCGATAAGTGCTGAAGCGCTACAAACTGATATTGAAGTCGGCCATGAGGTTGGAGTATTATCCCAAAATCATGGCCGATTTTTCTCGGGGCTTGTGCTATTTTCCAAAAAGTTTGTAACTTTGTTCTGAAAAAATAGAATAAAATGGAAATATCAAGCGTCGAAAAAGCTAAAGAAATACTTGCAAGAGTGTCGAGCGAGCATGAGGTGTTCGACAATTCACTAACATACGCCAGGCTGTCGTCGTCCGATTTTATCGGCCGCATAGGGGTGCTCGAGGCCAAGGGCCTCAAGGTGGAAGGTTCGATGTTTTTGCTACTCTCGCGCGGCACACTGTCGCTGAACTATAATTTTAAGGATTATACAATGGAGGCTCCCGCTGCCATGAGCTTTCCTCCGGGTACGATAGTGCACTTCTCGTCGGACGACATGGGCGATATGGAAGCATATATCCTCGACTACGAGCAGAAATTCCTCCAGGATGTGAATATCTCGTTCAGCGCCATATCGGGCGAGGCTCTCATCGGCCACGACAATCCTGTGCTCGAGCTCACCGAGTCGGAGATGTCGCACATGCTGCGCTACTTCTCGCTCATGCGCCTCACCATGCAGGATAATTTCAATACACAGCTTTCGAAGCATATCCTCTCGAGCCTTACATCGGCATTGTTCTACCAGATGATGCTCTTATTCTATAAGCGCATCGAGAATGTCGATGCCGACACTATGGGTCCGCGGCGCGGAAGCTACGTACACGATTTTATAAAGCTCGTACATCTATATTATACGAAGGAGCGCTCCGTGAGCTTCTATGCGTCGAAACTTTTTATATCGCCGAAGTACCTGTCGCTGCTGGTAAAGGAGGCTACCGGGCGCTCGGCCGCCAAGTGGATAGACCACTTTGTAATCATGGAAGCGAAAAATCTTCTCCGATATTCAGGAAAAAATATACAGCAGGTGGCATACGACCTTAACTTTTCCAACCAGTCATCGTTCGGAAAATACTTCAAACACATCACAGGCATGTCGCCTACCGATTTTCAGAAATCGTAAAAATGCAGGATAATTCGCAGAGGCGGCAATTTTGTCGCCTCTGCGTGTTTAATTGCTTGATAGATATGTTGCTAAGCGTTGCTTATGGACGGGCGGAGGATTTGGTCAACTGTAAACGAATGTTAAATCTGTGCTATAAAACACATTTTTTCTTGAAAAAATTTGGTGGGGAACAAAAAAGGGTGTAACTTTGCACTCGCTTTCGGGAACGACCCGGACGGCCGCCAA
>VSPE01000054.1 GCA_009775225.1 Muribaculaceae bacterium | reverse complement strand
CCTGAAAATCGCGTAACCAACATGAATACAGAGTTTAATAATTTCGCATTAACAGATTTTAAAAGACGCCAGTGTTCAGATGCTTATGTTTATTTGCGCGTCCGCCATCTTCATTACCTCTGACATCACGCAAAAAGACATCAAAATCTTCAATGAAAGAAAGATTTATTTCCGAAATATCTATAACTTTCCGATAGGCTTTAAGAGCATTGTAAGTGTTCATATAAGCCATTATCGTACTCTTGCTTAGGGTAGCCCTCATTCTCTCCACGAAAGCGTTGTAATAGTCATAGAAAGTGCCGTTTGCAGACTTCCGAGTGCGAGGACTTGCCGCTGAAAGATAATTCTTGACACTTGCTACTGAAATCGGGACATTGGTGGCTATGCAGGTGTTCAGAAATGTTTCAACAGCCAACACCTTTGAAACAAGAGCCAGTCGGAGGGTTCTCTCCTTTGGCTCTTTTTTCTTGGCATTCCAATCTGATGGTGAGACATCTAAGTTAGTCGGCAACTTGGTTTCTCGGTCATATACTCTGACGCGAAGATAGATTGGATATTTATTGTTCCTCTTTATGGGCTTATCATCTCTGATGAAAGCAGATATTGAATAATCAGCCATTTACGATTTGCTTTACAGTTTTCTATGGGCGAAGTTATTGGCTTGTCAGCAAAGAGCAAAATTTCCGCCAAAGAATTTTAAAGTAAATCACTTATTTATTGACAATTATGCTATATTTCGTAATTTTTTAAGGTCAAGAAACGACAACTTGGGAGCAGTTTTATTCGCTTCATAAGTATTCCACTGACGGTATCCGTCAGTAACGTCTTTAGGCTTATGCCCGAGAAATGACCCTACGATTATTTCCGAAATTCCATTCATGGAACATAGTGTCGCAAATGTTCTTCTTGCCGTATGAAATGTTATATTCTTTGATATTCCGACCATTTTTGCCATGCTTTTCAGTGTCGAATTAATTTTCGTTGGAGAATATACTCTGACAAATAAACTACGATTTTCATCTACATTTTTCATATCGCTTTCGGTGGCACGGCATAATAAATCACCTGACATCGGACTTAATGGTACAAACACCTTTCTTTGGGTTTTCTTACAAAGGAATTCAAACACTCCGTTACTGCAATTCAGATTTACATTACGCCATTTCAAGGCACGCATATCACTGATGCGTATTCCTGTCGAACAAGAAAGGAGATACATAATCAAAATTCTACGTTCTACGATTGACAAATTCTTATTGTAGAACAATTTTACCATTTGGGATAACTCCTCTTCATTAAGATAAATCTTACTTCTTTCACATGGTTTAATGAAAATCTCTCCAGTTTTGAAGGGGTCTTGAACCGTTATACCCTTGGCTGAAATAAAACGGATAATAGTCCGAATTTGGATAAGGTATTTACCAAAGGTTAAGTTTTCAACGCTTCGACCTTTTACTGTTCTTCGATTTCTAAGGAATAAGACAAATTTATTGATGAAGTCGCCATTAATATCCTTTACACGCAATCTTGGATTAAATTGGTCTATAGCCGACATCGTGTAAATATGCCCTTTCATCGTGGATTGCCGTATCTGACCATTTCGTTCTTTTATACTCAAATATTCTCTATAATATTGGAGAAACAGATTATCCGAAGGGGCTGTGGCTTTCGTATCTTTTACAATATCTCTAAGTTTTGAAATAGTTATCGGAATATCGTCAATGATACAGCGATGTATCTCTAACTTGATGCGTTGCATTTCCTTTTCAATTTCAGTTCTCAGTATTTCATCTTTAGGTAAATTAGCTTTACTATCCCATTCATCTAAGGACAAGCGTATTTTTCCAACTGAAAATTTGGGTTCTTTTCCGTCTATTCTCGGGAAACGGATAAAGAGTGGCATGCGCCCATTGCAATCTACTTTATCCTTGCGGAGATAGAGATGGGGAGTTAAATTACTCGTTGTCATAATTTTTATATTTTATTATTACACTGTTTTAACGCAAAATTCATGCCCAAGTTCTATGATTTTGAGGGGCGCAATAAGGGACGCAAAAAAGCCATCCCGAGAAGACCCATAGTTTATATAGGAAATCCGAGGATTGTTAAACATTTATAAATGTTGGTTTCCCGAGAATGTGCTTGATTTCCTTATGAGTTTGGAGTCTTAAATAGGTTTATACAGTTTCATTCTAAACGGAGCATCATCTTAATTGTCAACATTCAGCATGGCTGCGAATTCACTGATGATTGTGTGCTTGTCGTCGTTGGTGTAATAATAATGGCCCGACTCCGCTAAGTGTATTATTTTTGATGTCGGATGCTTGAAATATTTGCAAGATTCCGGCGATACCATTTCATCGTGAGCAGACAGAAATACTGTAGCGGGAGCTGTAAGCAGAGGCATTTTGCGGCGAGTGTGCGCAATCTCTGCGAATAGTTCGAGATAGCGCGGTATCCAGCCGAAATAATGCAATATATTTGCATCATATTGGATACTGTACGCATCGCAGGCGGCCTGTGTAATAAGGTCGTCAGGAGCAATACGGTTTCGCAGAATTTTTACGGGAGTGGAAAAAAGGCGACGAGTAAGCCACAAGCGCAACGGCGGATTAAGCAGAAACAAGCAGTCGGCATGCCCGGCTACAGCCTCCTGTATTGCAAAGAGGGTTCCCATTGAATGGGCCGCGATTATAATACGCTCATGGACTTTTGAGAGTGCTGCTACCGCCCTACTCACCTGCTCTCGCCACGTCGACATGGCTGCTTCAGAGAAGTCGCGCACCCGCCCTCCGTGGCCGTCGAGCAGAATACGCTCAACGGTTATAGCCGAAGGAACTGACGGCATCAGGAAGTCGAAATAATCGGGTTTGCCGAGAATTCCGTGTATGAACAGGATGGCAGTATGTGTCACAGCTTTGCTGCCGGTCGTTCGATAATGGCCGATGCAATAGTATCGGCTGCATGAATCAGAGCCTGCAGGGAGGTGAGGCGCGAAGCCTGGCGATAGAAGCGTTCGTCATCACGCGATAAGTTCCAGGGGCCCATGTGCCAGCGAATTGCATATATCTCGTCGTCCGACAGGTCGAGGCCGGATTGAAGAAGAAGTATTACCGACTTTTCGCCATGACCTACGGGGAAATTCTCGTCATGAATTTCGTAGGCTTCCACTTCTTCGTATGTGCCTATCTCATTTCTTTTCTTCTTTCGTACAAGCTGGTAGAAATCAGCCTTGCATACATCGTGCAGCATGGCGGCTATTGCGATACTCTCTACCTTGAGCTGAGGCTCGAGGTCGGGACGTGTCTTTATGAGCCACTCGCGGCTGTTCATTGCAGCATCGTAAACGTTCAGCGAATGGTCGAGAAGTCCACCCGGATATGCGTAATGTCCCTGTGCCGAAGCCGGAGCCTCGAAGAAGCCCCAGCTCTCAAGGTCTTCGATTATATAGTCGATATTCTCGCGGCCTGTTGAGCGAAGTATTTCTATGAAGCGGTCGTGTGCTTCGGTGCTATGCTTATCCATAAATTTTTCTAAAATAAAGTTATAATACCGGGCTGAGAAGCCTCAGTATCGATTCTGCAATCTTTCGGCCGGGATTGCGTCGGCGCCATTCCGATGGCTGGACGCGCGCGCACTTCTTGAGGTCTGTCTTGTATATTTCAAGCATCTTTGCAGCAAAATCGTGACTGTAGAAAAACAGGTTCGACTCAAAGTTACATTCAAAGCTCCTGAAGTCGAAGTTGGTCGAGCCTATGGTCACAATCTCTTCATCGACAATTATCATCTTGGAGTGCAGCATGCCGCCGTCGTATAAATATATCTTGATGCCGGCTTTAAGACATTCCGAGATATATGATGACGAGGCAAGTGTGAGCATAAGAGAGTCGCTGTGGCGCGGCATCATCAAACGCACATCCACGTGGGCGAGGGCAGCCGACTGGAGGGCCTTGAGAAGAGCTTCGGTCGGAAGGAAATACGGAGTCTGAATGAACACGCGGCGGCGTGCGTTGGATATAGCTTTATGAAAAGCCAGCGCGATATTTGCCCACTGCGAGGTGGGGCCTGAGGTGAGAAGCTGCGCACCTACCCTACTAACCGCATCCCTGCGCACTTCGGTAAATCTTCGGTCAGGCAAGCTATCCTCAATCAAAGCGCCACACATAAAGTTCCAGTCGACGGCAAATGAATACTGAAGAGCGGCAACCGCCGGCCCTGTGATACGGACATGGGTGTCGCGCCAGCTTTCAAATTTTTTTCCGCCGTCGATATACCTGTCGGCTACGTTCATGCCGCCCAGATAGCCTATACACTGGTCTATTATACATATTTTGCGGTGGTTACGCCAATTGATGCGTGTGGCCAGCTGAGGGAATGTAACACGGAAGAAAGGATATGCCTCGATGCCGTGGTCGCGCAAGCGTTTGAAGAAGCGTGAGCGTACGCTGAACGAGCCTACGTGGTCGTACATAAGCCTTACTTTCACTCCATTTGCCGCGCGTTCGATGAGTATATCGGCAATGCGGTTGCCAAGCACATCGTCTTCGAAGATATAATACTGGAGGTTTATAGAACGTTGTGCATTCCGCAAATCATCTTCAAGTGCCTCGAATTTTGATTTGCCGTCGGTGAATACCTCTACCGAGTTCGAGGGATAAAACTGCGCTCCGGTCAGCGAGCGGGCCAGGTTTATCTGCTGCACCGAGCGTGACTCAAGTCCGTGTGAGCGAGGGTCGGAATTCACGCGCCGTTCGCCGCGACGCAGTTTGCGCCTTGTGCGCCTGGATACCATGCGTGTGTTTTTGATGCTGCGGCCAAAGAATATATATAGTATAAGCCCGACCACAGGCAGCAATAAAAGAACCGTAACCCAGCCTAACGATTTGACCGGGTTGCGGTTTTCTGATAATATCACAAATATTATCACTACCGTAGATACAACGGCAATGATGGCGAAGACCGAATAAAGCCAGTTGGCAGTCAGTATATTTGTGAATGTTTCATACATTGTGTGGCTTTGGAGTTTGCGACCGAAAGTACCGTCAGTCCTCGAAAGTCATTTCATCGAAGCCTTGGGTATCAAATTCGTCGTCGTTATAGCTGTCTGCGCCATAGAAATCCTCGTCAAGGTCGGTAGAGGCTGTCGCTGTAGCGTGCTTTGCATCGACTTTAGCATCGAACTCGTCGATATCGATAGTCTCGGGAGGCGGTGTGCCGAGCGACAGGGTGCACAGAGGGTCTTTAAGGCTGCGGCCGGTCATAAGCTCTGTCATTTCAATGAAGAACATACGCTCGGTGATGTAGTCGAATACATAAAGGAGCTTCTGACCTTCATCTTCGATGAAGTCGGCGAGCACGGATTCGTCCATCAGCCATACGTCCTGGTCGTCGTCGGCACCCATATCCTCGAATGTGATTTCTTTTTCTTTCTCCCAGTTGCGGTCGCAGAGAAAGAAAGAACTCATCTGTGTGGCATCGTATCCCACACAAGAACAGATGGCCTTTTTGAGGTCCAGAAAAGTGGCGGTTGCGTCTATCTCAATCTCGCGCTTGAAGTTGTCTACTTCATCAGAAACTATTCGAAAGTTGAATATCATAATTATATATGTAGGTTCATTATTCTGTCACCGGCAACCGGCGCTTTTTCTTTCGCGAAGTTAATAACAATACACCTATTCTTGCAAAGATTTTTGTGAAATTTTTTTGCGGTCAGTCATATTTTTTTGCCGACAGAGTCTCTATCAATGCCATGGCGGTAAGTCGGCCCCACAGTACATAGCCGTTCAGTGTGTAATGTACGCCGTCGCGCCCGAGCAGCGATGCCTCCTGCATCTTTTTAGCGGCACCTTCTCCGCCGGCAAGGATATTGCGGTTGTAGCAGGCTATGCCGTGTTTCTCTGCATATTCTGTGATAATTCCGGCTATCGCGTGGACTTTTATATTCACCACTTTTATGCTCTTTCGTCTCCATCTGCCTTTCTTGTCTTTATAGCGCCGTGTGGATTTCTTGAAGCACTCCGGTGGCGACACAAGCATAATTCCGGCATCGGGATTGTGGCGTCTTAATGTAAATAAAAGGTTGTCGATGTCATTCTCAATGTTCTTTTGGCTTTTACTGCCGAACGCCTCGTTCGTGCCCAAATCTATTACTATCATATCCGGCACAAGTGCTGCAAGCTGGCTGCCGAACCCTTCTATAAGACCGTACGATGAGTAAGTGGCACCGTTGTTACCTATTGAATGTATTACAAGTCCTACACTGTCGGCCATTAGTTCGACACCTCCTATCACCGCCTTTTTGTCACCGTCGAGCGCGAGCCGAACACTCGTTGTCTTATTGTCGAGAAATATGCCTGTGCTGTCGGTTCTGAAGTTTATCGCCCCACCCTCCTCGTCGTAAATGCCGGTTACTGCCGACGC
This sequence comes from Muribaculaceae bacterium, assembly GCA_009775225.1. Classification (GTDB taxonomy): domain Bacteria; phylum Bacteroidota; class Bacteroidia; order Bacteroidales; family Muribaculaceae; genus CAG-873. Next base: position 5,295 of record VSPE01000054.1, on the reverse strand, counting down.
GTTGTTTTTATGAAGTATGCGCAGCCGGCTGAAGGGCGTGCAGCATGATATGTCGAGCGAGAATGTGGCAGCTTCTGGTTGCAGTCCTATCCCCGTAAAGGGCATCGCAGCCGGCCACGGCTGCTTCATGAGTTTTGACGTGACGTATGGAGCTGTTGTGCGCAACGTATAGTCGAGAGGCTGGTTTGTCGCAGCAAGTTTGAAAGGTATGATGAGCCCGCGACCTGCGAGCGGAATATAGTCCGACATATATCTGCGCATCTCGGCCACATTGAAATCGGCCTGAACATGCGAATCTCCCAAATATACAATCGAGAAAAGTCGCTCTCCTCGGGCCGCGGCATCGAACCGCTCCATAAACTCGCTCCAATCGGCTCCATTTAAGGATATCCGGTTATATTCTGTTTTCAGGAATGGATATGACGAAAAAGCGGTATCCGTGCTGCAAGTGTCTATGGCGGGATTAAGTCGCAGCTCAAGCTGGCTGTCGTCCTGTGCGCAGACATGCACACAGGAAAACAGGCATAATAGCAGCAGTAGTGACGTCGCGAGGCAAAGTCTACTCATCGAGCACTTTCGTTATGGCGTCAAAAAGAAGACGGGCCAGTTCTCCGCCACCCTTGTGATTAAGGTGGGTGTAGTCGGCATTCATCAGACTTCGTTTCCGCCAGTCGGCGCATGCGTCGGCACCACCCATTGCCGCACGGGTGTCCCAGAAATGGATGCCGCATCGGCGAGCTGCTTCGCGCTGAGCCTTGACCATAGCGTCGCATGTACGCAGGGAGCGCACTGCGCCACCCTCTTTATGGCCTCGGTCAGCAATTCCCATAAGGATAATGTCGGCGTTGGGGTATACTTCCTTTATCCGATTGACCGAAGCTGTAAGCGCCTGCATGTAAACCGTATAGTCGGATTGTTTCGCAGAGAGCGCGTTTACGCCGTACTCCATTATTATAAGGTCGTAGTCGATATTCGCACGCATCGACGCTGTTAACGAGCTGTTGAGCTTGCGATGATTTATGCCCGTATTGCCGCGAACCGACATACAGTCTACCTGCACTCCCGCATCGCTGTCGAGAAATGCACCAAGAGCGATAATACCCGGCGTGCTCGTTTCTATACGGAATTTGGATGTGGCTCCGTTTAATGCCACACTCTGTACTTCGCGGCTCGCAGGAAGTGCGAAATCTTGCGAGAAGCCGTCGATACCGAGGCGCACGCTACTGCCATTCGGAGCAATAAACATGGCCGACGAACGCGTCCACTGCGACGTGTGTTCACTCCGGTCTACCCCCTTGAATGTTGTGGATGCTTTTCCGTTGGAGATTGCATAGTCTCCGCTGAGCGCACGTATTGTGTCGGAACCGCGCATGGTGCGGATGTCACGCATTGTCCAGCCCTTGTCGGTCTGCCGTACAGTCTTGCGGAAGCCCGGAAAATCGCTGTGCATGGACATAAACCCAACGCCGGAGCCTCCATAGCGGTTTTGGAAGAGCTCGCGAAGGTCTTGTGTGAGAATGTCGCCTTCGATGAAAGAATCGCCGGCAACAGCTATTCTTACCTGTTTTGAAGAGGATTGCGAAAGCGCTGTCCGTAATTTCGCCAACGAATTACTCTCTCCGTAGTTTTCGATGTCGCCCGCAATGACGGTATAATTCTGAGATGAACTTACGGGATATTGTGAAGATGACTCTGTCGCCGACGGCACTGCCTCTGTTTCTTCGGCACCTTCACAGCCGGAAGATATCTCGGTGTCTTTTTTTGCAGTCGTTTCTACAAGAAATTGGCTGAGTTCAGGGTTGGGTGCTACAACATCGGCTTCAAACACTACAGTGTATTCTGCCGGAAACAAATCTTCAAAAAGGTCGAAGTCTTTGAGGATATTTCCGGTAAGCTTACTTAAAGGCAGTGCCGACAAGGCTATGAGCGTAGCCGTGGCAAGCCCGATTATGGTAATGAGATTTCGAGAGGGAGTGTCGTTCATCGGGATGAATAATGAGAGAGGATAGAGAGTAGCGGAGCTGCTTTGGCCTCGGTCTCAAGCCATTCGTCAGTGGCATCAGAATCAGGAGTGATGCCGCTACCTGTATAGACCGCCCACTTTACAGCATCGAAATGCACGCATCTGAGAGCTACATATACAATGGTTTCTGAGCCATGCCTTACACTTATGTGGCCGCCATAACAATTACGGGGCCAATGTTCTATTGCGTCAATATCGGAAAGCGCCTTCTCGCGAGGATAGCCCCCGACAGCAGGCGTCGGGTGTATGGCTCTGATGAGCCTGTGCAATGACACGCCATCGAGGTCTCCTCTTATTTCGATTGGAGTGCAGAGGTGTTCAATGTTTCCGTATGCAAAGTTGTACTGTTGGCCGAGGCGAGGCTCGAGAATCAGCTCTTCGATGCGCCGGCACATATCGTCAGTTACCATGCGGTGCTCGGCAAGGTTCTTTGCGCTCCACTCCCCTCCTTCACTGCGTTTGCGGGTGCCGGCAAGCGCACGTGTCTTTGCATGTCCTGCCCCCGCTTTAGCTGTGAGCAGAAGCTCGGGAGAAGCGCCCATCCAGCAGCCGGCAAGCGGATGACAGAAGAGAAAACAGAACATTTCAGGGAACAGAGCAAAATATTCGCACGCCATTGCTTCCGGCTCGAAACGGCCGAATGTACCGCAAATCTGACGGCATACAACTGTTTTTCCGCCATTTGCACGCAGTTCCGCCACAAGCGATTTAATATCCGATTTGTAGATAGTCTCGGGCGTAGACTCCGGACATACCTCCATTTTACCGTCAAACTTCAGTCCGGGCCACGGATGCACGGTAATTTCTCCGAAAGAAAGCTCTTCGGGCGTGGAGGATGTCAGCTCATGTCTGCTTATAGTATCGCTGAATGGCAGACGGCAGAGAAAAAAACTTTGCACGGCAGTTCGGATACGTATTTTTATGAAACATGTCCAATCAGGTCAAAGCCTTCGGCATCGGTTATCTCGACATTGTAGATATTGCCTGTAGTCAGGGGACGGGAGCTGTCGATAAATACACAGCAATCTACTTCCGGTGAATCGTATTCCGTGCGACCGATGTAACGCTCGCCGTCGTACTCGTCGATAATCACACGCAGTGTACTGCCTATTTTTGCAGACGCCGTATCAAAGGCGATATCCTGCTGAACTTCCATCAGGCGGTCGAGGCGTTGTTTTTTCACATCTTCCGGCACAATGTCAGGCAGATTGTTGGCTGCAAAGGTACCTTCTTCCTCACAATAAGCGAAGGCTCCGAGTCGTTCGAAACGCTGCTCCTCAACAAATTCGACAAGGCGGTTGAAGGCTTCGTCATCCTCCCCGGGGAAGCCGACCATCATGGTCGTGCGTATATGTATGCCGGGCACTTCGTGCCGTATGCGGGCCAGAAGTGCGCGTGTGGCGTCTGCATCGATGTGGCGACGCATGTTGTCGAGCACCTTGTTATCGATATGCTGGAGTGCGATGTCGAGATACTTGCATATATTGGAATGTGCCTCCATTACAGGAAGTATATCGAAGGGGAAGTCCGACGGATACGCATAATGCAGGCGTATCATCTCTACGCCTTCGACAGCAGCCATTAGTTCGAGCAGCTCGGCAAGGCGCGAAACACCACCCTCGAGGTCTCGCCCGTAAGATGACAAATCCTGTGCTATGATATTGTATTCGCGCACTCCTTTTGCGACAAGCTCGCGTACTTCCTCGAGAATTTCATCTACAGGACGTGAATGGTGGCGCCCGGTGATAAGGGGTATGGCACAGAATGCACAGAATCTATTGCAACCTTCCGAAATCTTCAGGTATGTATAGTGCGGTGCGGTAGACAGCGACCTTTGCCACGGGCGTGTGACGGGCGTCTTGGATGCAAGGCCGTCTACAAGACCCCCCCAGTCGAATTTGCCGTAAATCCCATCAAGCTCGGGCATCTCTTCTTTAAGCTCTGCGCGATAGCGCTCGGTGAGGCAGCCCATGCCGTATACGCCACTTATACCACCCTGCTTGCGCAGCTCTATGGCTTCGAGCAACAGGCCGATAGACTCTTCTTTGGCATCTCCTATAAAACCGCAGGTATTGATTATATACTGCGAGCCGTCGGCTTCGAGAGAGTCGGTGAAACGCACCTCAAGGCCAGCATCGGCAAAGCGGCGCGCAAGGCGCTCGCTGTCTACAAGATTTTTAGAACAGCCAAGACTAAGTATCGAAATCATTATTTCTTACCAAATAGCGACTCGACAAAGGCTCGTTTGTCAAAGAGCTGAAGGTCCTCTATGCCTTCGCCTATGCCGATGTATTTCACGGGTATCTTGAATTGGTCACTGATGCCTATCACAACGCCGCCACGGGCTGTGCCGTCGAGCTTTGTGACAGCCAAATCGGTAACCTGGGTTGCAGCCGAGAACTGTCGTGCCTGCTCGAACGCGTTCTGACCGGTGGAGCCGTCGAGCACGAGCAGGACTTCGTGGGGTGCGCCGGGTACAACTTTTTCCATTACACGTTTGATTTTCGACAGCTCATCCATAAGGCCCTTCTTGTTGTGAAGGCGTCCGGCAGTGTCGATAATCACCACGTCCATGCCATTAGCCACTGCCGACGACAAGGTGTCGAAAGCTACTGCGGCGGCATCAGAGCCAAGCTGCTGCTTGACCACAGGCACTCCGGCACGGTGCCCCCATTCGTCAAGCTGCTCAACGGCGGCGGCACGGAAAGTGTCGGCAGCACCGAGCATCACTTTGTTGCCCGCTGCTTTATAATGATAGGCAAGTTTGCCGATTGTGGTCGTCTTTCCAACACCGTTTACGCCTACAACCATAATTACATACGGTTTCTTTCCGGCAGGCGGGTTAAACGATATAGAGGATGATGCGTGGTCGCTCTCAGCCAGCAGTTCGCTGATTTCCTGACAAAGAAGCTCGTTAAGCTCATCCATGTCGACATATTTGTCTCGCTGTACACGAGCTTGTATGCGGTCTATGATTTTAAGGGTTGTCTCTGCGCCGACATCGCTGGTGATAAACACTTCCTCGAGTTCATCGAGGAAGTCATCGTCGATAGTGCGACGGCCGGTAAAGACGCGTCGGAGCTTGCCGAGTACGCCTTCTTTGGTCTTCTCGAGTCCCTTGTCGAGGTTTTGCTTGCGGTCTTTGCTGAAGAAATCAAAAAATCCCATTGAATTGTATCCTGTTTTATAATTTGACTACAAATTTAGATAAAAATCCTGAGATTTTTACACCGGCAGAATAAAAAATCAAGGCTGACGCCTTGATTCCCGTT
>VSPE01000053.1 GCA_009775225.1 Muribaculaceae bacterium | reverse complement strand
GTTGGGGTTGGGGTTGGGAGTCTCGCCGCCTGTAGAGCCGCTTGTCTGGCCGTTGTAGCTGTATATGTAGTTGCCCTGGGCCATTTCGGGAGTGTTGTCCATATAGTTGATGAGCTGGCCGTATACCACTACTGTAGCGCCCACTGCGATTTCGTTTTCGGCGGTGAACTTAGTGTTGCCGAGGTTGTAGCCGCGGAAGATGTAGAACTCCTGCGAGCCGTTCTCGTCCTTGATGTAGTAGGATGCGTTGCCGTAGCTGGTGCTCACTTCCTTGATGCTGGAGATGATGCCCTTTACATATACCTTGTCTTCGGTGATGTTGCCCGAGGTGATGAGCTGGAGGGTCTTGGCCACGTTGTAGGGGTTGTCTACGGTGCCGTCGCCTGCGGGTTCGCCGGGTTCGCCGCCGGGGTTTCCGCCTGCGGTCTGGCCGTTGTAGCTGTATATGTAGTTGCCCTGGCCCATCTGGGGCGAGTTGCCCTTGAAGTTCATGAGTTCGCCGTAGATAACAACGTTGGCTCCTGCTTCAAGCTTGGTGTCTGCGGTGAATTTCTCGCCGCCGAGAGCATATCCGCGATAGATGTAGAATTCGTCGTTGCCCTTTGCGTCTTTGATGTAGTATGTGGCGTTGCCGAAGTTGCCGGTGTCGATTTCCTTGATGCTGGATACTACGCCTTCCACATATACTTTGCCTTCGGGGATATTGCCCGATGCTATGATTTCGAGAGCTTTTGCCACGTTGTAGGGGCTTTCTACAGTGCCTTCGCCTGCGGGTTCCACGGTTTCGCCGGGGTTGGGCTCTTCGCCTTCGCCGTCAAAACCTTCGAGGCCGTCGAAGTCAATCATGGTGAGCTGCCAGCTGTTGTCGAAGGTGGTGATGATACCTGTTACCGAGCCGGTGCCGTAGGGCAGCAGGTTCTCTTTGAAGTCGGCGTGTGAGCTCATGCGTACGGCGAGGCGGTTTCCGCTTTCGTCGGTTATGTAGCGGCTCACGTTTTCGCCGAGGGCGCAGGGCTTGCCTGCTTCCACGAAGCTCACGTTCTCGATTTTTACGATACGGCTCTGCCACATCATGAGCTGCTGAGCGTCGGCCTTTACGGTGTTCAGCTCGGCGATAGTGGTGGGTGTGATTACCACGCTCTTTTTGTCTGCGAAGGGTGCGGTGGCAACCACATGCTCGAAGAATGTGGACTCATCCATGAATGTCATCGAAGAGCCCGAAATGGAGCCGAGCTGGAGGAGGCTGCGGTAGTTGCCTATTTCGAGGCCTGTGGCCTTTACTGCCACTTCCTGGCCGTAGGCGAATTTCTCGTAGATGTCGTAGGCGTTTACGGCGAAGGTGAAGGCCACCTGCTGTCCGTTTTCGTCGACCGACTGTATCACTACGTTCTTGTATATGTTGCCCGACTTGTCGGAAGAGCATACACGGCCCTTGAATATGAGGGTGTCGCCGTTGGCGTCGTATCCGATAGTGGTGGCTGTGCTGAGGGCGCTCCAGTATTCTGTCTTGACGTCGGCAAGGGTTGTGTTTGTCTCGACAGTCTCGAAGGGCTTGCCGCTCACGGGGGGCACTTCGAAATCGTTGTCGCAGGCAGTGAATGAGGCGGCGCCTGTAAGGGCTGCCGCTATATATAATAATGTACGTTTCATCATTTTCATGTTAAGAGATGATTAGAAGCGGATGCCCACGTTGAGGTACATACGGAAGCCCTGAGCGTAGTTGTAGCGTGTGGGATATGCGTTGCGGTCCCAGGCATTGTCGCCGGAGGTACGCAGACGGCCCTGCTGGTAGGCGTATGTGACAACGTCGCGGTTATTGGTGATGTTGTTGAGGTTGAGGTTGATGTTGAGGCTCAGCTTGCGGTTGATGTAGATGAGCTTGCCGATAGATGCGTTGAGCGAGTATGCGTTGCGTATCTTTTCCTGAGTGGTGAGTTCGGCCATCTTGGCTTCAAGCTCGTCTTTGTAGTTGCCGAGCGACTCGCTGAGGCCGGGCTGTGCTTCGTGGTAGCGGGGAGCGAGGTTTACGTATGCGTTGCCCTGCCATGTGAAGTTTACGTTGAAGAACCAGTTCTTGGGAGCGGCATAGTCGATACCGATGTTTGCGCAGTACTGGGGAGTGGAGCCGAGATAGTAGTTCTTGAGATATACTGTCTGGGTTGTGTCGGGGAACATGCCGTTTTCGAACGAGCGTGTGCCCTGGGGGTTGTTCTTGTACTGGAAGCGGCTGTATTGGCCTGCGAAAGTGGCGGTGATGTCGGGGGTGATTTTGTATGCCATGCCGAGCTCGATGCCTTTGTATACGCGCTTCACGTCGGTGAGGATGTAGTTGGCGTATGTCTGGTAGTCGTCGTCGTAGAAGCCGTTGCGCTCGATAGCGTTGTTCACATCGGTGTAGAAGCCGGTGATAGAACCGCGGAAGCGGCGGTAGTTCCACACGTAGCTGAGGTCGGCCGAGAAGTCGCGTTCGTTTTCAATGCCGTTTACCACGGTGTTCTTTACGCGGGGTGCGATGAATACCTGGTCGAAGAGCGGAGCGCGTGTGCCGTATTCTACGTGAGCCACGAGCTGGTTGCGGCCGTCGATTTTATAAGTGGCGCCGGCCTTTGCCATTACGTTGTCGAAGCGGAGAGTCTCGCTGCGGCCCTTTGAGTTCTCGGGCGCGCGGCCGTTGCGCATGTGGCCGTCGCGGAAGTACTGGGTGTAGCTTATCATCATGCCGTAGTTGATATCCCATTTCGGCAGGTTGATAACGTTCTGGAGCCAGCCTTCGGCGCGGAGCGCATGGATGTCGTAGTCGTAGCCGAAGCGGTCGCCTTTGCCCACGCGGCGGTTGGGGTTGTCTACGTCGTTCTGGAGGTTGCCGGGGCGTACCGATTCTTCACGGTTGGAGAAGGGGTCGATGTCAATCCAGAACTCGCCGCCGAGGAGGTCGCGGATAGTCTTGTAGTTTGAACTCTTGGTATAGTTGAACGATACGCCGGCCTGAAGTGTCATGAACGAGTTGAGGCGGGTGTTGATATACGAGTTGAACATACCCACTAGCTGGTGGTTGGTGCGGTTCTCCATGATGTATGAAGAGCCGAGCTTCTGACCTTCGGGGAGGTTTTCGTTCTGTACGTTGTTGAGGTAGTTGATTTGGTAGAGGTCATCCCACTTGATTTGGCGGAAGGCCTCGTCGTTCTCCCACATCCAGGTGTAGTACTCGGCGGCAGCCTCGTCGCCACGGCCTTCGAAGTATGAGGGGAGGTACTTGTAGTATGAGGGGTTGGGGTCGGTGGCGTTGTAGTAGTTCAGCGCTGTGCGGTTGTAGTAAACCGAGCGGAACGCGGCCGAGGTGTTGAGTGTGGTGTTGTTCTTCTTGAAGAGCCAGTTGAGGATGACGGTGGGGTCGAATGTCTCGGTGATGCGCGAAGAACGCTTCTTGCCGTTCTGATAGCCCCAGTCGGGGTTGTAGAGGTTTGTGCCGGCGAGGTCGTAGGCTTCCTGCACGGTAGGACGGCCTGTGGCGCGCTGTGTGGGGCCGCCGAAGGCTGTGAGGGTGAGCGAGTGCTCTGCATTGAATTTTTTCTCAAGCGAGAGGAAGAGGCCTGCCGAGTTGTAGAATGTGCCTTCCATTACGCCTTCTTTTGCATAGCGGCCGATAGCACTTACTGTGAAGGCCCAGCCCTGCTTGTTGAGGCCGGTGGAGTATGTGGCCATGGCGCGCAGCATGTAGTTGCTGTTGGTGAACGCTACCGAGCCGTTGAAGCCGGGGGCATAGAGGTCGGTGGTGGTGTTGTAGTTCACCGAGCCGGCGATGTCGCCGAAGCCGTAGTTCGATGCGGCCATGCCTATGGTAGTGGTCTTGTTGCGGAATGCGCGGCTTGTCATGCCCAGAAGGGTGGAGAAGCTGAAGGAGCCGCGCACAAGGTCGTTCATCTTAAGGCCGTTGATATACACGCTCTGGTACTGGTTGTCCATGCCGCGGTAGCGGAAGTACATGGGGCCGAAGTTGTACGAGGCTGTGTTGTAGTAGATGTTGTCGTTTGCACCTGTGAGTGCGGCCACGCTCTGCGATGTGCCCTCGTCGTTTTCGAGTGCGGTCTCGTCGAATACGAGGTCGTCGGTGTCGCCGTAGAAGTCTTCACCGGCGTTTTCGGCGGTGATGCGGATTTCGCCTACGTTGACGGTGCCCTGAACTGTGGCCACGTCCATTGCAAAGGGCTGGAAGCCGTCGCAGTTTACCAGCAGCACTCCTTCGGTGTTGTCGGGTACGGCAAGGCGGAACTGGCCGTTGAAATTGGTGGTTGCCTGCGCATTATGGTCGCGTAGCAAAACGGTTGCGCCGCTCACGGGGCTGCCCGAATTGCCGTTGACCACCACACCTGTGAGTGTGGCGGCATTACTTGCCAGTGCCGGCCACAAAGTCGCCACTAACAGAAGTAAAAACAGTCTAAGTTTCATAAGTTTTGTTTATGTGTTATTTTGTGATTTTCAGACTTGGGAAGAAAAATCGTCAAAATTAGTGAATTTTCTGCAATGTGTGCAAATTTTTACGCCGAAAAATAGGCTGTTAACATGTATGAGGGGCGTTTTTTTAACAATTTCGGATACTAAGCTCTGTGTATAAGCCGAAAAGGATGTCGAGATTGGGGGTGCCGGCGAAGCGGGACGCGCACTCCCGGCGGTTGTGGGCCGGTGCTGCGAGTGCGCTTTTCACGGCTTTGACGAGGCTGTCGTCGTCGGTGCCGCTCCACACGGGCAGCCCGGTGCCGATGAGGCCTTCGAGTGTGCCTCCTGTATCGCGCGCGGACACGGCACATCCGCAGGCCAGAGCCTCGCGTATGGTCTGTGGATAGTTCTCGGCATAAGAGGCGCTTACGGTGACGGTGGCTTCGGAGTACTCGCGGGCAAGCTCGCGGAGGTCAGCGATGTTGCCTAGGCTCTTTATGCCCTTCGGAACTTTGCCGGGTATGCGGCCGGCGAGCCGTATCTCCACGCTGTCGGGCAGCTCTTGCCGCAGCCTTGCGAAGAAGTCGAGGCCCTTGCGCGCATCCCACACGTTTGCCACGCCGAGCACGCGCGGCGTCCTAGGAGTGCCCGAGGGGCGGAAGATGTCGGTGTCGAGGTCTATTTTTACGGTTGTGCGCGCTATCCCGGCCAGGCAGGAGTCAGCTAAGCGCTCGGAAAGCCAGTCGCTCACCGGCAAAATCCTGAGTAGGGGGGGTATTTGATTGAAAGTTAGGTTTTTGTCTTTTAAATTTACTGCACTGCGGTCGGCGCCGAGAGATGCGGGATATTGCCGCAACTGCGGGCACTCGCCGCATCCTGTATGCCAGCGCAGGCAAGAGCCTTCGCGGCTGTTGAAGAAGGCGCAGTGGCCGGTGAAGGCCCAGCAGTCGTGCATCGACCATAGTACCGGCCTGCCGTATTTCTTAAGCCAGGCGAAGAGGGTGGGGTAGTGCAGGTAGTAGCCGTGTATGTTGTGGAGGTGGATTATGTCGGGCTGCAGCCGCTCGGCCTCGGCTGTGAAGCGGCGCGTGGAGGCCCGGGATGCGAGGCCGTGGCGGTCGAACAGGCGCGTGGCGATGCCGTGTGCGGCATGGTCGAGGGCGTTGCCAATGCGTATGTTTCTCACTCCGGGCATGGGAAGGCCGCGTCCGTATGCCATAGTCACGTCGTAGCCTCTGCGCAGTGCTTCGCGGGCTATGGTGCGCATATAGGCGGGTATGGAGCCGCCGGTGGCTACGGTGTTGACCAGAAGGAGTTTCATTCCTCTACAGGCTCGGTGTATACGTAGGCGCCGAGGTCGGGTGCGGCGCCGCGTGGCATGCCGTAGCGGTCGGTGGCGGCCTCGGGGAGGGTGAGTGTGGCGTCGGCTGCTCCTATGGCCGGAGAGTCGGGCTTGACGCGGTAGTCGAAGATGTAATCGTTTCGTACGGTATAGTAGAGCGGGTCTTCGTCCCATACGCACATCAGGAAGTTGTCGTCGTCCTTACCGGCGCTGCGCAGCAGGCATCGGCGGAAATATACGTCGGTGCCGGTGAGGTCGCCGTGCGACACTTCGGAGCCGAGGCCGTAGAGGATGCAGTTGCTGAAGTCGGCAGCTGCGTAGGGCAGGCCGGAGCTGTCGTCTAGGCCTGTCTTGGTGTCGGCGCTGAGGTGCGAGAACTGCACTGCCGCACCGCCTATGGCAGTGAAGAGGTAGTTGTTGGCAAAGGTGCAGTGGTTGAACGTGTGGCTGCCGCCGTGCAGCGCCACAAGACCCGCGGCGGCTTCGGAGAACTCGCAGCCTACAGCTTTGATTGCCGAATGTACGGCAAGGAGGCCGAGGTCGCCGGAGTTTGTAAGCACGCTGTTGTGGAGTGAGAGCTGCGGGGTGGACGAATAGTCGGCCTCGGGGTCTCCGGCGATGCTCACGCCCTCTGAGGTGTTGCGTATCACGGTGTGCGATAGTATATTACCTTTGGATGTGGAGGCGAAGAGCACGCCTTTCCATTGCCTCGACATAATGTCGAAGGAAATGTCGCCCACCACATTGCCGGTGCGGTCGCCGCCCATGCTCACGGGGGCTTCGGCGCTGCCCTCGCAACGCAGGGTGCCGCGCACGATCAGCGATGCTTTGTCGTGGAAGCACAGCTTTGCGCCGGCTTCCACGGTCAGGGTCGCGCCGGTGGCTACCACGAGAGAGTCGTATATCTGGTAAGGTTTTTCGGCGGTGAGGCGCATGTCGGCCTCTGCCGTCACGGCCTTGAGTCGCACCACATTAAGCCCGTAGGCTGCGATAGGGAGCGACCGGGTGACGCCGTTGGTGATGACGTCGACCTGTGCTGTGTAGTCGGCGCCGAGGCCCTCGCGCTCGGGGAAAGTGGCGGCCACGAACACGAATATGGAGTCTTTGCCGCGGATGTCGACGCCGGAGAATGTGTCGCCGCTGATGCCGTCGACGTTAAGCCGGAAGCACGATGCATCGTCGCCCGACAGGTGTATGTCGCTTATCGACAGTGATTTCGAGTGGGGGTTGTGTATGAGGAAGCGACGCGTGGGGGTGGCTTCGCCGGTAAATACGGTGCCGAAGTCGAGCGTCTCCACCGAGAAATAGGGCTGGTCGGAGGGCGAGTCGGTAAACTCGTCCTCGATGCAGCTCTGGGCGCCCGCAAGGGCTATGGTGACAAGGAGTGTGTACAATATGTTTTTCATCGTAGAGTATTAACGTGGCAGAGCATCCTTTATTGCCTTTCGTCCTATTATGCTGGTAGTTTGGATTAATTCGGAATAATTTCCGTAATGTAATAGGAAATACGAAGTATAATATATATCTTTGCAGCATCAACCATCATTAATACGATACTGACATGATTACACAATTGCACCAAATAGTGGATGAGGCCCGCAGCCGTGGCCGCAAACGCCTTGCCGTGGCATACGGCAATGATGCCCACACCCTCCGCGCCGTAGCCGACGCCTACGCCGAAGGTCTTGTGGAACCTACTGTTTTTGGCGACAAGGCTCTCATACAGAGCGTGTGCAAGGAAGAGGGTATAGACCCGGGTATCTTCGCCATAGTCGACGAAAAGAATGATGTTCGCTGCGTTGAGAAGGCCGTGTCGCTAGTAGCTTCCGGCGGCGCCGATGTGCTGATGAAGGGTCTTGTCTCCACCGACAAATATATGCGCGGCATCCTCAATAAAGAAGCCGGTCTGTTCCCGCCCAAGGGCACTCTGAGCCATGTGTCGGTAGTGGAGATGCCCGGCCGCGGCAAGCTCCTGTGTATCGCCGACGTGGCCGTGATACCTCTGCCCGACTTCAAGCAGAAGACTATCCTTATAAAATATCTGGCGTCCACAGCCGCTTCGCTTGGCGTGGAATTTCCTAAAATTGCCTGCATCGCGCCGTCGGAACAGCTCCTTCCCACGGTGCCTTCGTCGACCGAGGCCGCCATACTCTCCAAAATGGCCGACCGCGGTCAGCTCGGCAATGTGATTGTCGACGGCCCCCTCTCGCTCGACGTGGCTCTCTACCCCGAGGTAGCGGTAGAGAAGAAGGTGAAGGGCTCGGCAGTGGCCGGCGATGCCGACTGCCTCCTCTTCCCCAATATTGAGTCGGGCAATGTCTTCTTCAAGAGTGCGACGCACTTCGGCGGTGCCGAAATCGCCGCCATGGTGGTCGGTACTAAGGTGCCTTGCGTGCTCACATCGCGCGGCGATACTCCCCGCACCAAGCTTTATTCTATAGCACTGGCTTGCCTTCAGTGTAAATAAATTGCAATCACAGCTATGAGCTACAAGATATTAGCTATCAACCCCGGGTCTACTTCGACCAAAATAGCCGTCTACGACGACGATGTGCCCACCTTCTCCTTGTCAATCCCTCACTCTGCCGAGGAACTGAAGCCCTTTGCCCGCGTGGCCGACCAGTTCCACTGGCGCAAAGACCTTATAGAGAAGGCGCTTGCCGACAATGGTATAAATATCCGCGAGCTGTCGGCCGTGATAGGCCGCGGTGGCATCATAAGCCCTATTGAAAGCGGTGTGTATGAGGTGAACGATGACCTTGTGCGCGACCTTCACAATGCCCGTATGCAGCATGCCTCCAACCTCGGCGGTCTGCTCGCCCGCGACATTGCCGACGAAATCGGCGTGAAATCGTATATCGCTGACCCTGTGGTGGTCGATGAGATGATGCCCTACGCCCGCATCAGCGGCATGCCCGAGCTGCCCCGAGAGTCGGTATTCCACGCGCTCAACCAGAAGGCGGTGGCGCGCCTCTTTGCCAAGGAGACCGAAAAGCGCTACGAAGACCTCAACCTTGTGGTGTGCCACATGGGCGGAGGCTGCACCGTGAGCGCGCATCGCCGTGGGCGTGTGATAGACACCACCAACGCCCTCGACGGCTGCGGCCCAATATCGCCCGAGCGGTCCGGCTCACTTCCTCCCGGCCCGCTAATCCGCCTGTGCTTCTCCGGGAAGTACACCGAGGAAGAGCTGATAAAGATGGTGCACGGCCGAGGCGGCCTTATGGCGCATCTGGGCACAACTTCGGTGCCTGAGGTGCTCGACCGTATTCTTGCGCACGACCTCCATGCCATGCTCATCCTCCGTGCCATGTGTTACTCTATTTCCAAGGAAATCGGCGCAATGGCAGTGGCTCTAAAGGGCAACGTAGACGCCATTCTTCTCACGGGTGGCATAGCGCACAGCAAGCGCGTGACCGACTTTATCGCTGACCATGTGGACTACATCGCTCCGATATACGTATACCCCGGCGAGAACGAGTTGCGGGCTCTCGCTGCAAATGCCCTCGCTGTGCTCCGCGGAGAGCGTCAGGCCAAGCCGTACGAGAGCAGCGAGTATGACGACCCCTCGCAAATCAATGATACAACCCGCCCGTCGAAGTTGCGCGACTGGCTCCTGGGCGCTATTTCGCCCCAGGCCGTAAACGCGCCTGTAAGCTCCATTCGCCACTACCTCGGCAAGTGGCGCAATAAGAAGAGCTAAACAAAATAAGAGCGACGGCAGAAATGTCGTCGCTCCTTTTTTGCAGTGGCGAGCCGAAGAGTCTCGCTATCTCGTCTCGCAGGGGCGCCACAGTATGCGTGCCGACACGGCGCGTGTGCCGTCGGGCTTGACTATCTCGCAGATGTCGCCTGGGCATGAGCCGGGGCCTTCGGCCACGCGCAGCGCTACCGTCTCGCCGAAGTGACATTCGTTGTGGAACATTATGTCGAGGCGCCAGGCTGCCATGTTGTCGAAGTGCTCCAGCGTCCAGTGGTTGAGGATGAGGTCGAGGTATCGCACCGTGTTCACGTGGCGGTTGAAGTCGATGTCGCGGTAGCGGAAGGTATATTCCTCGGTCGTGGCATCGGCGCCGGGGTGCGGTATGCGCGGCGTCTTTTCTATGGGGCAGACTGCGTTGTCGAGCGGAAAGGGTATGGACTCAAGCGAAGTGAGGTCGGCCACAGAGCGCGTGGCGAAATCCATTGCCACCCACACGGTGCGCATGTGGCCGAGGATATCGCCGGCAGCATCTGTCATCACGAAGTTGCGCTCGCTGAAGTGTCGGTTGTAGCTCTCTATCCAGGTGGTGAGAGTGTAGTTGCCGTTGATGCGCGGATAACGCAGCATCTCAATCGAGAGGCGGCTCAGCACCCAGCTGATGTTCTTCTTGATAAGCGCGTCGTAGCCGATATTGAGCGCGTTGGCGTGCTCCGTGGCCACTTCTATCACGCGTTCTGTGACAAGAGTCAGCGGCATGCGTCCTTCGGCATCGCTCTCGCCTGCGGTGAGGATATATGAATGTGAGTATTGCGGCTGCTTGGTCATCTTTCAGGGAAGGTTTGTAGCTGTCATACAAATAAAGCGCCCGTGGAAGCCAATGCTTCCTTCGGACGCTTTTATAACGTTTGTGCTGACACCTTAGTTTTTGATGCGCTCAACATAAGCACCGTTGCGGGTGTCGATGCGCACCTTGTCGCCGGTGTTGCAGAATAGGGGCACACGAACTTCGGCGCCTGTCTCCACGGTAGCGGGCTTGAGGGTGTTGGTGGCGGTATCGCCCTTGATGCCGGGTTCGGTGTAGGTGATTTCGAGCACTACGCTGGTGGGCATCTCGCAGGTGAGGATAGTCTCGGAAGCGGCGTGTACCATGGCTTCGCAGATGTCACCTTCTTTGAGGAACTCTACGCCCTCGATGCTTTCGCCGGGGATTGCTACCTGCTCGAAAGTCTCGGTGTGCATGAAGTTGTAGCCCATGTCGTCTTTGTAGAGGAACTGGTAGGGGCGACGCTCAATGCGCACTTCTTCTACTTTCACGCCCGAGTTCCAGGTCTTTTCGAAGATACGGCCTGTCTTTACGTTGCGGAGCTTGGTGCGGACGAAAGCCGGGCCCTTGCCGGGCTTCACGTGAAGGAATTCGACGATGAAGAAGTAGTTGCCGTCGATGTCGAGGCACATACCGTTTTTAAAGTCAGCTGTTGTTGCCATAAAGGAGTATATGTTCTGATTTTTATTTGTGTACGGTGATAATGAGAGTGCAAAAGTAATAAATCCGTGCCAATTGCGCAATTTTTTTGGCGCTTATCGGTCGAACTCAGATGCTGAGTTTGAATATCTACGCTGAAAATATGTGTCAAACTAATAAAAAGTGTTAACATTTTTGCAAAGGGTTAAATTATTTTTGTCGGAAACAAAAAAGTTACGTAATTTTGTAGCACTTTATAGCACCTATATGCAAAGCTTAGGCCTTTAATTATTTACGCATTTTTTAGAATCTAAGCTAAGGCATACACTCAGGTCAACGTCGCGACGACAGTCGACTCTAAGTGTAGAGATAGGTGATTATAACAGTAAAAGTAAGTATGATATAATCTCTACACTGATTTGTTGTCTATAAAACAGCTAAACTTGAATCACAAGATGCCTTTTGGCTTAGGTCCTAACCCATTGACGAAATGAGTCAGGACTTTTTTTATGCCTAAAATTTGCAATTCGCTACTTAAATATGTATATTTGCGACAGAATGTAAACCACTCATCGCTTTCTGCCATGAAAAAGCTATTCCTGTTGTCCTATACTGTCCTTCTTTCAGTCTTTTCGGCCCAAGGAGAAAGCGTACTACTGTCGTGTGAACGTGTCCCGTTTGATGACAAAATTCTCGAATCCAAAGTATGGGATGTAAATGTGCAGAGTGTCATTGATGAAAACAGTGATGCCCGTATTGAAATTTCTTAACGCGGATTTGTGCAGGAATATACCGCCGACGATGCCGACCTGTTCGAATATGCCTATAGATATGACTACGACAGCAAAGACCGAATTATAAAGTCGAAGGTGCCCGGGGCCGAAGCCTCATACTTCGTATATACTCCTGCCGGCCGTCTTGTAGCCGAAAGCAACCCTATGCTTCCGGCCGGCAAATGGCGTATTCATCTTTACGACGCAATCGGGCGTGAGGTTCTCTCCGGCCTCGCGTCGCTTACCGATGCCGACCGTCAGGCACTCGCAGAGAAGGCTTACCCAGTAGCATTGTCGGACGGCACATCTATGTTTTATGATATATCGCACGTGCCGGGGACTGTCGATTTTACACCCGAGATAATAAGTATTTACGATTGTTATCCCGAGGGCATAGCCTCCCGCACAGGCACTTTTGAGAACGGCTCTGTTGCCGGCTCGTCTTATCTGGCGGCTCCCGCCGGACTGCTTGCCGCTACCGTGGATTATGATGACAACGGTGTCCCGGCCTATACCTCCATGTTTTATGACAGTCTGGGGCAGATGCGGCAAAGCCGCACCATCTCGAAATTGCGCACACATATTCATTCCATAGGTTACAATTATGCCGGAGCGGTGAGTGTAGAGGAACATACAGCCTCAACCTCCACTTCAGCCACCCATACACTCAAAACCCGCTATCACTACGACGATGCCGAGCGCCTCAAACTTGTAGGCGTGAGTGTGGACGGTGGTAAGGAAGGTCTAATAGAGTACATCTATGCTGCCTGCGGAAAGCCCTCGGTGGTAAGGAGCGGCTGGCGCTCTAAAAAAGCCAATCCCGATGGAGCGATATCGATACCGGGGCAAGTCGACAATTACCTTTCGGCGCGTCACGACTACAGCTATAACGAACAAGGCTGGCCTACAAAGACTGTTACGACATTGCCCATGGAGTTCGGAATCTTTGTTCCCGACATCAGCAGCGGGTTTTACCGAGCTGCAGCCTTGGATAGTATCGTAAAACCCGACTTAGAGGTTGTTTAAAAACAAATGTGAATAAAAAAATAAGCATCAGTCGAAATTTCAGACATTTATGCTTTGGTG
>VSPE01000052.1 GCA_009775225.1 Muribaculaceae bacterium | reverse complement strand
CGGGAATCAAGGCGTCAGCCTTGATTTTTTATTCTGCCGGTGTAAAAATCTCAGGATTTTTATCTAAATTTGTAATCGTTTTAAGAAATGGCAAGTAAACTGAAATACAATCTATATATAGATGAATGTGGCGATCACTATCTCGCCACATACGACCGTAATTTCCCTATATTTACCCTCTGCGGCATATTGGTGCCGGTCAAGAAAGTAAATACTTTCCAAGGTGCGGTCGATAAATTGAAACAGGAATTTTGGCAGACAACAGATGTAATACTTCATTCACGCGATATAAGGAAATGCGAGAAGCATTTTCAAATTTTGTTTGATGATGAAATCAAACAACGGTTTTATAAGCGTGTGAATGAATTGCTTGCACAACAAGGTATTTATGTTATCGTCTGCTGCTCGGTATTGAAAGAAAACTGCATCAGCAAACATGGTGTCGATGCCGACGTTTACGGCACAGCATTGAAATATGTGCTTCAACGAAGCATATTCTGTGTAGATGATATAGGCCCCGAAGGAGGCAAGATAAATATTATAGTAGAAAGGCGCGGTAAACGCGAAGATGCGGCATTGACAAACTATTATAACCGTCTGCGTGTAACCGGGATGCACTATGTAAGTCCTGAAAGATTGGCAGACCATATGGGGCATTTTGGATTCAGCGAGAAAAAAGAGAATGTGTTTGGTCTGCAAGTGGCGGATTTGATAGCCTACCCAATATCCCGCCACGTCCTTGCTCCCGAAAAGCCCAATCCTGCATTTGATGTAATAGCACCAAACATTTATGCAAGCGGCGGCAAACTGTTGGGATTGAAAATATTTCCCGATAAATGAAAAAAGGGTACTCATTAGAGAACCCTTTCCGACCGGGGACGCCCCAGCCCCTAAAATCGTTGCTTTCGCACTCGAAGTATTTCTTTGTGGGGAAACTACCCATTTGGTAATGCAAAATTAGCGATAATTTTCTTACCTACAAAATATCAACGCAAAATTTCGAGAAAAAGTTTGTTAACCGACTGAAAAAGGGCCGGCTTTCGCCGACCCTCGGAGGGATAGGAGGCTTTCAAGCCTTAATAGTGGCGGAACACATGGCCGTTATCCATGTAGTAGTCGCACATGAACAGGTCGCGGGCAAAGGCGGCATAGTCGAAGTAGGTAGCGAGGTTGCCCATTATGCGGTCGAGGTCGTAGCACTCGTCGACGATGTGACGGGCATAGTCTTCCTCGTCCTCCCACTCGCCGCAGTAGCAGTCCTCGAACCGGTCGAGGGATTCGCCGCCCCATTCCACGAAGGCGTCAACGGCCTCCTTGTCGTGGAGTTCCGACAGCCGGATGTATTCGGCGATTTTATCCCATGTTTCCTCGCCCATGCAGCTCTCGTAGTACCATTCGCGGGGGAAGTTCTCGTAGTCCTGGAACATCAGCTCCGGGTCTTCCTCGTCGGCGTGGTACGCCTTACAGAATTTGATGAAGTCGTCGTAGTCGCCGAAGGTCGAGAGGTCAACCCACAGGCCGGAGAGGTCGCCGCCGTTGTATTTGGCGTATGTACCGCAGTAGAGCGACGGATTTTCGTCGCGCCAGTCGGATTCGTGCTCGGTGATTGCGTCGCGGAGCGATTCGGGCGTGTAGTCGAGTTCTTCGAGGCGGTCGACGATTTCCTGACGCAGAGGGAGGTTCGCTTTGAGTATTTCTTTCATAACTATTTGGATTTGGGGTTTGATGAATGATTGCGTGTAAAAGCTCTTTCTTTTACGCTGCCCCAAAAGTTGCCCCCGGCGGTGATTTAAGACAAGGCTCTGCAAGAAAATACTCTCGCGGAGGGAGGAAGATTTTCAGGCAGATGCACTTTAGCCTTGTCGCGCCGGAGGGGGTGATTAACTTTGCGGCGAAAAAGGAAGGGCGCGTAATCGTTCATGCCCCGAAGCCGATATGAAAGAAGCAAAGCGGGCCGGAAGTGTCGGGATATTGTCGGCCTCCATATCCGGCCACGCAGCCCGAACCCCACAGGCGCAATGGCGGCACGGAGTCCGGCTGCATCAAAATCGGAATAATGCCATACGCCAAATACCGCGCGGCACAATACCGGGTTGACCGTTTCACCTCGACACGACACACCAACATCAACTTCAAGGCTTGCCGCTCCGACAGCCCAATGAAAAGGCGATGATGTTCCAAGACGGAGAGACCCCCGGCATACCAACGGCGAGAGCGCACGGACGAGGGAACAATACCGATATAAAAAACGGAAGCCCACCGCAAGGCAGGCTATCCATAAATGGTATGGGGCGGAGATTACCGTAACGGCCACGGCTGCAATATCGGCGATAGGGAGGACGGGGCGGCATAACATCGGAGTGCTGCGGCCCTACCATAATCCGGCATCCTCGCAACATCGGCCATGCCGCCTTTTGCCTTACCTTATTTCAGCGACTATGCGGATAACGGCGACGTACTCCGCCACGGCGAAGAAAGCCTCCCTCCGAGGTTCGGCGAAAGTTAGACCTTTCAATACACACAGGGCAGAAGCGAGCGTTGCCCCACCGCTTTCACCTCAATCTCCCATGCGGCAGGGTCGCCGCCGGGAAGCCCGGTCTTTCGGGTGAGCGACACTTTCGGATAAGGCGGCTCCGCCGCTCCGATCAGCCACGAGTTGCCGCACACGTCCGTAACGACAAATCCGAGTTGAACATCAATCGGCAGAAATTTCGACGTGCGGAATTTGAGCGTGGCGGTTTCTATGGGTGCGCCGTGGCTGTACTCGGTAACACTCTCCACGGTGGCGTTCACAAACGGCACGGCCTCCACGGAGGTATGCGCGCCGACGGTAAGACCGGCTGCTGCGGCCTCGCGCAGTCCGGGCTGCAATCTGTGGCAGTCCACAATCCCGACAAAGCGGATGCCGGGAAGCGACTGCACGGGAGCGAGCGGCGACTTCATACCTTTATTGTCTGTGTGATTTTCAACTCGCCGGAGTAGCCACGCGCCTTTAGCTCGTCGATAAGCTGCCGTGGCGTGAAGGCGGCGAGGTCGGGATTGGTAAACACTCTTTTTAGCTTCTTGTGCGACTGGTGGTATTCGCGCTTCTGCGCGTTGACGCACTCGCGGCAACGGTAGCTGAGGCCGTCCGGGGCGGAGGCCATTCTGCCGAAAGCCGACAGCGGCAACTCGCGGTTGCAGCCGGTGCAGGTCTTTGTCGATTCTGACATAACGATTATTTGTTTTATTGTTTATTGTATTGATGTTTCGTTTATTACCGAAATGCCGGGCGGTATAAAACCGCGTAGAACTCGGTACGATTTTTAGAGATTTTTTCAAGAAAAATCTGTTTAGCCCTCCGCTTCGCCGGCCTTGCCCTTGTCGCGGTGCCGCTTCACATAGATTTTCTTTCGCACACGGTCGAGGCGTTTCTTGACGGAGTTGTAGTTGGTATCGTTGAACTCGATGCCGTGCATCTCCATCCACGCCTCAATCATGTAGTCGATGCGCGAGCCTTTTATGTAGGTCTTTACATAGTAGTCGTGCAGTTCGAGGTCGAAAAGGTCGCGCAAGGTTTCCACAAGGGCGTTTATGCCCTGTGGCGACACATAGTTGAACTGGCGCGGGTCTTTGGCCGGAAATGAGGGAATAGCCACGGCCACGTAGCCATGCGGCGCGGGTGTCGGCACATATCCCGACGGCGGCACGTCGAGCAGGGCTTTGAGGCGTTTGGACTCCACGGAGCCGCGCACGAGGCGCACGGTGTATTGGGAACCGCCATGCCGGTGGCGGAACCACTGGGCCAAAAACGCCTCAAGGGGAAGGTAGATAAGGAAGTCGTTCATATCTGTACGGGATTTTATGTTGATGTTTCTGTTTTGTCGGAGAGAATTGTAATTTTTTATGTTGGATTTAGTAATATTCGGGGTGCAACCGCCGGAACCGCGCAACCGCTTCGGGAAGCCGAAGCCAATCCCCACGAAGCCACGTATTTAAGCTATTATTCTTTCTTTTCAAAAAGAGAAGAATAAGGGGAAATCGGTTGTCGGCGGTTGCAAAAGCCGCAAACGGTGGCGAGTGGTGGCGCGGCGGTTGCCGTCGGTGGCAATAGTTAAGCCGATGAATTATAGCGCGGTGGCGGTGGTGGCTGTGGTAACTGTCCGTTTTCATTAGATTTGCCGAAAAAATTAAAAAGGAAGTTCGGATTGAGATGCGCCGCTCCCCTGTGTGGCGGCTTTATCCTGTTGCGCCTCATGCTCCCGGATTTCTTCTTCTGTCATTGCCGAGGTATCGGCTGTAAGGTAGAGGTGATAAAGCTGCTGCACCTGGTCGTAGTCGAAAGCCAGCGCCGTATCTACATCGTAAAGCTGACGGCCAACGGTGCCTCCCTCGCCAATCTCCTTTACAGGCTGTCCGTACTGGTTCATCTTGTAGAACTTGCGCTTGACGATACCGAGGCAGGGGGCGGAGCGTTCAAGATACTTGCGCATATCGTCCTCCGAGAGAATAAGCTGCTTTGTCGAGCGCGCCTTGTCGGTCTGATAGTGCTGTATTATGCGGCGGTCGCGTATGATGAGGATGTTTTTCGGCTCGGAAAACTCCCTGGCCTCGGCGACGCCGTGCAGTTTGAGGCTCGACACGCGGTAGTTGATGCGGTAGTCGCCCTCCTGGTGGAGCCGCCCCTCTTGGTAGAGCACATGGACGAAGTTCCAGAAGGAAGCCACTTCGTCGGAGCGTTCCGTTATGGAATGTTGGTCGAGAAGCATTTCCACGCAGATGTCGAGCAGTTCGTCGTATGAGAAAGGCACGGGCAATATCCTTTCGAGAGTGCGGAAGGATGCGAGCACCACGCCCCAGTTCATATACATACGGTCGGATATGGTCTTACCGCTCCGGGCGATGCGGTTCACCACTTCGGTGCGCGTAAGCTCGCAGAAGTGGGGGAAGTCCTGCACGAATCGGTCGCGGTGTCCGATCACCTCCATAGTGAGGTGGCAGACTCCCCGCCGGTTAAGTTCCATGAGGTCGGCGAAGCGGCGGCGTTCCTCCAGTGTGTAGGAGGTCTTGTTGACGGTGATGTGGATAATACGTGTGAACAATGCCGGGTCGATGGTCGGCATCTCCTGACCGGAGAGTATCACGCCGCAGTTGACGTTCACACGCTCCACGTCGCCGTCCTTCATCTTGCCGCGCCCGACGCCATCCCACATTGATTTGAGCAGTTCGACCTTACGCCACTCGATAGAGTTCTTGTACTCGTCGAAATGCACAAGGCAGTTGGCCGTCTGTTCCAACGCCTTGTTTATGGCCGGATAGGTTTCTCCCTCGTAGTTTATCGGCTTGTATGAGTTGGTGAAGAAGCCTTTCATGGCCTTACCCAACTGGCTCTTGCCCGACTGGGGCTTACCGAATATGTTGAATATCGGGAAGAACTCGAACATATCAAAAATGAAGTCGCGGAAAAGCGTTGCGAATATGAAGGCGATGGCAACCTTGCCGTTGTCGCCGAACACATCGACAAACAGGCGCAGGTAGTCGGCCATCGACACATCGGCGCGATGGGTATAGGTGAAGGACTTCTCGAAAGCGAAGCGGAGGCGGTTGTCGCGGTACATCACCGAATAGGCCGGAAGATAGAAGATGCCGTGGTTCGGGAGGTTCACCATGCCTATCTCGTCGACTCGGATAAAGCGGTCGGTATATATGCCGTCGCCGTAGGCGAAGAATCCCTCCGGCTGCCAGCCGAGGGTGCGGATGCGCTTCGCGGACTCGCTCTTACGGAATATGTATTCCTCCACGCGCATAAGGTCGTCAATCTTGCCGAGCCACACATAACGCCCGGCGATGTTGATTTTCTTTCGGAACAGGGCGAGGTTCACCAGGTCGTCCGGCTCCAGCGGTATAATGGCGTCGTGGCCCAGGTCGTTGACAATCTTGTAAAGGCGCGTCATGGAGCCTTCATCTGGAATGTCGTACATCGGCACCAGTATGAAGTTGGAGAGGCGTATCACCTCGCTCTGCTTGCCGTATGTGCAGTAGCAGTTGTTGGCTATGAAGAAGCCGTAGCGGCTGAAAAGGTCGCGCTCGTTCTCGCTCTCGTCGCCCTCCCTGCCGGATTCGGCACGCTTGCGCATCTGCGCCGAGTTGTAGGCCAGTTTCCACGCCGTCCGCTCCTTGTATCTCTTTATAAGCTGTTCGAGGTACATTGATGCGAGCGTCGCGTCCTCGATCGCGGCGAGCATGGCGCATATCTCCTTGATTACCGCCGTGCGTCCTAACTGCGTCGTGGGGGCGAGGAAGGCTTTCTCGGCATACCACAGCACAAAATCCTGTTCTTCGAGCGAAGAAAGGATTGATGGTGTCGTGATGAAGCTGTCGGGGTCGTTCTTCACCGCGCCGTTTTCAAGCGGTATCTCGCGCACCACGACGCGGAAGCCGCGGTCTATCGCCTCGCGTCCGTTCTTCATCACCGCCTTTGTGCCCGGCGCGTAAATCTCGCCGTCTTTCGGCACCTCACTGTCCGGGATGAAGCAGAGGGTGTCGGTCAAGTCCTTGATGGCGTCGAACTGGGCGGCAGTCCACTCCGTGCCGAGTGCGGCCACGGCGTTGTCGCAGCCTATGGACTGGAGGCGCAGCACGTCCGGGGCACCCTCGACGACGAAAAGGCAACCGGCCTTTGCCGCCGCTTTCCGGGCAATCTCGATGCCGAAAACGGTGTTGCCCTTACGGTAGACGCACGAGGTCGTGGAGTTGAGATACTTGCAGTCGGTCTTCTCGTCGATGCTCCGGGCGGTGTAGGCTATGACACGTCCGAAGCGGTCGCGTATGGGTATGGTAACGCGGTTGGCGAACATAAAGGTAAAATGGCCGTCCTCCTTTTTGCGTACCATACCGATATCAAGCAGGGCCTCGAAGTTTATGCCCTTTGTCTTGACGAACTCGAAAAACTCTTTGGGGTATGGCGCATAGCCTATGCCGTTGTCGCGGCAGTAGTCGAGCGTCCAACGGTCGGAAGCGTAGGCACAGGCGCGCCTGGCCCCCGGTGTCTTCGACACAAGCGACTGCTCGAAGAACCTCTGCACCGCTTCGAGGGTTATAAGCGCGTTCTCGCGCTGCACGGCCTCCCTGCGCTGCTCGTCGGTGAGCGTCCGGGGCGTTTCCTCGACAGGGATGTTATACAGTCCGGCAATATGGCGTATAGCGTCCGGGTACGACATACTGCGGTGTTCCATGAGGAAATGCACCGCGCCGCCTCCCTCTCCGCAGCTGAAGCACTTGCATATGTTCCGGCGCGGGTCGACGTGGAAGGAAGGTGTGCGCTCCGAGTGGAAAGGGCAAAGGCCGACCCAGCCGGAGCCGCAGCGTTTCAGTTCCACGAAGTCTTTCACGACGTCGTGGATCTGAACCGCCTCCAGTACCGCGTCTATGGTCTTCTGCGATATCATAGTTATGCCTGGCGTTTCCAGAAGCGCAGTATCTCGCTTCCGAGGTAGAACTTCACTCTGCGGTTGCCAATGGTACGGTAGCCGCACTTTATTATTTTCTGTCGGTCGGTATATTGGCGGAGGGTGTCGCGGTGTATGCCGAGCAGTTCACAGGTCTGCCCTATGGAATACCGCGCCGTCGCCATCACCTGAGGTTCCTGGGCTGTCATACTTCGTCGGTGTCAGTTTGTGGGCCGGATTCCGGGAACAGGACATCGACATCACAGCCGAGTGCGGTGGCAATGCGTTCTTTGGCTCGTTGGTTCGGTGTCTGTATGCCCGAAAGCCATTGGCGCACGGTGGATTCCTCGCGGCAGGTGATTTCAGCTATTCGTGTTACGAAAAGCTGCGCCGGGGTCGGTTTCTCTTTTTCTTCAAGGTAGAGTTCCTTCAGCGTCTTATTCTTCATATTTTAGGTGTTTACAATTTTTAACAAGTATCACGCAAATACATTAGGCAATATATTTGTTGTATTAGGAAATAATCACTACCTTTGCATCAAGAAACAAAGTTATTGCCTTGCCGTGTTGCTCGGAGTGATACTGCAAAGATAGCGAATTTGAATAATATAACGCAATATTAGTACGCAATATTGCGCAATAAAATTATAAAAAGTGTTATGGCACGATACAGACTGCTTGAATTGAGGAAAGAGCACGGCAAGACGCAGAAGCAGCTTGCGCACGACCTCGGCATAACGCAGGGCTTCCTTTCGAGTGTTGAGAATGGGCGCAACCCGTTCCCGGATGAACGTGTGGAGGATTTGCGCAAGGTGTTCCCCGGCGTCGACCTCACGGAGTACGAAGTTCCCGAAGAAGAATATCCGCGCTACCTTGAAACAGTGGGGAGCAATAACCGATTTTCGGAGGTTCGTATAAACGACCCCGAAACATTGCGGCAGATGCTCGAAATGTTGGAGCGGGTAAACCGCGATACCGAAAAGGAGAAAAATAGCGACGATGAGGAAATCAAGCGTCTGCGCGAGGAAAACGCCCGATTATCACGGCAGCTTGACGAACAACGCGCAAAATATGACGATTGCCGCGACAGGGAGATTGAGTTGCGCGATGAACTATGGCGGTTGCGTGAACTGCTCACCTCACACGGCATCGCCTATACCCAAGAAAAAAAGTGATGAAAAAGTGAGTGAAAGTTATTGCCACATCGGAAAAAAGTATTACCTTTGTGGCGTGAAAGATGTTTGCGAAATGTTTGCGAACAAATTTCAGAGATAGTTAACATATTACAAACCAACTATCTAAGGAGTTACACGCAACGACTGGAAAGCGTGTAGTCGGCAAAACCGGCTCCCGAGTTCGAATCTCGGTCGCTCCGCAAGACAAAGGTGCTGATTATCAGATGTGTATAATCAGCACCTTTTCTTCTTTTCCTTGCAGATTTTTAGGCGGGACTGCGTCGTAAGCCTTAAAAAAAAGCTTTCGCGTGCACTTTTTTGCCCTATTTTGCCTTTTGGGGCTGCGCTCCACAAGCAAGTGACAAGCAAGTTGCACACGGAGCATGAAAGGTTCCTGTTATGATAACAACTAAGTTGTATCTCGACTGTAGAGGTGTCAAGGACGGTTCTGCAGCTCCACTCCGCCTGGTTATTACCCTTAATTCGCTACGCGCCTTTTTGCCGCTGTCAACGTCGCTGCTTCCTTCGCAATGGGATGCCAAGGCTCAGTCGGTGACGGCCCGACATCCTCGCGCGTCCTCTTTGAACGCGTTTATTCAACAGCAGAAGGTGATGGTGGACTCTATCATTCTGCGCCTGGAGTCGGAAGGGCGGCTCACGGGTCTTCGTGCAAATCAGATTAAGGATTTGGTGAAGGAACAGTTGCACCCTGCGTCGCAGCCCAAGACGGGGCTGTCGCCGGCGTTCGATGAGTTTATCGAGCGTAAGTCGGGGCGCACTTCTGCTTTGTATATGGCCACCAAACGCCGTATCATCGCTTTCTTGGGCGATGAGGGTAAGTGGGCCGGGCTGCGCTTCGAGGATGTGAACCGCAAGTGGCTCGACTGCTTTGTGGAGTTCCTGGCTCTGTCGGCGCCGTCGGCCAATGCCCGCAATATTCATCTGCGTAATCTGCGGGCTGTGTTCAACTATGCTATCGACTGTGAGTATACGTCGTGCTATCCTTTCCGCGGGTTTAAGATACGCCCTACGCCGACGCGCAAGCGTGCGCTGTCGGTGTCGCAGCTCCGTAAGGTGCTGCTGTCGGAGGTGCCGGAGCATCTGTGTATGGTGCGCGATATGTGGGCGCTGTCGTTTATGCTGCGCGGCATCAATGTGGCGGACTTGTGTGCACTGTCGTCGGTGGATGCCGACGGGTGTGTGCGTTATACGCGGGCGAAGACGCATAAGCCGTATGAGGTGAAGGTTGAGCCTGAGGCTGCTGCTATCATTGCCCGCTATGGCGGCCACAGGCAGCTTCTGTTTATGCTGGACCACTACAAGGGTTACAGGATTTTCTATACGCGGTTTGCCCGCGGGCTGCATGCGCTGCGCGATTATCTGAACTCGGTGGATGACGGGGTGCATGTCGATGAGCTGACGTCGTACTGGGCGCGTCATTCCTGGGCTACAGTGGCTGCTCTGCTGGATGTACCTAAGGAGACGATTGCGGCGGCCCTGGGGCACGGCGGCAATTCGGTGACGGATATCTACATTGACTTCGATGTGCGTAAGGTGCATGCGGCGAACCGTCGTGTGCTCGATTATGTACTTTACGATAAGGGGGCGCCGGTAATCTGAGGTGCGCGGGTTGGTGCGGCTGTCGCGACGCGTTGCATCTGTTGCATCAACTTGTATCGGCTTGCATCAACCGGTGCTTCTCTCCTCCCTCCTTTTCCCCACACCCCTTTTTCTCCTATCTCTATCTCTCTATAAATATATATATTTATATATAATATTATATATAGAGAGGGGGGGTACGCGAGTTGATACATTCCCGGAGCAAGCTCCACCGCTTGGAAACAAGAAATAAAAAATAAGAAATAAAATTGTGGAAGAGGCTCGGGAACGGTGACAGGGGCGCGGCCTTTTGGGTGGCGCCTTTTTTTGCGAAGGGGGGGGCGCTCGCTGTGCTTGCGTGACGGGGAGACGCTGCATGTGGGTGAGCGGGTCTACTAATAGACGAAAGTAGATGGTTTAGTCGGCCCGGGGCGGCGCGGAGAGTGCGGCGAGGCGTTCGGACAGTGTGAGCGTTGTTTCGGTGGCGGTTATGTCGACTGCGGTGGCTTGCATCTGCGGGGTGTGGAAGCGCAGGAGTTTGAGTTCGGCTTCGACGCGGTCGCCCGGGGTGAGGCCTTGCAGGTCTTTCTCGAAGTCGCTTATACCGTCGGGGTTGTCGGGGTTTGGGGCGAAGTATTCGAGTGAGTGCTGGCGCAATGTGGCTTTGAGTGGTTTGTCTTTGTTGGGCGTGCCTTTGGCTCGTCCGCCTGTTTTCTTTCCTTTCATAGTGTGGTTTGCCAAAAGTTAAAACATGGATGCAAAGTTAAGGCGTTAATTTTGTCTCAGTGTTTTAAGATTTTAAATTATGACAGGAAGTTTAATAAGCGCCGGGCTTTCGGTTGCCGGCGGTATTGCCGGCGGCATCATGAGTTCTAATGCGGCAAAGAAGGCTAAGGGTATGGTGGAGCAGCAGCGCGCCGCGAACCAGGCATGGTATGAACGTAAGTACAATGAGGATGCCACTCAGCGGGCCGATGCGCTACGGGCTTATGAAATGGCTGCTGATGAACTGAGGCGGCGGAACAAGGCTGCGGCCGGTACTGCGGCTGTAATGGGTGCTACTACGGAGACCGTTGCGGCAGAGAAGGCGGCGAGTTCGCAAGCTCTCGCTGATGTTGTCTCTCAGATTGCGGCGAATGGAGAACGCAGCAAGGAGGCTGCCGAGCAGCAATATCGTCAGGCTGACGCGGGATACGCTCAACAGCTGACGTCTCTTGAGCAGCAGCGGTCGCAGGCCGTGGCGGATGCAGTGAAGGGTATCGGCCAATCGTCGGGGGCTCTCGGCGGTGCAATCAATGGATTTATGGACTCTAAGAAATGAATGTTCGGGCTATGGCTGAAAATGATGATAAACAGAGTGCGGCTGTCGGCGCGACGGTAAAGCGGCCGGATACAGGCAAACCGACTGTTGCTGATGTGCTGCCTCCAACGGCAGAGAAGCCGGAGTCTCTCGCAGGGGCTTCTGAAGGTGTGGAGGTTCGGTCTCCCCGCAAATATATGCGTGCTTTTGAGCAGGCGGTAGATTTGGATGGGTACAACAACAGGGGACATGAGGCCATACAGGAGGTTATTGGCGCTTACGACCGTGTACTGGAGGGCGCGGAGGCTCCAAAATCGAAGGAGCAAAAGGAGAAGGAGCGCCGGCGGGATGCGCTGCGGGGGATGATTTCAAGTATTGGCGATGCTTCAAGGGCTGTAGCCAATCTTATCTTCACCAATCGCTATGCTCCGAATATGTATAACGGTAATGCTTTGGGTGATGCCCATAAGGATGATGTGGCGGCCCGAAGGCTTATTGACAAGGAGGCTGAGGATAAGTGGATGTCTTTGGTTCTTGGGCGCGGTCGTGCCCGGGAGCGATTGGCGGAGATTGACAATAGGCGTGCCGAGCTGGCTGCGCGCCGGAAAGCTGAGCGCGAGGCCAAGGCTAAGGCAGACGAGGATATGAAGCGCCGGCGAGCATACGAAGACGAGAAAAGGCCGATTGAGCTTAGGGCGGCAGAAGCTGAAGCTCTCATCAGGGAGCAGGATGCAAAAGACCGGGCTGAGCTCAACTCGGCAGAGGCGGGTCGAAGGATGCGCGTGGGTAGTGGCGGCAGCGGCCGTCCGGCAAGACATGCGTGGCTCGACAAAGACGGTGTGACTATTCATAACGAACCCAGCGAAGCAGCCGCACGGTCGCAAGCAGCGGTTCATGGGGGCCAGTATTTAACTACACCAACACGGACGTCTCGAACTGTTACAGACGAGTTCGGCGAAAGCAAAACGACTCAAGAAGTGAAGGATACGTCGACGCCCTCCGGGGGTAAAAGTAATAACGGGTGGATTATCCCCGAAAAATAATGATTTGCTATGTATGACAACAGCCTCAAGATAGTTTACGATAAACTTGTAAAGGAGACAAGATATGAAGACTCTTACGATAAATTTGTAAGGGTGATGGGTAAGCCGGAAAACCGCCGCTTAGTTTATGATGTACTTAAGGAGCAGACAGGCTATGGGGAAAGCTACGAAGACTTCGAGAGTAAAATTATGACAGGCACCCGCGCTGCTACCCGACAGGCTGCTATGGCGCCTTATGCGGGACTTGATTGTGTCTATGTGTGTTCTGGGCCAAGTGCAAAGAGATACCATTTGGTTAAGGATTGCAAAGGTCTTTCCAAGTGTTACGGCTACATACTTGAGATGACTGTAGATGAAGCACAGGCCAGAGGGAAGACGCCTTGCAAAATGTGCTTCAAACAATAACCCGTCAAATTAATACTCAAGAAAAACAATTACTGAAATGACAACATCAAATAAGAGGTTGTTTAAAAACGATTGTTAACGGAAGTGAGTTTTCGGAGAGTAATGACGACAGCAGCAATCATAAGCAT
>VSPE01000051.1 GCA_009775225.1 Muribaculaceae bacterium | reverse complement strand
AATGCGGAAGTAGCTCAGTTGATAGAGCATCAGCCTTCCAAGCTGAGGGTCGCGAGTTTGAGCCTCGTCTTCCGCTCAAATATTTTCGCCTATGTAGCTCAGGGGTAGAGCACTTCCTTGGTAAGGAAGAGGTCGCGGGTTCAAATCCCGCCATCGGCTCTAAGACTCGAAGCCCCGGTAGTGCTTTCTGCATTATCGTGGCTGATTGTTAAGAAATTATTATTCAAAATTATAATAAAGCACAGTTATGGCTAAAGAGAAATTCGAAAGAACCAAACCGCACGTTAACATCGGCACCATCGGCCACGTTGACCACGGCAAAACTACCCTTACTGCCGCCATCACCACCGTTCTTGCAAAGAAAGGTCTCTCTGAAGTTAAGTCATTCGACCAGATTGACAACGCTCCTGAGGAAAAAGAGCGCGGTATTACTATCAACACAGCTCACGTAGAGTACGAGACTGCAAACCGTCACTACGCTCACGTTGACTGCCCGGGCCACGCTGACTACGTTAAGAACATGGTAACCGGTGCTGCTCAGATGGACGGTGCAATCATCGTTGTCGCAGGTACCGACGGCCCCATGCCCCAGACCCGCGAACACATCCTCCTCGCCCGTCAGGTGAACGTTCCCCGCATCGTTGTATTCCTCAACAAGTGCGACCTCGTTGACGACGCAGAAATCCTCGACCTTGTGGAAATGGAAATGCGCGAACTTCTCTCGGCTTACGAATACGACGGCGACGAAACTCCCATCATCCGCGGCTCCGCTCTCGGCGCTCTCAACGGCGAACCCGAATGGGAAGAAAAAGTTGTTGAACTCATGGACGCTGTTGACAACTGGATTCCCCTGCCTCCCCGCGACATCGACAAGCCCTTCCTCATGCCTGTTGAAGACGTGTTCTCGATTACAGGTCGTGGCACTGTAGCAACCGGCCGTATCGAAACAGGTATCGTTAAGGTAGGTGACGAAGTTCAGATTATGGGTCTCGGCGCTAACCTCAAGTCTACAGTAACAGGTGTGGAAATGTTCCGCAAGCTCCTCGACCAGGGTGAAGCAGGCGACAACGTAGGACTCCTCCTCCGCGGTATCGACAAGAAGGACATCAAGCGCGGTATGGTTATCTGCCACCCGGGTGTTGTTAAGCCCCACAGCAAGTTCAAAGCATCTGTCTACATCCTCAAGAAAGAGGAAGGCGGCCGTCACACTCCTTTCCACAACCACTATCGTCCCCAGTTCTACATTCGCACACTTGACGTAACCGGTGAAATCACTCTTCCCGAAGGCGTAGAAATGGTAATGCCCGGTGACCACGTGGAAATCATCGTTGACCTCATCAACCCCGTAGCATGCGACCAGGGTCTCCGCTTCGCTATCCGTGAAGGTGGCCGCACCGTAGGTTCGGGTCAGATTACCGAAATCCTCGACTAATAGGCGATAGCCTCCAAGTCATAAAATAACGGCGCTTGGGCGCCAGCACAGGCGCCGTTATCACATACGGGTTTAGCTCAGTCGGTAGAGCACTGGTCTCCAAAACCAGGTGTCGGGAGTTCGAGCCTCTCAACCCGTGCAAAACAACAACAAATAATGAAACTAAAACTACTGACGAATATACAGGAAGCCTACGACGAACTTCGTTTCAAGACTTCCTGGCCTTCCAAAAAGCAACTGGTAAAGTCGGCTATCATCGTGATGATTGCTTCCGTGATTATCGCTCTGATAATCTTCCTCATGGACCAGATAGTCGACCGTCTGATGCACTTCATTTACAGCTTTTAGTTTACAATCACCACAGTGGAAAAATCAATGACGGAAAATAAGAAAGGATGGTACGTACTGCGTGCCATTTCCGGCAAAGAAGCGCAGGTAAAGGAAATCATCGAAGGCTCGATGAAACGTTCCGACCTGGGTAAATTTGTCTTTCAGGTATTGATACCCACCGAAAAGGTGATGACACTCCGCAACGGCAAAAAGGTAATCAAGGAAAAGAACCTCTATTCCGGTTACGTTTTTATCGAAGCCATTCTCACAGGCGAAGTCATACACGAACTCACTAACACCACAAATGTTATTGACTTTCTGCGTGGCCGCGAAAAGAACTCGAAGCCCGAGCGTCTGCGCGAGGCAGAGGTAATGAGAATGCTTGGTGCCGCCGATGAAATCGCCGAGGCCGAAGCCGAAGGCGTAAACGACTACATGGTCGGCGAGAGCGTCAAGGTAAACGAGGGCCCCTTCAAGGACTTCATCGGCATAGTCGAAGAAGTGAACCGTGAGCGCCGCAAGCTGAAGGTGATGATAAAGATATTTGACCGTAAAATACCTTTGGAACTCGATAATTCGCAAGTAGAGCGCCAATAATTTTAGCTTTGACACCGCTATGTTACGAGCGGCGCCGAAGTTTTTATGTGCGCGGAATATTAATTTTTAAGTTTTAAACCAATGGCTAAAGAAATTGCTGGACAAATCAAATTGCAGATTAAAGGTGGTGCTGCCAATCCTTCGCCTCCTGTAGGCCCCGCTCTGGGTTCGAAGGGTATCAACATCATGGAATTTTGCAAGCAATTCAATGCCCGCACACAGGACAAAGCCGGTAAGATTCTTCCTGTAGTCATCACATACTACACTGACAAATCTTTCGACTTCATCGTTAAGACTCCCCCTGTAGCCGTACAGCTCAAAGAAGTGACCCATGTAAAGACGGGTTCTAAAGAGCCTAACCGTACGAAGGTTGCAGAAATCACCTGGGAGCAGGTGCGTGCCATTGCTGCCGACAAAATGCCTGACCTGAACTGCTTTACCATAGAATCCGCTATGCGTATGGTTGCCGGTACGGCCAGAAGTATGGGTATCACCGTCAAAGGAGAGTTCCCCTCTAACAACTAAAAAACTTCACTTGATATGAGTAAACTCACGAAAAATCAGAAGTTGGCCTTATCCAAGCTTGAAGCCGGGAGGACTTATACCTTGGCAGAGGCCGCAGAGCTGGTAAAGGAAATGACCTATACCAAGTTTGACGCTTCGCTCGACATTGATGTCCGTCTGGGCGTAGACCCCCGCAAAGCCAACCAGATGGTACGTGGCGTGGTTACCCTTCCTCACGGAACGGGCAAGACCGTACGCGTGCTCGTGCTCTGCACTCCTGATGCCGAAGCAGCTGCAAAGGCTGCCGGTGCCGACTACGTAGGTCTTGACGAATACATCGAAAAGATTAAAGGTGGCTGGACCGACATCGACATCATCATCACTCAGCCCGCTATCATGGGTAAAATCGGCGCGCTCGGCCGCATCCTCGGCCCCCGCGGTCTGATGCCTAACCCCAAGAGCGGCA
The DNA here is from genome assembly GCA_009775225.1 of Muribaculaceae bacterium. Lineage (GTDB taxonomy): Bacteria > Bacteroidota > Bacteroidia > Bacteroidales > Muribaculaceae > CAG-873. The sequence goes on along the minus strand of VSPE01000051.1, from coordinate 9,940 downwards.
CCGTGACTATGGACGTTGCCAAGGCTGTGGAAGAAGTCAAGAAAGGCAAAATCGACTTTAAAGTCGACAAGAACGGTATCGTACACTCGTCTATCGGCAAGGTATCATTTGGTACCGAGCAGATGTGCGACAACGCCCGCGAATTTGTCAACACCTTGATTAAACTCAAGCCTGCAACCGCAAAAGGCACATATATCAAGAGCATTTATCTTTCCAGCACCATGAGTCCGGGCGTCAAAATCGACCCCAAATCGATTGAGGCTTAACCCCTTAAAACACCGTAGACAATGAAAAAGGAAGATAAAGGTAAAATCATCAGCCAAATAGCTGACACCATCAAGGCATACAACAGCTTCTACCTTGTAGAGACTGCCGGCCTCGATGCCGAAAAGACCTCCGAGCTCCGTCGTGCCTGCTACAACGCCGACATCAAACTCGTCGTTGTAAAGAACACGCTCCTCCACAAAGCCCTCGAAACGCTTGAAGGCGACTACAGCGAGCTTTACGGCGTGCTCAAGGAAAGCACATCGCTCATGTGCACCAACGTGGGCAACGCTCCCGCCAAGTTGCTTAAGGACTTCGTTAAGAAAGGCGACACACTGCCCCTCCTCAAGGGTGCATACGTAGAAGAAACCGCTTATGTTGGCGCAGACCAGCTCGACACACTTGCATCGATTAAGAGCAAGAACGAACTTATCGCCGACGTTGTGGCTCTCCTCCAGTCGCCCGCCAAGAACGTTGTTTCGGCCCTTCAGTCAGGTGCCGGCAAGCTCCATGGCATCCTCGAGACTCTCTCGAAGAAAGAAAACTAATCCAACGAATAAAAAACCAAAAAAAATCATACAAAAATGGCAGATTTAAAAGCTTTTGCTGAACAACTCGTAAACCTCACTGTCAAGGAAGTAAACGAACTTGCCCAGATTCTCAAAGACGAATACGGCATCGAACCCGCCGCTGCTGCTGTAGCTGTTGCAGCCGGTCCCGCCGCTGCCGGTGCAGCTGCTGAAGAAAAATCATCGTTCGACGTAATCCTCAAGAACGCCGGTGGTGAAAAACTCAAAGTCGTTAAGCTCGTGAAAGAACTTACCGGTCTCGGCCTCAAGGAAGCTAAAGAGCTCGTTGACGGCGCACCCAGCACCGTGAAGGAAGGCCTCGCCAAAGCAGAAGCTGAAGCTCTCAAGGCTCAGCTCGAAGAAGTAGGCGCCGAAGTCGAACTCAAATAATACCGTCTGTATATCAGACGATTAGGTTAAGAATACCCCTCTCGGGGCATTCTTAACCTTTTGTGTCATAATAACCTTTTGCGTCAGCAGCAGTCCGCGACGCCGGCTGCCGGCAGTGTACTTCCGAAGCATGGAGGCACTACTTCACCCGATTGGCGGACAGACCGTAGCCGCCCCGACGCCGGCGATTTCGCATCATTATCACACGGGACACGACGCAACACAGCGACACAACTTCAATTAATAAACTACGGCTACAAAATATTTCACTATTATAGATGTCAGCTACGATAGACAAACCCCGCATTAACTTTGCCTCGGTAAAGAATCCCCTTCCTTACCCCGACTTCCTCGAAGTGCAGCTGAAATCGTTCCGCGATTTCTTCCAGCTGGACACTCCGCCGGAACATCGTACTAACGAAGGTCTTTACAAAGTGTTCGCAGAGAACTTCCCTATCTCCGACACCCGCAACAACTTCAATCTCGAGTTCCTCGACTACTACATCGACCCGCCACGCTACACTATCGAAGAGTGTCTTGAGCGCGGTTACTCCTACAGCGTGCCCCTTAAGGCCAAGCTGAAACTGTCGTGCACCGACCCCGACCACGAAGATTTCGCCACCGAAATACAGGACGTGTACCTGGGCCAGATACCCTACATGACCGAGAAGGGTACATTCGTGATTAACGGCGCCGAGCGCGTCGTTGTGTCGCAGCTCCACCGTTCGCCCGGCGTATTCTTCGGCCAGAGCACTCATGCCAACGGTACCAAGCTCTACTCTGCACGTATCATCCCCTTCCGCGGTTCGTGGATTGAATTCGCCACTGACATCAATAATGTGATGTATGCCTACATCGACCGCAAGAAGAAACTCCCCGTGACTTCGCTTCTGCGTGCGATAGGTCTTGAAAGCGATAAAGAAATTATCGACATCTTCGGTCTTGCCGAAGAGGTGAAGGTGAACAAGACCAACCTCAAGAAGTGCATCGGCCGCCGTCTGGCAGCGCGTGTACTCAAGACCTGGACAGAGGAATTCTCCGATGCCGATACCGCCGAAGTAACAACAGTTGAGCGAAACGATGTGGTCGTTGACCGCGAGACTGTGCTTACCGAAGACGACATCGAGCGCATCCTCGCATCGGGCGTGCCCTCTATCCTGCTCCACAAAGAAGACGCCGGCACTACCGACTACTCAATTATCTTCAACACACTCCAGAAAGATACCACCAACTCCGAGTCAGAGGCTATCCAGTATATCTACAGACAGCTGCGCAACGCCGACCCGCCAGACGATGCTTCGGCGCGCGAAGTCATTACCAACCTCTTCTTCTCGGAGAAGCGCTATGACCTTGGAGATGTAGGCCGCTACCGCATCAACCGCAAGCTCGGCCTCGGCATCTCGCCCGACGTGCGTGTGCTCACCAAGGAAGACATCATCGCCATTATCCGCTACCTCATCGAGCTTATCAACACCCGTGCCGACGTGGACGATATCGACCACCTGTCGAACCGCCGCGTGCGCACTGTAGGCGAGCAGCTCTACAACCAGTTCGGTGTAGGTCTCAACCGTATGGCCCGCACTATCCGCGAGCGCATGAACGTGCGCGACAACGAGGTGTTCAGCCCCATCGACCTCATCAATGCCAAGACAATCTCTTCGGTAATCAATACCTTCTTCGGCACCAACGCGCTGTCGCAGTTCATGGACCAGACTAACCCTCTGGCCGAAATCACCCACAAGCGCCGTATGTCGGCCCTCGGCCCCGGCGGTCTCTCGCGAGAGCGTGCAGGCTTCGAGGTTCGCGACGTACACTACACTCACTACGGACGTCTCTGCCCTATCGAGACTCCTGAAGGCCCGAACATCGGTCTTATCAGCTCGCTGTGTGTGTATGCCAAAATCAACGACCTCGGCTTTATCGAGACACCCTACCGCAAGGTTGAAGACTCGCGCGTAAACCTCAACAACGATGATGTGGTTTACCTCACCGCCGAAATCGAAGAAGGCAAGACCATTGCCCAGGGCAACGCGCCCCTCAACGCCGACGGCACCTTTATCCGCAACAAGGTCAAGGCCCGCCGCGATGCCGACTTCCCCGTAGTAGCTCCCGACCAGGTAGAGCTTATGGACGTGTCGCCCGCGCAGATTGCCTCTATTGCGGCATCGCTCATCCCCTTCCTCGAGCACGACGACGCCAACCGCGCACTCATGGGTTCGAACATGATGCGCCAGGCAGTGCCCCTGATGCGCTCGGAGGCTCCTATCGTGGGTACCGGCATCGAAGGCCAGCTCGCACGCGACAGCCGTACGCAAATTGCTGCCGAAGGCGATGGCGTGATTGAGTTTGTCGACGCTACCGTAATCCGCATCCGCTACGACCGCACCGAAGAGGAAGAGTTCGTGGCATTTGAAGATGCCGTGAAGGAATACCGTATTCCCAAATGGCGCAAGACCAACCAGAGCACCACTATCGACCTTCGCCCGATTTGCCAGAAGGGCCAGCGCGTGAAGGCCGGCGACATCCTCACCGAAGGCTACGCCACCGAAAACGGCGAGCTCGCCCTCGGCCGCAACCTCAAAGTGGCGTTCATGCCCTGGAAGGGTTACAACTATGAGGACGCTATCGTGCTCAACGAGCGTGTGGTGCGCGACGACATACTCACCTCTGTACACGTAGACGAGTACGCTCTCGAAGTTCGCGAGACAAAGCGCGGTATGGAAGAGCTTACATCAGACATCCCCAACGTGAGCGAGGACGCCACCAAAGACCTCGACGAACGCGGTATCATCCGCGTGGGCGCACATGTGGTGCCCGGCGACATCATGATTGGTAAAATCACTCCCAAGGGTGAATCCGACCCCACTCCCGAAGAGAAACTCCTCCGAGCTATCTTCGGCGACAAGGCCGGCGATGTGAAAGACGCCTCACTCAAGGCTTCTCCCTCACTCAAAGGTGTGGTTATCGGCACAAACCTCTTCAGCCGTGCAGCCAAAAAGAAAAAGAGCAAGAGCGCAAATGCCCTCCTGCCAAAAATCGACGAGGAATACGAAGAAAAGCTTAACAAGCTGCTCGACATCCTCGTGAACAAACTTTTGGTGCTCACCGAAGGCCTCACCTCGAACGGTGTGTTCGACTTCCTCGGCAGCGAAATCGTGCCCAAGGGCGCCAAATTCAACGCCGGCGTGCTCCGCTCTATCAACTATGACACTCTCAGCCTCTCCAACTGGACAAGCGACGAGCACAAGAACGACCTCATCCGCCGTACTATCGTGAACTATCTCCAGAAGTACAAGGAGATAGACAGCGAATCGCGCCGCAAGAAGTTTGACATCTCTATCGGCGACGAGCTTCCCTCGGGCATCATGCAGATTGCCAAGGTCTACATCGCCAAGAAGCGTAAAATCAGCGTGGGCGACAAGATGGCCGGCCGCCACGGTAACAAGGGTATCGTGTCTCGCATCGTGCGACAGGAAGATATGCCCTTCCTTGCCGACGGTACGCCTGTCGACATCGTGCTGAACCCTCTGGGTGTGCCTTCGCGTATGAACCTCGGTCAGGTATTCGAGACCGTGCTCGGCTGGGCTGGCCGCGAGCTTGGCGAGAAATTCGCCACTCCGATTTTCGATGGCGCCAGCATGGACGACCTCAACGCCTGGACCGACAAGGCAGGCCTTCCGCGCTACGGTAAGACTTACCTCTACGACGGCGGTACCGGCGAGCGCTTCGACCAGCCTGCAACCGTGGGTGTGATATACATGCTCAAGCTCGGCCACATGGTAGAAGACAAGATGCACGCCCGCTCGATTGGCCCGTACTCTCTCATCACCCAGCAGCCTCTGGGCGGTAAGGCTCAGTTCGGTGGCCAGCGCTTCGGTGAAATGGAAGTTTGGGCGCTCGAAGCATTCGGCGCAGCCCACATCCTCCAGGAAATCCTCACCATCAAGAGTGACGACGTGAACGGCCGCAGCAAGGCATACGAAGCTATCGTGAAGGGCGACGCCATGCCTACCCCCGGCATCCCCGAATCGCTGAACGTGCTTCTGCACGAACTCCGCGGTCTGGGTCTGAGCATCAATCTGGAGAACTGAACCTCCACTGCATCTCTCCTCAATTAACTATTTAAAAGACACTCCACACTATATATGGCTTTTAGAAAAGAAAATAAAGCAAAAAACGTCTTCTCGAAGATTTCCATAGGCCTCGCATCGCCCGAAGAAATCCTCGCGAACTCGAGCGGTGAGGTTCTCAAGCCCGAAACAATCAACTACCGCACCTACAAGCCCGAGCGCGACGGTCTCTTCTGCGAGCGTATCTTCGGACCGGTAAAAGACTACGAGTGCCACTGCGGTAAGTACAAGCGTATCCGCTACAAAGGCATCGTGTGCGACCGCTGCTCGGTGGAAGTAACCGAGAAGAAAGTGCGCCGCGAGCGCATGGGTCATATCCGTCTTGTCGTACCCGTAGCCCACATTTGGTATTTCCGCTCGCTCCCCAATAAAATAGGTTACCTTCTCGGCCTTCCCTCCAAGAAGCTCGATGCCGTAATCTACTACGAGCGCTATGTGGTTATCAACCCCGGTGCCGCAGCCGACGTAAAGGTAGGCCCTGCCGGCAACGGAATTTCCCGTCTCGACCTCCTCACCGAGGAAGAATACTTCGAAGTTCTCGACCAGCTTCCCCGCGACAACCAGAGCCTCGAAGACGGCAACCCCGAAAAGTTTGTAGCCAAGATGGGTGCCGAAGCTATCTATGAGCTTCTCAAAGATATCGACCTCGACAGCCTCTCGTACCAGCTGCGCCACCAGGCCAATCAGGAAGGCTCGCAGCAGCGCAAGACCGAGGCACTCAAGCGGCTTCAAGTAGTGGAGTCGTTCCGCTCGTCGCGCCAACGCAACAAGCCCGAATGGATGATACTTCAGGCCGTGCCCGTCACTCCGCCCGAGCTCCGTCCGCTCGTTCCTCTGGATGGCGGCCGCTTCGCTACCTCCGACCTCAACGACCTCTACCGTCGTGTGATTATCCGCAACAACCGCCTCAAGCGTCTCATCGAAATCAAGGCTCCCGAGGTAATTCTCCGCAACGAGAAGCGTATGCTTCAGGAAGCCGTAGACTCACTGCTTGACAACTCCCGCAAGTCGTCGGCCGTGAAGAGCGATGCCAACCGCCCCCTCAAGTCGCTTTCCGACTCACTCAAGGGTAAGCAGGGTCGCTTCCGTCAGAACCTCCTCGGTAAGCGTGTCGACTACTCGGCCCGTTCGGTTATCGTTGTAGGCCCCGAGCTCAAGATGCACGAGTGCGGTCTGCCCAAAAACATGGCAGCCGAGCTTTACAAGCCGTTCATCATCCGCAAGCTCATCGAGCGCGGCATTGTGAAGACCGTGAAGAGCGCCAAGAAAATCGTAGACCGCAAGGAACCCGTAGTATGGGATATTCTCGAATACGTGATGAAGGGTCATCCCGTGCTGCTCAACCGCGCCCCGACACTTCACCGTCTCGGTATCCAGGCGTTCCAGCCCAAGCTCATCGAAGGCAAGGCTATCCAGCTTCACCCGCTGGCATGTACGGCGTTCAACGCTGACTTCGACGGCGACCAGATGGCTGTGCACCTTCCTCTCGGCAACGAGGCTATCCTCGAGGCTCAGATGCTGATGCTCGGCGCACACAACATCCTCAACCCGGCCAACGGCGCACCTATCACCGTGCCCTCGCAGGACATGGTCCTTGGTCTGTATTACATCACCAAGCTCCGCCGCGGCGACAAGGGCGAAGGCCACACTTTCTATGGGCCCGAAGAAGCTCAGATAGCCTATAATGAAGGTAAAATCACCCTCCACGCTCCTATCAACGTTCTCGTGGACGATGTCGACGAGAACGGAAACAAGGTGCGCCACCTGGTGAAAGACACTTCGGTAGGCCGCGTGCTTGTAAACCAGTACGTGCCCGAGGAAATCGGCTACATCAACACCCTCATCTCGAAGAAATCGCTCCGCGACATCATCGCACGCGTTATCAAGCGCTGCGGTATCCCGCGCTCGGCCCAGTTCCTTGACGACATCAAGAACCTCGGCTACTACATGGCGTTCAAGGGCGGCCTCTCGTTCAACCTCGGCGACGTGCTCATACCTGCCGAGAAAGAGCAGATTGTGGCCGACGGTTACCGTCAGGTAGAAGAAGTGATGGATAACTTCCAGATGGGTTTCATATCCGACAAAGAACGTTATCAGCAGATAATCGATATCTGGACACAGGTCAACGCCCGCCTCACCAACATCCTCATGAAGCAGATGGCCGATGCCAACCAGGGCTTCAACGCTATATACATGATGCTCGACTCGGGTGCCCGTGGTTCGAAAGACCAGATTCGTCAGCTGGCCGGTATGCGTGGTCTTATGGCCAAGCCTCAGAAGGCCGGCGCCGAAGGCGGTCAGATTATCGAGAACCCGATTTTGGCGAACTTCAAGGAAGGCCTCTCGGTGCTCGAATACTTCATTTCCACCCACGGTGCCCGTAAGGGTCTTGCGGATACGGCTCTCAAGACCGCCGACGCCGGTTACCTTACCCGCCGTCTAGTAGACGTTGCACACGATGTAATCATCAACGAGGAAGACTGCGGTACCCTGCGCGGCCTCGTATGCACCGCCGTGAAGAACAACGACGAGGTAGTGGCATCGCTGGGCGAACGCATCCTCGGGCGCGTATCGGTACACGATATCATCGACCCCCAGACCGGCGAACTCATAGTGGCTGCCGGCGAGGAAATCAAAGACGACGCCGCCGACCGCATCGACGCATCTCCTATCGAGAGCGTGGAAATACGCTCCGTGCTCACCTGTGAGAGCAAGCGCGGCGTGTGCGCCAAGTGCTATGGCCGCAACCTCTCTAACCTCCGCATGGTGCAGAAAGGCGAGGCTGTGGGTGTGATTGCGGCACAGTCTATCGGCGAGCCCGGTACACAGCTTACACTCCGTACATTCCACGTCGGTGGTGTGGCTACCAACATATCGGCAAACTCGAAACTTACATCCAAGTACGAAGGTAAGCTCGAAATCGAGGAACTCCGCACCGTAGAGTTCAAGGGCTCTTACGAAGGCGACGCCCTTGCCGAGAACGCAAAGAACGTGCAGGTTGTTGTAGGCCGTCTCGCCGAGATGCGCATTATCGACAACAACACCGGCATGCAGCTCATGAGCGCCTCTATCCCCTACGGCTCGAAGCTCTTCTACAACGAAGGCGACCAAATCAAGCCCGGCGATGTTATCTGCGAATGGGACCCCTTCAACAACGTCATCATCAGTGAAGTCGGCGGTAAGGTACACTACACCGACCTCATCGAAGGCGTTACGTTCCGCAACGACACCGAGGGTCACCAGATGGCTGAAGACCGCGTAATCATCGAAAGCCGCGACCGCCAGCACGTACCCTCGGTAGAGATTGTAAGCCCCTCGGGCGAAGCACTGGCATCGTACTCCCTCCCTGTGGGCGCCCATCTTATCTTCAAGGAAGGCGACGAAATCAAGCAGGGCGAGACCTTCGCTAAGATTACACGCTCAACCGGCGGCGCCGGCGATATCACGGGCGGTCTGCCCCGTGTGACCGAGCTGTTCGAAGCCCGTAACCCGTCGAACCCCGCAATCGTGTCAGAGGTCGACGGCCAGGTGAAGTTCGGCAAGGTAAAACGTGGTAACCGCGAAATCACCGTCATACCCAAGTTCGGCGACCCCAAGAAGTACCTCGTGCCCCTGTCGAAGCAGATACTCGTGCAGGAGAACGACGTGGTACGCGCCGGGACTCCCCTCTCCGACGGTGCCATCACTCCCGCCGACATCCTCAACATCATGGGCCCGACAGCCGTGCAGGAATACATTGTGAACGAAGTTCAGGATGTGTACCGCATGCAGGGTGTGAAAATAAACGACAAGCACTTCGAGGTGATTGTACGCCAGATGATGCGCAAGGTGAAAATCCTCGACAGCGGCGATACCACCTTCCTCGAAGAACAGGTAGTGGACAAGCGCGACTTCATGGACGAAAACGACCGCATATGGGATAAGAAAGTTGTGGTCGACGCCGGCGACAGCGAAACCCTCCAGGAAGGTCAGATTATCACCGCTCGCCGCCTGCGCGACGAGAACTCGCTGCTGAAACAGCGCGACCTCAAGCCCGTGATAGTTCGCGACGCCCAGCCCGCAACCTCTGAGCAGATACTTCAGGGTATTACCCGCAGCGCCCTCCAGACCTCTTCGTTCATCTCGGCAGCCTCCTTCCAGGAGACCACCAAGGTGCTCAACGAAGCCGCTATCCAGGGCAAGAGCGACCCCCTCGAAGGCATGAAGGAGAACGTAATCTGCGGTCACCTCATCCCCGCCGGTACCGGTCTGCGCGAATACGAGCGCATAGTGGTAGGCAGCCGTGAGGATGACGCAGAAATCCTCGACGAATATGCAGGCGAAGCAGCCGCCATGGCCGGCCTCGCAGAAGTCATCAACGACTAAACCATAATCGACATACAACTCTCGAAGAGGCAGGCCGCGTGCGGCCTGCCTCTTCATTTTTTTGCGGCATACATTTTGGCAGTACCAACGTAACTTTAACAATGTACAAACAGTCGTCGACGTATAAAAAAACTTTTTAAAATATTTTACCAAGTACCTCTTTGAAATGCCACAATATTGCAAAAGAAAGAAGTAGAATATATAATTAACTAATATAATAGT
>VSPE01000050.1 GCA_009775225.1 Muribaculaceae bacterium | reverse complement strand
ATTTAGAAATGTCCTCTCCTTTAGCAGAGGCATTTTTGCTTGTTACTCTTAACAATTGTTATGAAACACCCTCTAAGCCTCACGGCTCTATATTCGGCGCCTAAAGTCGGTGATATGCACTTCGGCTTCGGCCTCAATCTGGAGCGCTTCAACATAGAGCGTTTCCTCACGCTTGTGCCGGCGGTAGACTCCATAATGCCGCTTATGCGTGATTTCAGCGGTATCATAAACGCCGAGATTGCCGCGACGGTGGATGTGGACAGCTCTATGAACATGGAACTTCCGACTCTCGATGCCGCCCTGCGCCTGACAGGCGACTCGCTCGCCTTCATCAACCCCGATACGTATGCCACGCTCGGCAAGTGGCTGCGGTTCCGCGACCGTGCCGACAATAAAATCAAGCATGTGAGCGTGGAAATGATAGTCCGCGACAATGTGCTTCAGATATTCCCATTCTCGTTCGACATAGACCGCTATCGCCTCGGAGTTGTGGGCTACAACGACCTTGACCTGAACTTCGACTACCATATTGCCGTGCTCAAATCGCCGATACCATTTAAGTTCGGTGTGACTGTCAAGGGTAACCCAGACAAGTTCAAGGTGCGCTTCGGCGGTGCCAAGTTCAAGGAGGGAGAGGTCGCCGAGAGCGTGAATGTGGTGGATACGGCGCGTGTAAATCTGCTCAGGCAGCTTGAAGGAGTGTTCCGCCGCGGAGTGCGTAGTTCGCGCTTCGCGAAGCTTGATGTATCGGCCCCGGATGTGAAGCGCCGGTTTACCGAGCGTGATACGACACTCTCCGCTTCCGACTCCCTTACCCTTATCCGCGAGGGTATATTAAGAGAGGAGTAGCGCCTTTTTTCTGAAAAATTTGTATCTTTGTGGCAATAAAGCATCCAACGATTTGCTTATGACGCTAAAAAATACCATAATCAGCCTTGCTCTCGGCCTTGCCGGTATTGCTACTGCAATAGCCGGTCCTGTCGACGAGGCCCGCAAGCTATATCGCAGCGGCGACTATGTCGCGGCAGCCGAGCTTATGAAGCCGGTGGTGAAGCGCTCGCCCAAAGACGGCAACGCCAATTTTTTCTACGGTGCATCGCTCTTTCAGCTTGGTGATTATGTCGGCGCCGAGGGGCCTCTGACCGTTGCCGAGGGCCGCAGTGTAGCTGAAGCCGCGCAGATACTGGCCGGGATGTCGCTTGACCGATACGATGTTGACGGGGCCGAGGAGCACCTCGACAAGTGGGCCGCCATTCTGAAAAAGGGCAAGAAGAGCATACCTTCGGAGCACGATGCCATGACCTCGCGCCTCATACGCCTGCGCAATATGCTTGACCGCGTGGAGCGCATCGAGATACTCGATTCGCTGTCGGTAGACAGTGCCGACTTCATCAGCTACTACCGCCTCTCGCGCGAGGCCGGGCGTATCCTGCCACCAGACGCCGTGGGGCGCCTGGTGAGCTCGGGTTTCGACGACGAGCTTTCTACCGCATACATGCCTGAGAACAATACCGAGATTTTATGGTCGGCGGCTGACAGTACAGGCATCTACCGCCTTTACGGCGCCGATATTCTCGATGACGGTACCGTAGACCATGCCGCGCCTCTCGACGATAAGCTTGGCGAGGGCGGTGATGCAAAATTCCCCTTCCTCATGCCCGACGGTGTGACGCTCTACTATGCCAACAACGGTGAAAATTCGCTTGGCGGCTACGATATCTTCATGACCCGGCGCACCGACGGCGACGATGGCAAAGACTATTTCCAGGGTCAGAATGTGGGTATGCCCTACAATTCGCCTTACGACGATTATATGCTCGCTATCGACGAGGCTTCGGGCATAGGCTGGTGGGCCACCGACCGCAACCGCGTGCCCGGCAAAGTGACTATATATGTGTTCGCGCCCTCGCAGATACGCGTAAATGCCGACCCCGACGACCCCAACCTTGCAGCCCTTGCCATGCTGTCGGATATTTCGCTGTCCCGCCGCGAAGGGGTGGACTATGAGGAACTGCTGGCCTCGCGCCTGCCGCAGACGTCGGACGAGGCGGGGCACCGTAGCGCAGCATCGCCGCGTTTTGCTCTCGACATGGGCAACGGCAAGGTGTACTACCGCCTGTCGGACTTTTCCAACGAGCGAGCCCGCAGTGCCATGCTCGACGCACTCGGCGCCGAGGCAAGGCTGCGCAAGCACCTTGAGGCCGAGGAGGCCATGCGCGAAAAATACCGTCGTGGCGACCGCTCTCTTGCCGGAGCCATACTCGAGTCGGAGCGTCAGACAGAGACGCTGAGGCGACAAACCGCCTCGCAGCGCAATACCGCCGTCCGCCTCGAGACACGCTGATACATAAACCACTAATACCAATTATAATGGAACTTACAGTAATCCTCCTTACCGTAGTGGTAGTGGCACTCCTGATAGTGTTTTTCTACTACTGTCCCTTCTTTCTATGGATTTCGGCACGTGTAAGCGGTGTACGTATATCGCTTATGCAGCTGGTGCTCATGCGTATACGCCAGGTGCCCGCCAGTATCATCGTCCGTGCTCTCATCGAAGCGCACAAGGCCGGCCTGAACGAAGTGACCCGCGACGACCTCGAGGCTCACTATTTGGCTGGCGGCAACGTGGAGCGTGTGGTTCACGCTCTTGTGTCGGCGTCTAAAGCCAATATCGACCTCGGCTTCAAGATGGCTACCGCAATAGACCTCGCCGGCCGCGATGTGTTTCAGGCCGTTCAGATGAGCGTAAATCCCAAGGTTATCGACACGCCTCCCGTGACTGCAGTGGCCAAAGACGGCATCCAGCTTATTGCCAAGGCCCGTGTGACAGTGCGCGCCAACATACGCCAGCTCGTGGGTGGTGCCGGCGAGGATACCGTGCTCGCACGTGTGGGCGAGGGTATAGTATCGTCGATAGGCTCGTCGGAAAGCCACAAGCAGGTGCTTGAAAATCCCGACTCTATTTCCAAACTTGTACTCCGTAAGGGTCTCGACTCGGGCACTGCATTCGAGATACTGTCGATTGACATCGCCGACATCGATATAGGCCGCAACATCGGTGCCGCCCTCCAGATAGACCAGGCTCAGGCCGACAAGAACATCGCCCAGGCCAAGGCCGAGGAGCGCCGCGCAATGGCGATAGCCCGCGAGCAGGAAATGAAGGCTCTCGCCCAGGAGGCCCGCGCCAAGGTCATCGAGGCCGAGTGCGAGCTTCCCAAGGCTATGGCACAGGCTTTCCTGTCGGGTAATCTAGGCATCATGGATTATTACCGCATGAAGAATATGGAGGCTGATACCACCATGCGTCAGTCGCTCGGCAACAATCCTACAGCCACTCCTGAAATACGTGAATAAATGACACTCTTCCTCATCTCTCTCTGCGTACTCGTAGGCGGCTATGCCGTCTACGGCCTTATTGTCGAGAAGGTGTTTGGCGTCGATGCCGGACGCCTCACTCCGGCAGTATCCCGGGCCGACGGTGTGGACTATATCGTGATGCCGGTGTGGAAGGTATTCCTCATCCAGTTTCTCAACATAGCCGGCCTCGGCCCTATCTTCGGCGCCATAATGGGTGTGATGTTCGGCCCTGCGGCCTTTCTGTGGATAGTGCTCGGCACTATCTTCGGCGGCGCGGTGCACGACTTTATCTCGGCGATGATGTCGCTGCGCAGCGACGGCGCCTCTCTGCCCGAGCTTGTGGGCTGTGAGCTGGGGCCTGTCGTCAGGCAGGTGATACGAGTCGTGTCGACTGTGCTGCTTGTGCTTGTGGCCGCCGTATTTGTTGTTACGCCTGCGGGTCTTCTTGCCGGCATGACGCCCTCTTGGGCCACTCCCGTGTTCTGGATTGCCGTCATCTTCCTCTACTACATGCTGGCCACACTGCTGCCTGTCGACAAGCTGATAGGGCGCTTTTATCCAGTGTTCGGCTTCGCGCTGCTATTTATGGCCGGCGGTCTGATGTGCGTGCTCCTTTTCGGCGGACACGTCATACCCGACGGCTTTTCAGAAGGACTCTTCAACCGCCATGCGGCTGCGGATACGCACCCGGTGTTCCCGATGATGTTTGTGAGCATAGCGTGCGGCGCCATATCGGGCTTCCATGCAACGCAGTCGCCCATGATGGCACGCTGCCTCAAGAGCGAGAAGCTGGCACGCCCGGTATTTTATGGTGCTATGGTTGCCGAGGGTATCGTGGCTCTTGTATGGGCTGCCGCTGCCATAACCTTTACCGGGGGCTATGAGAGTCTCGGCGAATATATGTCTTCGCACAGCGGAGCCGGCGCTCTTGTACACGATATATCGGTGCAGTGGCTCGGTGCCATTGGCGGTGTGCTTGCCCTGCTCGGAGTGGTTGCCGCTCCCGTCACCACGGGCGACACGGCCCTGCGTTCGGCACGCCTGGCGCTTGCCGATATGCTTCGCATCGACCAGTCGAAAATCTCGCGCCGCCTCATGGTGTCGCTTCCGCTCTTTGCATGCACTTTCGCGCTGATGCTTATAGACTTCAATGTGCTGTGGCGCTATTTCGCATGGATTAACCAGACGCTTGCGGCCTTCACACTGTGGGCCGCCACCGTATACCTCGCACGCCACGGCAAGGCATACGTAATCACTCTTGTACCGGCACTGTTCATGACTATGGTCGTGACGGCCTATGTACTGTACGCACCCTCGCCCGAGGGTTTCGGCCTTCCGATGAGCGTGGCGCTCACTGCGGGAGGCGTTCTCGACGCACTCTGCCTGGGTGCTTTCGCTATACAATATGGACTTCAGAAAAATAATATCGCAGACCGACAGATATAACTTTCACAGCCACACGCAGTATTGCGACGGCCGTGCCGATGTGGATACTATGGCACGGGCCGCCGTGGCGTGCGGTATGGAACACTACGGCTTTACGCCGCACAGCCCTATACCCTTTGCCTCGCCGTGCAACATGGATGCCGGCGATGTGGAGGCTTTTCTTGCCGATGTAGAGCGCGTGCGCTCGCAGTACGCAGGCAGCTGCCGCTTCTACGCCGGCATGGAGGTAGACTACATCGATGCCTCCTGTGGGCCGGCTTCTTCTTATTTCAGGGAGCTGCCGCTGGACTATACAATTGGTTCGGTGCATTTCATTCCTGATTTCGAGGGAGAGCCTGTTGACATCGACGGGCACTTCGATTCGTTCAGACGCAAGATGAGCGACCATTTCCGCCGCGACATAGATTATGTGGTTGAGACTTATTTCGCACAGTCGCGTGCGATGATAGAGGCCGGAGGCTTCGACATTCTCGGCCATTTCGACAAGGTGGGGCAGAATGCGTCGGCCTATGCTCCCGGCATAGAGGACGGCAGTCATTACCGCTCGCTTGTCCAGGGGCTTATAGACATGATTGTGGAGCGCGACCTCACCATTGAACTCAACACCAAGGCCCGTCGCGAGCATGGCCGCTTCTTCCCCGGCGAGCGTTATATGCCGCAGCTTGTCGGCGCCGGTATCACAATATTGGTGAACAGCGACGCTCATTATCCCGACCGTATAGAATCCTCGCGCGACGAGGCTCTGAATATACTTGCCGCCCTGAGACATGCGCACGCTTGAACTTCTTGCTCCGGCACGTGACGCCTCGGTGGGGCGTACGGCCATTCTTGCGGGTGCTGATGCCGTATATATAGGTGCGCCCGCTTTCGGCGCCCGCGCCTCCGCCACTAACACTATCGACGATATTGCCGCTCTCTCCGACTTCGCCCACCGCTTCAGGACAAAGGTATATGTGACTATGAATACCATAGTGTTCGACGAGGAACTGCAGCAGGTCGAGGCTATGGTGTGGCAGCTCTACAAGGCCGGCGTGGATGCACTGATTGTGCAGGATATGGCCTATCTCGAGATGAAACTACCTCCGATAGCACTGCACGCGAGCACCCAGTGCGACATCCGCACGCCCGAAAAGGCACTGCGCCTTGCCTGCTCTGGCTTCTCGCAGCTGGTGCTGCCGCGAGAGTTCACCCTCGAAGAGATACGTGCTGCGCGCGAGGTTGCCGGAGTACCCGTGGAGGTTTTTGTGCACGGGGCCTTGTGTGTGAGCTACAGCGGCGACTGCCAGGCCGGTTGCGTGGCAATGGGCCGCAGCGCCAACCGGGGAGTGTGCCCGCAGATGTGTCGCCTGCCCTATGCGCTTGTCGACGTCGATGGCCGCGAGGTGGCGCCCAAAAGGCATTACTTGTCGCTACGCGACCTCAACCAAAGCCACAACATGAGGCAGCTTGTCGAGGCCGGCGCCTCGTCGTTCAAAATAGAGGGGCGCCTTAAGGATGCCCGCTATGTGGCAAACGTGGTCAGGTCCTATTCGCAAATTCTCGACGGGATTGTAGCCGATGCCCCCGGGCAGTATTGCCGCGCCTCGGCCGGTAAAAGCCGTTGCGAATTTGAAGCCGACCTCTCGCGCACCTTCAATCGCGGTTACACTTCGTATTTTCTCACCGCCAAACGTCCGCAGGTGCGTATGGCGTCGCTCGATACTCCCAAATGGGCCGGCGCGCAGGTCGGATGCGTGACCTCTCCCTACGACGCCCGCCGCGGCTTCTTCACGGCCTCGCTTGGCGCGGAGCTTGCCAACGGCGACGGGCTCGGCTTCTTTGACAGCGCCCACCGTTTCAACGGCTTCCGCCTCAACAGGGTAGAGGGGAACCGACTATATCCGGCTCAGCCGCTTCCCGAGCTGAAAGCGGGCATGGAGCTGTACCGCAATTCCGACAAAGTATTCAACGATGTGCTCGACCGTGCCGATGCAACATGCGAGCGCCGTATAACTGTAGACATAGCGCTCGCTGCCGTCGATGCCGGGCGAATATCGCTAACGGCTACTGACTGCCGCGGCTGCTCGGCTACCTTAGTGGTTGACTGCGACTATGCGCAGGCCAAGGCTGACCAACGCGAACCTCGGCACCGCACTATGGCAAAGCTCGGCGATACCATATATGAACTTGGCACGCTCGATGACGGTCTGGGCGACCGTTTCGTGCCTGCCTCGGTGCTTGCCGCCGCAAGGCGCGAGCTGCTTGCCATACTCGATGCCGACGCCGCGAGCACATACGTGTACGATAGGCGCAGCCGGTGTGAGCTTGCGCCGGATGCTTTCGCCGCGTTGCCGCCGCTCACTTATCACGACAATGTGGCGAACCGCCTCGCGCACAGGTTCTACACCTCGCACGGCGCGCGTGTGGCGCAGGGGGCAATAGAGACTGCATCCGTGAAAGGGAAGGAGGCGGAGACGGTGGTAATGACTACCCGCTACTGCATACGCCGCGAGCTGGGGCAGTGTCTGTGTACCGACAGTCATGGCGCCGGACTTCCGCAGCCGCTTTTTCTCAAAAATGACTCGGGGCTTTATCGCCTCGACTTCGACTGCGCGCGGTGCGGCATGAAGGTTGTGAAGGTGTGAGCCGGGTTTGTGTTCAGCCTCTGCCCGCCGGCCGCCGGCCCGACAGCCTCGGCATGTCGCGGAGGAGCTTTTTGTTCGCTTTCCGCCTGGCTGTATCGACGAACCAGCCCCATTTGTTGAAGTAACGTACCATGTTGACAATGTGTATGCGCAGCATGCGGATGCTCTTGCGCGATGCCGCCGCATGGTCGTGCACTATGCTTACGGCCGGGTAGAACATTGTGCGGAACGAGGCATGCATGCGTCGCGTTATGTCGATGTCTTCGGGATACATAAAGAAGCGCTCGTCGAAGGTGCCGACTTTGCGCAGGGCGTCTGTACTGAACAGGAGGAAGCTCCCCAGAAGGTAGGGGCAGTCAAAGGCTTTGTCGTGGTCGGCGTCGGCAAGGAGGTAGCGCTCCATGCGTCGGCGCGTGAGCGCGGAAGGCAGAAAGCGTTTGGCAAAGACATCCCACGGCGTCGGGAGCATGCGGCATGCGTACTGTAAGGCGCCGTCGGGATAGTATACCTTGGGCATTACCATTCCGGCCTCAGGTTCACGACGAAGATAGCCGGTAAGTTCCGACAGTATGTCGCCGTCCCAGCGAACGTCGGCGTTCATAACCAGATGAAAAGAACTTCCGGCGCTCATTGCCTTTGCTATGGCCGTGTTGTGCCCTGCTCCGTAGCCCCGGTTCTCCACGTGTATGTACTCCACCCGTTCCAGACCGACAAGCGCCTTGCGTAGTTCTTCGTCGGGGCTGTTGTCGACCACATACACGCACACCACATCGCTGCATCGGAGAATACAGTGGAGCGCGGTGAGCAGCTGTGCTGCCGGTGTGCGGTGTGTAACTATGGAGGCTGTAGTCATTACGGGAGTCAAAATTAGTGATTATTTTTGACAGTTGGCCGAAATATCGTAAATTTGATGCTATGAAAATCATCCACACAGCCGACTGGCACCTCGGTCATCAGCTCTATGGTTATGAACGTAGCGCCGAACAGCAGTCCATGCTCGCACAGATTGCCGATATTGTAGAAAGCCGCCGCCCCGACGCCTTATTGGTGAGCGGTGATATTTTTGATACCACGCAGCCGTCGGTGGCTGCTGTGTCGATGCTTTCCTCCTCTCTTATGGATATACACAGGCGCTGCCCATCGACGCGCCTCATACTCACCGCCGGCAATCACGACGCGGCTTCGCGCCATGAGGTGAACGCCGACGTGTGGCGCCTGGCCAATGTGGAGATGACTGGCACGCGCAGCGCCGACCCCGACAGGCATATCATAGCCCTGCCCGGTAAAGGCTATATTGTGGCGGTGCCATATATCAACAGCCGCTTTGTTCCCGATGGTTTCTATCAGGGTTTGCTCGAACGTGTGGGCGAGCTTAACACCGAGAGGCTCCCGGTGGTGCTTATGGCGCATACGGCCGTTGCGGGCAGCGACAGCTCGGGGCACCGGGTGGACGATACTGTGATAGGCAATATCGAGGCTATGCCGGCCGATGCGCTTGGCGAGGGGTATGACTACCTTGCCCTGGGCCATATACACAAGCCTCAGCGTTGCGGTGCGCGCGGCCGATACAGCGGTGCGCCAATGGCCGTGAGCTTCGATGAAGACTATGCACACTCGGTGGTGGAGGTTACCATAGATGCGCACGGGGCAGAGCCTCGCACGGAACTGATAGAGATAGATAACCCGCATCCGTTGGTCACGCTGCCTTCGGGTGCGAGCGCGAGCTGGGATGAGGCATTGGCGATGCTTGCCTCTTTCGATGGCTCCATACCTGCCTACATCCGCCTTAATGTTGCCGACGACGGCAGTCTGCCGGCTGATGCGCGAGGCCGTGCCGTGGCTGCGTGCGAGGGTAAGGCGTGCCGTTTCTGCTTTATCAATCTCACCTCGCGGAAGGTAGCCGAGGGCGGCTCCGCATCGCTTTCCATAGAGGAGCTTAAAGAGAAGACGCCGCGCGAGATAGCCGCGCTGTATCTCGAACGCCGCGGACTGTCGTTCGACGACGAGTTGCGGGAAATGCTCGACGAAGTGATTGCTAATGTTGATGATAATTTGCGCCAGAAATGAAATTCCGCCGCCTCACAATATACAATATAGCCTCGATAGAGCAGGCTGAGATAGATTTCGACCGAGAGCCGCTTGCGTCGGCCGACGTGTTTCTGATTAGCGGCGTAACAGGAGCCGGTAAGTCGACTATCCTCGATACTATATGCCTTACGCTGTTCAATGCCGTGCCTCGCCTCGGCACAGGCCGTAGCGCAGACCGCTTCAACGGTATCAGCAGCCGCGACTACAAGCAGCTGCTGCGCACGGGCGCCAAAGAGGGCTATGCCGAGCTTTCGTTCAGAGGCAACAACAATCGCGAATATGTGGCGCGGTGGCGTGTGTGGCTAACCGCTAAGAAGATAAACAGCCAGTGGACTCTCATCTCCGACGGCGACGCCGCCAAGGCGCTTGTGAAAGAGAAGCTGATAGAGAGTGAGATAAGCGCGGCGCTGAATATCGACTACGAGCAGTTTGTGCGCACGTCGCTGTTGGCTCAGGGCGAGTTTACACGCTTCCTCAATTCCGACGATGCTGAAAAAGCCAAGATACTTGCCCGCCTTACGGGAGTGGGTCGTTTTGCCGAGGTGGGGCGCGAAATATACAGGATATATGCCTATAAGCTTTCTTCTGAGCAGACGCTTCGTGACCAGTCGCAGGTGGTGCAGCTTCTCTCCGAAGAGCAGATTGCCGCTATCAAGACCGAGAAAGACAGTCTTGCCGTACAGGTTGAGCAGCAGTCGGCTGAACTACGTGCGATTGACGCCAGGCTGCAATGGCTCTTGCGTAATGCCGAGCTACAGGACCATTTTGCGGCTGCAGAAGCTGCTGTCAGGGCAGCCCGCGAGGTGCGCGACGGCGAGCATATAGCGGCGGAGCGCAGGCTTGTGGCCGATTACGATGCCACGGCCGCTGTGCGGCGAAATATGAGCGGTGCCGACGATGCTCGCCTGCGTATGGGTGGGATAGACGGTGAACTCGGCGCGCTGCTGCCCAAGTGGCAGCTTATTCTTGCATCGGTAGATGCTCTGAGAGCGCGGAGCGAGGCATCGGCTCTGGAGCTTGCCAAGACAGACACGGCTATGGCGGCCTATGCGGTGCGTGTCGAGTCGTTCGGGCACTATGGAGATATTATCGCAGTGGCCGAAGGCGTTCTGCGCGAGCGTGCCGAGCATGGCCGCCTCACAGCCGAGGTGGAGCGTGTGCGCTCTTCTCTGCCTGCCGCGAAGAAAAATCTTGCCGAAGCCGACGAGGCTTTGAAAGTGCTCGTTGCGGACGCGGGGAACAAAGGACGTAGTGCAGCTGAGGCGCAGAACCGTTTTTCCGCCCTCGACTCGGGTGCCGTGCTTGCGGAGCTTACTGCGGCGCGCGACCGCCTGCAGTCGTTCAGGACTCTTGTTCAGCTTGCCGCACTCGCTTCCGAAGCCTCGGTTGCCGCTGCGGAAGCGGATGCGCTTGCCAGGCGCGCGGAGCGTAGCCGCAGGCTCTTCGACGAGATTGACATGGGCCATAAGGAGTGGGCTTCGGTAGCGCGGGCCACGCTGACCAAAGGTTGTACATGCCCGGTGTGCCGGCAGACTGTGGCGGAGCTTCCGCCCGTGGAAGATGTTCTGAACCGGCAGTGGCTCGCTGCCAAGGCCGCACTCGATGATGATGAGAAGGCACTTGCCGAGGCTCGCCGGCGCTGTAGCGAGACTGATGCGCGCATGACGGTGCTCCGGCGCTCGCATGAGCAGATTGGCAGTCGTCTTGAGAGTGTGCCGGAGTCGGAAGACGGGCGCGAGGCAATGCTCTTAGAACTTAGGAGCGCGCTTGGCACAGCCGAGAAGGCCAACGAGGCTGCGGCTTCGCTCAAGGCTCGGACCGAAGCGGCTCAGAACGCGCATCTCGAAGCGTTGAAAAAGCGAGAGAACGGAGAGAAGCGTCGGGCCGAGGCTCTTGCTGCCTTGCAGACTGTGGAGATGCGAGTGGCTGCTCTTGAGGAGAGTATGGCCCGCGCGGCGGCGAACGCCGATGCTGCGCTAAGCGCCTTGCAGGGCCGGGAGGATATGAAGCCGTGGTTCAGCGCCGGAGTGCCCGAGCCGGCCGATTTTCTTAAAGATTTCAAGGAGTCGTACTGCGAGTATGAGCGTCTGCGCGCATTGCGCCAAAAACTTGTATCGGCGATAGAGCGGGCTTCCGAGCAGCTTGCTGTGGCAAAGGATGCCGGAGAGGCGCTTGCCGATGCCTTGCCCGAGTGGGCGCATGTGCCGGCGGCTACTCATGTGTCGGAGGCCGATGTATTTGCATATATAGGTTCTTTTGTGTCGAAGGTGTGCTCGCTTGCCGACCGAAGGCGCCAGCTTGCACTCGAAGTGGGGCGTCTCGATATGGCCGTTGCGCATTTCCTCGAAGAGAACGACATGTTTACCAAAGACATTCTGCTTTCGCTGAACGGTATGGCAGAGGCCGATGTTGAGCGCAGGCGTGCCGCTCTTGTGGGAGCGGATACTGCCGTGACGCGTGCCGATGCCGCTTTCGAGAGTGCGAAGACACAGCTTGAAACACATGGTAAAACGCGCCCTGAGGGTATTGACACCGATAGCCGGGACTCGCTCGGAGAGCGCAAGCGCGAGCTGGAAGAGCTAATCGCACAGCACAACCGTGCGCTTGGAGCGCTTGTGCAGCAGCTCGAGGGCGACGGGAAGATGCGTCTTCAGCAGGCCGATTTGCTCGACCGTCTCGCGGTCGCCGAGAAAGAGAGTGGGCGCTGGGCGAGGCTGAACAACCTTTTCGGCGACAAGGAGGGTTGCCGCTTCCGCAATATCGCGCTGAGCTTTGTGCTTGAGAACCTGTTGATTGCCGCAAACCGCTATCTTGCCATGCTCACCGACCGCTACAGGCTCAAGGGTGTTGAAGGCTCGTATCTGATACTTCTTGAAGATGCGTACAACGGCTATCGCAGCCGTCCTGTGGCAACTTCATCGGGCGGCGAAAGCTTTATGGTGTCGCTTGCCCTTGCCCTTGCTCTTGCCGATTTGGGAGGCAGTTTTGTAGCCGACACCCTGTTTATCGACGAAGGTTTCGGAACACTCAGCGGCGAGCCGCTGCAGCGCGCTGTGGGGATGTTGAGGTCGCTGAACCGCTCGTCGGGGCGACGAGTGGGCATAATAAGTCATATCGCCGAGCTTAAAGCCGAGCTGCCGGTGCAAATCCATGTGGATGCCGACCCCTCGCGCGGCGCATCTACGGTGTCGGTGACCGGTGCTTTATAGAAGTGCAAAAGAAAGCACCGGCATGCTGTGTGGCGTGCCGGTGCTCTCGGACTGAAAAGATAATTGTTATCTCTTTACATATCTGTAAATATCGCCGTCTTCGTCCTCGAGTCTCAGCTCGTCTTTGGTCAGGGTTAAGATAGTCTGGATTTCTTTTTCTCCGTCAACATCCATGATAAGTCTGTCTCCGCTGATAGACCATCTGCCGTTTTCTTCATCGCCTTCTATAAAGATTGTGAAGGAGCCGTTTGAGCGGAATGTATAGCCGTCTTCGGGATAGTCAACATCAATCCAGGTGCCTACTATAAGAGCAGAGTAGCCGTTGTCGTCCTTGTCGTCGTCGCTGCATGCCGTGAAAGCCGCTGCCATGCCGAAAGAAACGAGGAGAATCAAGAGGTAGTTCTTAATTTTTTCCATTGTTTGTTTTTGCTGTTAATGATTAGATGAAATTCACACAGCAAAATTACAAATTAATTAACAAATTACCCCGCAGCTGGCGGGGAAGAGGGCGGGTGGGGGCTAGTGAGGGGGGGGCGGGGGAGGGGGAGTT